>NZ_JBIAUP010000010.1:0-318594 GCF_042892945.1 Streptomyces sp. NPDC001678 | reverse complement strand
GTGGGGTGGGGGGGGGGGGGGGGGGGGGGTTTTGGGGGGGGGGGGGGGGCCCGGGGGGGGGGGGGGGGGGGGGGGGGGGGGGGGGCGGGGGGGGCGCCCCCCCCCCCACCCCTGGGGCGTCACGATCCGGAGAGCTCGACCATCTCGGTGATCTTGTTGCCCGGGCCGAGCGTCACGTTGTAGTAGTTCTGGCCGGCGCACCATTCCTTGTGGTCGGCCTTGCTCTGGTTGTCGTACTGCTGGTGGTTCGGGTCCGCGCACTCCTTGACGTGGCCGATGCCCGAGAGGGTCTTGTCGGTGGGCTTCGTCGGGCGGACCTCGGGGCCGTTCAGGCTGAGGACGGTCACCTTCGCGTGCTCGTTGTCGAAGGCGTAGGTGTTCGTCGGGCCCTCGTTGCGGTAGAAGGCGCCTTCGTCCATCTTGGTGTTGCAGGACACGGCGGCGTCCTGCGCGATGATGTTGTTCATCGCGCCCTCGACGCTCTTGACCTTGATGAGCTTGTGGCCCTTGGGCAGCGGCGCGCAGGGGTCCTTGTAGTCGCTCTTGCCCTTGTCCTTGCCCTTGCTCTTTCCCTGGTCCTTGCCGTCGGCGGGCTGCTGCGACGGCGCCGCGCTCGCCGAACCCTTGGCGTCGTCCTTGCCGCCGTCCTCGGTGGGCCCGCAGGCGGTCAGTGCGAGTGCGCCGGAGACGACCAACGCGGCCGCGACGACATGGCGAATGGACATAGGGGTCCCCCAGGGTGCCGCCCGGCGTCGACCGCCGGGGTTGAACAGTGAACTACGTACGAATCGGCCGGAAGCTTATGGGCATGGTCATGGCGAAAATCGGCCGTTTGCTCGGCCATGATCAAACCGCGACCGAATGACGACGGAGCCGTGTCCGACCTGTGGCCGAGCCCTGGCCCGACCATGCGACTAGGCCTCAAGGCCGAGTGGATCTCCTCCGCACGACAGGGGTCAAACCGGCTTTCGCCACTTACTCTGAAGGCCATGACCGCCGCTGATCCCATATCCGCCACCCAGGCCGCGACGGACACGGTGGAAGGCGTTCTCGGACGCCGCTACCGCGCCCTCACCCTCGGCATCGTCTCCGTCGTCTCCCTGATCGCCTTCGAGGCCAGCGCCGTCAACACGGCGATGCCCGTCGCGGCCCGCGCGCTCGACGGCATCGGGCTGTACGCCTTCGCCTTCTCCGCCTTCTTCACCGCGAGCCTGTTCGCGATGGCGCTCTCGGGGGAGTGGTGCGACCGCGCCGGCCCCCTCGTACCCCTCTTCACGGGCATCGCCGCCTTCGGCACCGGGCTGGTGGGCGCGGGCGCGGCGCAGCGGATGTGGATGTTCGTGGCCGCGCGCGGCATGCAGGGCATCGGCTCCGGGCTCGTGATCGTCGCCCTGTACGTGGTCGTGGGCCGGGCCTACCCGGAACGGCTGCGGCCCGCCGTGATCGCGTCCTTCTCCGCCGCCTGGGTGGTCCCCGTGATCGTGGGGCCGCTGGTGGCGGGAACGGTGACCGAGACGCTCGGCTGGCGCTGGGTGTTCCTGGCCATCCCCGTGCTGATACTGCTGCCGCTCGCCGTGATGCTCCCCGCGCTGCGCGCGCTGCCGCCGGGGAAGAGCACGGGCGCGATGAACCGGCGCCGGATCCTCCTCGCGCTCGGCGTCGCCGCCGGGGCCGGACTGCTCCAGTACGCCGGGCAGGACCTCCGCCCGTTCTCCCTCCTCCCCGCGGCCGCCGGGCTCGCCCTCCTCGTGCCGTGCGTACGGCGGCTGCTGCCCGCCCGTACCTTCCTGGCCGGGCGCGGACTGCCCTCCGTCGTGCTGCTGCGCGGTCTCGCGCAGGGCTCCTTCCTGGCCGCCGAGACCTTCGTCCCGCTGATGCTCGTCACCGAGCGCGGGCTGTCGGCCACGCTCGCCGGGCTGTCGCTCACCGGAGGCGGGCTGACCTGGGCCCTCGGCTCGTACACCCTGAGCCGCGCCCGGCTGGAACCCCACCGCGAGCGGCTGATGAGCCTGGGCATGGCGGTACAGGCGATCGCCGTGGCGGTGGTGCCGCTGGTGCTGATCGACGCGGTGCCGGTGTGGCTGGTGGCCGTCTGCTGGCTCCTCGTCGGCTACGGGATGGGGCTGACGATCTCCAGCGTGGGAGTGCTCACGCTCCGGCTGTCGCGGCCGGGGGAGGAGGGCACGAACTCGTCCTCGCTCCAGGTGTCGGACGCCCTGGGGAGCGTGCTGCTGGTGGGGCTGGCGGGGGTGCTTTTTGCTCTTGGTGGGGGAGGGGTGGCTTCCGTCGGTGCCCATGACACGAACGCGTCGGCCGCGCCCGGTGGGGCGTTCGTGGCGGTGTTCGTGCTCTCGGCGGGCGCGGCGCTGGCGGGGGCGTACGTCGCCACGCGGCTGCGGCCGCGGGGGTAGGCCGCGGAGTCGTTGCCCGGACTGTGTCGCCCGGACTGTGTCGCCCGGACTGTGTCGCCCGGACTGTGAGGTCCGTCCCACCGCCGGGTGGACCCGGCACGTAGCACACGGCAGTGTCGGTGGACGCGGGTAGGCTGACGCGGTTGCCGACCGCCGACCCCACCGACGGAGACCGTGACTATCACCACCGCGAATCACCATCTCTCACCCGCCTTCCCCGGCCGGGCGCCCTGGGGTACCGCCAACAAGCTGCGTGCCTGGCAGCAGGCCGCCATGGAGAAGTACATCCAGACGCAGCCCCGCGACTTCCTCGCCGTCGCCACCCCGGGCGCGGGAAAGACCACCTTCGCCCTGACCCTGGCCTCCTGGCTGCTGCACCACCACGTCGTCCAGCAGGTGACCGTCGTCGCACCGACCGAGCACCTGAAGAAACAGTGGGCCGAAGCGGCCGCCCGGATAGGCATCAAGCTCGACCCCGAGTACAGCGCCGGGCCGCTGGGCCGCGAGTACCACGGCGTCGCCGTCACCTACGCGGGTGTGGGCGTGAAGCCCATGCTGCACCGCAACCGCAGCGAGCAGCGCAAGACGCTCGTCATCCTCGACGAGATCCACCACGCCGGTGACTCCCGCTCCTGGGGCGACGCCTGCCTGGAGGCCTTCGAGCCGGCCACCCGCCGCCTCTGCCTCACCGGCACGCCCTTCAGGTCCGACACCAACCCCATCCCCTTCGTCACCTACGAAGAGGGCAACGACGGCATCCGCCGCTCCTCCGCCGACTACACCTACGGCTACGGAAACGCGCTGGGCGACGGCGTCGTCCGCCCGGTGATCTTCCTCTCCTACAGCGGCAACATGCGCTGGCGCACCAAGGCGGGCGACGAGCTGGCGGCCCGGCTCGGCGAACCCATGACCAAGGACGCCATCTCGCAGGCCTGGCGCACCGCCCTGGACCCGCGCGGCGACTGGATGCCGAACGTGCTGCGCGCCGCCGACCGGCGGCTGACCGAGGTCCGCAAGTCCATCCCCGACGCCGGCGCGCTGGTGATCGCCTCCGACCAGGAGTCGGCACGCGCCTACGCCAAGCTGATCCGTGAGATCACCGGCGAGGGCGCGACGCTCGTGCTGTCCGACGACAGCGGCGCCTCCCAGCGCATCGACGACTTCTCGCAGGACGACTCCCGCTGGATGGTTGCCGTCCGCATGGTGTCCGAGGGCGTGGACGTGCCCCGCCTGGCGGTCGGCGTGTACGCCACGACGATCTCCACGCCGCTGTTCTTCGCCCAGGCCGTCGGCCGCTTCGTGCGGTCGCGCCGGCGCGGCGAGACCGCGTCCGTCTTCGTCCCGACCATCCCGACGCTGCTGACCTTCGCCAACGAGATGGAGGTCGAGCGCGACCACGTCCTCGACAAGCCCAAGAAGGAGGGCGAGGAGGAGGACCCCTACGCCGAGTCCGAGAAGGAGATGGACGAGGCGAACAAGGAGCAGGACGAGGACACCGGCGAGCAGGATCAGCTGCCCTTCGAGGCGCTGGAGTCCGACGCGGTCTTCGACCGCGTGCTCTACGACGGCGCCGAGTTCGGCATGCAGGCCCACCCCGGCAGCGAGGAGGAGCAGGACTACCTCGGCATCCCCGGGCTGCTCGAGCCGGAGCAGGTGCAGCTGCTGCTCCAGAAGCGCCAGGCCCGGCAGATCGCGCACAGCCGCCGGAAGCCGGACGAGCAGGCGGACCTCCTCGAAATCCCCGCCGAGCGGCGGCCGGTGGTCACGCACAAGGAGCTCCTGGAGCTCCGCAAGCAGCTCAACACGCTGGTGGGCGCGTACGTCCACCAGAGCGGCAAGCCGCACGGTGTGATCCACACCGAGCTGCGCCGCGTGTGCGGTGGGCCGCCCAGCGCGGAGGCGACGGCGGGGCAGCTCACGGACCGCATCAACAAGGTGCGGGAGTGGGCTACGCGCATGAAGTGACACGAGGAAGGGGTGCCGCCCCGGTAGGGCGGCACCCCTTCGCGTGTCAGCCCTGCGCGTTCGCGCGGCGGCGCGTCGCGACGACCAGGCCGGCGCCCGCGACGATCGCCACGGCGCCGCCCGCGGCGATCCACGGGGTGGCCGGGTCGGACCCGGTCGCGGCGAGCTCGGTGCGGCTGCCGTTGGCGGTGGTGCCGCCGGAGCCACTGGAGCCACCGGAGGTGGTGCCCGCCGCGTCGGCGGAGGACGAGGCCGAGGCGCTCGGGCTGGCGGTGGCGCTCGCGCTGGCGCTCGTGGAGGGCTTGGGGCTGGCGGTCGCCTTGCCGGAAGCGGTCGCGGTCGCGGTGGCGGACGTAGAGGCGGTGGCGGTCGCGCTCTTGCTCGGCTTCGGCTCCTTGGCGGCCAGGACGGAGAATTCCTGCTCCGCGGTGGCGGCCACATTGTTCTCGGCCGTCACCCGCAGGCGGGCTGTGTGGGCCGGGGTCTGCTTTCCGAAGTTCAGCTGTACGTCGAACTTCGCGACCTGACCCTTTTTCAGCACGTGCGGGCCGAGCGAGCCGTTGCGGTCGAAGGACTTCATGTCCGGGCTGTACTGCTTGGCCAGGTCTACCGGCAACCAGCCTGGGTCCGTGCCCCCTCGGGGCTCCCAGAGCTCGATGGCGTAGTCATCGGCCTTGCCGGCATCGGCCCCAGCGGGGAGGTAAAAGACGTGAGGCGTGAAGGCCACGTCAGCGTCGCCCTGCCGGTTGTCGTACCAGATCTGGAACGTCGTCGGCTTGTCCGCACCCGCTCGGAGCGTATTCGGGATCCCGTGCACTGACACCGGGATCCGGGAAGGGGTCTTGTCCTTGTCGGCCTTCTCGGCCGGGACCGTACCCGGCTGTTCAACCGTCTGGGTGCCCTGCTCGGTCGTCGTCCGTACCGCCGCGCCCGGCTGCTCCTCGGCGACGGCGGGCGTGGCCAGGAAGAGGGCCGGGGTGATGACACCGGCCGCCACGATCGTGGCTATTCGGGAAATCTGCATGGCGATCACACTAAAGCCCCGCAATGCCAATAGCCCCCCTGGATTGCCCTGTCCACAAAGTGGATTGCACAATTCCCCTCCCTGATGCCCGGATTGTGGGCAGACTCTTCCGCTGAGCGGACCGGCGGCGCTACCGTGCCGGTCACGCACACGCCCCGTGGCAGCGCCGCCGCGGAGCGCAGCCGGACCATAACGACAAGCCGCCGGCGGCTTCTCCTCGCGCGCTGCCGGAACGGGACCGGCGCCGCGACCCCACCGCGACGGGAGCCGCCACTCATCGGAGGAGGGGCGTCGTGACCGCGGAGACTTCGCAGACGCTCGACAGGGGACTGAAAGTCCTCAAACTGCTCGCAGACACCGACCACGGACTGACCGTCACCGAGCTGTCCACCCGGCTCGGCGTCAACCGGACCGTCGTCTACCGGCTCCTGGCCACCCTGGAACAGCACGCGCTCGTCCGCCGGGACATAGGCGGCCGGGCCAGGGTGGGCCTCGGAGTGCTGAGGCTCGGGCGGCAGGTGCACCCGCTCGTCCGGGAAGCGGCCCTGCCCGCCCTGCGCTCGCTCGCCGAGGACCTGGGAGCCACCGCCCATCTCACCCTCGTCGACGGCGCCGAGGCGCTCGCGGTCGCCGTCGTCGAGCCGACCTGGACCGACTACCACGTCGCCTACCGCGCCGGATTCCGTCACCCCCTGGACCGCGGCGCGGCCGGACGGGCCATCATCGCCGCGCGCCGCGGCGAGGTCGACAACCCCGGGTACGCGCTCACCCACGGCGAGCTGGAGGCCGGGGCGAGCGGAGCGGCCGCACCGCTGCTCGGAGTGTCCGGGCTCGAAGGGAGCGTAGGAGTGGTGATGCTCGCCGACTCGGTGCCCGCGAGGGTCGGGCCGCGGGTGATGGAGGCCGCGAAGGAGGTGGCCGACGCGCTGCGGTAGCGGCCCACCGACGTGAGGGGGTGGGGGTGGGGCGGATGCCGCGTTCCCCCCACCCGTGAATTAGATTCGCAGCATGCCAGCCCCCACCCGGACCCGCGTCCTCGCCGTCTGCGCCGCACCCGTCGTCGCCCTGCTCGCCGTGGCCGCGCTCGTCCCCCTGCCGTTCGTCATCGCCCAGCCGGGCTCCACGACCGCGAACGTGCTGGGGCAGCACAAGGACAAGCCCGTCATCACGATCTCCGGTACCCCCACCCGCGGCACGAGCGGGCAGCTGCGCATGACCACCATCGAGGCCACCGGGCCGGACACCGAGATCGGTCTGGGCGATGTGGTCGACAGCTGGTTCCGTACGGACCGGGCCGTGATGCCGCGCGACGCGGTCTACCCCCCGGGGCAGTCCGACCAGCAGATCGAGCGGCACAACGTCGCGGAGATGAAGAAGTCCCAGGACGCGGCGGCCGAGGCCGCCCTGCGCTACCTCCACCGCTCGCCCAAGGACGTGAAGGTGGAACTGAGCCTCGCCGACGTCGGCGGGCCGAGCGCCGGCCTGCTCTTCACCCTGGGCATCATCGACAAGATCGACGGCGACGGCCGGGGCGGCGACCTGACGGGCGGCCGGGTCATCGCGGGCACCGGCACCATCGACCCGGACGGCACCGTCGGAGCGGTCGGCGGCGTCTCCCTCAAGACCCAGGCGGCCGGGCGCGACGGCGCCACCGTCTTCCTGGTGCCGAAGGGCGAGTGCTCCGACGCGGGGGCCGAGCTGCCCAAGGGCATGCGGCTGATCCCGGTCACCACGCTGACCGACGCGGTCGCCTCCCTGAAGGCGCTGAAGGACGGGGGCGCCGTCCCCTCCTGTCCCGCGTAGGGCAACGGACGCGTCAGTCCTCCGACGCCTGCTGCACCAGCGGGATGATCCTCAGCGGCACCGGGTTCTCCATGACGATCGCCGTGGACGCCCGGACGATCCCCTCGAAGCCCACCACCCGGTCGATCACCCGCTGGAGATCCGCGTTCGACCGGGCCACCAGCCGGCACAACATGTCCCCGTGCCCGGTCGTGGTGTGCAGCTCCAGCACCTCGGGGACCGACGCCAGATGCGTCCGGACGTCCGCGCCCTGCCCCTGCTTGATCTCCAGCGTCGCGAACGCGGTCACCGGATAGCCCAGCGCCGCCGGGTCCACATCCGGGCCGAAGCCCCTGATCACCCCCTGCGACTGGAGCCGGTCCAGCCGCGCCTGCACCGTGCCGCGCGCCACGCCGAGGCGCCGTGAGGCCTCCAGCACCCCGATCCGCGGCTCCCTCGCGAGCAGCTCGATCAGCCTGCCGTCCAAACGATCGATCACCCTGATCCGCCTTTCGTGGTCATCATGCACAGAACGTCCGGGGCTTCTCGACCTCCTCTATGCATAATGCCCAGTGGAATCGCAAACTATTGCGCACCTTGTGGTTCGGAGAGACGCTGCGCCCATGACTCAGACCACGGATCACACCCCGCACACCGCACGGCAGGCCGACCCCTTCCCGGTCAAGGGGATGGACGCGGTCGTCTTCGCCGTCGGCAACGCCAAGCAGGCCGCCCACTACTACTCCACCGCCTTCGGCATGAAGCGAGTCGCCTACTCCGGACCGGAGAACGGCAACCGTGAGACCGCCGCCTACGTCCTGGAGTCCGGCAGCGCCCGGTTCGTCTTCACCACCGTGATCAAGGCGACCACCGAGCACGGCCGTTTCCTCGCCGACCACGTCGCCGAGCACGGCGACGGCGTCGTGGACCTCGCCATCGAGGTGCCCGACGCGCGGGCGGCGTACGCCTACGCCATAGAGCACGGCGCCACCGGCCTGGCGGAGCCGTACGAGCTGAAGGACGAGCACGGCACCGTCGTCCTCGCGGCCATCGCCACCTACGGCAAGACGCGCCACACGCTCGTCGACCGTTCCGCCTACACCGGCCCGTACCTGCCCGGCTACGTCGCCGCCGAGCCCATCGTCGAGACCGGTCCCCGCCGTTTCCAGGCCATCGACCACTGCGTGGGCAACGTCGAGCTCGGCAAGATGGACCAGTGGGTGAGCTTCTACAACAACGTCATGGGCTTCACCAACATGAAGGAGTTCGTGGGCGACGACATCGCCACCGAGTACTCCGCGCTCATGTCGAAGGTCGTCGCGGACGGCACCCGCAAGGTGAAGTTCCCGCTCAACGAGCCGGCCATCGCCAAGAAGAAGTCCCAGATCGACGAGTACCTGGAGTTCTACAACGGCCCCGGCGTCCAGCACATCGCGCTGGCCACCAATGACATCGTCGCCACCGTACGGGCCATGCGGGAGGCGGGCGTTCAGTTCCTGGACACCCCCGACTCCTACTACGACACCCTCGGCGAGTGGGTCGGCGAGACCCGGGTGCCCATCGACACCCTCCGCGAGCTGAAGATCCTCGCCGACCGCGACGAGGACGGCTATCTGCTCCAGATCTTCACCAAGCCGGTCCAGGACCGCCCCACGGTCTTCTTCGAGATGATCGAGCGGCACGGCTCGATGGGCTTCGGCAAGGGCAACTTCAAGGCCCTCTTCGAGGCGATCGAGCGCGAGCAGGAGAAGCGGGGAAATCTCTGACCTCGGTGCGTCCGGAGGGCGCGGTCGGGTCGGCTGCGGGCCGGTTGTGGCCGGTCGCGCCCACGCGGCGGAGCCGCATGACGGCACTGCCCCGCGCCCCTTCGGGGCGCTTCCCCTCTGGAGGCACTCGGTGACAGGGTGGGCCCATGGGCGATCTCATCGATCAGTTGCGCACGGGGCTCCCCGCCGAGGCGGTGCTCACCGACCCCGACGTCACCGGCTCCTACGCCAACGACATGGCGAGCTTCTGCGCCGCCGGGACGCCCGCCGTGGTCGTCCTGCCACGCACCGTCGAACAGGTGCGACACGTGATGCGCACCGCCACCGCCCTCCGGGTCCCCGTCGTCCCGCAGGGCGCCCGCACGGGACTGTCCGGCGCGGCCAACGCCACCGACGGCTGCGTCGTCCTCTCGCTCGTCAAGATGGACCGCGTCCTGGAGATCGACCCGGTCGAGCGGATCGCCGTCGTCGAACCCGGTGTCGTCAACGCCACCCTCTCCCGGGCCGTCGCCGAACACGGCCTGTACTACCCGCCGGACCCCTCCAGCTGGGAACAGTGCACCATCGGCGGCAACATCGGCACCGCCTCCGGCGGGCTGTGCTGCGTCAAGTACGGCGTCACCGCCGAATACGTCCTCGGCCTGGACGTCGTCCTCGCCGACGGACGGCTGCTCACCACCGGCCGGCGCACCGCCAAGGGCGTCGCCGGCTACGACCTCACCCGGCTCTTCGTCGGCTCCGAGGGCAGCCTCGGCATCGTCGTACGGGCCGTCCTGGCGCTCAAGCCCGCGCCGCCCGCGCAACTGGCGCTCGCCGCAGAGTTCCCCTCCGTCGCCGCGGCCTGCGAGGCGGTACGGAACATCATGGCGCGTGGGCACGCGCCGTCCCTGCTGGAGCTGATGGACGCCACGACCGTACGGGCCGTCAACTCCATGACCCACATGGGCCTCCCGGAGACCACGGAAGCCCTGCTGCTCGCCGCCTTCGACACCCCCGACCCCGCCGCGGACCTGGCCGCCGTCGCCGAGTTGTGCCGCGCCGCCGGGGCCACCGAGGCCGTCCCCGCCGAGGACGCCGCCGAGTCCGAACTGCTGCTGCAGGCCCGCCGGATGTCCCTGCCCGCGCTCGAGCGGCTGCGCCCCGCCACGATGATCGACGACGTGTGCGTACCGCGCTCCCGGCTCGCCGAGATGCTGGACGGCACCACCGCCATCGCCCGCGACCACGGCCTGACCATCGGCGTCGTCGCCCACGCGGGCGACGGCAACACCCATCCCGTCGTCTGCTTCGACCCCGCCGACCCCGACGAGACACGCCGCGCCCGGGCCTCCTTCGACGCCATCATGGCCCTGGGGCTGGAGCTGGGCGGCACCATCACCGGCGAGCACGGAGTGGGCCTGCTGAAGAAGGACTGGCTGGCCCGGGAGGCCGGGCCGGTGGCGATGGAGCTCCAGCGCGGTATCAAGGCCGTCTTCGACCCGCTCGGGCTGCTCAACCCCGGCAAGGTCCTCGACCCGCCGGCCGGGGGCGCGGGGGAGTGACCCATGGGCCCGGGGGCCGGCGCGGCGGTCACTCCATCGGGTAGCCCGCCCGCGCCCTGCCCTCCCCGAACGGTGCCTTCCGCCTTACGCACCTGACGTCAGCAGTTCCTCCAGGGCCTCGTCGAGGGCGAGCCACTCGCCCTCCAGACCCGGCGTCACGAGCCGCAGTGTCCGCTCCAGCCAGCCGGACACCTCCTTCACCGGCACACTCACCAGCGCCCGGCCCTCCGGCGAGGACAGCGCCAGACAGACCACGGACCGTCCGCCGACCTTGCCGGGGAAGATCCGCACATCGCCCTCACCGGCTGCCCGGAACACCCCCTCGATCAGTAGATCCCGGGAGAAAGTCCAGGTCACGGGGCGTGGCGAGGTGACGTGGAAGCTGAGCTGGACGGCATAGGGGTCCTCCGTCCGGTAGGTCAGCCGGGCCGGTACCGGAACGCTGTGTTCCGGCGACAGCACCAGGTCGGTCTCCAGGTCTCGTACCACCTCGGTGTGCATGGGCGCACCTCTCTCTGCTCGGGTTCCGGGATCCGTTCGGGATCCGCCTCGGGAACGGTTACGGACGGAGAGAGTGCGCCGGACGGGTTTCATTACGCGGTTTCGGCAAACAGTTTCAAGATTTTCGTCCCGGGGGCGCGGCGGTGCCGCAGTCGCACGTGTGAGTGGACCGGCCCTGCGACGGTCACAGAGGAAGGGGCGTTCTGGTAGACCTGGTGACCACCCCTTACGTACGGCCGAGCAGATACGGGACACCGGAGACCATGAGCGCACCTATCTCGGGATCCGCCGACGGCAGCCCCCCTCAGGGCTTTTATCCGGACCCGTCCATTCCGGGCTACATCCGTTACTGGAGCGGTGCCGCCTGGGTGCCCGGTACGAGCCGGCCGGCGCCGGCCGAGGGTGAGCCGATGCCCGCACCGCCGCCGTCGGCGGCGCGGCCTCCGGCCCCGGTCCCGCCCGTGACGCCTGTGACGCCCGTGTCCGCCTCGTCGTCCATGCCGTCCGCGTCCGCCGAGCCGGTCGCGCGGCGCGCGGCGGACGAGACGGGGCCCGTGTTCCTGGACGAGGAGCCGGAGCCCGAGCCGGGGCCGGTCGTCGAGCGAGGGCCGGCGGGCGGTGGGGCATGGCAGGCGGACGGCGGCGCTCAAGACCAGCGGGTCTCCTGGGGTGGTGGCGCCGCTGCCGCCGCTTCCGGTCCCGCCGCGCTGCCCAAGGCGCGTGACCCGCGGCTGCCCGAGCTGCCCGCGGTGGAGCCGGTGGCCCCGGAGCGGGCCGAGCCTCCCGTGCCCGCGCAAGGGCAGGGGCAGGGACAGAGCCAGCAGGTGCAGGGCCAGCAGATGCAGGGCCATGGGGGGCATGGCCAGGGCACCTTGGACCTGCGGCCCAAGCCCCATGGCGCGGCGCCCGGCGGGCCGCCCGCGCCGCTCCCGGCGGTCGCGCCGGCCGCCCGGCAGGCGTGGCCCGCCCAGCGCGCCGGGGAGGCGACCCCGGTGGCCCCCGTGGCCCCCGTCCCCTCGGCCGGGTCCCAAGGGGCCGCCCTGCCCGCCCGGCGCCCGGAGTCCGCGCCCGTTCCCGTGGAGCGGCGGCAGCCGGTGGGCTGGGCCCAGCAGGTGCACCAGCTCGCGCAGCAGGGCCCGCAGGCCGTGCCCGGCGGCGCGGTGGCCGAGTCGGCCGCGCCGGACGCGGCGTGGCGGAAGCCGCCCAAGGACGACCCGTTCCTGCGCGCGGCCCAGGCGCAGGGCCGCCCCGCCGCGCTCGGCCGCCGCCTCGCCGCCCGGCTGCTGGACTCCGCGGTGCTGGGCGCGGTGGTCGGCGCTGTCGCGGTGCCGCTGTGGGCGAAGTCGGTCGAGCACATCGACGCGAAGGTGGAGCAGGCGCGGCAGACCGGCCGGACGGTGACGGTCTGGCTCCTCGACGGCACGACGGGCACGTATCTGGCGATCGTGCTGGGCGTGCTGCTGGTCGCCGGGCTGCTGTACGAGGCGCTGCCGACCGCGAAGTGGGGACGCACGCTGGGCAAGAAGGTGTTCGGGGTGCGGGTGCTGGACATCGAGTCGCACGACACGGCGTCGACGGGGGCGGCGGTGCGGCGGTGGCTGGTGTACGGAGGGCTCGGTGTGGTGGCCGTCGGGTTGCTGAACGTGGTGTGGTGCCTCTTCGACCGGCCGTGGCGGCAGTGCTGGCACGACAAGGTGGCGCGCACGTTCGTGGCGTCGGCGGGGGAGTAGGCCCCACCCCCGAACGGCACAGCGGCGGATGCGCCCTCAGGCGCCCTGGGTTCTACTCGGGCCATGAGCACCGATCAGCCGCCCCCGCCGGAGCCGCCGGAGGACGATCCGTTCCTGAAGAGGCCCCAGGAGCCTTCTCCTCCCGGTTCCCCGCCGCCCGGCGGCGCGAGCGGCGGTGCCTACCCGGGCCCGCCTCCGGGCGGCCCGTACCCGGGTGGCCCGTACGGCGGCCCGCCCCCGAGTGGTGGCCCCTACGGCGGCCCCCCGGGCGGCAGCCCGTACGGTGGCGGGCCCTACGGGCCCGATCCCCTCGCCGGTATGCCCCCGCTCGCGAACCGCTTCAAGCGGCTCGTCGCCCGCATCATCGACGGGCTGATCGTGAGCATCCCGATCAGCGTGATCTTCTCGCTCTCGACGCGGAACTACGACCCCTGGAACGACCAGGCGCGGTCCACCAGCCTGTCCATCATCATCGCGGTCGTCTACTTCGTGTACGAGGGCCTGATGCTGACCACGCGTGGTCAGACGGTGGGCAAGATGGCGATGAAGATCCGGGTCGCGATGCTGGAGAACGGCGCGATCCCGGAAGGGCGGCCGGGGTGGACGCGTGCCGCGGTCTACTCCCTGCCCGAGATCGTGCCGTGCTGCGGCTTCGTCTTCTGGTTGGTGAACGTGCTGTGGTGCACCTGGGACCAGCCGTACCACCAGTGCGTCCACGACAAGACGGCCAAGACCGTGGTGGTCTCAACCGTGGAGTGAGTGCTCCCCCACGGCGGACCCGGCGTGGGAGCCCGCGTGCGCGGGCGTGCGCCGCTCGGGCAACCGGGCGGCGGCGCCCGCCGCTTGGCGTTCCCGGCGGGAGCGGGAGCGGGAGCGGGAGCGGGCCGGGACGGTGACGGCCACGGCACAGCCGAGGATGAGCGCGGCCAGGGCCAGGGCGCCGAGCAGCAGTGTCGACCCGGTGGGTGTCAACAGCAGGAGCGCGGCGCTGGAGAAGACTACGGTGGCCGATCCGTAAGCGATCTGTGCAGGAGTCGGACGCGGCATGGCGGTATCCGTCCTCAAGGCATCGATATGCGGGGGGATATAGGGGGCCGGAGTCTGGCGGTACGTGCCGTTGGTACGTACCGCACTTCGACTCTACGGTGCTCTTTGCCCTGGGGGAACTGGTGGTAAGCGTGACCTAACCCACGGTGCCCGGAGCGAAAGGGGCGCACGGGGGCGTTTGGTATGTCGTCAAGTGAGTCGAGCGCGCCCGGTCTCGCCCATTGACGCCCGTTATCCGCAACTTAAAGGCCGGATAACGTACTTGCTCTGCTCGTCATGGTCAAGATCTGTCTTTTCTTGCGTCACTCAGGTCAAATACCTCCACAGTTCTTACTGGGGAGGACATTCACAAGTGAAGATCAGCCATCGGAGGGTCGTCCGATCCGCCGCGGCGGCCGTCGTGGTCGCGGCGCTCGGCACGGGCACCCTGGCGGCGGGTGTCGCGCAGGCGGCGGGCATGACCGGCCCGTCGAGCGCGGACCAGGGCCCCACCCATGTCCAGCGCCAGGACCCCGCGCAGGTCAAGCCCGGTGTGGAGCACGACCTCAAGGGCCCGTTCAGCAAGAAGCAGGAAGCCCAGCGCAAGGCGGCGGTGGAGCAGGTCGTCGCCGGCGACGCCAAGCCGGAGCAGCGCGGCGCCTCCAAGGTCGTCAAGCTCGGCAAGGACAAGTACGTCGAGCTCGGCCGTGAGAAGACCGACAAGATATTTACGATCCTGGTCGACTTCGGTGATCAGGTCGACAACACCACCATGTACGACCCGGACGGGCCCGACGGCCCCAAGCCGCCCGTCAAGAAGTACGGCGGCACGCCCGGCCCGGCGCACAACACCATAGCCAAGCCGGACCGTGCGAAGGACAACAGCACGGCCTGGCAGAAGGACTACAACCGCGAGTACTTCCAGGACCTCTACTTCTCGCACGACAAGGACAAGGAGTCCCTGGCGAAGTACTACGAGAAGCAGTCGTCCGGCCGTTACTCGGTCGACGGTCAGGTCACCGACTGGGTCCGCGTCCCGTGGAACGAGGCCCGTTACGGTTCCAACTACTGCGGCTCCACCAACTGCCCCAGCGCCTGGGACCTGATCCGCGACGCCGTCAATCAGTGGGTCAAGGACCAGAAGGCCGCCGGTCGCAGCGACGCCGACATCAAGGCGACCCTCGCCCAGTACGACCAGTGGGACCGCAACGACTACAACCACAACGGCAACTTCAACGAGCCCGACGGTTACATCGACCACTTCCAGATCGTCCATGCCGGCGAGGACGAGTCCGCGGGCGGCGGCGCCCAGGGCAAGGACGCCATCTGGGCCCACCGCTGGTACGCCTACGGCTCCGACGCGGGCAAGACCGGCCCCGCGAACAACAAGGCCGGCGGCACCCAGATCGGCGACACCGGTATCTGGGTCGGCGACTACACCATGCAGCCCGAGAACGGCGGCCTCGGTGTCTTCGCCCACGAGTACGGCCACGACCTGGGCCTCCCCGACGAGTACGACACCACCGGCACCGGTGAGTCCTCCGTCGCCTACTGGTCCCTGATGTCCTCGGGCTCCTGGCTCGGCGAGGGCAAGGACACCATCGGCGACCTGCCCGGCGACATGAGCGCCTGGGACAAGCTCCAGCTCGGCTGGCTCAACTACGACAAGGCCAAGGCCGCGACGAAGTCGACCCACAAGCTGGGCGTCGCCGAGTACAACACCAAGGACAAGCAGGCGCTCGTCGTCAGCCTCCCGGACAAGAAGGTCACCACCGACGTCGTGAAGCCCGCCGAGGGCGCCGCGCAGTGGTGGAGCGGCCAGGGCGACGACCTGAAGAACACCCTCTCCCGCCCGGTGGACCTCACCGGCAAGTCCAAGGCCACCCTGGACCTGTCCGGCTGGTGGGACATCGAGGAGAACTACGACTACCTCTACACCGAGGTGTCCACGGACGGCGGCGCCAACTGGACGCCCGTCGACGGCACGGCCGACGGCAAGAAGATCACCCGTGACGGCGGCGACAAGCCGGCCCTGACCGGTGTCTCCGGCGCGTACAAGAAGCTGTCCTTCCCGCTCGACGCCTATGCGCGCAAGAAGATCGACCTGCGCTTCCGCTACGCCACCGACGGCGGCACCTCCGGCAAGGGCTTCACCGCCGACGCCATCGCCCTGACCGCCGACGGCGCGAACGTCTTCACCGACGGCGCCGAGAACGGCGACAACGGCTGGACGGCGAAGGGCTTCTCGCGCATCGGCGCGTCCTTCAGCAAGAACTACCCGCAGTACTACATCGCCGAGAACCGCCAGTACGTGTCGTACGACCGCACCCTGAAGGTCGGCCCGTACAACTTCGGCTGGCGCGACACCAAGCCGGGCTGGGTGGAGCACTACCCGTACCAGAACGGCCTGCTGATCTGGCAGTGGGACACCTCGCAGGTGGACAACAACGTCGGCGTCCACCCGGGCGCGGGCCGCATCCTGCCGGTCGACGCCCACCCCAAGGCCGAGAAGTGGGCGGACGGTTCGCTGATGAAGAACCGCTTCCAGGCGTACGACTCGACCTTCAGCTGGTACCCGACCGACGGCTTCACCGCCCACAACAACGGTGTCGCCACCCGCGTCAAGGGCAAGCTGGGCGTCCCGGTGTTCGACGACCACAAGAACACCTACTACGACGCGGCGAACCCCACGGGCGGTGTGAAGATCACGGACACCAACACCCGGATCCGCATCCTCACCGAGGCCCTCAACGGCTCCTCGATGACGCTCCAGGTCGGCCCGGCCGGCAAGTGACCCCGCGGTAGCCACCGGCGGCCGTCGTCCCCTGGCGGACGGCGGCCGTCCGCCTTGAGAATGCCTCTCATGATGGTCTTATCAACGGAGACGAGAGGCTGATGGCAGGCGGTGGATACGCCAGGCTTCCCGACGGCAGCGTCGTCGTAGCCCTGTCCCTGACCGCCCCGCCCGGCGGCGGGCCCCCGCCGGACACCCGGGTCCGGGTGCTGGTCCACGCGGTCAACCGCCAGCGAGCCCTCACCCGCCTCCGCAACCTCGGGCTGCGCGCCGTCTATCTGCGCGGCAACACGGAGCCGCCCACCCCCGACGAGATCACGGCCGTGCTCCACCACCCCGACGGGCTGGTCTGGCAGCCGGTCGACCACGACGACACCGAGTCCTGGCACCCCATCGCACGGCTGGTGCGGGCCGGAGCCGGCCCCTTCGGCCCCTGAGCCCCTGACTGAGCCCCTTCGGCCCCTGAAACGCCGGTCCGGGGCGGCTACCCGCCCTGGACCACCGGCTTGCCGCTCAGCTCCACGCCCGCCTCCTGGAGCTCCTCGAGCGTGCGGTCCGTCGTCTCCCGGGAGACCCCCGCCGTCAGATCCAGCAGCACCCGGGTGGCGAAGCCCTCCCGCCGGGCATCCAGCGCGGTCGCCCGTACGCAGTAGTCCGTGGCGATGCCGACCACGTCCACCTCGGTGACCCCGCGCCCCCGCAGCCAGTCCGCCAGCCCGGCGCCGTTCTCGTCGGCGCCCTGGAAGGCGCTGTAGCCCGCCTCGTAGGCACCCTTGTCGAAGACCGCCTGGACAGCGCCCGAGGCCAGGGCGGGCGCCAGATTGGGGTGGAAACCGCTGCCCTCGGTGCCGGCCACGCAGTGCCGCGGCCAGGAGTCGACGAAGTCCGGACGGTCCGAGAAGTGGGACCCCGGATCGATGTGCATATCGCGCGAGGCGACCACGTGCGCGTACCCGGCGGGGGCTTCGCCCACCAGGTCCGTTATGGCCGCGGCCACGTCGGCGCCGCCGGCCACCGCGAGACTGCCGCCCTCGCAGAAGTCGTTCTGCACGTCAACGATGATCAGTGCACGGGTCATGGTGCGGATCCTTCTGTCGAGGAACCCTCGGCCGGCTGTGCGGATCAGCCCTACGTGACCGAGGGTAGTGAGTCCTGTTCCGTAATGGGAGGGGCACTCGGGCGCCCGGTCAGAGGTATTCCGTGGGCAGCACCGGCTCACCGCGCGACAGCTGCGTCGCCGACATCGGAAGCGCCGCGCGCGCCTGCGCGTGACGGTCACGCGCCGCGCTCAGCGGCTCCCGGGCGACGACCTCGCCGCCCCGGACGAGCTCCACGAGCAGCTGCCGGTCCGCGAGCTCCGCCGGCACCTCGCCGACGCCCACGACCTCGGCCTCCGCCACCCCGCACGCGTCGGGGCGGCGCGCGGCCCACTTGCGGCCGCCGACGGACGCCTTGCCGCCCATGGACTTCTTCGCCACCGGCCGCAGCGGCGCGTCCGCGCCGTCCTCGTCCGCCCGGGCGACCAGCTTGTAGACCATCGAGCACGTCGGGTGACCGCTGCCGGTCACCAGCTGGGTGCCCACGCCGTAGGCGTCCACGGGCGCGGCGGCCAGCGAGGCGATGGCGTACTCGTCGAGGTCGCTGGTCACGATGATCTTCGTGTCCTTGGCGCCCAGCTCGTCCAGCTGCCGGCGCACCCGGTGGGCGAGCAGCAGCAGGTCGCCGGAGTCGATCCGCACGGCCCCCAGGCCCGGCCCCGCGATCTCCACGGCCATGGCGACGGCCTCGGCCACGTCGTAGGTGTCCACCAGCAGGGTCGTGCCCTCGCCCAGGGAGTCGACCTGCGCCCGGAAGGCGTCGCGCTCGCTGTCGTGCAGCAGGGTGAACGCGTGGGCGCTGGTGCCCACCGTCGGGATGTTGTAGCGGAAGCCGGCCGCGAGGTCCGAGGTCGAGGTGAAGCCGCCCACGAAGGCGGCGCGCGCGGCCGCCACGGCCGCCAGCTCATGGGTGCGCCGCGCGCCCATCTCGATCAGCGGCCGCTCCCCCGCCGCCACCGACATCCGCGAGGCCGCGGCGGCGACCGCGGAGTCGTGGTTGAGGATGGACAGGATCACGGTCTCCAGCAGCACCGCCTCGGCGAAGGTGCCCTCCACCCGCATCACCGGGGAGCCCGGGAAGTACACCTCGCCCTCGGGGTAGCCCCAGATGTCGCCCCGGAAGCGGTAGTCGGCCAGCCAGCCGAGCGTCGCCTCGTCGACGATCTTCCGGTCGGCGAGGAAGTCCAGCACCCCCCTGTCGAAGCGGAAGTTCTCCACGGCGTCGAGGACCCGCCCGGTGCCCGCGACGACGCCGTAGCGGCGCCCCTCGGGCAGCCTGCGGGTGAAGACCTCGAAGACCGAGCGACGGTGCGCCGTGCCGGACCGCAGCGCGCCTTGGAGCATCGTGAGCTCGTACCGGTCGGTGAAGAGGGCCGTCGAGGGAACATCGACCGGGAGCCTCAGGTCCGCAGCGTTCATGGGATCAGATGCTACCCCGGTACTCGTCAGAGTGACGATTTCTGGAGGGCGTTCGTACGGGGGGCCGTTTGTGCGTCGCGCGGCGGCAAGTGGCAGCATGGGAAACGTGAGTGTTGCACCGGTCGAGATCGAACGACCCGAGACGGGCGAATCCCCCTTCGCCGTCGCCGAGCCCGACGTCCCTTGGGTGACCCTGGTCCATAACGACCCCGTGAACCTCATGAGTTATGTGACGTATGTGTTCCAGGCCTACTTCGGCTACTCCAAGGACAAGGCGCACCGGCTGATGCTCGACGTTCATCACAAGGGCCGTGCGACGGTCTCCAGCGGCAGCCGTGAGGAGATGGAGCGCGACGTGCAGGCGATGCACGGCTACGGGCTCTGGGCGACACTCTCGCAGGACCGTTGATGGCGGGGCACTTCGAGCCGCTCGCGGGCGGCGGGGCCGCCGTCGCCCTGGACGAGGTCGAGATCTCCATCCTGCGCAGCCTGGCCGTCCAGCTCCTGGAGCTGATCGGCCCCGGCGAGGCGGAAGGCCCCGAGGCCGCCGACCCGCTGGCCCGGCTCTTCGCCGAGGGCCCCAGCGAGCCCCCGGCCGACCCCGCCCTGGCCCGCCTCTTCCCGGACGCCTACGGCACCCCCGGCGCCGAGCAGGACCACCAGGAGCGCGCCCACGCGGCCGAATTCCGCCGCTACACCGAGAACGACCTGCGCGAGCGCAAGCGCCAGGACGCCCTCGGCGTCGTCCGCTCGCTGGACTCGCTCACCCCCGGCGACGAGGGGGGCGCCGTGCTGCGCCTGGAGCCCGACGGCTGCCGGCAGTGGCTGGGCGCGCTCAACGACCTCCGGCTGACCATCGCGTCCCGGCTGGAGATCGGCGACGAGGACGACGGTGACGCCCTCTACCGGCTGCCGGACAGCGACCCCCGCAAGCCCATGGTGATGGCCTACCTCTGGCTCGGCGGGCTGCAGGAGACGCTGGTGGAGGCGCTCACTTCCTGAAGTTACTTTCCGGTATTCGGAGGATTCTTAGGGCGTTCGCTCACCGAACGCTCAATTCCGAATAACGATCACGTCACTGTGACGGCGGCAATTAAGCCGCCGTCTTTGCTTTTGTCCTGATTTATTTGTGTCATGCGCCACAACACTCACATTGATCTCGCCTTTAGACGTGATACTTCTTGCCGACCTGCCTCCGTGACGCCACCCCTGTCACGGCGGGGGCGCTGAGCCGGCCGACCGTCGGCACCTAGCAGGACTCCATCCGGGGGGATCGGTACCCGATCCGGAGCAACCGGATCGGTATGGAGAAAGGCGCACCACCATGACCTCTGAGCAGGTCGCGGACCGCACCGCAGTGCGGGACGGAGAAGGAAGCGGACAGGACGCTTCCGAAGGTTACGAGCGGGGACTCGGTAACCGACAGATTCAGATGATCGCCATTGGTGGCGCCATCGGCACCGGGCTGTTCCTCGGCGCGGGCAAGGCCATATCCAAGGCCGGACCCAGCCTCATCCTGGCCTACGCCATCGCAGGCCTGGTCATCTTCTTCATCATGCGAGCGCTCGGCGAGCTGCTCATGTACCGCCCGGTCTCGGGCTCCTTCTCGGACTACGCCCGGGAGTTCCTCGGCCCCTTCTGGGGTTATGTGACCGGCTGGACGTACTGGCTCTTCTGGGTCGTCACCGGTATCACCGAGGTCACCGCGGCCGCCGCCTATGTCCAGTACTGGAACAAGGGCATTCCACAATGGGCGTCGGCGCTGGTCTTCACCGTCATTCTCTACTTCGTCAACCTGATCTCCGTAAAGCTCTTCGGTGAGCTGGAGTTCTGGTTCTCCATGGTCAAGGTCACCGCCATCATCGGCATGATCCTGATCGGCGTCGGTGTCATCACCCTCGGCTTCTCCAAGGCCGGCGACACCGCCTCCTTCGACCTGCTGTGGAGCCACGGCGGGTTCTTCCCCAAGGGCATCGGCGGCACGCTGATGACCCTGCAGATCGTGATGTTCGCCTTCCTGGCCGTCGAGCTCGTCGGCGTCACGGCGGGCGAGGCCGCCGACCCCAAGAAGACCCTGCCCAAGGCCATCAACACCGTGCCGTGGCGCATCGCCGTCTTCTACCTGGGCGCGCTCATCATCATCCTGTCGATCGTTCCCTGGACCGAGTTCATGCCCGGTGTCAGCCCGTTCGTGGCGGCCTTCGCCAAGATCGGTCTGCCCGCCGGCGCCGGAATCGTCAACTTCGTGGTGCTGACCGCGGCGCTGTCGTCCTGCAACTCCGGTATGTACTCCACCGGCCGTATGCTCCGCGACCTGTCCCTCAACGGCCAGGGCCCGAAGTTCTTCGGCCAGCTGTCCAAGAAGGGCCTGCCCTTCCGCGGCACGACCTTCTCCGCCGCGCTGATGCTCGTCGGCGTCTGGATCAACTACCAGTGGCCGGGCAAGGCGTTCGACTACGTCGTCTCCTTCGCGACCATCTCCGGTATGTGGGCCTGGGTCATGATCCTGGTCGCCCAGCTCCGCTACCGCCGCAAGGCGGACCGCGGCGAGCTGCCCCAGTCCGAGCTCAAGGCCCCGGGCGCCCCCTGGACCAGCCTCTTCGCCCTCGCCTTCATCGGCATGGTGATCGTGCTCATGGGCATCGACAAGGACGCCCGGATCTCCCTGTACTGCGCGCCCGGCTGGGCCGCGATCATGTGGGTGTCCTACCTCGTCCTCAAGAAGCGCAACCCCAAGGCGTTCGAGCGCAAGGACTACACGCCGGCCGCCTGAGCCGGATGTGAATCCTGAATGAACCGGCCCCGTACCGACCTCGGTACGGGGCCGGTTCTTCGTTTCTCTGCTTATCCTGGCGCGCATGCTGACCATCACCCAGGCCCTGTACGACCGGATCGTCGAGCACGCCCGCGCCGACCACCCCGACGAGGCGTGCGGAGTGGTCGCGGGTCCCGAGGGCGGCGACCGGCCCGAGCGGTTCATCCCCATGCTGAACGCCGCCCGCTCACCCACGTTCTACGAGTTCGACTCGACCGACCTGCTCAAGCTCTACCGCGAGATGGACGACCGCGACGAGGAACCGGTCGTCATCTACCACTCGCACACCGCGACCGAGGCCTACCCCTCCCGCACCGACATCTCCTACGCCAACGAGCCCGGCGCCCACTACGTGCTCGTCTCCACCGCCGACACCGACGGCTCCGGCCCCTTCCAGTTCCGCTCGTTCCGCATCGTCGACGGCGAGGTCACCGAGGAGGACGTGAAGGTCGTCCCGGCGTACTGAGCGCTGAGACCACCTATCCCGCATACCGGGACGAACATACGGCTGGCGCACGGGGAATCGATACGATGCGCCCACCGTTCCCCCTCTGGAACCAGGCACCTCTCCGCACTCCGACAGGAGCACCCATGGCCATCGAGGTCCGCATCCCGACCATCCTCCGCACCTACACCGACGGCCGGAAGGCCGTCGAGGGCAGCGGCGCCACGATCGACGAGCTCTTCAAGGACCTCGAGACCCGCCACCAGGGCATCCGCGAGCGCCTCGTCGACGACAAGGGCGAGCTCCGCCGCTTCGTCAACGTCTACCTCAACGACGAGGACGTCCGCTTCCTCGGCGGCATCGCCACCGAGCTCGGCGACGGCGACAGCGTGACGATCCTCCCGGCCGTGGCCGGCGGCTCGGTCTGATCCCGGCGCGCCCCGCATGCGCTACGACAGCCCCCTGGCCGCGGTGGGCAACACCCCGCTCGTCCGCCTGCCGCGCCTGTCCCCGGCCGAGGACGTCCGCGTCTGGGCCAAGCTGGAGGACCGCAACCCCACCGGCTCGGTCAAGGACCGCCCCGCCCTCCATATGATCGAGCAGGCGGAGAAGGCCGGCCGGCTCACCCCCGGCTGCACCATCCTGGAGCCCACCTCCGGCAACACCGGCATCTCCCTCGCCATGGCGGCCAGGCTCAAGGGCTACCGCATGGTGTGCGTGATGCCGGAGAACACCAGCGAGGAGCGCCGCTCCCTGCTCGCCATGTGGGGCGCCGAGATCATCCCGTCGCCCGCCGCCGGCGGCTCCAACACGGCCGTGCGCATGGCCAAGGAACTCGCCGGGCAACACCCCGACTGGGTGATGCTCTACCAGTACGGCAACCCCGACAACGCCGGTGCCCACTACGCGACCACCGGCCCCGAGATCCTCGCCGACCTTCCCGAGATCACCCACTTCGTGGCCGGACTCGGCACCACCGGCACCCTGATGGGCGTCGGCCGCTATCTGCGCGAGCACAAGCCGGACGTGGCGGTCGTCGCCGCCGAGCCGCGCTACGACGACCTCGTCTACGGCCTGCGCAACCTCGACGAGGGCTTCGTGCCCGAGCTCTACGACGCCTCCGTCCTCACCACCCGCTTCTCCGTGGGATCCGAGGACGCCGTCCGCCGCACTCGCGAACTCCTCGCCGAGGAGGGCATCTTCGCGGGCATCTCCACCGGCGCGGTGCTCCACGCCGCGCTGGGCGTCGCCCGGAAGGCGGTACGGGCGGGGGAGCGGGCCGACATCGTCTTCATCGTGGCCGACGGCGGCTGGAAGTACCTGTCCACCGGCGTCTACACCGCCGCCACCACGGAAGAGGCCGTCGAGACCCTCCACGGCCAGCTCTGGGCGTAGCACCGACGCGCCGTCCGAGCGCGCCGGTCCATAAAAAACAGAACTGTGCACGGGTGAACTTGCACTACCGATGTTGGGAAGCGGCTGACATCATCACGTAGGAGACGCACATGAACTGTCCCGCATGTGGATCTTCGGACATGAGGCAACTCAACAATGGAAACTGGCAGTGCGGAAGCTGCGGCGCAGTCACGGCTGGATCGAGCGGCCTGGGATGCGCTCGCCCCTGAGACGCGTGAGCGGCTGGCGGCGTTCATGACGCCGGAGGTCTTCACGGTGACGGCCGGCAGCAAGGAGTCGGCCGAGCGTTTCCAGCGCTTCATGGAGACCCTGGACCGCGCAGAGGCCCACCGGCCGCCGCTGTAGCCCGTCCGCCGCCCGTTCTCCGTTCCTTCTCGTTCGCAGGGCCCCGATCGCGCTCCACCGGCAGCGCGGCCGGGGCCCTGTCGCGTGCGCGCCGTGCCGGTGCGGCCCACGTCCGTCCTGGTGATTCCGCCCACACGCACCGTCCCGGAGGAGTCACGGCCCGTTCTCTCGCCTTACCCTCGACTGCACCGCATGGCCCCCCGTAACCGGCCCACGGAGGTTCAGGCCCGCATGAAGCTCACCGTCGTCGGATGCTCGGGCTCGTTCCCGTCCACGGAATCGGCCTGCTCGAGCTATCTGGTGGAGGCCGACGGCTATCGGATCCTCCTCGACATGGGCAATGGCGCCCTCGGCGAGCTGCAACGCCACATCGGTCTCTACGACCTCGACGCCGTGCTCCTGTCGCATCTCCACCCCGATCACTTCATCGACATGTGCGGCTACTTCGTCGCCCGCTACTACCGCCACGAGGGCGGCCGTGCCGACGCCATCCCCGTCTACGGCCCGGCGGACACCGAGCGGCGGCTGCTCACCGCGTACGGCGACATCCCCGACGAGGCCTGTATGAGCGAGGTCTTCGACTTCCGGACCTTCAACCCGGGCACCTTCACCCTGGGCCCGCTGACCGTCCGTACGGCCCGGGTGAGCCACCCCGTGGAGGCGTACGCCTTCCGGGTCGAGCACAACGGCACGTCGCTGGTGTACTCGGGCGACACCGGCCCCTGCGAGGCCCTGGACGAGCTGTCGCGGGGCGCGGACCTGCTGCTGTGCGAGGCGTCCTTCACCCATGGCAAGGAGGACATCCCCGACCTCCACCTCAACGGCCTGGAGGCGGGCGAGGTGGCCGCGGCCGCCGGGGTGGGCCGGCTGGTCCTCACCCACGTCCCGCCGTGGACGGACCCGCTCACCAACCTCCGCGACGCGCGCTCGGTCTACGCCGGCCCGGCGGAGCTGGCGCACGCGGGGGCGGTGTACGAGCTGTAGCGTCCCCCGGACGTGACGAAGCCCCCGGAACACCTGACGGTTCCGGGGGCTTCGTGGCTTCGGGACTTCGTGACGAGGGCTCGTCAGATCGTCACTTGACGTCCTCGAGCTGGCCCTCGGGCTCGCGGCCCGGGGTCGGGAGGTTGAACTTCGTGATCGCGAAGCGGAACACCACGTAGTACAGGGCGCCGAAGGCGAGGCCCACCAGGGCCAGCAGCCACGGCTTGGTGGCGATGCCCAGGTTGAGCACGAAGTCGATGGCGCCGGCGGAGAAGCCGAAGCCGTCCTTCATGCCGAGCGCCCAGGTCAGGGCCAGCGAGACACCGGTGAGGACCGCGTGGATCGCGTAGAGCACCGGGGCGACGAACATGAAGGTGAACTCGATCGGCTCGGTCACACCGGTGACGAACGCGGTGAGCGCGAGCGAGGTCATCATGCCGCCGACGACCTTGCGGTTCTCCGGGCGGGCGCAGTGGACGATCGCCAGGCAGGCCGCCGGGAGGGCGAACATCATGATCGGGAAGAAGCCGGTCATGAACTGTCCGGCGTTCGGGTCGCCGGCGAGAAAGCGGGCGATGTCGCCGTTCTTGCCGTGGTAGTCGCCGGCCTGGAGCCAGGGGAAGGAGTTCAGCAGGTGGTGCATGCCGACCGGGATCAGCGCGCGGTTGGCGACACCGAAGATGCCCGCGCCCACGGCGCCGGAGCCCACCAGCCACTCGCCGAAGTTGTGGAGACCCGTGCCGAGGACCGGCCAGATGAGACCGAAGGCGACACCGATGACCAGACCGGCGAAGGCCGAGAGGATCGGGACCAGTCGGCGGCCGCCGAAGAAGCCCAGCCACTCGGGCAGCTTCTTGCGGCTGTAGCGCTGGTAGAGGAGGGCCACGACCAGACCCATGACGACACCGCCGAGGACGCCGGCGTTGACCGCCGCCTCCTTCATGACGATCTTGCCGTCGACGACGGAGGCGACCTTCGGCAGGTTGCTGTCGGTGAAGGTGGCCAGCACCTCCTTGAAGACCAGGTAGCCGGTGACGGCGGCCAGGGCGGTGGAGCCGTCCGACTTCTTGGCGAAGCCGATGGCGACACCGACGGCGAAGAGGAGCGCCATGTTGCTCAGCAGCGCGTTGCCGCCGGCCGACATATAACCGGCGATCTTCGTGATGAACTCGGGGAACGAGTCCCGGCCGAGCATGTCGTTGTTGCCCAGGCGCACCAGCAGCGCGGCGGCCGGCAGGACGGCCACCGGCAGCATCAGGCTGCGGCCGATACGCTGGGCGACCGCCATGGCACCGGCGCCGAACTTCTTCTTCTCCTCCGGTGCGGCCTTTTCGGGCTTATCAGCCTTCTCGGCCTTTCCAGGCGCCTTCTTCGCCGCCTTGGCTGCCGTACTCATCGGATTCCTCCAGGTGAGGCGGGCGCTCGGGGGGAAGGGGGACGGCCCGCAATTTGGTCTACACCACTACTGGTTTAGACCTGTTGTAGCACGTGAGTCGGGCATAAAGGAATCCATCGTTCCAAGTGGCCTGGAACACAGAAGTAAGGGCGGCGTGAGCGCTCAGCGCTGTGTCACGCCACCCTTACGGGACGTTGATTAACGCGTGGTTACTTCACGTTGTCCTTCTCGATCTGCTCCGCCAGTTCCTCCGGCTCACGGCCCGGGGTCGGCAGGTCGAAGAAGGTGATCGCGAAACGGAAGACCGCGTAATAGACGACGGCGAAACACAGCCCGATCGGGATGATCAGCCAGGGCTTGGTCGCCAGTCCCCAGTTGATGACGTAGTCGATCAGGCCCGCCGAGAAGCTGAAGCCGTCGTGGACCCCCAGCCCCCAGGTGATGGCCATCGAGACACCCGTCAGCACCGCGTGGACCGCGTAGAGCGCCGGGGCGATAAAGAGGAACGAGTACTCGATCGGCTCGGTGATGCCCGTGACCAGCGAGGTCAGGCCCACCGACAGCATCATGCCGCCCACCGCCTTGCGGTGGTGCGGCCTGGCGCAGTGTGCGATCGCCAGCGCCGCCGCCGGCAGCGCGAACATCATGATGGGGAAGAAACCCGAGGTGAACTGGCCCGCGTGGGGATCGCCCGCCAGAAAGCGGTTGATGTCGCCGTGCACCACCGTGCCGTCCGGCTTGGTGAACGAACCGAACTGGAACCAGACGAACACGTTCAGGAACTGATGCAGGCCGATCACCAGCAGAGCGCGGTTGGCCACACCGAAGATGCCCGAACCCCAGGAGCCCAGATCCGACAGCCACTGGCTGAAGCTCGTCAGCCCCCGCCCCACCGGCGGCCAGATCCACAGGCACAGCGCGGCGAAGACGATCGCCACGAACGCCATGATGATCGGCACCAGCCGGCGGCCGTTGAAGAACCCCAGCCAGTCCACCAGCCGCACCCGGTGGAAACGCTGCCAGAACCACGCCGCCAGCAGCCCGATCACGATCCCGCCGAACACCCCCGGGTTCTGGTACGTCGCCGGGCCCGCCGGCCCGGCCGTCCCCACGCACACCCCGCTCAGCAGCCCCAGCCCCGTGAAGGTGCCCCCGCCCGGGCAGGTCTCCGGGAACTGGTGCACCACCGCGTAATAGACGAGGAAGCCCGTCACCGCCGCCAGCGCCGTCGAGCCGTCCGCCTTCTTCGCCATCCCGATCGCCACACCCACCGCGAAGAGCAGCGGCAGCCCCAGCGAGGAGTCCAGCAGCGCCCCGCCCGCCCCGGCCATCACCTTGGCCACGTCCGTCCAGCCCAGGCCGTCCTTGCCGAAGACGTCCGGCTGACCGAGCCGGTTGAGGATGCCGGCCGCCGGCAGCACCGCGATCGGCAGCTGGAGGCTGCGGCCCATCTTCTGGAGGCCCTGGAAGAGCCCCTGCGACCACTTCTTCTTCCGGGGAGCCGCCGCGGCGACCGAACTCATGTGCGTCCTCCGGCTGCTGGCATACTGGTGTAGACCACTTGTGCGAGCGGTGGTGCCCCCGGAACGCAGTCCGGGTGGTCGCCATCTTTCGGGAGATGGCGGACATACGCCCGCATAGTTGGGCTATACGTGGGTTACCGTGTGAAAGCCGGTCGGCGACATCGCCGAGGGGCCGAGACAACCAGGAGTGCACATGGCCAGCAAGGCTGAGAAGATCGTCGCCGGCCTCGGCGGCATCGACAACATCGAGGAGATCGAGGGCTGCATCACCCGTCTCCGCACCGAGGTCGCCGACGCCTCCCTCGTCGACGAGGCCGCCCTCAAGGCCGCCGGCGCCCACGGCGTCGTCAAGATGGGCACCGCCATCCAGGTCGTCATCGGCACCGACGCCGACCCGATCGCCGCCGAGATCGAGGACATGCTCTGATCCGCGCTGTGACCCGCGCTGTGAACTGAGCCACGCGCTCCTAGCACAGGGCCCCGTTCCCGTTGATCCCTCAACCGGAACGGGGCCCTCTGCCGTCGCTATAGGCTCATCACCATGTCTCGTATCGACGGCCGTACCCCCGACCAGCTCCGCCCCGTGACCATCCAGCGCGGCTGGAGCAAGCACGCCGAAGGCTCCGTCCTCGTCTCCTTCGGCGACACCAAGGTCTTCTGCACCGCCAGCGTCACCGAAGGCGTCCCCCGCTGGCGCAAGGGCTCCGGCGAGGGCTGGGTCACCGCCGAATACGCGATGCTGCCCCGCTCCACCAACACCCGGGGCGACCGCGAATCCGTCCGCGGCAAGATCGGCGGCCGCACCCACGAGATCTCCCGCCTCATCGGCCGCTCCCTGCGCGCCGTCATCGACTTCAAGGCCCTCGGCGAGAACACCATCGTCCTCGACTGCGACGTCCTCCAGGCCGACGGCGGCACCCGCACCGCCGCCATCACCGGCGCCTACGTGGCACTGGCCGACGCCATCACCTGGGCCCAGGGCAAGAAGCTCATCAAGCACGGCCGTCAGCCCCTCACCGGCACCGTCTCCGCCGTCAGCGTCGGCATCGTCGACGGCGTCCCCCTCCTCGACCTCTGCTACGAGGAGGACGTCCGCGCCGAGACCGACATGAACGTCGTCTGCACCGGCGACGGCCGCTTCGTCGAGGTCCAGGGCACCGCGGAGGCCCAGCCCTTCGACCGCGACGAGCTCAACAGCATCCTCGACCTCGCCGTCGCCGGCTGCGCGTCCCTGGACGCCGCCCAGCGCGAGGCCCTGGCCCGCACGCTGTAGCCGTTCCCCGGCAGGACCCCCGGGTGCCCGGGGGTCCTGCCGGAGCCCCGGGATAATCGGGACCATGAAGCGCCTGATCCTCGCCACCCGCAACGCCAACAAGGTCACCGAGCTCCGCGCCATCCTCGCCGCGGCCGGCCTCGACGTCGAACTCGTCGGCGCCGACGCCTACCCCGAGATCCCCGACGTCAAGGAGACCGGCGTCACCTTCGCCGAGAACGCCCTCCTCAAGGCCCACGTCCTGGCGCAGGCCACCGGCCACCCCGCCGTCGCCGACGACTCCGGCCTGTGCGTCGACGTCCTCAACGGCGCCCCCGGCATCTTCTCCGCCCGCTGGGCCGGCGCCCACGGCGACGACAAGGCCAACCTCGACCTCCTCCTGGCCCAGCTCTCCGACATCGCGGAGGAGCACCGCGGCGCCCACTTCGCCTGCGCGGCGGCGCTGGCGCTCCCGGACGGCACGGAGCGCGTCGTCGAGGGCCGCCTGGAGGGCACGTTGCGCCACGAGCCGGCGGGTTCGGGCGGCTTCGGCTACGACCCGATCCTCCAGCCGCTGGGCGAGACGCGCACGTGCGCGGAGCTGACGGCGGACGAGAAGAACGCGATCAGCCACCGGGGGAAGGCGTTCCGGGGGCTGGTGCCGGTGGTGCGGGAGCTTTTGGGCTGACCGTACGCCGAAGGGCCGTCCCGCCGGAGCGGGACGGCCCTTCGCAGGGTGCGGCCGGAGGGACTCGAACCCTCACGGGATTTCTCCCACGGCGTTCTAAGCGCCGCTCGGCTGCCTGTTACGACACGGCCGCATACACGGCCATGGTACTGGCGTAGTCGGGGACGACTCCACACCCCTAGCTGGTTGAGCGGCGCCGACTCCCGCCACGACACCAGGTGCTTGTGACGGCGTGGCAGTTGGGACAGAGGAGTCGGAGGTTCTCTCGGCGGTCGTCGCTCCAATCGCCGTTGATGTGATCGATCTCGAGCGTCATGGGCTTGCCGAGCCACTGGGGTCCGGTCCCGCACTTCGTGCACTCCGTCGGGACTCCGGTATCTTCCAGCGCCCGGCGAAGCAGGGCAGTGCCCGTTCGACTCCTGCCGCTGTGCTTGACGAGGAGCTCCTGTGCAGTCTTCCTGGGGCTGCTTGTGCCGGGCTTGCCGCGTTGGTGGCCCTGCCCCAGGAAATGCGAGGTGGCGAGCCCGTCTTCGGCTATCCATTGGCGGAGCAGAGTGCGCTGGCTGGTGTTGTCTCTCTGACCGAGCCGTTTCAGCGTCTCGGCGGTGGAGACGGAACGGGATACGGCCTCACGCAGGTCGTCAGGTGACGGCCTCGGCCCGCTCTTGCGGTACGGACGGCGGCGAAAGTGCGAGACATCGATCCCGAAGTGCTCGAAGCGCCGGTAGAGGTATCTGGGGAGATGGTTGTAGGGCCGAGTGCCGAAGAAGGCTATGACCTCATTGATGCTGGTGCACTGACGGGCAGCCTCGACCAGGCGTTCCCGCGTGTACTGAGTACCACTGGTCATCGCTCCCCACCGTCCGTGCGTGAGCCTCGGGAGGCGGCTGCCCGACGGGCCTTTCCTCGACCGCGATAGGTGTCGGTCGTCGAGTGGCAGTTGGGGCAGAGCAGCCGGAGATTGCAGATCCGATTGTTTCGCCAGTTTCCATCGATGTGATCCACCTCGAGTGGCAGGGGGTGGCCTTGCCACGTGGGCTCGATGCCACAGAGCGCGCAGCGGTCCGGGACGCCGAGTTCTCGCATGGCTCGCTTGAGTCGGCCGTTCTGCTCGCGCCGGGCGTTGGAAGGATCTTGTTCGACAAGTAGCTCTGCTGTAGTGCGGTGCCGCCTGCCTTTGGGCGACCGGCCTCGACGGTCGAAGTGCGAAGTGTCGATGCCGAACATCCGGATCCGGCGGCTGATGTGGGTGTGGTGTCCCCCGACGGCTTCGAGTCCCAGCCGCCGCAGAACGTCATTCATGTTCGACGACGCTGCTACTGCGCCTTCGAGGATCTCCTTGGTCCAGCGGACCCCTTCGCGTTCGAAGTGGGATGTGTCGATTCCCATCGACTTCATCCGCTCGTGGATGTACCGCCGCGACGAGCTCTTCGGATCCACCCCGAGCTTGCTCAACGCCTCCGACAGCGTCCGCGACGACTCCGCCGCCGCGGCGAGCCGCTCTCGCGTGTACGGGCTGACCGGCATGATTCCCCTCCCCACCCCGTGGCCCCCGGCGGGAAGAGGGCACGGCCGAAGGCCGTACCCCGTTCCCGCCGAGCGAGCCGCGAAGGCTGTGACTCGGACGGTTGCGTCCCTGGGTACGGCCACCGACCGGCGGCCTCGTATGGAGTAACGCGCGTGCCCGGGATCGGTTACGTGATCGGTTACGCCACACATGTCCGTGGGGCGAAACGGGAACGCGCGGCCTTTTTTCTCCGTCACTCAGAGCGGGGAAGGGGACAGGCCCGTGGACGAACAGCCGCCTGTGAGTGAGGAAGAGAGCCCGATGACCGACCGCACCGTGGCCCGCTGGGCGGGCTGGCGCAGCGTGGTGGCGATCCTGGTGGGGGTGGCCGTGCTGGTGGCGGGTGGGGTGTGGCTGGAGGACGCCACGGACCGGGCGAGCATGGTGGACGAGGCGCCGAAGACCGCGGCGGCGCAGCGGTCGGGGGCCGACGGGCAGGAATCGCAGGTGGAGCCGGAGGATTCGGGCGCGCGGGAGCTGCCGGGGGTGCGGGACTGCGGGATGGGTGAGCCGGTGCAGGAGCCGACGATCATCACGCTGGATTGTTCGACGTCGGGCCGGGTGGCCAGTGGTATCCGGTGGGATGCCTATACGGAGGACGGCGCGAACGGCAGCGGTGTGGTGCAGGTGTCGGGGGGTGCGTCGGGGGCGGCGGCGAAGTCGTTCCAGGCGAAGCTGCGGCTGTACGGGCCGAAGGAGGTCGACGGCTCGGTGGCGTTCACGGCGCTGGAGGTCGTCTATACGGGTGCCACCCCTTCCGGTGAGCACCGAGAGGTGCTCCCGATCGCGTGATGGGTATTCGTGGCCGGATCGCGTTCGCGATCTCTTTTGTCACCGCGTTGGCCGTGGTGGTCCTGGGTGTGGCCGTGCACCACATATCGGGGCTGGAGCGGGACCGGCAGGCGAAGGCGTATCAGGACGGGTTGCTGAGTTCGGCGCTGCAGATCTATCAGCGGGACGGGACGCTGGCGCTGGGGGCGCAGCTGGACGATTCGACGTTGCCGTTCACGTTGTCGCAGGCGGTGGCGCGGGGGCAGTCGGGTACGTACATCAGCGGTGGTGAGGATCCGCGGGTGTGGGCGGCGACGGGGGTGGCGGGGGACCGGGTGCTGTCGATCTCGGCGTCGTATCCGGCGCGTGATCCGTTGCAGACGGCGCTGGACAAGGCGCTGGTGGTGGCGGGTGCGGCGACGGTGGCGCTGATGGCGGTGGTGGCGTGGTTCGTGGCGCAGGGGTTGTCGCGGCGGTTGCGGCTGAGTGCGGCGGCGGCGCGGCGGATCGCGGCGGGGGAGACCTTGGACGCGGGGGCGCTGGGCGGCGGTGGCCGGGACGAGGTGGCCGAGCTGGGCCGGTCGGTGCATCAGATGGCGATGTCGCTGGCGGGGCGGGTGTCGGCGGAGCGGCAGTTCACGGCGGATGTGGCGCATGAGTTGCGGACGCCGGTGGCGGGGCTGGTGGCGTCGGCGGAGTTGTTGCCGCATCCGCGGGCGGTGGAGATGGTGCAGGAGCGGGCGCAGACGATGCGGGCGCTGGTGGAGGATCTGCTGGAGGTCTCGCGGCTGGACGCGGGGGTGGAGAGCGCGCAGCTGGACGCGGTGGAGCTGCCGTCGCTGGTGCACGGGATCGTGAAGCGGGCGCGTGGTCAGCGGGGTGTGGACGATGTGGCGGTCGAGGTGGTCGGCGAGGGCCGGATCGTGGCGACGGACGCGCGTCGGGTGGAGCGGATCCTGGTGAACATCCTGGCCAACGCGGCCAAGCACGGCCGGCCGCCGATCGAGATCACGGTGGACGGTACGCGGATCGTGATCCGGGACCATGGGGACGGTTTTCCGCCGGGTCTGGTGGATCAGGGGCCGCGCCGGTTCCGTACGGCCGCGCCGGAGCGGGGTACGGGGCACGGTCTGGGGCTGACGATCGCGGTGGGGCAGGCGGCGGTGCTGGGTGCCCGGCTGGTGTTCGGTGCGGCGCCGGGCGGTGGCGCCCAGGCCGTCCTCGACCTGCCGGAGGCCGAGGACGTGCCGGAGGGCGAGCGTCCGGTGTGCCGGGGCGCGCTGGCGCCGGGGGCTACAGCCCCAGGTCCTTGATGATCTTGGCGACGTGGCCGGTGGCCTTGACGTTGTAGAGGGCGCGTTCGACCTTGCCGTCCTCGTCGATGACGACGGTGGAGCGGATGACGCCGGTCACGGTCTTGCCGTAGAGCTTCTTCTCGCCGAAGGCGCCGTAGGCGGCGAGGACCTCCTTGTCGGGGTCGCCGAGGAGGGTGACGCGCAGGTCCTCCTTCTCGCGGAACTTGGCGAGCTTCTCCGGCTTGTCGGGGGAGATCCCGATGACGTCGTAGCCGTGGCCGGCGAGGAAGTCGAGGTTGTCGGTGAAGTCGCAGGCCTGCTTGGTGCAGCCGGGGGTGAGGGCGGCGGGGTAGAAGTAGACGATGACCTTGCGGCCCTTGTGGTCGGCGAGTGAGATCTGCTTGCCGTCCGCGTCGGGCAGGGTGAAGGCGGGGGCGGTGTCGCCGGGCGTCAGTCGCTCGCTCATGGCTCTCCTCGACAGTCGGTGGTTATGGTCCCGAGGGTAGCCAGGTCACGGTTCGGGGGTGCCGCGGGGCGGTGGCCCCGGGGAGCTGACAGACTGTAGTCATCACTCTTCATTCTTATCGACGAGACGGAGGCAGCGCGGTGGCGGAAGCCAGGACCCCTGCGCAGATCGAGGCGGACATCGACCGCCGGCGGCAGGAGCTCGCCGTTGTGCTCGACGAGATCGGGGTGCGGATGCACCCGAGCACGATCATCGGGGACGCCCGGGCGAAGGTGAGCTCGAAGGTGGACCATGTGGCGGGCCGGGCGTGTGTGGCGGCCAACCGGGTCGTCTCCCAGGTGCGCTCCGGTTTTGTCAGCAAGGAGGGCGAGCCTCGTCTGGAGAGGATCGTTCCGGTGGCGATGGTGGCCGTGGGTGTGATCGGTCTGCTGGTGTCCTCGTCGAAGTCCGGCGGGAAGGCCGCCAAGGCGACGGGCCGCCGCAAGGGATAGCCAAGGGATAGCCAAGGGATGGCGACGGTGCGGGTGGCCGGTTCGGGCCGGATGACCGCCCAGTGGCCTCGGTGCCGCCTTCGGGCGGGTACGGTCTTGGCGTGAGTACGAATACCACCCACGACAAGCTGCCCATCCGGATGCTCCACGACCGGGTTCTGGTCCGGACCGACATTCCCGAGGGCGAGCGCCGGTCCACCGGCGGGATCGTCATTCCGGCGACGGCGGCGGTGGGCCGCCGGCTGGCCTGGGCCGAGGTCGTCGCGGTCGGGCAGAGCGTACGCACGGTGGAGCCGGGAGACCGGGTGCTGTACGACCCGGAGGACCGTGCCGAGGTGGAGGTCCGCGGTGTCGCCTATGTGCTGATGCGCGAGCGGGATCTCCACGCGGTGGCGGCGGAGCGGCTGGAGGGGTCGGAGGACTCCACGGGGCTGTACCTGTAGTTGCTACGCTCGTAGGCAACCCGACGAGACGCGCCGTACCGGGTCAGGACAAGACGACGCACCCCTGGAGAGTCGTTTTCACCGGAGGTGCCGTCATGGCATGGGTTCTGCTCGCTGTCGCCGGTCTGCTCGAGGTCGGCTGGTCGATCGGCATGAAGTACACCGAGGGTTTCACGCGGCTGTGGCCGAGCGTGTTCACGGTCGCGGGCATCGCGGCGAGCATGCTGCTGCTGGCCCAGGCCGCGCGGACGCTGCCGATCGGCACGGCGTACGGCGTGTGGGTCGGCATCGGCGCGGCCGGGGCGGCGGTGCTCGGCATGGTGGTGCTGGGTGAGCCGGCGACCGCCGCGCGGATCTTCTTCATCGTGCTGTTGCTGGTGGCGGTCGTCGGTTTGAAGGCGACGTCCGGCCACTGAGCTGTCGGTAGCCGTCGGTAGCCGTCGGTAGCCGTCAGTATTCATAGCCCAGCAGGTCTCCGTGCCGGTCCGACTTGCCCTCGCCCGGTGGGCCGAAGGTCGGCGGGCCGGGCGGGGTCGGGAAGCCCGGCGGTGTGGGCGGCTGGGGGATCGGGATCGTCGGCGGCAGGCTGGGCACCGGGAGGGACGGCGGGCCGGTCGGCGGGGCCGAGGACGGCGGGCCGGTCGGCGAGGGGGGCGCGGCGCTCGGCGAGGGTTCCAGCGTCGGCGGGGCCGCGCCGTTCTCCAGCTCCAGGTCGAAGTCGGTGGCCTCGGTGCCCTCCAGGGCCTGCGCGGTGTAGGCGCCCCAGATCTGCGCCGGGTAGCCGCCGCCGTTGATGCGGTCCTCGCCCGTGGCTCCGTACAGCGGCTTCTGGTCGCCGGTGTCGGGGTCCTGGCCCATCACGGCGACGACGGTGGCGAGGTCGGGGGTGTAGCCGGCGAACCAGGCGGCCTTGTCCTCCTCGGCCGTGCCCGTCTTGCCGGCCGCCGGGCGGCCCGCCGACTGGGCGCGGCGACCGGTGCCGGCCTCCACGACGCTCTGGAGGATGGACGTGGTGGTGTCGGCGGCCTCGCGGGAGACGGCCTGCCGGGTGTCCTCGCCGTCCGGCAGCTGGACCTCCTCGCCGCCCTTGGAGACCTTCTCGACCAGCGTGTACGGGCCGTGTCTGCCGTGGTTGGCGAGGGTCGCGTAGGCCTGGGCCATGTCCAGGACGCTGGCGGTGGCGGGGCCCAGGGCGATGGAGGGCGTGGCGGTGAGGTCGGGGGTCTTCTCGGGGACGCCGAGGGCGACGGCGGTCTCCTTGACCTTGCGGGGGCCGACGTCCTGGGCCATCTGCGCGTAGACGGCGTTGACGGACAGGTCGGTGGCCCGGGTGACGGTGATGTGGGGGTAGGAGTAGCCGTCCTCGTTCTCGGGGGCGTAGCCGACGGGCCCGTCGGGGCCTTGTACGGGGCGTTTGTTGGTGCCGTCGTAGACGGTGTTCGGGGTGATGGTCTGGCCGGTGAGCGTGGTCGCGTGGTTGTCGACGGCGGAGGTGAAGACGAACGGCTTGAAGGTGGAGCCGACCTGGTAGTCGCGGCGGGTGGCGTTGTTGACGTACTGCTTGGTGTAGTCGATGCCGCCGTAGAGGGCGACGACCTTGCCGGTCTTGGGGTCGACGGAGGCGCCGCCGGCGCGGACGTAGCGGTCGACCTTGCGGGTGTCGCTGAGTTCGCTCATCAGCTGGTCGCGGACGGCGGCGACGAAGGCGTCCTGTTTCTTCTTCTCGATGGTGGTGGTGATGCGGTAGCCGCCGGTGGCGAGGGTGTTCTCGTCGACGATCTTGTTGCTGGTGAGGTAGTCCTTGACGGCCTCGACGAGATAGCCGCGCTGGCCGGACATGCTCAGCCGGGGCTTGGTCTTGCCGGGGGTGGGGAAGGTCATTGCGGCCCGGTCGGCGGGGCTGAGCCACTTCTTCTTGACCATGCCGTCGAGGACGTAGCGCCAACGGGCCTCGGCGCGCGGCCTGTTCTCGGGGTGGGCGCCGACGTCGTAGGCGCTGGGGGCGTTGAGGAGGGTGGCCAGGTAGGCGCCCTCGGCGGTGGTGAGTTTGTCCGAGTCCTTGTTGTAGTACGCCTGGGAGGCGGCCTGGACGCCGTAGGCGTTGCGCCCGAAGTAGCTGGTGTTGAGGTAGCCCTCGAGGATGTCGTTCTTGCTCTCCTCGCGGTCCAGCTTGATGGCGATGAAGAATTCCTTCACCTTGCGGCTGATGGTCTGTTCCTGGCCCAGGTAGTAGTTCTTGACGTACTGCTGGGTGATGGTGGAGCCGGACTGCTTGCCCTTGCCGGTGACGGTGTTCCAGGCGGCGCGCAGCATGGCCTCGGGGTTGACGGCGGACTCGGAGTAGTAGTCGCGGTCCTCGGCGGCGAGGACGGCGTGCTGGACGTCCCGGGGGACCTTGCTGAGCGGCACGCTCTCGCGGTTGACCTCGCCGTCGCGGGCGAGCTGGGAGCCGTCGGAGTAGAGGAAGACGTTGCTCTCGGCGGTGGCGGCCTTGTTGGCCGGGGGGATGTTCACGAGCATGTAGCCGGCGATCAGTCCGCCGACGATGATCAGGACGATCAGCAGGAAGCCGCCGAGGACCATCCGCCAGGTGGGTACGAGCCGGCGCCAGCCCGTCCGGCGGGGGCGGCCGGGCCGGCCCTCCCGGCGGGGGCCGTTGCCCGGCCCGGCGGGGGGCGCGCCGTGCGCCGGGCCTCTGGGGGCCCAGCCCGGCGGCGCGTGGCCGCGTCCGGCGGGACGCCGCTGTGACTGCTCGTCGCTCATGTCTTAGGGACTCCTCGGCCGCCGCCGGGGTTGTGCCGCCTCGGCGGAGGGGTGTCGTCTCGGGCGGGTCCGGACTGCGTCGTACGCCCCGGAGGACACTGTCGCATCATGCGTTCCGGCGGAAGGGCCCAGCGCACCGTTGGGGGGCCCGGAAGGGCCGTTCGGGCCAGTCCGACCACTCCATGGAGTGAAAATCCATGGTTCCTGGACGTGGTGTACGGCTAGGCTCCTGCGCTTCGGGGTGCGGCGGCCCGAAGCGGACGCGGCCCGGTGCGGGGGGCGCGAGGACGCTCGACCGGGTTCAACGAGGAGAGGGACGCCAGGATGCGGTTGTACGCGGCGGTCGCGGTCAGCGGCTTCCGGCGGCACGCCACGTACCGGGTGGCCACGGTCGCCGGGGTGTTCACCAACACCGTCTTCGGCTTCATCATCGCGTACACCTATATCGCGCTGTGGAACGAGCGTCCCCACCTGGGCGGTTACGGCCGGGAGCAGGCGCTGACGTTCGTGTGGACGAGCCAGGCGCTGCTGGGTGCGGCGTGTCTGATCGGCGGTGGGTTCCAGGAGGAGCTGCAGGAGCGGATCCGCTCCGGGGACATCGCGGTGGACCTCTACCGGCCCGCCGATCTCCAGCTGTGGTGGCTGGCGAGTGACATGGGCCGGGCCTTCTTCCAGCTGCTGGGGCGGGGCGTCGCCCCGCTGACCGTGGGCGCCCTGTGCTTCGAACTGGCGTTACCGGGCCTGTCCTTGGCCTGGCCGGCGTTTCTGCTGTCGGTCCTCCTGGGGCTGCTGGTGAGCTTCGGGCTGCGGTATCTGGTGGGGCTGTGCGCCTTCTGGCTGCTGGACGGCGCGGGGGTCAACATGTCGTTTGCCCTGCTGAGCATCTTCTTCTCCGGGACGCTGCTGCCGCTCAACGTCTTCCCGGGTGCCTTCGGCGAGGTCGCGCGGGCGCTGCCGTGGTCGGCGATGCTGCAGGTGCCGACGGACGTCCTGCTGGAGCGGCGGACCGGCGCGGGGCTGGCGGCGGCGCTGGGGTTCCAGGCCGCGTGGGCGGTGGCGCTGCTGCTGGCGGGGCGGGCGCTCCAGTCGGCGGCCACCCGGAAGGTGGTGGTCCAGGGTGGCTGAGGCGGAGGCGTACGCGCGTGGGCTCTCGCACGTCCGGGACGGGGTGCGCGCCTACGGGCTCGTGGTGCGGATGTGGGTGCGGTCGACGATGGCGTACCGGGTGTCGTTCGTGATGATGACGGTCGGCAACTTCGCGGCGACGGCCCTGGACTTCGTCGCGATCGCGTTCATGTTCTCCCACATCGACGTGCTCGGCGGGTTCACGTTGCCGGAAGTGGCCTTCCTCTACGGCACGACGAGCACGTCCTTCGGGCTCGCGGATCTCGTCCTGGGCAATCTGGACCGGGTCGGTCGGCGGGTGCGCGACGGGACGATGGACACGCTGCTGACGCGCCCCGCGCCGGTCCTGGCGCAGGTGGCCGCCGACCAGTTCGCGCTGCGCAGGCTGGGGCGGGTGACGCAGGGCGCGCTGCTGCTGGGGTGGTCGCTGTCGCGGCTGGACGTGGCGTGGACGCCGGTGACGGTGCTGCTCGTGCCGGTGATGCTGGTGACGGGTGCGGTGATCTTCGGTGCGCTGTTCGTGGTGGGGGCGGCGTTCCAGTTCCGGGCGGTCGACGCGGCCGAGGTGCAGAACGCGTTCACCTATGGCGGGACGACGCTGCTGCAGTACCCGCCGTCGGTGTTCGCCAAGGAGCTGGTGCGCGGGGTGACGTTCGTGGTGCCGCTGGCCTTCGTCAACTGGTTGCCGGCGCTGCGGGTGCTGGGGCGGGACGATCCGCTGGGGCTGCCGGGTTGGGTGGACTTCGCGTCGCCGCTGGTGGCGCTGGTGTGCTGGGTGCTGGCGGGGCTGGCCTGGCGGGTGGGGCTCAGGGGCTATCGGAGTACGGGGAGTTGACGGTCTCGGTGGATGATCTGATCCTTCTGGAAGGCGTCGAGAAGGTCTTCGACGTACGCCGCAAGGCCGGGTTCCTGCGGCGGGAGCGGCACCGGGTGCGCGCGGTGGACGGCATCGGCTTCCGGGTCCCGCGCGGGGAGATGGTCGGCTACATCGGGCCGAACGGCGCGGGCAAGTCCACCACGATCAAGATGCTGACGGGCATCCTGACGCCCAGCGCGGGCCGGCTGCGGGTCGCTGGCATCGACCCCTCGCGGGACCGCTCGAAGCTGGCGCGCCGGATCGGGGTCGTCTTCGGGCAGCGCACCACGCTGTGGTGGGACCTGCCGTTGCGGGATTCCTACGGTCTGGTGCGCCGGATGTACCGGATTCCCGACGGCCGTTACCGGGCCAATCTGGAGCGCTGTGTGGAGCTCCTCGACCTCGGGGAGCTGCTGGACGTACCGGTGCGGCAGTTGTCGCTGGGGCAGCGGATGCGCGGGGACATCGCCGCGGCCCTGCTCCACGATCCCGAGGTGCTCTACCTCGACGAGCCGACCATCGGGCTGGACGTGGTGAGCAAGGCCAAGGTGCGGGAGTTCCTGCGGGACGTCAACGCCGAGCGCGGGATGACGGTGCTGCTGACGACCCATGACCTGACCGACATCGAGCAGTTGTGCAAGCGGGTGATGGTCATCGACCACGGCCGGCTGGTCTACGACGGCGGGCTGGACGGCCTCCACGCGAAGGGCGGGAGCGAGCGGATGCTCGTCGTCGACCTGGAGCGGGAGTTCCCGCCCATCACGGGCGTACCCGGGGCCCGGGTGGTGCGGGTGGAGGGGCCGCGCCAGTGGCTGGCGTTCGCCGCCACGCACAGCGCGGCGCCCGTCGTGGCGGCGGTGGCCGAGCGCTATCCGCTGGTGGACCTGTCGGTGCGGGAACCGGACATCGAGCAGGTCATCGCCCGGATGTACGCCGAGAGGTGACGACGGGCGCGCTGTGGCCATCCGGCCTGGGCATCTAATCTGTCCGCCATGATGAGCGAACTTCCTGAGATGCGGGCCTCCGACGCGGAGCGCGAACGGATCGCCGAGGTCCTGCGCGAGGCCGCCGCCGAGGGCCGGCTGACCATGGAGGAGTTCGAGGAGCGCCTGGACGCCGCGTACAAGGCCCGTACGCACGCCGAGCTGACCCCGCTGGTGCGGGATCTGCCGGTGCCCTCGGGCGCCGGCCGGGAGGCCGCCGCGCCGGCGCCGGCGGGCGGGGGCGGCTGGGCGGAGCGCGTCGGCGGGCCCGCCACCTCCACCTGGGCGGTGGCGATCTGGGGCGGTTTCAGCCGCGCGGGCCGCTGGACCGTGGGACGGCGCTTCACCGCCTTCACCATGTGGGGCGGCGGGAAGATCGACCTGCGCGAGGCCCGCTTCGAGGACCGCGAGGTCGTCATCCGCTGCTTCGCCCTCATGGGCGGCATGGGCGTCGTCGTCCCCCCGGACCTCGACGTGGAGGTGCGCGGCATCGGCATCATGGGCGGCTTCGGCGACAGGGCGACCGGACCCGGCACACCCGGCTCGCCCAAGGTGCGGATCACCGGCCTCGCGCTCTGGGGCGGCGTCGGCGTCGAGCGCAAGGCGACCCGGGCCGAACGGGAGCGGCTGCGCGAGCAGAAGCGGCTGGAGTGGGACCAGAAGGGGCTGGAGTGGGACGACCGGCGCGACGGCGGCGGCAAGACCCTCGGGTAGGCCGGGCAGCCCGGGTGGCCCGGGCAGCCGTCGGCCCGGCGGTCACAGCGCCGCCCTGACCTCCCCCTTGAGCACCCCCACGTCCAGCGTCCGGGCCATCGCCAGATAGCCGGCGTCGTTCGGGTGGAGATGGTCCCCGCAGTCGTACGCCGGGAGGAGGCGCTGCGGGTCGGCCGGGTCGCGCAGCGTCCGGTCGAAGTCGACGACGTCGTCGAAGACCCGCCCCGAGCGGATCTCGGCGTTGACCCCGCGCCGGACGAGCTCCTGGTCCGGCCCGGTGCCCGTCCGCCCGCCGAAGGGCGACAGCGTCGCGCCCGTCACCCGCAGCCCGCGCGTGTGGGCCCGTTCCACCAGCGTCCGCAGTCCCGCCGCGATCCGCGCGGGATCGGTCTGGCGGGGGCTGCGCAGGATGTCGTTGACGCCGAGCTCGACGACGAGGGCGCGTACGCCCGTGCGGGAGAGCACATCGCGGTCGAAGCGGTCCAGGGCACTGGGATTGTTGCTGGCGGAGGAGCCCATTCCGCCGAGCAGGACGCGATTGCCGCTGATGCCCTCGTTGAGCACGCCCAGGCGCGGTGCGCCGCGCTCGGTGCGCAGCCGGTCGGCGAGGAAGTCGGTCCAGCGGTGGTCGGCGCCGATGGTGGCGGAGACGCCGTCGGTGATGGAGTCGCCGAGGGCCACCACCGCGCCCGTGGCCTCGGCGGTCCAGACGTCGACGGCCGTGACATAGCGCCAGTACAGGCTCTTCGCGGTGAACGCGGCGCCGCCCGCGTCCAGCGTCCGGTCGCCGGGGGCGAGGTAGGAGACCTGCCGGGCGTGCGGGTGGATGGTCACGGGTCCGGCCGGCCGGGAGACGTAGGTGCTGATCAGCAGGTCGGCGGGGGCGTCGACGGGGAGGCGGACCGGGTCGCTGTAGGTCGCCCGCCCGGCCGGGACGGTCACCGAGCGCTCCCCGCCGAAGGTCAGCTCCCGCATGCCGTCCGGCGCGGCCGCCGGGCCGCCGGGTGCGGCGGCGAGGGCGAGCGAGGCGTGGTCGACGGTCAGCGGGGCGCCGCCGAAGAGATTGGAGAGCTGGACGCGGGCCATGCCGCCGGCGAGCGTCGTGTGCACCACATTGCGGATGGACCGGCCGGGGTAGCCCCGTGCCGTGCCCGGCTCGGCGGCGGCCGGGGACGCCGACCAGGAGCCGATCCAGCGCCCGGCGGCGGCCGGCGCGGCCGGGCGCCGGCTCGGTTCCTGGTCGGCCGTGCCGTCCGCCCCGCCCACGCCGGTGAATATCGCCACCGAGGCGGCCACGACCAGGGCCACCAGCGCGGCCAGCAGGGCGTGGGCCGCGCCACGGGACGGGGGTGGCCTGTTCATCGCGGACAACTCCCGGGGACACATCGACGGCGCGGGACACATCGGCGGCGAACGACGGCCGGACGTGGGGAACGACGCCGGGGAACTCTTCGTCCGTTCCCCGAGTACGTCGGGTAGGGACAATGCACAGCGAGGACAGTCGGAACGGGTGGTGTCGATGAAACGGTTCCATGAAGAGGAGCCGGCTGCCGCCGGGGGCGGCGCGAATGCCGCCGATGGAGTGATGCTGCCCGGGCCGGCGGCCGGATTCACCTACAGCGCGGCGGACGAGGAGAAACGGCGCGGCGTGCGCCGGATGAAGGCCCTCGCGACGGGACTGCTGCTGACCGTGGCCCTCGTGTACGCCCTCACGAAGTGGGCGCAGTCCGCCGGCGCGGGCGGCTGGGCCGGGTATGTGGCCGCGGCCGCCGAGGCGGGCATGGTCGGCGCGCTGGCCGACTGGTTCGCGGTCACCGCGCTCTTCCGGCGGCCCATGGGCCTGCCCATCCCGCACACCGCGATCATCCCCACCAAGAAGGACCAGCTGGGCCAGAGCCTGGGCGAGTTCGTCGGCGAGAACTTCCTCTCCGGCGACGTGGTGCGGGTACGGCTGCGGGCCGTCGGCATCGGCTCCCGGCTCGGCGCCTGGCTGTCCGACCCCGCGCACGCCGACCGGGTCACCGCCGAGCTGGCCACGGCGCTGCGCGGCGCCCTGACCGTGCTGCGCGACTCCGACGTCCAGGCGGTCGTCGGCGAGGCCATCACCCGGCGCGCCGACGCCGTGGAGATCGCCCCCGGCATCGGCGCGACCCTGGAGAAGGTCGTCGCCGACGGCGGCCACCACAGGGTCGTCGACCTGGTGTGCGTACGGGCCCACGACTGGCTCGTCGTCCACAGCGACTCCGTCATGTCCGCCGTCACCGGTGGCGCCCCCGGCTGGACGCCGCGCTTCGTCGACCGCAAGGTCGGCGAACGCGTCTACAAGGAGCTGCTGCGCTTCGTCACCGAGATGCGCGACATGCCGGACCACCCGGCGCGCGGCGCCGTCGACCGCTTCCTGACGGACTTCGCCCGCGACCTCCAGTCCGACGAGGACACCCGGGCCCGGGTGGAGCGGCTGAAGTCCGAGGTGCTGGGGCGCGGCGAGGTCCAGGACGTGATCGCCTCGGTCTGGTCCTCGGTCCGCGCGATGATCGTCGCCGCCGCCGAGGACGAGCGCAGCGAGCTGCGGCTGCGCACCCGCGCCTCGATCCTCTCGCTGGGCGCCCGGATGACGGACGACGAGCGGCTGCGCCGGAAGGTCGACGGCTGGCTGGAGGACGCGGCCGTCTATGTGGTGACGACCTATCGGGACGAGATCACCGCCCTGATCACGGAGACGGTGGCGGGCTGGGACGCGGAGCAGACCTCCCGCAAGATCGAGGCCCACATCGGCCGGGACCTCCAGTTCATCCGCATCAACGGCACGGTGGTGGGCGCCCTGGCGGGCCTGCTGATCTACACGGCGTCACGGCTGCTGGGGGCGTGAGCTCCGTTGCTGGGGCGTGAGACCTGCTGATGGGGGCGTGAGTCCGGCTGCTGGGGGCGGGAGACCTGGGGGCGCGAGCCCCTACCCCCTAGGGTCGGGGGCGTGCTGAAGAAACGTCCCACTCTCCTGTGGCTCCTGGCGCCGTACGTGCTCTACCTGGCCGCCCTGCCTCTCGTGGACCGCGTCCACCCGACCGTGCTGGGCCTGCCCTTCCTGTTCTTCTGGCTGCTCCTGGCCACCCTCCTCACCCCCGTCGCCGTCTTCCTCGCCTGGCGTGGCGACCGCGCGCGGGGCCGGGCATGAGCGGGAACGCCGCCGTCGCCTCGGCGATCTTCGGCGTCTTCATGCTCCTGACCGTCGCCTTCGGCCTGCTGGCCGTCCGGGGACACGGCCGCGGCGGTGGGCTCGCCGAGTGGTCGGTGGGCGGCCGCAGCCTGGGCACGGTCTTCATCTGGGTGCTGATGGCGGGTGAGGGCTACACCAGCTTCAGCTACCTCGGCGCGGCGGGCTGGGGCTACAACTACGGCGCGCCCGTCCTCTACGTCGTCGCGTACCTCTCCTGCGGCTACGCCATCGGCTATGTCGTCGGGCCGACGCTGTGGGCCTACGCCCGCCGCCACGGGCTCGTCAGCATCACGGACATGGTGGCCCACCGCTACGGCCGACCATGGGTGGGTGCGCTGGTGGCGGTCCTGGCGACGGTGTGCCTGCTGCCGTACATCCAGCTTCAGATCACCGGGATGGGAGTCGTCGTCTCGACGATCTCCTACGGCGCGATCAGCCTGAACTGGGCCTACTTCATCGCCTTCGCGGTCACCACCACCTTCGTGGTCGTGAGCGGCCTGCGCGGCAGCGCGTGGGTGTCCGTGCTCAAGGACGTCCTCGTCATCGGCACCCTCGGCTTCCTCGCCGTCTACGTCCCCCTCCACTACTTCGACGGCTACGGGCCCTTCCTGGGCCGGATGGTGGCGGAGAAGCCGGACTGGCTGACCTTCTCCGGGCACGGCGGCAGCGGCATGGCCGGCGGCTGGTTCGTCACGACGAGCTTCCTCAACTCCCTGACGGTCGTCATCTTCCCGACGACCGTGGCGGGCTATCTGGGCGCCCGGAACGCCGACGCCCTGCGGCGCAACGCGATCCTGCTGCCCTTCTACAACGTGCTGCTGTTCGTGCCGATGCTGCTGGGTATGGCGGCGATCTTCGTGGTGCCCGGGCTCACCGGGGCGGGCTCGAACCTGGCGCTGTTCAAGCTGGTGGTCGACTCGCTGCCGGCGTGGGCGGTCGGGGTGATCGGGGTGGCCGGGGCGCTCTCGTCGATCGTTCCGATGGCCGTGTTCATGCTGGTCATCGGCACGATGTGGGGACGGAGCGTGCTGGGCGCGATCCCCCGGCTCGCACAGCGCCCGGAGCGGCAGAAGGCGGCGGCGCAGGTCGTGGTGGTCGGGGCGGGCGTGCTGGCGCTGCTGCTCACGTACACCGCGCCCAACACGCTGGTGCGGCTCTCGCTCATCTCCTACGAGGGCATGGCCCAGCTCGTTCCCATGATCCTGCTGGGGCTGATGTGGCGGAGGCTGACGCTGTGGGGCGCCCTGAGCGGCCTTGTGGTGGGCGGCACGCTGGTGTGCGCGCTGGTCTTCACCGGGCACGACCCGGTGTGGGGAGTGAACGCGGGCGCCCTGGCGCTGGTGGCGAACGTGCTGGTGGCGCTGGCGGTGTCGTGGTGGGGCCCGCGGCCGGGACCGGCCGAGGCGGCCCGGCCCGACGACGAGGTCCTGGCCCGGGACCCGGGCCGCGATCCGGAGCGGGACGGTGCCCCCGCCGGTGCCGTTGTCAGTGGCGGGGACTAGTATCGGCGGCAGTTGAGATGTGATCAGGTGTTCGCCTGATCGTGAGACTTGGTCGGCAGGGGGGAGCTGTGGTGAGCGTCGTCTTCCGTACGCACGTGAGCATGCTCCTCTTCCTGCTCGCCGAGCTGTGGCCGGCGCAGAGCGGGCTGAGCGGCCTGATGGCCTCGATGGCCGTCGCCGTCGCCGCCTCCGTGGTGGCCACCGCGGCGCTGCTGCTCGCCGCCGTCGCCGCCCGGACGTCCGGCCCGCTCACCCCCACCCGAATACGCACGGCGATCCGGGACCGTGAGCTGCGGACGGCGTTCCTCGCCCAGCGTGATCCCGATGCCCGGGGCCGTCGACGGCCCCGGGCACCCGGCCGTTCCGTCCTGACGGCCGCGTAGGCGCGCACACCCGGGCTTTCACCGCCCCGTGGGGGTGCCCGCGCGGCTCGTCACACCGAAATTCCTCGCCTCTTTTGGCTGCGCCTTTTTGGGCTGCGCCTTTTTGGCTTCGTTCGGTCACGACGGGACCCCGTGGAGGGCTCACTCGCCATGTCTTTCCTCTCACCGCTGTTCACCTCGCTCGGTTCGCTTCTCACCCACCTCGCGGACGCGGCCGAGCCGCTCTTCGGCGCCTCGGCCACGGCCGTCGCGATCGCGGTCCTCACCTGCTGCGTACGGCTCGCGCTGCTCCCGCTCGCCCGGTCGGCGGCGCGGGGCGAGCGCACCCGGGCCGAGCTCGCGCCCCGGCTGGCCGAGCTGAAGCGCAAGCACGGCAAGGACCCCGAGCGGCTGCGCGAGGAGGGGGCGAAGCTGTACGCGGAGTCCGGGGCGTCGCCGCTGGCCGGCTGTCTGCCGGCGCTCGCCCAGCTCCCGGTCTTCTATGTGATGTACCACCTGTTCTCCACCGGCGACGGCGGGGATCTGCTGGAGCACACGCTGCTGGGCGCTCCCCTCGGCGGCCGCTGGGCGGGCGCGCTGGGCCACGGCGGAGCGTTCGGCGCCCAGGGGCTGGTGTACCTGGGGCTGTTCGCGCTGATCGCGGCCGTGGCGACGTGGACGTACCTGCGCAACCGCAAGGCCGCCGCCGCGCTGCCGGCGCCGGCGGCGGGAGACGAGCAGGTGCCGGGGATGGCGGCGATGGCGAAGGTGCTGCCGCTGCTGTCGTTCGGCACGCTGGTCACGGCCGCGGTGGTGCCGCTGGCGGCCGCGCTGTACCTGGCGACGACCACCACGTGGACGGCGGTGGAGCGGGTGCTGCTCCAGCCGCTGCGCACGCCGCGCGAGACGGTGCCGGGGAACCGGGTCGGGAGGACGGGTCCGAAGAACGGGAGGACTTCCGCCGCCTAGGGGCCCAGGGGGATGGAGCCAGGGGGACAGGGGACAGGGGCCAGGGGCCGAAAGGGGGCTTGTGGAGACAGCCTCCGGTCCTGTTCGATCATGTGGGGGTGTGGTGATGAGACTGCTGAGGGTCGGGCCCGCCGGGGCCGAGCGCCCGGCGCTGCTGGAGGAGGACGGGACGCTGCGCGACCTGTCGCCCCTGGTGGCGGATGTCGACGGGGCGCTGCTCGGCGACCCCGCGGCCCTCGACCGCGTCCGGGCGGCCGTAGGGGCCCGGATCCTGCCCGTCCTCGACCCGGCCGGGCTGCGCACCGGCCCGCCCCTGGCCAGGATCGGCAAGATCGTGGGCATAGGCGTCAACTACCGCGATCTCGTCGCCCAGAGCCGGGTGGCGACACCGGCCGAGCCGGTGGTGTTCCTCAAGGCGCCCGACACGGTCGTCGGCCCGGACGACACGGTGCTGGTGCCGCGCGGCAGCGTGAAGACGGACTGGGAGATCGAGCTGGGCGTCGTCATCGGCCGTACCGCGCGCTATCTGCGGACGGACGAGGAGGCGCTGGCGGCGGTCGCGGGCTATGTCCTCTCCCACGACGTCTCCGAGCGCGCGTACCAGAACGGGCGCAACGGCGGGCAGTGGGGCAACGCGTGGGGCAAGGGCAAGAACTACGAGACGTTCAATCCGCTGGGGCCCTGGCTGGTGACGGCCGATGAGATACCCGACCCACAGGCGCTGAGGATGCGTATGTGGGTCAACGGCCGGCTGATGCAGGACTCCAGCACGGCGGAGCAGATCTTTCCGGTGGCCCATCTGGTGCGTCATCTGAGCCAGTACATGACGCTCCACCCCGGGGACGTCGTCAACACCGGCACCCCGGCGGGTGTGGCGCTGGCCCGGCCCGAGCCCAAGCCGTATCTGCGGGCCGGGGACGTGGTGGAGCTGGAGATCGAGGGGCTGGGCAGGCAGCGGCAGCAGCTCAAGGACGCCTGAGCGCTCCGCTGGATGCGCGGTCGGTCTGCTGCGGACCGTCCGTGGCCGGCCGCGCCCACGCGGCGGTAGCCGCATATCGACGCTGCCCCGCGCCCCTCCGGGGCACGGTACCGCGGTGGGCCGTCCGGGGGGACGGAGGCGTGTGCTGCGGCGATCCGGCACCCCTACTAGGCATATTTTCGGATATGCACCCCACGCAGCCCGCGCAGCACACCCGGCCCATGCAGCACAAGGAGTATGTGCGATGGCTCCGGGTGAACCGCCCGGCGGCCTCGGTGATGGCCCTGCTGTCCCTGATCGGGGGCGCGTTGCTGGCCTGTGCCTTCAGCATGATGGGCACCGAGGACTCAGCGCCCGTGGCGGGCCCGGGGCCCTGTGTCCCGGGGACGTGCCCGGGCGCGTACCCCGAGCCGAACAACGGCCCCGTCACCAGCCGGGACAACGGCGTCAACATCTTCGTCGGCGGCGACTACACCGTGCGCCAGGCGGCGGCGGACGCCGAGGGACGGATCGTCGTGCTGGGCGACTTCGACGTCTCCAAGGCCGCCGGGGTCCCGCCCGCCTACAACGTGGGCGTCGTCGGGACCGGTTCCCGGGTGCCGCCGGAGAACGGCTCGCCGTTCCTGAGGATCGGCGGCGACCTCAAGGTGGCCGCCGGGCAGCGGCTCGTGGCCGAGCAGGGTCCGGTCAGCGGGACCGTGGCGTACGCCGGGAGCGTCCACACCGGCACGGTCAGCCCCAAGGCCGTACGCGACGTGGGCACCGTCGCCCTCTACGGGCCCCTGCGCGAGGAGCTGACCTCCGCCAGCGACTGCTACGCCTACGAGCGGGGGGCGGCCCGCCGCAGCACGGGCACGGCCGTCAACCAGGGCGCCGCCACGGTCTTCACCGGCGACGGCCGCTCCCGCCTCCAGGTCTTCAACGCCCCCTTCGACCTCGTCGCGCCCGGCGGCGGCGCGCAGGAGCTGCTGTTCCGCAATGTCCCGGACGGGGCGACCGTGCTCGTCAACGTCACCAACCCCGAGGGCGGTACGACCCGGACCGTCAGCACGTCCTCCGGCAGGCTCACCGGAGTGCGGAGGGAGCGGCTGCTGTGGAACTTCCCCGACGCGAAGGAGGTCCGCCTCGCCGGCGGCGGCCAGCTGGACGGCACCGTGCTCGTCGGACGCCGCTCCAGCGTCACACGGGTCACCCTGCCGGGCATCAACGGCCGGTTCTTCACGGCCGGTTCCCTCGTCCACGAGTCCGGCGCCGGAGCGGGCGGCCAGGCCCTCCACGCCTACCCCTTCGACGGCTCCCTCCCCGACTGCGGCACCACCGTGCCCGCGGACCCCGCCGACTCCGGCGAGCCCCTGCCCCTGCCGGTGACCGGCGGCCCCGCCGCCCCGGCCGTCGGCCCGGCCGGACTCGCCGGCGCCCCCGGGGCCTCCTGGTCCTCCGCCCCGGACGCGTCGGTCGTGCCGGACGCGCCCGTCGCCGGCGACGGCCATGAACTGGCCCGCACCGGACCGCCGATGGGCGCGTACATGGCGGCGGGCACGGCCCTCGTCGCCGCAGGTGCCGGACTCGCCCTCGTCGTCCTGTTCCGGACCCGGATGAGGGTGGTGGAGTGAGCGATGCCCCGCACCCCCAGCGGCTGCTACCCCGTCGTCAGCCTCCGCCTCGCACGCCGCGTCCTCGGTGACGACCCGAGGCGCGACGTGCGCTGGATCACCGCCGAGCCGGGCATGCGCTGCGCCGAGATCGGCAGCGGCGGCGGGTACTACACCCCCGCCCTCGCCGCCCACCTGGGCCCCGGCGGCCTGCTGATCGCGCTCGACCCGGCCGCCCACGACCCCCGCGCCCACTGCCGTACGGGACCGGGCGCGAGGACCGTCCACGTCGGTGGCGACGGCCTGGCCCTGCCCTTCGCCTCCGCCGCCCTGGACGCGCTGTTCTACAGCTACAGCCTGGAGGAGATGGCCGACCCGGCGGTGGCGCTGGCCGAGGCCGCCCGGGTCCTGCGCCCGGGCGGGCAGCTCGTGCTCTTCCTCTGGCGCCCCGTGCTCCGGCGGGGGCACATGGCCGCGCTGAGCGACGCCGACGCCTTCGATCTGCGGCGTGCCCGGCGCGGCGGCCAGAACCTGCGCCTGGCCTACCGCAGGCGCTGACGCGATCAGGGAATGGTGAGGACGACCTTCCCGGTCACCCGGTTGGTGTCGCCCAGCGCGTGCCCCTCGGCGGCCCGGTCCAGCGGGAAGACGGCCTCGACGACCGCCTTCAGCTTGCCCGCGCGCATGAGGTCCGCGATGGACCGCATGCCCTCCTGGTCGGCCTCGACGAGCAGGGGGCGGAAGCGCACGCCCCGGGCGGCGGCCCGCTCCGGGAGGTCCGCCGCGTAGGAGCGCAGGGCGATGTTGATCAGCTGCCCGCCGGGCTTGAGGACGTCGAGGGAGCGGTCGGCGGTGTCGCCGCCGATGGTGTCGAAGACCAGGTCGACGGGGTCGATCTCGGTGAAGTCCTGGCTGCGGTAGTCGATCGCCTCGTCCACGCCGAGCTCGCGCAGGAGCGCGTGCTTGGGGGCGCTGGCCGTGCCGATCACATACGCGCCCCGCTCCTTGGCGATCTGCACGGCGAGGTGGCCCACGCCGCCGGCCGCGGCGTGGATCAGCACCCGCTGTCCGGGCCGGACGTCCGCCGCGTCCACGAGCACCTGCCAGGCCGTCAGGGCGGCCAGCGGGATCGCGCCCGCCTGGACGTGGTCGACGCCCTCCGGCTTGCGCACCAGGGCACGGGCCGGGGCGACGACGTACTCGGCGAACGACCCCACGCCGTAGGGGTAGGGGAGCATGCCGAACACCTCGTCCCCGGGCTCGTGCAGCGTGACGCCGACGCCCACGGCCTCGACGACGCCCGACACGTCCCAGCCCAGCACCATCGGGAGCCGGTCGAGGAAGCCGGCGCCCTGCCGGTGCTTCCAGTCCGTGGGGTTCATGCCCGCCGCGCGGACGCGGACCAGTACCTCGGAGGGGCCGGGGACCGGCCGCTCGGTCTCGATCATGTGAACGACCTCGGGGCCGCCGTAGCTGTCCTGGCTGATCGCCTTCATCGTGCTTGTGCTCATGACCGCAAGGATTCATCGCCCCGGAACCCCGTCGACAGTGGCCCGGAGGCCATGATGTGCAAGGATCGGGCCATGCATCGTGTGGTGGTCCTGGCGCTGGACGGCGTCATCCCGTTCGAGCTGAGCCTGGCGTCGCGCCTGTTCGGCGTGGCCACAGGCGCGGACGGGCAGCGGCTCTACGAAGTGCTGACCTGCTCGCCGGACGGCGGCCCGGTCCGCACGGGCGCCGACTTCTCGATCAGCGTCGAGCACGACGCGTCGGTGCTGGCCACGGCCGACACCGTGGTGATCCCCGCGTCGGAGACGTTCGCCGACATCGTCGACAGCGAGGCGCTGCCCGCCCCCGTGGCCGAGGCGCTGGCCCGCGTCCGCCCCGACACCCGCATCGTCGGGATCTGCCTCACCACGTACGTCCTGGCGGCGGCGGGCCTGCTGGACGGCAAGGGCGCGGCCACCCACTGGTGCCACGCGGACCGTTTCCAGCGGCTGTACCCCCGGGTCGCCCTGGCGCCCGACGTGCTCTTCGTGGACGCCGGCCGCGTCCTGACCTCGGCGGGGGCCGCGGCGGGCATCGACCTGATCCTCCACCTCATCCGGCGGGACCACGGCAGTGGCGTCGCCAACTACGTGGCCCGCCGCTGCGTCGTCCCCCCGCAGCGGGAGGGCGGCCAGGCGCAGTACGTGGAACGCCCGGTGCCGCACAGCGCCGACACCGGCACGTCCGCGACCCGCGCCTGGGCCCTGGACCGCCTCCACGAGCCCATCCAGCTCACCGACCTGGCCCGGCACGCGGGCATGAGCCGGCGCACCTTCACCCGACACTTCCGCGCCGAGGTCGGCCTCAGCCCCGGCCAGTGGCTCACCCAGCAACGCGTCGACCTGGCCCGCCACCTCCTGGAGAGCAGCGACCTCCCGGTCACCCGCATCGCCGAACGCGTCGGCTTCGGCACGGACGCGACCCTGCGCCAGCACCTCCACACGGCGATCGGCGTCTCACCGGGGGCGTACCGGAGGACGTTCCGGGCGTGACGTCACCCGGGTACGTCATCTGCCGGTGCGTCGTGGCCGGTCGCGCAGTTCCCCGCGCCCCTTCGGGGCGCTGCTAGACGAGGGACGGTCCCACGAGTGCCGCGATGTCGGCCACCAGCTGGTTGTTCGTCGGGGCCGTGGCGGAGAGGCTCGTCGTCAGGACGGCGAGGACTATCGGGGCGCGGCGGTGCGGGGGCCAGACGATGCCGACGTCGTTGGCGACGGCGTAGGCCGAGCCGCCGCCGGTCTTGTCGGCGAGGGTCCAGCCCGGCAGGCCCTTGCGGAAGCGCTGCTTATTGGTGGTGTTGGCGATCAGCCAGCCGGTCAGGAGCTCGCGGTCCCGGTGGGGGAGCGCGGCGCCGAGGACGAGCCGTTCGTAGGTGCGGCCGATGGCGGCGGGGGTGGTGGTGTCGGTGTCGCGGCCGGGCTCGGCGGAGTTGAGCTCGGGCTCCCAGCGGTCGAGGCGGGTCGTGTCGTCGCCGATCGAGCGGCAGAAGCGGGTGATCGCGGTCGGGCCGCCCAGCTCGCGCAGGAGCAGGTTCGCGGCGGCGTTGTCGCTCTCGCTGACGGCGGCGGCGCACAGTTCGGCGACGGTCATGCCGTTCGCGAGGTTCTCCGGCTTCGCGGTGGAGTCGGCGTAGCCCGAGTCGTCGATCAGCTGCTGCGTGTACCGGATGCGCTTGCCGAGGAGTTCGCCGTGCCGGTCCTGGCGCAGGACGGCAGCCGCGGCGAGGGTCTTGAACACCGAGCACATCGGGAACGCGTCGTCCGCGCCGTGCTCGACGGTCCGGCCCGTGGCCGTGTCGCGCGCGTACACACCGATGCGGACCGAGTGCTTCCGCTCCCATTCCCGCAGTTGCCGCGTGATCTCGTCCTCACGCCGCGGCGTGGCCGCCACGGCGCTGCCGCCCGTGGTCAGCGTGGTGGCGGCCAGCACGGCTCCGGTGCCGAGCGCCAGCATGGCGCGGCGCGACGGGTTTGCCCCTGTGGTCTCCAACGTCTCGGTTTCCTCTCCAGTTGCGGCCAGGACATCACTCACGACGCCGCAAAAGAGGGCACTGGTTCCACTTCGCCCCGATCACTCTGATCGCTCCGATTCAGAGTGATCCGGTCATTTCAGCTGTACAGGCCGTCCGCGTACCGAGGGCCGTAGTAGCTCTCCAGCTCCTCCAGCGACGCCTCGGGGCGCTCCAGGCGCTTGGCGATCCGCGCGCGCGAGGCCACCTCCTCGGGCCGCCACGTCTCCGGCTTCCAGAGGGCGGACCGCAGGAAGGCCTTGGAGCAGTGGTGGAAGACCTCCTCGATCTCGACGAGGAGCGCGAGCCGGGGGCGGTGCCCCTTGACCACCATTTCGTCGAAGAAGGGCGCGTCGCGCAGGAGCCGGGCGCGGCCGTTGACGCGGAGGGTGTCCCCGCGCCCGGGGATGAGGAAGACCAGCCCGACGTGAGGGTTGCTCAGGATGTTGAAGAAGCCGTCGGCACGGCGGTTGCCGGGGCGTTCCGGGATGACGAGGGTGGTGTCGTCGAGGACGAGCGCGAAGCCGTGGGGGTCGCCCTTCGGGGAGACGTCGCAGGTGCCGTCGGCCGCTGCCGTCGCCACGAGGCAGAGCGGCGAGCGGGCCAGCCACTCCTTGTCGAGGTCGTGCAGCCGGGTACGGACCTTGTCGCGTGCCGCCGCCGTCGGCTCGCCCAGCAGTTCGCGTAGTTCCTCGGGCGAGGTGATCTCCGCTATCTCAGCGGTATCCATCGGTAGCTCCTTCCCGTTGGGCTGGATCATGCTGTCCCGAGCTTAGGTCCCGGGAAAACTCTTCGACAGGGCCCTGCCGGGACGGCAAGATCAACTGCATGACGAACCTCAGCGGACGCGCCGAACGCGCCGTGGACATCGCGACCCGGGCCGGGCGCCGGCTGGGGCTCCACGCCCGCGAACCCCGCGTGCTGCACGACGTGTTCAACGTGCTGGTGCACCTCGCGCCCGAGCCCGTCGTCGTGCGGGTGCCGTCCCTGGGCTTCGCCGGCGCCGAGGAGCTGGAGCGCAAGCAGCGCCGCGAACTCGCCGTCGCGGGCTGGCTGGCGGACACCGGCGCCCCCGTCGTCCGGCCCAGCCCCCTCGTGCCGCGCGAGCCGGTCGTGACCGACGGGACGTCGCTGACGTTCTGGGAGTTCGTCAGCGAGGAGAAGCCCGCCGCCGACGAGGACCTCCAGGAACGGTTCGTCGAACAGACCGGGAACGCGGCCGAGTTGCACGCCCTCCTGGCCGGCTACCCCGGTGAACTGCCCGTGCTCTCCCCGCTCGTACCGGGCCTGCGCCCTCTCCTGGACGAGCTGGGCAAGCGCCGCCCGGACGGCCTCACCGCGGCGGACCTGGACCGGGCCGAGGGCGAGTACGCCGCGCTCGAAGCGCTGGCCGCGGACCTGCCCGCGCACTTCCCCGGCGCCCGCCTCCAGCCGCTGCACGGCGACTCCCCGGCGTACAACATGCTGCGCGTCACCGGCGGTCGCCGGCTCTTCAACGACTTCGAGGACGTCACCCTCGGCCCCGTGGAGTGGGATCTGACCCTCGTCGGCCCGCGCGGGATCGAGGCGTACGAGCGCGCCGGCGGCGGGCCCGTGGACCCCGCCCTCCTGGAGGCCATGGAGGGCGCGCGGCTGCTGCAGGTGGTGGGGGCGCTGGCGTTCGTGCCGGTGATGCCGGAGATGGGGGCGATGCTGGAGCCCGCCGTCGCACAGTGGCGCGAGCGGGCCCCGCTGTCCGTCAGCCGTTCAGTCTGACAGCGTGACCGTGCGCGCCTCGGCGGCGGAGGTCCTCGCCGCCTCCAGCACGCGCAGCGCGGCCGCCGCCTCCCGGGCCGTGACCGGCGGCAGGCCGCCCGTGCGCAGCGCCTCGGCGATCGCGGCGTAGTACGCGGGGTAGTCGCCCGGCAGCGTCGGCACCGGTTCGCCGCCGCCCGTCAGCGGGGACTCCCCGGCGCCCAGCCGGCCCCAGGAGGACTCCGCCTCGACGCCCCAGGAGGCCGCCGAGTCCGGCCGCAGCCCCTCGCGGAGCGCGCCCTCCTGCGGGTCGAGCCCGTACTTCACATAGCCGGCCGTGTCGCCCAGCACCCGGAAGCGCGGGCCGAGCTGGGCGGCGGTGGCGCTCATCCACAGGTGGGAGCGGACGCCGCAGGCGTGGCCGATGGCGATGAACGTGTCGTCGTCCGCCTCCGCGCCCGCCCGGCGCACGTCCGACTCGGCGTAGACCGTGACGGCCGGGCCGAAGAGGGTGAGGGCCTGGTCGACGAGATGGCTGCCCAGGTCGTAGAGGATGCCGCCGATCTCGGCGGGGTCGCCGGACTCGCGCCAGCCGCCCTTGGGGCGGGGCCGCCAGCGCTCGAAACGGGACTCGAAGCGCTGGACCTTGCCGAGCGCGCCGCCCTCGACCAGCTTGGCGACGGTACGGAAGTCGTTGTCCCAGCGGCGGTTCTGGAACGCGCTGAGCAGCAGCCCGCGCTCCTCGGCCAGCGCGGCCAGCCCCTCCGCCTCGGCGGCGGTCGCGGCCAGCGGCTTGTCGACGACGACCGGCAGCCCGGCCTCCAGCGCGGCCCGCGCGAGGGGGACGTGGGTGCGGTTGGGGGAGGCGATGACGACCAGGTCGAGGTCCTCCGCGCGCTCCAGGAGCGCCTCGGTGGTGGCGACGGTACGGGCGCGGGGGTGCTCGGCGACGGCCTGCCGCTGCCGCTCGGGGTTGGCGGTGACCACCGTGTCGAGGGTGAGCCCGTCGGCGGCGGCGATGAGCGGGGCGTGGAAGACGGAGCCCGCGAGGCCGTAGCCGATCAGGCCGACGCGGAAGGGGGCGGTGTCCATGCCGGTGTCCATGCCCTCCACTTTGGCAATGCTGTTGCGTAAGTGCAAGTGGAGGGGAGAATGGGGCCTGTGAGCAATCTTGGAGCCAACCTCGCCGCCTTGCGCGACCACAACGCCGCCGTGGTCCTCGGACTGCTGCGCGACGCGGGCGAGGGCGGTGCGAGCCGCGCGGAGCTGGCCGCGCGGTCGGGGCTGACGCCGCAGGCCGTCAGCAAGATCACGGCGCGGCTGCGGGCGGAGGGCTTCGCGGCCGAGGCCGGACGGAGGGTCTCCACGGGCGGCAAGCCGGCGACGGCGCTCCGGCTGGTGCCGGGGGCGGGGCGGGCGGTGGGGGTGCACCTCGACCGGGACGCCGTGACGGTCACGGTCGTCGATCTCGCGGGGTCGCCCGTCGTGACTCGCACGGCGCGCCTTGCCCTCGGCGCGGGAGCGGAGGCGGTGCTCGACGTGATCGTGAGCGAGGTGCGGGCGGTGCTGGAAGACGGAGGAGTCCCTGATCCCGCCCCTTCCCGTAACCGGGGGCTCCGCCCCCGGACCCCCGCTCCTCAAGCGCCGGAGGGGCTGATTTCGCCGCTCCTCGGCGTCGGTGTCGCCGCGCCCGGGCCGCTCGATCACGTCGGTGGCGTCCTCCGGGACGTCACCGGATTCCCCCAGTGGAGCGGCTTCCCCCTGCGGGACGCGCTGGCCGAACGGCTCGGCCCGCCCGCCGGGCTGCCCGTCGCCCTGCCCGTCGTCCTCGACAAGGACACCAACGCCGCCGCCCTCGGCCTCCTGCGGTCCGCCCCGAGCGAGCCCGGCTCCTTCGCCTACCTCCACCTCGGCACCGGCCTGGGCGCCGGGCTCGTGCTCGGCGGCGAGGTGCACCGGGGCGCCCGGACCGGCGCCGGGGAGTTCGGGCACCAGGTGCTGCGGCTCGACGGGCCGCCGTGCCCCTGCGGCAGACGCGGCTGCCTCGAAGTCCTCTGCCTGCGGGCCGTCGCCGACGGCGACACCGCCCTCGCCGCGCGGCTGCTCGGCGTCGGCGCCGCCAACCTCGTCCAGCTGCTGGACATCGACCGTGTGCTGCTCGGCGGCCGGACGGTGCTGGCCGACCCCGACCCGTACGTACAGGGCGTACGCGCCGAGCTCCCCGCGTCCGTGCCTGTGGCCGTCGCCCCCGGCGGGGAGCGCGCCGTGGTCGAGGGCGCGGCCGAACTCGTGCTCGCGCCGCTCTTCGGCACGGGCCGCGCCCTGGCGCCCGTTACCCCCGGGGGGCGATAGTGCCCCGAAGGGGCGCGGGGCAGTGTCGATGTGCGGCTACCGCCGCGTGGGCGCGACCAGCCACGACGCACCAGCAGGTGACGTACCGGACTGCCGGCGGAGTGCTTGGCGCTTGATCGGATCAAACGACCGTCGGCTCATCGGGCGGCGTTTGACACCCGGTCGGCCGTACGGAGCCGTGCCGTACGCCCCCGGCGGCGCGGGCCGTGGCAGGTTGCGGACGACCGGAGCCCCCAGCCGCAAAGGCCCGCCATGAACAGGCCCCCCACGTCGCCGTCCCGCTCCGCCCCCCGCCGCGCCCTGCTCGTCTGCGGCGCCGTGCTCGCGCTCGGCGCCGTCGGCGCGGCGCGTCCGCCCGCCGACCCGGGGCGGCAGCAGCAGTGCGGCGACCCGCACAGCGCCGAGTTCCCGATCGCGTCGCGGATCGACGGCGGCCCCGCCGGGTACGAGCGCGGCGGCACCCCGCGCACCTGGCGGCTGGAGCTGCGCAACGCCACCGCCACCGAGTGCCGGGCCATCCACCCCGTCGCGGTCCTCGCCGACCGGGGCCGGGCCCTCGAACCCACCGACTTCCACCTGGACTTCCAGGACCCGGGGGACGGCCGCTGGCTGCCCGTGCGGTTCGAGCGGACCGACGAGGCGGAGAACGTCGGTGTCCTGGACGGCGGTTCACCGGCCCCCGGTGGCGAGGCGCCCGCCTTCGCCGGCTTCACCGTGCCCGCCCATGGCTCGCTCACCGTGCCCCTGCGGCTGGGCTTCGCCGGCGACGCCCCCGAGGGGCCGGTCACGGTCAACGTCACGGCCGTGCAGAAGCGCGGCGGCGACGGCGCGTGGGTGGGGGAGTCGGACGACTACACGTTCACCGTCGGGACCGGTGGCGGAACCGCGACGCCCCCGGCCGCGACCGCTCCCGCACGGCCCGACGCCGCCGCGCACCTGGAGCCGCCCGGACTGGCCGACACCGGTGACGAACGGCCCGTGTTCGCCGTCGGCGCGGCCGCCCTCGCCCTGCTGATCGCCGGGACGGCGCTGGTGGTCGGGGCGCGGCGACTGAACCGCTGACGCCCGCTGACACTCGTCGACGCCCCGCCGATGTCCGTCGACGCCGGGGCGCCATGTGGGGGTGCGAGGATCGCGCCGTGGACAACACGCACACGCACCCCCATGACATGGCAGGTCAGCGGCCCGGCGCCCCCATTCGCGCGGGAATCCCGGAACACGGCCGGATCCCCAAGTACTACGCGGTCAAGACGCGCGTGGCCGCGCTCCTCGACGAGCTGGGCGAGGGCGGCCTGCTGCCGACCGAGCGCGAGCTCGCGACGCGCTTCGAGGTCTCGCGCGAGACCGTACGGCAGGCCCTGCGCGAGCTATTGCTGGAGGGACGGCTGCGCCGCATGGGACGTGGCACGGTCGTCGCGGGGCCCAAGCTGGAGCAGCCGCTGTCCCTGGCCAGCTACACCGAGGGCGTACGCCGTCAGGGCCGCCGCCCCGGCCGTGCCCTGATCGGCCTGGACCGCCTCTCCTGCCCGGCGGGCCTCGCCCCCGACCTCGGCGTGGCGCCGGGGGAGCCGGTGTGGCACATGGAACGCGTCCTGCTCGCGGACGACGAACGGGTGGGGCTGGAGAGCACGTACGTGGCGGTGGAGCGAGTGCCGTCGCTGGACGCCGAGTTCGCCCCGGACTCGTCCTTCTACGGCTACCTGCGCGAGCGCCTCGGCATCTCCTTCGGCGACGCGGACGAGCGGCTGGAGACCGTGCTGGCCACCCCGCGCGAGGCGCTGCTGATCGGTACGCCGCCCGCGCTGCCCATGCTGCTGATCCACCGGGTCTCGCGCGACACCGAGGGCCGCCCGCTGGAGCGGGTGCGGTCGCTGTACCGGGGGGACCGGTTCTCGTTCACCGCGCACCTGCGGGGCGAGGGCCGGGACGGGTGATAACGAAACGGTAACGGGTCTAGTCCAAGTTTGGCGGCTCGTTCACCGTCACGTCGCCGTGCGGCCGCTTTCACGACACCGCGTCCGACGACTGTTCGAGTCATGCGAGTCATAGTCGTCGGAGCCGGGGTGCTGGGAACCATGCACGCCTGGCAGGCAGTCCAACGCGGCCACGAGGTCGTGCACATCGAGCGGGAGGCCGAGGCCCGGGGCGCCTCCGTCCGTAACTTCGGCCTGGTCTGGGTCAGCGGCCGGGCGGCCGGCGAGGAGCTGGAGACCGCCCTGCGCGCCCGGGAGCTGTGGGAGGAGATCGGCGCCACCGTCCCCGGCCTCGGCTTCCGCGCCAACGGATCCCTGACGGCCGTCACCGACGAGAGGGAACTGGCCGTCGCCCGGGCCGCCCTGGCCCGCCCCGACGCCGCCGCCCGCGGCTTCGCCCTGCTCACCCCGGACGAGGCCCGCGCCGTCAACCCCGCCCTGCGCGGCGACTTCCTCGGCGCCCTGTGGTGCGAGCGCGACGCGGCCGTCGAGCCCCGCACCGCCCAGCGCGCCCTCAAGGACGCCCTCCTCGCCTCCGGCCGCTACGCCTTCCTCGGCGGCCGCGAGGTCCGCGAGGTCGTCGGCGAGCGCGGCGTCCGCGACGACCACGGCGACCTCCACACGGGCGACGCGGTCGTCCTGTGCACGGGCGCCTGGCTGGGCGGCCTCGTCCGCGAGCTCGCGCCCGCCCTCCCCGTCCGCCGGGTGCGGCTCCAGATGATGCAGACCGCCCCGCTGGGCGAGCGGCTCACCACCTCTGTCGCCGACGCCGACAGCTTCCGCTACTACCCCGCCTACGCGGGCAGCGGCCTCGACGCCATGGCGGCGGCGAAACCCCAGCCCCCGGTGGCGGCGGAGCACAAGATGCAGCTGCTCATGGTCCAGCGCGCCGACGGCGGCCTGACCATCGGCGACACCCACGAATACGCCGAGCCCTTCTCCTTCGACGTCGTCGAGGACCCCTACGAGCACCTGACCGCCGTCGCCGAGGGCCTCCTCGGCCGGCCGCTGCCGAGGATCCGGCACCGCTGGGCCGGCGTGTACGCGCAGTGCGTGGACACCACCCGCGTCGTCCACCGCGAGCAGGTACGCGACGGCGTCTGGCTGGTGACCGGCCCCGGCGGCCGCGGCATGACCTGCTCCCCGGCGATCGCCGAGACCACCGCCGACGCACTGGAGTGGTGAGAGATGCGAGAGATGCAAGACAACGAGAAGATCGGCCTGGTCGTCCTGGACATGGCCGGCACGACCGTCGCCGACGACGGCCTGGTCGAGCGCGCCTTCGACGCCGCCGCCCGCGCCCTGGGCGTCGAACCCGGCACCCCCGAGCACGCCGGGCAGCTGGCCTACGTCCGCGCCACCATGGGCGAGTCGAAGATCTCCGTCTTCCGCCACCTCTTCGGCGGCGACGAGGAGAAGGCCCGGAGCGCCAACGCCGCCTTCGAGACCGCCTACGGACAGCTCGTCGACGCCGGGCACGTCGCGCCCGTCCCCGGCGCCCGGGAGGCCATCGAACGGCTCCGGGGCGAGGGCCGGACCGTCGTCCTCACCACCGGCTTCGCCCGCGTCACCCAGGACGCGATCCTCGCCGCCCTCGGCTGGACCGGCCTCGCCGACCTCACCCTCTGCCCGGCCGACGCCGGCGGCCGCGGCCGCCCGTACCCCGACATGGTCCTCGCGGCCCTGCTGCGCACCCACGCCGCCGACTCCGTCCAGGGCGTCGCCGTCGCGGGCGACACCTCCTACGACATGCTGAGCGCCCGCCGCTCGGGCGCCGCCCTCGCCGCCGGCGTCCTCACCGGCGCCCACGACGAGCCCGCCCTGCGCACCGCCGGAGCCACCCACGTCCTGGGATCGGTCGCCGAACTCCCCGACGCCATCGCCGCGTACGAGCGGTCCGCCGCGGAAGGCGATTGATGTCCGGCATCACGTTTGAGAACGTCTCGGTCGCCTACGGCGGGAACACCGTTCTCGACTCGCTCGACCTCACCGTCGAACCCGGCGAGGTCATGGCGCTCCTCGGCCCCTCCGGCTCCGGCAAGACCACCGCGCTGCGGGCGGTCGCCGGGTTCGTCCAGCCGGCCTCCGGACGGGTCCTCATCGGCGACCGGGACGTCACCGCGCTGCCCCCGCACCGGCGCGGCGTCGGCATGGTCGTCCAGCAGTACGCGCTCTTCCCGCACATGCGGGCCGACGCCAACGTCGCCTTCGGGCTCAAGGCCCGCAAGGCGCCCCGCGCCGGGATCGCCGCCCGCGTCGCCGAGGCGCTGGAGATGACCGGCATGACCGCCTACGCCAAGCGCTACCCGCGGGAGCTGTCCGGCGGCCAGCAGCAGCGCGTCGCCATCGCCCGGGCGCTGGCAGTCCGGCCCGGCGTGCTCCTCCTCGACGAACCGCTCTCCGCGCTCGACGCCCAGCTGCGCTCCGGCATGCTCGCCGAGCTCGCCCGGCTCCACCGCGAACTGCCCGGCGTCTCCATGCTGTACGTCACCCACGACCAGGTCGAGGCGCTCACCCTCGCCGACCGGATCGCGGTCATGGACAGCGCCCGCCTCCAGGACTGCGGCACCCCGCACGACCTCTACCGCCGCCCGCGCACCGAGTTCACGGCGTCCTTCGTCGGCGACGCGAACCTGCTGCCCGTCACCGTCCGGGACGGCGGCGCCGACTTCGCCGGCACCCGGCTGGACGTGACGGCCGGCGGCGCCGCGCCCGGGGCCTCGGCCACGCTCTGCGTCCGCCCTCACCTGATCGGGCTCGGCACCGGGCCCAACACCCTGCGCGGCACGATCGCCGAGCTCCAGTGGCGTGGCGCCACCCACCGGCTCCACGTCGACGTGGCCGGCCACCGGGTGAAGGCCGACGTCCGCGAACTGCGGGAGCCGCTGCCGCTGGGCACGGAGGTGTCGCTGCACTTCGCGGCCGAGGACGCGGTGCTGCTGCCGGCGGGGGTGGCGCGTGGCTAAGCGGCCTTGGCGAAGTCCGGTGCGGTTCGAGCGCCCCGAAGGGGCGCGGGGAACTGCGCGACCAGCCACGAACCAGCAGATGACGTACCGGACTTCCAGCGGAGCGCTTGGCCCCGGGGCCGTCCGGCCGGGCCGGGCCGCCTGGGCCCTCGCCCTCCCGCCCGTCGCCGCCCTCGGCCTCGTCTTCCTCTACCCCCTGGCCCTGGTCGTTCAGCAGTCCGTCTCGCCGGACGGCGGCGGGTTCTCGCTGTCCGCCTACGGCGACGTCTTCGCGCAGAGCGCGTTCCGCGACGCCCTCACCAACACCGTCCTCATCGCCGTCGGCGCCACCGTCGGGGCGGTCGCCCTCGGCTTCGCGCTCGCGCTCGTCATCGCCTTCGTCCCCTTCCCGGGCGGAAAGGCGCTGAGCCGCTTCATCGACGTCTTCCTCTCCTTCCCGTCCTTCCTGATCACCCTCGCCCTGCTCTTCGTCTACGGCACCGTCGGCATGGCCAACGGCCTGTGGACCGGGGCCACCGGCGCCGCCCACGGCCCGTTCGACTTCCTCCACACGCCCTGGGGCGTCCTCCTCGCGGAGGTCACCTACTTCACGCCCTTCGTGATGCGCCCGCTCCTCGCCGCCTTCTCCCAGGTGGAGACCGCGCAGCTGGAGGCCGCCTCCTCGCTCGGGGCCACCGCGCCCCGGATCGTGCGGCGGGTGATCCTGCCCGAGGCGCTGCCGTCGCTCGCGGCGGGCGGCTCGCTGGTGCTGGTGATGTGCCTCAACGAGTTCGGGATCGTGCTCTTCACCGGCGCCAAGGGCGTGACGACGCTGCCGACGCTCATCTACGGCAAGGCGATCCTCGACGGCGACTACACCGGCGCCTGCGTCGTCGCGGTCGTGAATATCGCCCTGTCGGTGGCCCTCTACGGGCTCTACCGCCTCCTCGTCTCCACCAACGGAGTCCGAAACGGAGTCCGACGTGCTCGTGCATAGCCGCACCGCCCGATGGGCCGTGTGGGCCGCCTTCGCGGTGGTCTTCCTGCCCGTCTTCGCGCTGCCGTTCCTGGTGATCCTCGCGGCCTCCTTCGCCACCGGCTGGAGCGGCGCGCTCCCCTCCGGCGCGACCCTCGCCCACTACCAGGACGTCGCCCGCGGCGACGCGCTCGACGCCCTGGTCACCAGCCTGCTGACCGGGCTCGCGGCGAGCGCGCTGGCGCTGGCCATCGGCACCTGGTCCGCCCTCGCGGTCCAGGCGCTGCGCACCCGGGCCCGCAGGCTGAGCGGGGCCGTCGACCTGCTGTTCATGCTGCCGGTCGCCGTGCCCTCCGTGGTCGTGGGCCTCTCGCTCCTCGTGGCCTTCTCCAAGCCGCCGCTGCTCCTCAACGGCACGCCCACGATCGTCGTCCTCGCCCACACCGTGCTGGTGACGGCCTTCGCCCACCAGTCCGTGACCGCGGCGCTCAGCCGCCTGGACCCGGCGTACGAGCAGGCCGCGGCCGGCCTGGGCGCGAGCCCCGCGCACGTGCTGCGACGAGTCAAACTCCCCCTGCTGCTGCCGTCCCTGTCGGCCGCCGCCGGCCTCTGCTTCGCCCTGTCCATGGGCGAGCTGAGCGCCACGATGATGCTCTACCCGCCGGACTGGCTGCCCCTGCCGGTCAAGGTCTTCGCCTCCACCGACCGGGGGTCCCTCTTCTCGGGCGCCGCGCTCGCCGTCGTCCTCATGGGCACGACGCTGATCGTCCTGACCGCGGTCTCCCGGATCCGGACGAGGGCCTCCTACCGCTAGCCCACCACCGAAGGAGCCTGACACGTCATGCCTCGCCCCCTTACCCCCCGCCCGCTCGCGCTCGCCGCCGCGCTGTCGGTCCTGTGCCTCGGCACGACCGTCACCGGCTGTGGCACCTCCGCCGCGGGGAACGCCAAGGAAATCACCGTCTACAGCGCCGACGGCCTCAAGGCCGAGGACGGCTCCGGCTTCTACGACAAGGTCTTCAAGGATTTCCGGAAGGAGACCGGAATCAAGGTCAATTACGTCGAGGGCGGCTCCGGGGAGCTCGTCCAGCGCCTGGACCGGGAGAAGTCCAACACCAAGGCCGACGTGGTCGTCACCCTGCCGCCCTTCATCCAGCAGGCGGACGGCAAGGGCCTGTTGGAGGCCTACAAGCCCAAGGGATCCGAGAACGTCGCGGCGAGCGACAAGGACCCGAACGGCAAGTGGACCTCGATCGCCAACAATTACCTCTGCTTCATCTACAACTCGAAGGAACTGAAGAACACTCCGCCGAAGACCTGGAAGGACCTCCTGGACCCGAAGTTCAAGGGCAAGCTCCAGTACTCCACGCCCGGCGTCGCGGGCGACGGCACCGCCGTCCTGATCAAGGCCATGCACGACCTGGGCGGCAAGGAGAAGGCCATGGCCTTCCTCAAGGACCTCCAGGCCAACAACGTCGGCCCCTCGAAGTCGACCGGCCAGCTCGCCCCCAAGGTCGACAAGGGCGAACTCCTGGTGGCCAACGGCGACGTCCAGATGAATTTCGCGAACATGAAGTCCATGCCGAACCAGGGGATCTTCTTCCCGGCCGGCGACGACGGAAAGCCCACCACCTTCGCCCTGCCCTACGCGGCCGGACTGGTGAAGGACGCCCCGCACGACGAGAACGCCAGGAAATTCCTGGACTACCTCCTCACCGAACCCGTCCAGAAGGCCGTGTCCGGCGTCGGCGGCGGTTTCTCCTCCCGCACGGACGTGAAGGCCACCGACCTCAGCGCCACATCCCTGGCGAACCTCATGAAGGGCGTGGAGATCTTCCGCCCCGACTGGGCCGATATCGACAAGAATCTGCCCTCCTACGTCAGCGCGTGGAAGACGGCCACCGACAGCTGACGGGGCGGGCTGATTAGGCTGGGGGTGTCGGGCGACGCACTGGGGGTACCTCCCAGCGGTAGCTGGGGGAGGTGTCGTCCCGGCGTCCCCGACCCGTCCCCGGCGACGGGCACAGCACGGCAGGAGTCCCGTAGTGGCAGAACGCAAGCCGATCGAGTCCTGGCTCACCGACATGGACGGCGTCCTCATGCACGAGGGCATCCCGGTCCCCGGGGCCGACGCCTTCATCGCCCGGCTACGCGAGTCCGGCAAGCCCTTCCTGGTGCTGACCAACAACTCGATCTACACCGCCCGCGACCTCCACGCGCGCCTGAAGCGGATCGGGCTGGACGTGCCGGTCCGCAACATCTGGACGTCCGCGCTGGCCACCGCCCAGTTCCTGGACGACCAGCGGCCGGGCGGCACCGCGTACGTCATCGGCGAGGCGGGCCTGACCACCGCCCTCCACGACATCGGCTACGTCCTCACCGACGCCGACCCCGACTACGTGGTCCTCGGCGAGACCCGCACCTACAGCTTCGAGGCGCTCACCAAGGCCATCCGCCTGATCAACAACGGCGCCCGCTTCATCGCCACCAACCCCGACGAGACCGGCCCCTCCGCCGAGGGCGCGCTCCCCGCCACCGGCTCCGTCGCCGCCCTCATCACCAAGGCCACCGGCCGCGAGCCCTACTTCGTCGGCAAGCCCAACCCCCTGATGATGCGGGCCGGCCTCAACGCCATCGGCGCCCACTCCGAGACCAGCGCCATGATCGGCGACCGGATGGACACCGACATCCTGGCGGGCCTGGAGGCCGGCATGGAGACCTTCCTGGTGCTCACCGGCCTCACCAAGGCCGAGGAGGTCGACCTCCACCCCTTCCGCCCGTCCAGGGTCGTCGACTCCATCGCGGACCTCGTCGAGCTCATCTGACGCACCGGACCGTACCGCCCCGCCCCGGCCGGGCCCGCGCCCCCGCGCTGACCCGACCGGCTTGGATGATCGTCAAATGGAGCAATACGGCTACGGAGCGGATGCGTCCACGGACATCACCGGGTGAACCTCGGGAGTACCAGGAGGTTCACTATGGATGCAGTCCGCTCCGCCCTGTGCGGGGCCGTGATCGCGGCGGCGCTCGTCGCCGGCGCGGGCCCCGCCGACGCCAACGACGGGCCCGTCACCATGTCCGGGACCATGGAGCTCACCCCCGTCACCACCCGGCCCGGCGCCGAGGTGCAGCTGAGGGTCTCCGGCTGTACCGGCGAGCGGGGAACCGCCACCTCCGAGGCGTTCGTCTCCGACGCCAAGCTCGCCAAGGACTCCGCCGGGCTGTTCGCCGAGGCCACCATCCGCGAGGCCGTACGCCCCGGGACCTACCAGGTCAGGGTCAACTGCGACGGCATGGAGGCCACGGCCGAGGGCAGGCTGACCGTCGTCACCGACGGCTCCGACGCCCACCGGGGCGACCACCCCGACGCCGACCACCCCGCCGCCGGCTCCCTCGCCGACCGCGAGGACCGCGGCTCCCTCACCGGCCGCGACCGCCGCCTCGGCCACTCCTCGCCCGTCGCCCCCGTCCCCGCCGGAGGCGGCGGCAGCACCTCCCACGCGGCCGCCGTGGAACCGCCCGACACCGCCGGCCTCGTCCTCGCCGGCACCACCGCGGCCATCGCCGGCGCGCTGATCTGGCACCGGCGGCGCACCGCCGCGGCCCGGCGCTGACCCGCGCGGAAGACGGACGACCGCCATGGAAGAGGACCGCGCCGGCGGCACCGGCCGGCTGCTGACCGGCACGGCCTGGGCCGCCCTGCTGGTGGCGCTGTGGCTGTGGGGACGCGACATCACCGAGGTGCCCATGGCGACCGCCCCCACCACCGGCGACGTGGCCGCCGTGGGCCGGCCCGCCGACCCCGCGCTGCCCCCGCCCCACCACCCCCTGGCCGCAAGCCGCCCACGGGCCCTGACCATCAAGGCCATGAACGTCCACGCCCCCGTCGAGGACCACGGGCTGACTCCCCACGGCGCGGTCGACCCGCCCCCGTACGCCCGGCCCGGCGCCGTCGCCTGGTACCGGGACGGGCCCCGGCCCGGCAGCCCCGGCGCCGCCGTCCTCGTCGGCCACCTCGACACCGACCACGCGCCCGCCGTCTTCTACGGGCTCGGCGACATCCGGCGCGGCACCGAGGTCGACGTCACCCGCGCCGACGGCTCCGTCGCCGAGTTCACCGTCGAGGACGTCTCCGTCTTCACCAAGGAACGCTTCGACGCCGCGCGCGCCTACGGACCCCGCGTCAAGGGCCGCGCCGAACTGCGCCTCATCACCTGCGGCGGCTACTACGACCGAGACCGGCGCTCCTACAGCGCCAACGTCGTCGTCTCCGCCTATCTGACCGGCGCGACCGGCGCCACCGCCACGGGATCCGGCCATGCGGCCTGAGCCCCCGGCCGGCGACCCGCCCGGCGACCCGCCCGGGCGCGTGGGCACCCGCCGGCCGGGTCGCCCGACAGGGCGACCCACCACGTGTCGTGGCATGACTGCCCCCGGGCGTGGGCACGTCTGTGCCAGCATGGGCACGGCGCTTCCGTCAATCACCTCCACAGGCAGTACACCCAAGGGGGAGTGGATGTACCGCAGTTACTCCGGCCGCGCGCGCCGGAGCCGCAGGGCATGGGCGCGGACGGGAGCGGCGGGGGCGCTCCTGCTCCTCACGGCCACGGGCTGCGGTTCCTCGGACGACTCCGGCGTCCCCAGGAAGGACGCCCTCGCCGTCCAGGCCCCTTCCCAGCTCCCCAAGTCCACCTCTCCCTACTGGGTGAACCCCGACGGCACAGCCGCCCGCGAGGCCCTCCGGCTCGGCAAGGCCGGCAAGGCCCAGGACGCCGCGCTGATCGCGAAGATCGCCGCCCAGCCCGTCGCCGAATGGGTGGGCGCCGACGACCCGGACACCCAGACCCGCGGCTTCACCGAGGCCGCCACGGCCGTCGACCGCGACGCGCTGCTGGTCCTCTACAACATCCCCCACCGCGACTGCGGCCAGTACTCCTCGGGCGGCGCCGCCGACGGCGACTCCTACCGGGCCTGGCTGGACAAGGCCGCCGGCGGCATCGGCGACCGCAAGGCGACCGTCATCCTCGAACCCGACGCCCTGCCGCACATGGAGGACGGCTGCACCCCCCAGCAGTTCCACGAGGAGCGCTACGCGCTGCTCAAGGAGGCCGTCGGCAGGCTCAAGGCCCTCCCGAGGACCAAGGTCTACCTGGACGCGGGCAATCCCAGCTGGGTGACGCCCGTCGACCGCATGGCCGACCCACTGCGCCGCGCGGGCATCGACCAGGCCGACGGCTTCGCCCTCAACGTCTCCAACTTCCAGACCACCGGGGACAGCAAGGACTACGGCCACCGGCTCTCCGAGCTGCTGGGCGGCAAGCACTTCGTCATCGACACCAGCCGCAACGGCAACGGCCCGCTCTCCGGCGGCCACGAGAAGGCCTGGTGCAACCCCTCCGGCCGCGCCCTCGGTGACCCCCCGACCACCAGGACGGGGGACGCGCTGGTTGACGCCTATCTCTGGGTCAAACGGCCGGGGGAGTCGGACGGTACCTGCAAGGGCGGCCCGGACGCGGGCCAGTGGTGGGAGACCTACGCCCTGGAGCTGGCCCGCAACGCCCGCTGACTACTCCTCGCCCTGTCCTCCGGAGACCTGCTCCCCGGAGGTCTGTCCCCCGGAGGGCTGCTCTCCGGAGGCCTTCTCCGCCACCGGCACCTTGATCCACACCGCCTCGGACGGGGTGCCCTTGTGATCGATCAGCTCCAGCATGTACCAGCCGGGCGGCACCAGGGACGGGTCCTCGGGCACCGTGACGGTCACACCGGCCGCCGATTTGGCGAGGTCCAGTGCGATCGAGCGCTGCTCGATATTGGTGACATGGGTGAAGGACCCCGGCCGGATCAGCCGCGCCCGGGAGACCGCCCCGGGGTCGCTGGTGCGGTACGAGGTCCGCTCGCCCGGCTTGATGGTCCGGGGGCCGGTGTCCTTGAACTCCGGGCGCTCGTCGCGGAAGAGGTACGGCGGCGTGTAGAGGTCGATCTGCTGCTGGAACGTACCGGGCCTGGTGTTGTCCTTGTCGCCGAACAGCGAGTCCGAGCCGAAGGTCATCACCCGGCCGTCGGGCAGCAGCAGAGCGCCGGAGTGATAGTTGCGGCCCACCAGCGGATCGGCGACGCGACGGGTGGAGTTGGCCCCCGGGTCGTAGAGCTCGGCCCCCAGGACGTTGGACTGGCTGCGCCCCCGGTAGTCGCCGGAGCCATTGGTGGTCAGCACGGTGTCGTCGGGGAGGATGACACTGCTGGGATAGCGCACCTTCGCGTAGAGGTCGGGGCCGTCGTGGAAGCGCGGCTTGTCCTCGCGCAGGTCCACGATGCGGGTCCTGGCGGTGGACTTGCGGTCCTCGCCCACCCCGCCGCCGCCGAGGACCATGAAGCGCTGCTCCTGGGCAGGCGGCAGCAGCACGGACATCGAGGTCTCCAGGATGTCGGGATCGCTGATGCCGGGCACTTCTGTGAACGCGTTGCTCTCCAGGTCCCACAGGCCCGGAGTGCGGCCCTTGTCGGCCGGGCCGTAGCCCGCGTTGGAGCCGGTGTAGAAAATCTTTCCCTTGTCGGCGAGGAAGAGGGCCGGATAGGTGGGGAAGAACCGCTCCTTGGGGAGATAGGACCACTTCTTGGTCTTCGGGTCGTAGATCTCGTTCTTCCCGGGGACGACCTGGCCGATCTCGTCCAGCCCGGAGACCGAGAGCACCCTGCCGTCCTGGAGCGTGGTGAGGGTGGGGTACCAGCGGGCCTCCTCCATGGGATCGACCGTGATGTAGCGCTCGGCCACGGGGTCGAATTCGAAGGAGTCCTTGATGCCCTGGAAATCCTTCTTGTCGAAGGAGAGCTTGTTGGCGATGCCGTAGTTGTTCCGGTCGTCGACGCCGGTGAGGCCCTCGATGCGGTAGTTGTCGGTGGTCCCCGTCTCGTACTTGGGGCCCTTTTCCAGGGCCTCCACATAGACGCGCGCGGTACTGGCCGTGACCTTGACCTTGTCGCCCTCGCCGGTCTTGGTGGCGCGCGGCACGAGGACGGCGTCCTTGGACTCGAAGGTCTTGTGGTTGGCCTTGCCCGTGAAACGGGTGCCCGCCGGGAAGGTCATCGGCTTGTCGGGGTTCTCGTTGTGGACGATCATCAGGCCGCCGGCCTTGGTGACGTCGCCGTTGAGCTTCTCGTAGCGCTGGGTGCCGCCCGCCACCAGGAGCCTGCCGTCCGGCAGCTGGGTGTGGCCGGCGCAGAACAGGTCCTTGGGTGTGGGGATGTTCTTGAAGGTGTTCTTCCGCGGGTCCCACAGGACCGTGCGGAAGGACTTGGCCTTGAAATTGGCGGCGTTGTTCCCCGAGCCGGCCACGAGGAGCACCTTGCCGGTGTGCAGCAGGGCGGCGTGAATGGTGTTGATCCGGTATTCCCGGGGGACGTCCACGACGTCCCAGTGGCCGTTCTCCGCCTTGTAGGCGGGCTGGTTGATCTTGTACGTGTGATACCGGTCGGCGGTGTAGTCCCAGAGCGCCGGGCCGTTCATCCCCGCCAGGGCGAACACGACCGTCGCACCCATCGCCGTACGACGGATGCGGCGGCTCGGTCGGAATCTCATCGCTGACGGGCTCCCTCGGGATGCTTGGCGCGGTACAGCGTCCACGACCACGCGACGATCGGGGCCAGGGTGACCGCGAGGGCGAGCGACGCCCAGGTGCGCATGGCCACATGGGTGTGGCCGAGGACGAAGGAGGCCACCAGCGACCCCCCGAAGACGAGCAGGAAGAACAGATGGATGCGGAAGGTGCCGAAGAGGGTGTCGGGGCTGGCCGAATCGCCCTTGGGCGTCACCACGAACGAGCTCTTGCGGCGCAGCACCGCGTCCGTCAGCGAGCGGGCGTAGATCGGCGCGGAGAGCGCGGACATCACCATGCCCGCGAGGCCGCCCGAGCCCTCGGGCTCATGGGGGGAGACATTGTGCCGGCGGTTCCAGATGTAGAGGCCGATCTGGAGGGCCGCCGCGTCGCTGTAGAGCATCATCCAGATCTCCGAATTGATGGAGATGCCGGAGGCTCCGAGCCCCAGGAAGAGCGCGCAACTCAGCGCGCCGAGCATCCAGTTGAGCGCTGTCATCGGATAATAGATGACCATCAGGGTGTAATTGAGGAACTTCCCCGGCGACAGGGTGAAGGGGCCCTTCCAGTACTGCTTGATGATGGTCTCGTAGGTGCCCCGGGACCAGCGCAGCTGCTGGGTGAAGAAGTCCGTCCAGGCGTTCGGTCCCTCTCCCACGGCGAGGACGTCGGGGGTGTAGACCGAGCGCCATTTCCGGCCCGTCCCCGGATTGCGGTGGCGGTGGAGCTCGAAGCCGGTGGCCATGTCCTCGGTGATCGAGTCGTAGAGCCCGCCGATGCCCTTGAGGGCGCTGATCCGCACGGCGTTGTTGGTGCCCACGAACATGGGTGAGCCATAGCGGTTCCCGGCGCGCTGGATCAGCGCGTGGAACAGGAACTGCTGGCTCTCCGCGGCCTTGGTGACCGCCGCCTCGTAGTTCCCGTAGACCTGGGGGCCGACGACGAAGGCGATGTCCGGGTCACGGAAGTAACCGAGCATCCTTTCGAGGAAGTTGGGCAGCGGTACGTGGTCGGTGTCGACGGACGCGAAGAAGTCGTAGTCGTCGCCGTGGGCGTCGAGCCAGGCGTTGTAATTGCCGTGCTTGGTGCGGGCGCGGTGGGGGCCCTTCGGCTGGTTCCATTTCTCCACGCCCTTGCGGGAGAAATGGCGGACGCCCAGGCGCGCGCAGACGGCCTTGACCTCGGGATCGTCGCCCTCGTCGAGCAGCCAGACGTGCACGGGCCCCCGGTGGCGGACCTCGACGGCCGCCTCCAGGGTCCTGGTGACCATCTCGATGGGCTCCTTGCCCGGCACGAAGGAGGTCAGGAAGGCCACTTTGGTTCCGGTCTCGGGGACGACCGGTATCGGGTCGCGGGCGACGAGGGTGGCATGGGCGTTGGACGTCACGTTCAGCGTGCGGAACAGCTCGATCAGCCCGATCGACACGAGCATCACGGTGTCGAGGGCGCGCATCAGCGGTGTGCCGTGCTCCCGCTCGGTCCAGTGGGCGGGCTGCATCAGCCAGATCAGCAGGCCCAGCGAGACCACGGGCGCCGCGCCGAGCAGCAGCGCCGCCTGGACGCGGTGCGGCTCGTCGGCGAGGAGGCTGCGGTAGCGCACCCGGTACGTGCCGGGGTCCTGCGGCGGCGGGCTCAGCGGTCCGGCGAGCCGGCTGTAGTGCTCGTAGTCGAAACGGGGGAGGGGCTCGCGGCGGCCGGGCGGCGAAGCCCGTCTGGGCGGACGGGGATCCGGCGGCGGGTCGTCCGCGCGGGCCGGGGCCGGGAGGCGCGGGCGCGCCGTCGCCGACGGGTCGTAGGACTGCTGCCGGGCGTCGGCAGGCGTGGACGTCATGAGTCATTCCCCCCGCACGCATGCTCACTGCGTGTGTGTGCCGTTTCGCGGGCCCCCCGGCCCCCCTGGCCGCGCGCGGGCATACCCGCGCCGGCTCCCTGCGGGCGCCACCCAACTCCCCGTTGGCGACGTGACATTGGGTGAAGTCGTGCGCTTTAGGATCTCGGACCGCGCATCATGATCGCAAGGGTGAAAGAAGGTGTTTACCGGGCAAAGCGGTACGTCGAACGAAGATGCTTACGAATGTTGCGGAAGCGGTCAGCAATGATGCGTGTAGATGTTCGCATCGAACAGAGAACGACTCAGGGCCCCTCACCGATGGTGAGGAGCCCTGAGTCTCGCGTGCGCCGCCAGGGACTCGAACCCCGGACCCGCTGATTAAGAGTCAGCTGCTCTAACCAACTGAGCTAGCGGCGCCTGCTGACAGAGAAGACTCTACCCGACGCCCGGAGGTGCCTCCGACCACGTCGGTCGCTATGCCCGAAAATCAGGCGATATTTATTACGGAGGGTGACTGTCTCGCGACATGCGGTTCTCCTTGGCCGCTGAGAAGCTGTGCCGAGCGGAACCGAGGGAAAGGCGGCGGGGAGATGCCCGAGGAGATACCCGGCGGGCGCGGCCGGCACCGGCGCCCCCGGCGCACCGGGCGCCGGGCGGCGATGGCGGCCGCGGGGGCCGTGCTGCTCGCCGGTACGGGTACGTTCGCCCTGGCCGCCGAGCGGCCCGACCCCAGCCCGGACCCGGTGGCCGTCGCCGCCGACGACCCGGACGGCGGCCCGCCCGACACCGCCCCCGAGGACCTGCCCGACGACGTACCCCCCGAGGTCCTCGCCGACGCCGACACCGACGACACGACCGCCGTCGACGGTGACGACGTCGCCGATCAGGGCGGCGGCAGCGGTGAGAGCGCCAGGATCCGCGGGCTGGAGCCCGCCATCGCCTTCGCGCTGGGCCATCTGGGTGACCCTTACGCCTACGGCGGCGCCGGCCCCCACCGCTGGGACTGCTCCGGGCTTGTCCAGCAGGCGTACCTGAAGGCGGGAATCCGGCTGCCGCGGCTGGCGGCCGACCAGTACCGCGCCACCCGGCGCATTCCCCGCGCCGCTCTCGCCCGGGGTGACCTCGTCTTCTGGTCCAGCGACGGCCGGGCCTCCGGGGTGCACCACGTCGCGATCTACCTGGGCGGCGGGCGCTATGTCGAGGCGGCTCGTCCGGGGACCCGGGTGCGGCTCTCCAGCCTCGCGTACTTCGACGCGCATATGTACGGCCGGATCGAGTCGCCCGACCGTGATGGTTTCCGCTGGGACGGGGAGGCCGGATCGCCGCTCACCTGTACGGGCGATGAGGAGCGGTGCGACCGAGGGTGACGTCAAGACCCCATTTTTGGCCTGGACATGACCGTTGGCCAGTACTAGCGTCACTCTTGGTCTAGACCGCAATCCACTCGGCTCACAGAACCCCCCACGTTCTCGAGGAGTGACGTATGCGCAAAAGGATCAGTGCGGCGATCATCGGCCTGAGCGTCGCCTGTATCTCCCTCGTCTCCACCGGAAGTGCCAACAGCCACGGCTACACCGACGCGCCCACCAGCCGGCAGGTGTTCTGCGCCCAGGGCGCGGTGAGCGACTGCGGTGAGATCCAGTGGGAGCCCCAGTCGGTCGAGGGCCCCAAGGGCTTCCCGTCCCACGGCCCGTCCGACGGCACTCTCTGCGCGGGCGGCAACAGCCGCTTCGCGGAGCTCGACGACCCGCGCGGCGGGGAGTGGCCGGCCACCAAGGTCACGGCGGGGCAGAGCTACTCGTTCCGCTGGAAGCTGACGGCCCGCCACGCCACCACGGACTTCCGCTACTACATCACCAACGACCACTACGACCCGAACCGGCCGCTCACCAGGGCCGATCTCGACCCCCAGCCGTTCCTGACCGTCCCCTACGGCGGCCGGATCCCCGACGCCGCGGTCACCCACCAGGGCACGCTCCCGGCGGGGAAGAGCGGCAAGCAGCTGGTCCTCGCGGTCTGGACCATCGCCGACACGGGCAACGCGTTCTACGCCTGTTCGGACGTCCAGTTCTGAGGCCGGAATCCTGACGTCCGCATCCGGACGTCAGGATCCTGACATCCGGATCCTGACGGTCCCCGGGAGGCCCGCCGTGGGGTGCCCGTCCGCCGGGCGCCCCACGGCGGCACCAGGGGCCTACCGGCCCTCGGCGCCGTCCTCCGGGCCGCCGGGGGCGGCCTCACCGGCCGGGCGCCGCAGCGCGAACCACGCCAGCGCGCCCGCCGCCACCAGCGCGAGCACGGCCAGCAGCGCGTAGTCCGGCACCGCGCCGCCCACCCGGGAGACCAGCTCCTCCAGCCGGAACTCCTGTTCGGCGTCGACGAACCCCGGCAGCCCGGTCGTCCCGCCGAAGCCGAGGAAGAGCACCCCGATGGCGATGAAGAACAGGCCGGACACCAGCGAGGTGGTGTGCAGCCGCAGCCGGCCCAGGCGCAGCTCCCGCCCGCGCAGCCAGCGCCGCTGCCCCAGCTTGAAGCGGTCCCAGAGCAGGGCCAGCACGAACAGCGGCAGCGCCATGCCCAGCGCGTAGACGGCGAGCATCGACGCCCCGTGGAGGGGATCGCCGTCCACGGCCGTCACGGTCAGCACCGCGCCGAGGATCGGCCCCGCGCAGAAGCCGGCCAGCCCGTAGACACAGCCCAGGAGGAAGGTCGAGGCGGCCGTGCGCGGAGTGATCCGTCCCGCCGCCGCCTGGGCCTTCCTGGAGGCGAAGCCGAGGCCCACGATCTGGGCCGCGCCCATGGCGATCACCACCCAGCCGCCGGCGGTGATCAGCAGGTCGCGGTGGCCGTTGAAGAGCCGGCTGGCGGCGGTGGAGGCGGCCCCGAGGGGGACGAGCGTGGTGGCGAGCCCCAGGTAGAAGACGCCGGTGCGGGCGAGGAGCCGGGTGGGGGTCGCCAGGGAGTAGGCGAAGAACGCGGGCAGCAGCAGCGCGCTGCACGGGCTGACCAGGGCGAGGACGCCGCCGAGGAAGGCGGCGAGGTAGCCGATGTCGGTCACTTGCCCGACTTCCCGGCGGCCTCCTTGACCGCCTTCGCCTGGGCGATGGCGGCCTCGAACTCCTTCATCGGCTGGGCGCCCGCGAGCGGCCGGCCGCCGACGAGGAAGGACGGGGTGCTCTGCACGCCGAGGGCGTAGCCCTCCTCCTGGTCCTTCTTCACCGCGGCCTCGGACTCGGCGCCGGAGAGGTCCGCGCGGAACTTGTCGAGGTCCTTCACACCCGCCTTGCCGGCCATGTCGACGAGCTTGTCCTCGGCGAGCGCGTCGCCCTTGCGGAGCTTGGCGAAGAGCTCGTCGTGGAGCTGCCAGAAGCGGCCCTGCTGCCCGGCGGCCCAGGAGGCGCGGGCGGCGCGCTCGGAGTCCTTGCCGAAGATCGGGAAGTTGCGGAACTCGACGCGCAGGACGCCCGCGTCGACGTACTTCTTGACCAGCTCGGGCTGGGTCTCCCGGGTGAAGCGGCCGCAGTAGGAGCACTGGTAGTCGGCGTACTCGACCAGCACCACGGGGGCGTCGGCCTTGCCGAGCGCGAGCGGGTCGCCGTCCTTGCGGCGGCTGGTGGCCTGCTCGAACTTGTCGTAGGTGGCCTGGTTGGGGTCGAAGGACGGCCCGGAGCCGGCGGCGGGCTTGTCCTTGCCGGAGCCGCCGGTGTTCTTGGCGATGGCGATGCCGGCGGCGACGACCGCCACGACGAGGGCGAGGGCCGCGCCGATGGCCGCCAGACGGCGGGAAGGCGTGGAGAGGCGTGCGGGACGTGCGGACATAAGGAGGGGACTCCCTGGGTCGTACGGAATCTGGGTATGCCGGAGCACGGCCCGGCGGGGGCCGTGGTGGGGCGGTCTAGATCCGTAGGACGGGGAGCAGCTCGGCGCGGTCGGCCGCCGTGACGGGCGGTGCCCTGGGGGCGGTGACCTGAGGGGCCCGGGCGCGGGGGAGCGCCGAGCGGGCGGTGCCGGGGGCGGTGAGCGGGTCGGCCTGGGTGTGCGCGACGGCGGCCTCGGCGCCCTTGAGGGGCGTGTCCTGCTGGCGGCAGCTGCCGCCGCTGTCCGTGACGTCGGTACGGGGCCGGAGCTCGGGGGAGACCGGGGCGGCCGGGTGCTGTACCCGGGCGGAGACGGCCGGGACGGAGCCGCTGCCCGTCGCGTACGCGGACGAGCCGGCGCCGCAGACGACCGGGCCGAAGAGGACCGCGAGGAGGAGCAGCAGCGCTGCGGCTGCCGTCGGGCGGCGGTGCTGCGGCACGTGCCCTCTCCTCCCTGTCGCTGTCCTGCCCGTCGTCGGCGCTCGTTCCGGCCGGGCGCCCCGGAACCGGCGCCGGGGACGGCCTTCCATGCTACGGGCCGTCCGCCCTCCCGCGACCGCGCGCCCGCACTGCCGGCCGTGACGCGCGTCCGTAAGCGGTGTCCGTAGGGGGGCGCGGGGTGTCCGTAGGCCGGGCGGGTCACGCCCGGCCGGCGGCGATCGCGCGCAGGGCCGTGCGCTGGCCGAACCAGAGCAGGGAGACCGTGGTGGCGGCCATCACGACGGCGAAGCCGAGGTGGCCCGCGATCCCGGTCACGGCCAGGCCCGCCGCGCCGAGCGCCAGGTGGCTGCCGAGGCGCAGGGCGACCAGACCGAGGGCGATCTTGCGGGTGCCCTTGCCGCGCCACAGCCGCTTGGCCAGCTTCAGCCGGGAGCGCAGCACGGTCAGCGAGGCGACGAGGTTGACCAGGGCGAGGGCGCCGAGCACCCACAGGCTCTGCGGGTACGCCTTGAACAGGTCGTAGGCGGCCGACATCAGGCCCTCGAAGCAGAAGAACCAGATGGGGAGCGGCTTGATCTCCTCACCGGCCTCGGCGGCGGTGCCGGTGGTGGTCGCTTCGGCGGCGGCGATGGTCTCGGTCGTCATGGGAAGAAGTCTTCCGGGGCGGGCGGATCACGGGCAGATCCGTGAATCACCGCCCGCCGATGACATAAGTCATCGGATACCTCACCACGGCATACGTCGAAGGCCCCCACCAATGGTGAGGGCCTTCGACCGTCTGTGCGCCGCCAGGGACTCGAACCCCGGACCCGCTGATTAAGAGTCAGCTGCTCTAACCAACTGAGCTAGCGGCGCCTGCTGACAGAGAGAACTCTACCCGATGTCCGGGGGTGCTCCGAACCACGGGTCACAGGGGCCCCTGCGGCCCCGCTTGTAAGAGGTCTCCGGGGCTCTAGAGGGCCAGGGAGAGGAGCATCGGGGCCGCGTGGCGGTTCAGGGTGTCCGCGGCCTGGCGCAGCCGGTGGGCGTGGCGGACCGGGAGCGAGAGCGCCAGCGAGCCCACCGAGCGTCCGGCGGACAACGGCACGGCGGCGCAGACCGTGCCCACGGCGTACTCCTGGAGGTCCAGTACGGGGACGGTCGCGGGCTGGGCGTCCAGCTTGCTGAAGAGGATCCGCTCGTTGGTGATCGTCTTGGAGGTGAGCCGGGCGGTCTGGTGCCGGGCGAGGTGGTCGCGCCGGTCGTCGTGGTCGAGCTGGGTCAGCAGGCACTTCCCGAGAGCCGTCGCGTGGGCGGCGGAGCGGAAGTCGACCCACTCGTTGACTTTGGGGGCGCGCGGCCCGTCCGCGTACTGCGTGATCCGGATCTCGCCGTCGATGTAGGCGCTGAGGTAGACGGCGGCGCCCAGGGTGTCGCGCAGCGTGGACAGCGAGCGCTGGAGCTTGCCCTCCAGGGCGGCCGCGCGGTCGCCGCTCGTGCTCAGCAGGAGCATCGACGTACCGGTGACGTAGCCGCCGTCGCCGGTCAGCGCCACGTACTCCTCGCGGCGGAGCATCGCCAGCAGGTGGGCGAGCCGTCCCAGGGGCAGCCCCGTCTCGCGGGCGATCTGGGCCTGGCTGACGCCACCGGCGTATTTGGCGACCGTCTCCAGCACGCGCAGGGCGCACTGCGCCGAGTGCAGCGGTGCGGTCGGCTCGGGGCTGAGCGCCACGGTCTCCCCCTTGTGGTTACTTGCGGGTGTACCACTCTCCACGGTAACGGCGAAACCGACCGCCGGGAGAGGGAGTTGACGAGAATCGCGACGGCGGTCGTTTTCCCTGTCCTGCCCGCCACGACCTTGGCATATGCCGTTGTCCCGGGACGCTCCGGTCGTGATCGGCGGAATAAGCGGAGATATTCTCCGGTTGCTGCTGGTCGGAGCGCCGCGAGCACTCCGGACCGAGGCAGTCAACCCAGGGAGGCGGGCCACCGTGGCCGACGTACAGGACGACATCATCCGGGCGAAACCCCTTGGCAGCGCGCCCGTTGCCCTGTCCGTACTGGATCTCGCGACCGTCGGCAGCGGCCGGACCGCGCGGCAGGCCCTGGGCACGACGGTCGAGCTGGCCCGGCTCGCCGAGCGACGCGGCTACCACCGCTTCTGGGTCGCCGAGCACCACTCCATGCCCGGCGTCGCCAGCTCCTCCCCGGCCGTCATCCTGGCCCACCTCGCCGCCCACACCGACCGCATCCGCCTCGGCTCGGGCGGAGTGATGCTGCCCAACCACGCGCCGCTGGTGATCGCCGAGCAGTTCGGCACCCTGGAGGCCCTCGCCCCGGGGCGCGTCGATCTGGGCCTGGGGCGCGCGCCCGGCACGGACGGCGCCACCGCCGCGGCGCTGCGCCGGCAGGACCGGCTCGCGGAGGGGGCGGACGACTTCCCCGAGCAACTGGCCGAACTGACCCGCTTCCTGGACGACGACTTCCCCCAGGGCCACCGCTACGCCCGGATCCACGCCGTCCCCGGGCCCATTCAGGGGCGGGTGCCGGGCGGGGTGCAGCGCGCCGACCGGCCCTCGATCTGGCTGCTGGGCTCCTCCGGCTTCAGCGCCCGCCTGGCCGGACTGCTCGGCCTGCCGTTCTCCTTCGCGCACCACTTCTCGTCGGCCCACACGCTCCCCGCGCTGGAGCTCTACCGCGAGTCCTTCCGGCCCTCCGCCGTCCTCGACCGCCCGTACGCCAAGATCGGCGTCCAGGCGCTCGCGGCGGACGACCCCAAGGAGGCCCGCCGCCAGGTCCTCACCGGCGCGGTGTCGATGCTGCGCCTGCGCACCGGCCGGCCGGGCCTGATCCCCTCGCCGGAGGAGGCGGAGTCCACCCCGCTCGGCCTGGCCGAGCAGGAGTTCGTCGCCGACTGGCTGCGAAACGTGGTCTTCGGCACGCCGGACGAGGTACGCGAGGGCCTGGACGCGCTGGCCAAGCGCACGGGCGTGGACGAGCTGATGATCACAGCCAACACCCACACCCCGGAGACGCGGCTGCGCAGCTACGACCTGATCGCGGACGAGTACGGCTTCCCCGGCGCGTAAGGCGCGCAGGGCGCGTAGGGGCGCGTAGGGAATCAGCCCGTCCGGCGTTCGAGGACACCGCGCGGCGGCGCGGTCCGGGTCCAGGGGCGGAGCCCCTGGACTTACGGACGTACCCCCGTACTGAGGAGTGCCGAGATCCGGTCCGCCGGCACGGGCCGGGAGTAGAACCACCCCTGGCCCGTGTCGCAGCCGATCCGCCCCAGCCGCTCCGCCTGCTCCGCGCTCTCCACGCACTCCGCCGTCACCGTGAGCCCCAGGCGGTGGGCCAGTTGCACCAGCGCCTCGACGATCGTCTCGTCGGCGGGGTTGGGGTGCTCCTCGGCGCGGAAGCCGTGGACGAAGGAGCCGTCGAGCTTGAGGGTGGAGACGGGCAGCCGGCTGAGGTAGGCGAGGTTGGAGTAGCCGGTGCCGAAGTCGTCGATGGCGATGGCGACGCCCATGTCGCGCAGGGCCTGGAGCTGCTGGAGGGGCCGGCCGGCCGAGCCCATCACCGCCGACTCGGTGAGCTCCAGCTGGAGCAGCCGCGCCGGCAGCCCGGTCTCGGCGAGGATCCCGGCGACGTCCGCGACCAGGTCGGAGTCCCACACCTGACGTACCGCCACATTGACGCTGACCACGAGCGGTTCGCCGGGATGGGCGAGCTGCCAGCGGCGCGCCTGGCGGCACGCGGTCGCGAGGATCCAGCGGCCGAGCGGCACGATGGCGCCGGTCTCCTCGGCCAGTCCGATGAACCGATTCGGCGCGAGCGTCCCGTACTGCGGATGACGCCAGCGCACCAGCGCCTCCACCCCCCGTACGACACCGTCGCCGAGCCCCACCAGCGGCTGGTACTGGAGGACGAACTCCCCCCGCTCCACGGCCGGCCGCAGGGTGTTGGACAGCGCCTGCCGGGTCATCCGGTGGGCGTTGCGCTCGGGGTCGAAGAGCGTCCAGCGGGCCTTGCCGTCGGCCTTGGCCCAGTAGAGCGTGGTGTCCGCGGCCTGCATCAGCTCGGTCGCGTGGGTCCCCGCGGCCGGACGCTCGACGACGCCGATGCTCGCCGACACCGCCAGCCGCTGCCCCGCCACCTCGAACGGGCGGGTGAGCGCCGCCTGGACGGCCGCCGCGAGGTCGACCAGCTGCTCCGTGCCCGCGGACTCCTCGACCAGCAGCGCGAACTCGTCGCCGCCCAGGCGGGCCACCAGATGCCCGTCCGGGGCCGCGCACTCCGTCAGCCGCCGGGCGACCGCGCCCAGCAGCAGGTCCCCGGCCCGGTGGCCGAGGGTGTCGTTGACCGCCTTGAAACCGTCGAGGTCGAGATAACAGAGCCCGATCCGACCGCTGCGTCGGCGGCCGCCGCGCGGTACGCCATCGGGGTGCGGCAGGGCGTCGGGGTATGGCAGGGCGTCCGGGGGCGGCACGCCGTCCGGGCGGGGCATGGCGCCGGGGCGGGGCACGCCGTCCGGGCGAGGCATGGCGTCCGGGCGAGGCATGGCGTCCGGGCGAGGCATGGCGTCCGGGGGGAGCGCGGTGGCCGCCAGGGCTGCGGCCAGGCGTTCGAAGAACAGGCTCCGGTTGGGCAGCCCGGTCACCGGGTCGTGCATCCGCAGATGCCGCAGCCGGGCGCGCAGATCGCGCCGGTCGGTGATGTCGGCCATCGACAGCAGGGCGTCGTGGGTCTCCGGCAGCGAGGTGACCGTCACCTCGGCCCACATCTCCCGGCCGCCGGGCCGTCTGAGCCGACGGGTGAAGTGCAGCCGGTCGCGGCGGCCGAGCAGGACCTCGCGATAGGCGCTCCACGCGCGGGGGTCCTCGCGCAGCCCGGCGAGTTCGGCGGCGGGGGCGTTCCGTAGCAGGTCCGGGTCGGTGCCCAGGAGCGTGCCCAGGGCGTGGTTGGCGGTACGTACGAGGCCGTCGTCGCCGACGACGGCCATGCCGAGCCGTGCGGCCCGGAAGACGGCGCGGAATTCGTTCGACGTGACATCCGAACCAGACGTGACATCCGAACCATTCGAAGCGCCATCCGAAATGGCATGACGTTGCGTGACGACTGGCGGCGTGGGGTCGGGCGGACCGCCTTGGCCGTCGAGTGTTCCGCTCAACGCTCGCTCCCGCGTGACAGTGGTTCCGCACGGGGCCCGTGCGGGGAGTCGTATGGCTCGTACGCGTGGTGGAAAAGACGGCAAATCGCCGTCTGTAGGGGGATTCCGTGCTGGAAGTGTGGCGAGCATAGAGCCCGCGCAGGGACCGTTCCAGCGGCCCGGCCGCGAGGGGTGGAGCCGTCGGCTTGGGTCCGACCGTTTCTGTCCGTCCATGCGCGTCCGCGCACACTCACGCCTGAGGCTGGATGGTTGCGTCTAGTCGATTGACCGTCAGTGACTGAGTGTGATGTACCCAGAAGTCGGCTTAGTCACTCGACTGGGGTAGTGAAACGGGGCATAACACCGCAAATAACAAGAGGGTGGGTGAGGTCTCCCGATTCCGTCCCCGGAGGTCGACGTGGTGCGTCCGCTGACACCCATGGGAGTGGACCGGCCGCGGCCGCGCCGCGTGGAGCGGTCCCGGCTGCGCCGCGTGGGCGCGGTGCTGACCTGCCTGTGCGCGATCGCCACGACCGTGGTCGCCGGGCCGGCGCACGCCGCGGGGCCCGGCGGGCCCTGTGCGCTGCCCCGCAGCCAGGCCCATCACTCGGAGGGTCTCGACACCTGGAATCCGGACTACCCCCGGCCCGTCGGGCGCCTCGACGCCGTGATGGTCTTCCTGTCCTTCCCGGACTCCAAGCCCTTCGTCACCCCCGACCGGCTCGCCGCCGACCACTTCCCCGGCACCTCCCGCTTCTTCGAGCGTGCCTCCTACGGACGGTTCACCCTGCGCGTCCACCCACTGAAGAAGTGGTTCCGGATGCCCCGGCCCTCGGGCGACTACCACATACAGCGCGACTGGGACGGGGAGCAGCGCTCCGCCTATCTGCGGGACGCCATCGCCGCCGTCGACAAGGAGGTCGACTTCCGGCGCTACAACCTCGTCTATCTGGTCGCCGACCCCGACGCCCCCGGTGTGGACTCCGACGCGACCAAGGTCGTCAACCTCGAGGAGCCCATCCAGGTCGACGGCACCGAGCTGCGCCGGGTCGTCACGGTCTTCGAGCACCATCCACCGGACCGCAACGTCCTCGCGCACGAGACCGGTCACGTCCTCGACCTGCCCGACCTCTACCACCGGCCGACCGACGGCAAGGGCGACTGGGACACCCATGTGGGCGACTGGGACATCATGGGCAGCCAGTTCGGGCTCGCCTCGGAACCCTTCGGCTGGCACAAGTGGAAGCTGGGCTGGCTGGCCCCGCGCCAGGTGGACTGCGTCAGCGGCCCCGGCACCACCGTGCACACGCTTCAGCCGCTGGAGTCGCCCATGCGCCCGGGCCTGGACGCCCGCACCCGGATGGTGGTGGTCCGTACCGGGGTGACCAGCGCGATCGTCGTCGAGGCGCGCAGCGCGACCGGCAATGACTCGGCCACCTGCACCGAGGGCGTCCTCGTCTACCGGGTGCGCAGCGACACCGCCTCGGGCGGCGGGCCCATCCAGGTGCTGGACGGGCATCCGGGCGGGCACGCCTGCTGGGGCGAGTCCGTCTACCCACCGCTGGCGGACGCGCCCCTGGGGGCGGGGGAGACCCTGGAGGCGGACGGGGTGCGGGTGGAGACGCGCGGCCATATGGCGACCGGGGCGTGGACGGTCCGGGTGACCCGGGGCTGATTCCCGTGTCGCATACGTCGAAGGCCCTCACCGTGTGGTGAGGGCCTTCGACCGTCTGTGCGCCGCCAGGGACTCGAACCCCGGACCCGCTGATTAAGAGTCAGCTGCTCTAACCAACTGAGCTAGCGGCGCCTGCTGACGTGGAAGACTTTAGCACCCCGATCCGGTGTAAAGAAAATCCGTATGTTTCAGCCACCGGTGGAGATGGGTAAGGAGCTCGCCCGGGCGGCCCGGACACAGGCCCAGAGCAGGGCGTCGGCGCCGGGCAGCCGGGGGCGGCGCACCTCGGGGGCGATCAGCCAGCGGGCGGTGGCCGGCGTGGGCTCGCTCCCCTCGGGCGGCGGGTAGAGCGGGGGCACGGTCACGGCGTCGCCCGTGCCGTAGCAGAGCAGCGGGGGAGCCGTACGGTCTCGGCGGCCCCACTCCTCCCAGGCCAGCAGCGCGGGCAGCCGCTGGGCCGTGCCGGGCGCCGCGAACAGCAGCAGCCTGCCGCGCTGGGCCGCCACCGGCCCGGAACCGGGGCCGCCGGGCGACCACAGCCGGGCCAGCATCCGGCGGCCGAAGAGCGCCGGGGTGTCGATCACGTCGAAGACCGTGCCGCAGGGGAGCGCGACCGGGGCCATGGGGTCGTCGGCCCACAGGGCGTGCACCTCGTGCGGCGCTCTGCCGGCGGACGCGAGCCAGTCGGCCCCGGCCAGGGTGGCGAAGGCGGGGGCGGGCGGCGCCCAGGAGGGGGAGGGCGCGGGCGCGGGTGAGGGGACGGGCGTGGGCCGGTGGCGGACGGGGCGCGGGTCGTACGGCCGGGAGCTCATGGCCCCATGCTCCCGGCAGGACGGGGGGCCGTCCGGGGTAGTTCCGGGAAACCGGGACAGGGGCGGAAGCGGTGCGCTACCTTGTGCGCCGCATATGCCAACGGCCCATGATCGAGGACCATGGGCCGTCCGGTCGTGGGCCGGTCAGTCGGCCTGGTTGCTGCCGCGCAGCAGGTCACGGCCGAACTCGACCATCTTCTTCGTGTAGTCCTCGCTCCACTCCGCCCGCTCGGCGATCACCGCCGTCGGCAGTCTGTCGAAGCGCCGGGGATCGGCGAGCTGAGCCGCCGCCACCGCCTGGAACTCCGTCGCCCGGTCCGCTGCCGCGCGGAAGGCCAGGGCCAGCTCGGTGGAGCGGGCCAGCAGCTCGCGCGGGTCCTCGATCGATTCGAGGTCGAAGAAGTGCTCGGGGTCGGCGACGGCCTCGGGTGGCTCGAAGAGCAGCTGCGCGGGCTTCAGGCGGCGCGGTCCCTCACCGCCGGGAGCCTGCTTCGGCTCGCACATGTACATACCTCCAGAATCGTCTGCACCGTCATCCATTGTCCTGCCGGGCGCAAGTGCGCCCCCGCCCCGCCGGCGGCCGTACACCCCGCCCCGCACCGCCCGGCGACGCCGGTGGGCACGCCCGGCGGCACCGGGGCGCCGTCAGCGCGGCGGGACCCCGCCAGCGGCTTCGCGTCACGGTCGCCAGGGGACGCGGTGCTCGGCCAGATGCGCCCACACCGCGTGATTCGCCTCCCAGCCATCCGGGAACTTCATCGTCACCCCCAGCCGTACCGGCTCCGTCGACGGGTGCTCGTCCAGCAGGCGGTCGACGCCGGCGCGGCTCACCACGACGCACGCGTGCCGGTGCCTGGAGGCCAGCACGCACAGACGGCCCGTCTCCAGGTGGAACGCCGTCGCGTCCGGGCGCCCCGACAGCGGGTGGAGCACGACCGTGACATCGAACTCACGGCCCTGGAGCCGGTTCGCCGTATCCACTGTCACCCCGGTCACCCCCTGTTCCGCAAGGGCCGCCCGCACCGCCGCGGCCTGGTCGCGGTGGGCCGTGCCCACCGCGATCCGGTCCGCGGTCAGCGGCGCCGGATCCGGCGAACGCTCGCTGGTCACGGCCCCGCCCCGGTCCAGCGTCCGGCGGACGACCAGCGCCACCGCGCCCACCGCCTCCGGGTCCGTACGCGGCGTGTGGCGCGCGGGCAGCTCCAGCAGGCCCCAGCCTGACTCGGCCGCCTCGTCCAGCACCCGGTCCGGGCCCGAGCCGTCGGAGGGCACGCCGAAGGACAGCAGCCGGTCGCCATGGCCCGTGCCGCTGCGGAACGGGGTGTACGGATAGAAGGCCGCCGACACCAGCGGCGCCGCCGACGCCGGCAGCCGCCACGACACCGGCAGCCGGTGCTGCGGCAGCCCCGGATTGTGGGCGAGCAGCGTGCTCACGGCGCTCGCCGACGGGTCGTACGACAGCCCCGCCCACTGCTCCGCCCCCACCACGCTGAACGGGTCCAGCTGGCCCGGGTCGCCCACGAACAGCGCCCGCTCGAACAGCCCCGCCACCGCCAGGAGCGCGTCCGAGCGCATCTGGTACGCCTCGTCGACGATCGCGTGGCCCCAGGGCTCTGCCACCTTGGTGTGCGCCCACTTCGCCGCCGTGGAGATCACCACGTCCAGCCCGGCCAGGTCCGCCGCCTTCGCGGACGTCACGACGGAGTCGAGCCCGTCGAGCGCCGCGTCGTAGGGGTGGCGCTCATTGCTGTGCAACCGGCCCACCGGCAGCTCGGGGTCCTGCTCGGCCAGCCGCAGCACCAGGTCGTCCACCTGGGCGTTGGTCTGCGCGACGACCATCAGCGGGCGGCCGGCGGCGGCCAGCTCCCGGGCCGCCCGCACCACCAGCGTCGACTTGCCCGCGCCGGGCGGCGAGTCCACCACGACGCCGCGGTGCGGGCCGTGCAGCGTGTCGCGCAGGATCGCGTCCGTGGCCGCCGAAGCCGCCGCGGCGGGGTCGAAGGCGCTCTTGCGCGCCAGGGGAACGGTCACAGCAGGTCCTCCGCGGTCACCGGGTCGGGAGCCTCGGCCGGGCCCTCGGCGGGCGGGCCGCCATGGGTCCAGGGCGTCCGCTCGGGATCGGGCAGCTCGGGACCGCCCCGGGGCGCGTGCTCGAACAGGGTCCAGCACACCCGGTCGCCCACCTCGGGCACGGAACCCGCGTCGGGCACCTTGCCACGCCCCATGCCACCGGTCAGCCGCACGGTGACGGTGATGGTGCCGGGGCCGGCCACGCCGGGCGGCGGTCCGTACGCCACGAACTCGGCGGACTGCGCCTTGCCGTCCGGCAGGGCGCGGTGGACCGCCACGCCCTCCGCGAGATGCGGGGCGTCGGCCGTGCGGACGGTCACCAGCGGACGCGGACGCGGGACCTTCGCCTCCGTGTACTCCATCACCACCTCGGCGACCTCCCCCGCGAACGCCTCCCCGGCCAGCCGCCGGCCCGCCATCACCAGCGGATCGTCCAGCGCCTCCTGGGCGTCGAGCTGCGCCTGCGCGCTCTCGCGGGCGGCGAGCTTGCGCGCGGCCGTGACCGCGTCGTCCCGCCGCGGCTGCGGGGGCTCCCCGGCCCGTACGCGGTCGCGGTGCGCGGTGTACGACCAGCGGTCGCGCTTCCAGCGCTCGGCGACCCGCGCGCCCTCCGGGAGCGTCCGCAGCAGGTCGACGCCGTGCCAGACGGCGTCCCAGGTGGGGCGCAACTGCGTCGCCAGCAGCTCGCCGATCTCGCTCTCGGCGGCGGCCAGCTCCGCCCGGGCGGACGCGAACCGGTGCGCCGACGCCTCCAGGACGGCCGCGCGGGCCCGGTCGTAGCGGGCGACGGCGGGGGACAGCCGCTTGTTGTCGAAGACCGGGTCCGTGGCGGGGCCGGCGGGCGGGTGGAGCAGGAGCCCCTCCGGCCCGCGCGCCAGCTCCACGCGCAGCGCCGCCTCCGGGCCCGGCACGCCCTCCGGCGGATCGATCCAGGCCAGCAGGGAGCCCAGGTGCTGGTCCTCCAGCACGCTCTGGCCCGTCGCCCAGTGCCGGCCCAGCGCCTGGGTCATCGCCAGCAGCAGCGACGACCCGGGCACCCGGGCGCGCTCCCCGAAGTGCGTCAGCCAGCGCCCCAGCATCGGCACGCGCGGCGGCGCGGGATGGGGCGCGTCGGGGTCCTGCTCGGCGGTGCGCCGGAAGCGCATGGACCGCCCGAGCAGCCGGACGTACTCCACGCCCGCCGCGCCCGGCACCAGCAGCTGCGGGGCGTCCGCGCACAACTCGACCTCGACGGGCACCTTCTTCCCGGTGCCGGGATCGGTCTCCTTGCGCTGCTCCAGCTCGACGGCGTCGCCGAACTCCTCCAGGTACGGCAGGAGCACATCGGCGAGCCCGGCGAGGAACGCGGACCGCAGATCCCTGTCGCGCGGCTGCGCCACGAACAACAGCCGGGGCGCGTCCCGCTCCGTCCCCACCATCGCGCCGAGCGGCGCGCCGGCCTCACCGGCGGTCGTCAACGGCACGAAGACACACGGCCGCTCGGCCACATGCCGGTGCCGCACGGTGACGACCGGCCGCGCCCGTCCGTCCCGTACGGCTTCCATCCGCGCGAGGGTGCTGATCAGCGACATGCGGACGCCTCCTTCGGAGCGACGGGGCCACGGCCCGCGGCCGCCGTCGGGCCGCCGGACCCTCGCCGCCGTGGGGGCTCGCCGTGGCGGCGGATCAGGGGTGCGGGCGGTTTCTCCGCCGCGACGGTGCTCATCGGCCCGCCCCCGCCAGGGCGCCCTCGTCGGCCGGGGCGAGCGCCAGCGCCTCCGCGCGGAGGGCGGCGGCGCGGCGGAGGGCGGCGACCGCCGGGTCGTCGGGGGAGCCGGCCTCGCCCGACGCGGCGGCGAGGACCGACGCGACGGTGGTCAGGCCGCCCAGCTCCGCGCGGACGCCGCGCCCCAGGGTCTGGACGGAGTCCGCCGCGCGGGCCCGGGCCCGGCAGTGGAAGGCCAGCTCGCACGCCGCGAGGCACTCCGGCGCGTACGCCGCCGCGACCGCGTCCAGCGCCTCGGCCAGCTCGCCGGCGGGCCGGGTCGGGGTGCGGCCGTCGTCGGACGGGCACAGATCGAAGGTCGTGCCCTCCGGCAGCCCGGCGGCGATCTCCGCCACGCCCGTCAGCCGCGCCAGCTGACGGCGCGTGGTGGCCAGCGGCTTGCGGAGGTCGACGAGGGCGGCGGCCGGCAGATTGGAGAAGTCCTTGGGGCAGACCAGCAGGGCCGTCTCGCGCACCGCCGCCGCGCCCTTCGCGACCCGCTCGGCCACGGCCTCCAGCGCCAGCGCGTACACCGCCGCCTGCCGGGCGGCCGCGCCGACCTTCGTCGCGTCGGCGGAGCCGTCGATCATCGCGAAGGACTTGATCTCGACGACCGTCCAGCCGCCGTCGGGATGGACGACGATCGCGTCCGGCTCCAGATAGGCCGGTGTCCCGGCGACGGTCAGCGCCAGCAGGGGGTGGTCCAGCACGGCCCACCGTCCGGCGGCGGTCGCCTCGCGCAGGGCGAGGGCCGTGCGTGCCGTACGGCCCTCGGGGCCGGTGGCGGAGAGGTCGGGGGTGTCCACGGAGCCCGGGGCGGGCTCGGGGGAGCCGTCGGCCAGCCGCTCGTGGAGCAGACGGACGAGCTCCGCGCCGCCGTCGGCCTTGGTGCGGGCCTCGAAGGAATGGCCGCGCACGAACGCGAACTGCGACTGCCCGAACGTCACCGGCGCGCCCACCGCCCGCGCCAGTGCCGCCTTGTCCACCCCCGCCCCGTCGAGCAGGGCGCGGCGGTGACAGCCGGGATTGGTGGCGAGCGCCGCCAGCGCGCGGGCGTCGAGCGGGACGGGCGCGACGGAGGGGCCGCGCAGCTCAGCGAGCCGCTGCCGCAGCGCCGTCGGTGCGGCTGTCCCCGGCCCCGTCCCGGGCCGGCTGTCGGGGGATCTGGTCACTGGCGTCCGCCTCGCGAAGTCTCTCCGGCGCCCCCGGGCGAACCCGGGACGGCGCAGTACCCGCTGTACCCGCCGAAGTCTCGCACCCGGCACTGACATTCGCCGCTGCCACGGCCGTTTCCGCAGGTACCGCAGGCGACGCCGGGACAAGGCGGGCGCGGATCCGCTCGGCGAGCCGCAGCGCCGGACGGGCGAGCAGGAAGCCCGCGCCCATCACGGCGGCGCCGGCGACGGCGTCGAGGAGGTAGTGGTTGGCGGTGCCCATCACCACGAGGGTGATCGCCAGCGGATAGGCGACGCCCGCGACCTTGGACCAGGCCGTGCGGCCGTGCCGCCAGAGCACGACCCCGCACCACAGGGCCCAGCCCACGTGGAGGCTCGGCATGGCCGCGTACTGGTTGGTCAGCCCGCCCAGGCCGCGCGGGGCGCTGGCGTCGCCGCCCCACCAGCCGTACTCGGAGTACTGCCGCATCGTGTCGACGAAACCGAAGGACGGGTCGAGGAGGCGGGGCGGGCAGGTGGGCAGGAGGGTGAAACCGATGAGGCCGATGAGGGTGGAGATCATCAGCCAGGTGCGCATCCGGCGGTAGTGGTCGGGGCGTCGCCTGAAGAGCCAGATGAGGAGCGCGGGGGTGAGGAGGTAGTGGAGGGCCGCGTAGGCGAAGTCGGCGGGTATGCCGATCGCGGAGTGATCGGTGAACAGCCGGTTGAGCGAGGGCTCGATGTCTATTCGGAACGTTTTTTCAAGATCGAGTATCGCCACGCCGTGATCGACGGCCGACTGCACATCGCCTCTGACCAGCAGCCGCCCGGCCGAGTAGAGCCCGTACACCACGGCTATGAGTGGCAGTTCGGTCCACCAGCGCGGCCGCTTCCCCAGTGGTGCGGTGTACATCCGGACGCTCTCCATGTGTTCAGGCGGCCAATAAGCGCAATATGCAACCGTACGGCGTACGCCACATCTCTCGCACACCGCCCCGTGAGTCCACCCGAACCCCGAGGTGCGGGGGTGGAGACGCCGGGAGTGGCCGGAGGGTTGCCCGTTGATGGAGTGAGTGATGATGGAGAGCGAACTCCACCCGTGAACCGAGGTGACCGACTTCACGCCGTTCACCCGGGTCCACGATCACCGCACGCACCTCGTCTCGTAAGGACTCTCGTCATGGCACCGCGCATCCTGCTGGCCCGGCACGGACAGACGGAGTGGTCGCTGTCCGGCAAGCACACCGGCCGCACGGACATCCCCCTGCTCGACGAGGGGCGGCGTGGTGCCAAGCTGCTGGGCGAGCGGCTCCACCGCGCCCCGTGGGACGGCCTGCCGGACGTGGAGGTCAGGACGAGCCCCCTCGTCCGTGCCAAGGAGACCTGTGAGCTGGCCGGCTTCGGCGACCGGGCCACCGAGTGGGACACGCTGATGGAGTGGGACTACGGCGCCTACGAGGGCATGACCCCCGCAGAGATCAAGGCGGGCCGCCCCGACTGGCTGATCTGGCGCGACGGCGTTCCCGAGGGCGAGGCCCGGGCGGAGGTCGCGGCCCGCGCGGACGAGGTCGTGGAGTGGGCCCGCTCGGCCGACCGCGACGTGCTCGTCTTCGCCCACGGCCACATCCTGCGGACCATCGCCGCCCGCTGGATGGGCGAGGACATCTTCTTCGGCTCCCGCATCCGCCTCGACCCCACCTCCCTGTCCATCCTGGGCTGGGCGTACGGTGCGCCGGCGATCGAGCGGTGGAACGACACGGGCCACCTCGCCTGACGGCTCGGTGGATTCACCGGGGGTGCGCCCTCTCCGGGCCCGGGCCGGTTCGGCACCGCCGGGCGCGTAGGCGGAGCGTCCCGCCGCTGCGGCGGAAGGGAGACCCCGGCCCCGCCCCTTCACCGTTTCCCGGGGCGAGCCCCGGCCCCCGAACCGGGGCTGCGCCCCCGGGAAACGGTGAACCCCCACCCCGCCGCGACGGTGATCAGCCACCGCCCCGGAGCTCGGCGGTGCCGAACCGCCTCCAGCCCCAGGGGGCACCCTCAAGCCGGCCGCACGGCCCCCTCGTGCCGGGACAGGAAACCCGCCACCAATGGGTTTGCGGCGTGACGGCGCAACATACGGGCGGTCGACGACAGCATCGTCCTGATGCGGGCCGACTGGACCTGCTCCAGCAGCCCCAGCACCCTCTCCCCGGCCGCGGCCGCCGCGTCCGGGGAACCGCCCCGGGCCAGGTCGCCCGCCAGTTGCGCGGTGTAGAGCGCGATGTTCCGGGCGAAGTGCGGGTCCTGGAGCGCGACCGCCCGCTCCGCGTGGTCCGCCGCGCGGCGCCAGTCGCCCAGGGCGGACCAGCACTGGGACTCCAGGCCCTCCAGCTCCGCCTCGCCGAAGAAGGTCATCCACTCCGGGTCGGCCTCGGCCGCCCCGCGTCCGAAGAGCGTCCGGGCCCGCACCAGCGCCTCCTCGGTCGCCGGCCGGTCGCCCAGCCGCGCCCAGCCGCCCGCCTCCCGCAGGGTCAGCAGGGACATCAGCCGCGCCGACCCCAGCTGCCGGCCCGCCCGCTGCGCGGCCTGCGCGGCGCGGATCGCCTCGCGGGGGCGGGCCGCGTCCCGGGCGAGGAAGGCCATGTTGCAAAAGGCGTGGGTCTCCAGCGCCGGGTCCCCGGCCACGCGCGCGGTGGCCAGGGCCTCCGCGTAGTGGGAACGGGCGTCGGCGAAGCGGCCGGAGTCATGCGCCAGCCAGCCCACGGAGATCGCCAGTTCGCCCGCGCCGGAGTGCAGCCGGTCGGCCACCGACCGCCGTCTGGTCTCCGCGTCCAGCAGCTCGTAAGCCGCCTTCAGAGGGCGCGCGGCGCGCCGGTAGAGCCCGTCCGCGCCGTGCCGGTCGTCGAGCAGCCGGATGTGCCGCACCGCCTGTTCGACGGCGGCGGCCTCGGTCTCCCCCGCGTGGCGCCGGTGCGCCCCGCGCGGGCCGGCGCCCAGGGAGACGGCGGCCACGGCGGCCGTGCCGGAGGTCATGAACGCGCGACGCAACACGTCGCTCTCCTCGCTGCTCTCGGTGGAGCTCTCCGCCGCACCGGAGGAGGTACGGCTTTCGGCGGGGCTCTCGGATGGACCGGGCGGCGCGGAGCCCTTCTTGCGCGCCCCCCTGCCACGCACGGTCTCGCGGGGTGCGAAGCCCATGTCCGCCGGCTCACGGCCGGGGAACATGTGCCGGAACACCCGCTCGTAGGCGTAGTTGGGGCAGCGGATCTCCCCGGACTCCACACGCCCGATGTAGCGCGCGTCGCACGAGACGTGTTCGCCGATCTCCCGGGCCGCACGACGCACGGCAGCCGCGAATTCCCCTGGTGAACGCGGCCCGCGCAACTGCCGGAACGCGAGGTTCGGACGGGGTGACGAGGACGCGTGGGGCGACGCCATGGCCGGACCCTCTCCTGGCGAGCCGCCCCGACGGGCAACCCGCGGGGCGGGCGGCTGTGCTTGCCGTGTGGCGTGATGACCGTACCGGCTGTGGCGATTCCACTACATCCGGTTTGACTACAAAACGGATATCCCACCTGCCATCCGCCATGAACTGCCATCCTTTGCGGCGGCATGGCGCCGTAGCCGTTGACGCGTCCACGCGTTGAACCCGAAGAGCGCGAGCGCGCTCGGCGTGGATCCCGACCTGGACACAGGCGCGGCGATGAGGAGGGGTTTCCCGTGGTGGAGGCCGGAGTGGACATCGGCGGCTCGCGGACGACGGCTCTGCGTAAGCCGCTCCAGGACCACAGCGCGTCCCCGTATCCGCCGCGGGCCGGCACGGACGGCGCCGAGGGGCATCCCTGCGACCTGGTCACGGTCCCCGCGCGCCAGGGCCTGGAGGCCGTCGACATCCTGCGGCTGCGCGACGGAGTGGGCCCCGTCCTCCACGACGGCGACTGCGACACCCTCGGCTTCCTCGTCCCGCCCGGCACGGCCGACGGCTGGGACCTGCCCGGCAGCGCCTGCACCCAGACCTACGGCCGCGGCCTGCGGACGAGCGCCGCCGAGCCCCCCGTCAACGGCACGGGCTGGCTGGTCGCCCCCGACGCCGCCTACGCCTCCGCCACCGACCCCGCCGTGCTGCGCGCCGCCCTCGGCGAGGCCGCCCGCACCATCGAGGCCGTCGACCGCTGTCGTTAGCGGCCCGGACGGGCCCGCCCGCCCGCACCGGCGATACTGGACGGGTGGTGAAGGGCAAGCAGAAGCAAGGGCGCGGACGCGCCGTGGAACCGATATCCGCGCAGGTGGCGGGCGGTCTCGCGGAGCTCGTCCCTGACCGCGACCGGCCCCGTGGCAGCACCCTGCTGATAGACGGGGCCCCGCAGTCCCATGTCGACCTGGACGACCCCGCGTATCTGGACTTCTCCTACCAGCGGCGCCTCGGCCACATCGCCGACCTCGTCGCACCGCCCGGCAAACCCGTCCAGGCCGTCCACCTGGGCGGTGGCGCCTTCACCCTCGCCCGGTACATCGCCGCCACCCGGCCCCGCTCCACCCAGCAGATCATCGAGATAGACGCGCCCCTGGTCCAGTTCATACGGGCCGAGCTGCCGCTGGAGTCGAGCTGGCGCATCCGGGTGCGCGGCACCGACGCCCGGGAAGGGCTCGCCAGGATCCCGGACGGCTGGGCGGACCTGATCATCGCCGACGTCTTCAGCGGCGCCCGCACCCCCGCCCACCTCACCAGCACGGAATTCGTCACCGACGTACGACGGGCCCTGCGCCCCGGCGGCCACTACGCCGCGAACCTCGCCGACGGCCCGCCGCTGGCCCACCTCAAGGCCCAGATAGCGACCGTCCGCACCGTCTTCCCCGAGCTGTGCCTCACCGCCGACCCGGCGGTGCTGCGCGGCCGGCGCTTCGGCAACGCCGTGCTGCTGGCCTCCGACCGCGAACTGCCCATAGCCGAGCTCACCCGCCGGGCGGCCACCGACCCCCACCAGGGCCGGGTCGAACACGGCCGCGCGCTCCTCGACTTCACCGGCGGCGCCGTGCCCGTCACCGACGCGAGCGCCCGGCCCTCGCCCGCCCCGCCGCCCTCCGCCTTCAGCTGAAGTCCTTCAGCTGAAGGACCCTCCCCCGATGGGCAACCGGCCCGTCCGTGCCAGCCGCGCGTACCACCGCGCGCTGGACTTGGGGATACGGGCCAGGGTCGCGTAGTCCACGTACACCGCGCCGAAGCGCTTGCTGTAGCCGTACGCCCACTCGAAATTGTCCAGCAGCGACCAGAGGAAATAGCCCCGGACGTCCGCGCCGTCGCCGAGGGCCCGCAGCACGGCCTCCAGATGGGCGTGCAGATAGGCGATCCGCTCGGGGTCGTCGACCGTGCCGTCGGCGCCGGGCTTGTCGTCGTAGGCGGCGCCGTTCTCGGTGACGATCAGCGGCAGCCCGGGGGCCTCCCGGGCGAACCGCGTCAGCAGGTCGTACAGGCCGGTGGGGTCGACCGCCCAGTCCATCGCGGTGAGCTTGCCCGGCGGCCGGTGGAAGGCCACGCCCCCGGCGCCCGGCCAGGGGGAGGGCTCCCGCAGGCCGGACGCCGGGGGATTGTCAGTGGCGGCTGATACGACTGTGGGTGCGTAGTAGTTGATGCCCAGCGCGTCGAGGGGGTGCCGGATGACGTCCGTGTCGTCGCCGCGTACGAACGACCAGTCCGTGATGGCCGCCGTGTCGGCGAGGAGGTCCTCGGGGTACGCCCCGCGCAGCATGGGCCCGGTGAAGATACGGGTGGCCAGCGCGTCCACCCGCCGCGCCGCGTCCTGATCCCCGGGCGAGGGCGTACGGGCCCGGACGGCGGCGGGGTTGAGCGCCACGGACAGCCGGGCCCGCGGGGGCAGCTCGGCGCGCAGCGCCCGTGCGCCGAGGCCGTGCGCCAGATTGAGGTGGTGCGCGGCCCGCAGCGCGGCCTCGTCGTCCGTACGGCCCGGGGCGTGCACCCCGGCCGCGTAGCCCAGGAAGGCGCTGCACCAGGGCTCGTTGAGGGTGGTCCACAGCTCGACGCGGTCGCCCAGCGCCTCGCCGACGAGCCGGGCGTAGTCGGCGAAGCGGTGGGCGGTGTCGCGCTCGGGCCAGCCGCCCGCGTCCTCCAGCTCCTGCGGCAGGTCCCAGTGATAGAGCGTCAGCACCGGACGGATGCCATGGGCGAGGAGGTCGTCGACGAGCGCCCGGTAGAAGTCGAGCCCGCGCGGCGAGGCCGGGCCCCGGCCGGTGGGCTGGACCCGGGGCCAGGAGACGGAGAAGCGGTACGCGCCCAGGCCCAGCTCCGCCATGAGACGGACGTCCTCGGCACGGCGGTGGTAGTGGTCCGTCGCCGTGTCCCCGGTGTCACCGCCGAGCACCCGTCCCGGCGCCCGGGAGAAGGTGTCCCAGATGGAGGGGGTGCGGCCGTCCTCGGCGGCCGCGCCCTCGACCTGGTAGGCGGCGGTCGCGGCGCCGAAGAGGAAGCCGGGCGGGAAGTCCACGGTCATGTCGCACGCTCCGGAAGGAGAGGGGAGAACGGTGGGGGAGTCAGCCCTTGAGCGCGCCGCGCATGATGCCGCCGACGATCTGCCGCCCGAAGAACGTGAAGGCCAGCAGCAGCGGCAGCGTGCCCAGCAGCGCCCCGGCCATCACCACGGCCTGGTCGGGCACATAGCCGCGGCCGAGCCCGGTGAGGGCCACCTGCACGGTCGGGTTCTCCTGCGTCAGCGCGATGACGGGCCAGAAGAAGTCGTTCCACGCCTGGACGAAGGAGAGCATCCCCAGCACGGCCATCGCGGGCCGGGCGACGGGGAAGACCACGTGCCACACCACGCGCACGCTGCTCGCCCCGTCCACCCGGGCCGCCTCGATCAGCTCGTCGGGCAGCGCCTCGACGAGGTACTGCCGCATGAAGAACACCCCGAAGGCGCTCACCAGCGCCGGCAGGACGACGGCCCGCAGCTGATCGGTCCACCCCAGTCGCGCCACGATCATGAAGAGGGGGACGACGCTCAGCTGCGGCGGCACCATCATCGTGCCGACCGTCAGCAGGAGCAGCGCCCGCCGGAAGCGGAACCGCAGCTTGGCGAAGGCGAAGCCGGCGATCGTGCAGAAGAGCACCGTGCCCAGCGCCACCGTCCCGGCGACCAGCATGGTGTTGGCGAGGGCGAGGCCCATCCGGGCGTCGGTCCACGCCGTGCCGAGATTGGTGAGCAGCCTGCCGCCGAACCACAGCGGCGGCGGGGTGTGCGCCAGCCGGGCGCTGTCGCCGGAAGCGGCCACCGCCGTCCATACGAGCGGGAAGAGCGAGCCGGCGGTGAAGAGCGTCAGGACGGCGTAGGCCAGGGGCCCCGCGCGCAGCTGTCGCCCGGCGATGGTCATGTCGCCCCCTCACCGGTCCTTCCCCAGCCACCGCGCGAGCAGCGCGTTCACGGTGGCGATCAGCAGCAGGAGCAGGAACATCGTCCAGGCGACGGCCGAGGCGCGCCCCAGGTGGTAGTTGAACCAGCCCTGCTCGTAGAGATAGAGCCCCAGGGTCTGGAACTGGTGCGAGGCGCCGCCCTTCTGGCCGCCCGCCCCGCCGAACAGCAGGGGCTCGCCGAAGAGCTGGGTAGCCCCGATGGTGGAGACGACGACGGTGAAGAGGATCGTCGGCCGCAGCGCCGGCACGGTGACGTGCAGGAACTGCCGCGCCCGCGAGGCGCCGTCGAGCGCCGCCGACTCGTAGAGCTCGTCCGGCACGGCCTGCATGGCGGCCAGGTAGATCAGCGCGTTGTAGCCCGTCCACCGCCAGATCACGATCGAGGAGACGGCGCACCGCGAGCTCCAGGTGCCGTTCTGCCAGTCGACCGGCCCGACGCCCGCCGCCTGGAGCGCCCAGTTCACCATCCCGTAGTCCCGCCCGTAGAGCACGACGAAGACGAGCGTGGCGGCGGCGACGGATGTGGCGTACGGGGTCAGCAGGGCGACCCGCCAGAAGGTGGCGGCGCGCAGCCGGTAGTGGAGGAGGTGCGCCAGGCCCAGCGCCATCAGCAGCTGGGGCACGGTCGACAGCACACCGATGGTGAAGGTGTTGCGCAGCGCGTCCCAGAAGAAGTCGTTGCCGAGGAGCCGGGCGTAATTGTGGAGGCCCGCCCACTCCATGCGCTCGGGGGATGTCAGCTCCACGCGGTGCAGCGAGGTCCACCCGGTGTAGAGGAGGGGGAAGAGCCCGAACGCGGCGAAGAAGAGGAAGAACGGGGCCACGAAGGCGTAGGGGCTGTAGCGGAGGTCCCAGCGGTGGAGGCGGCCGCGCGGGTCGTCCCGGCCGCGCCGCCGCTCCCCGGGGGCGCCGGCCGCGCCCTCGACGACCGCGGTCGTGGCGGTCATTCGTCCACCGCGTTCTCGATCTCCCGCTGTGCCGCCCGCCAGCCGTCCCGGGGCGATCTGCCCTGCTGCTCGACCTGGGGGATGCCGACCTCGGTGAACGCGAGCCCGATCTGCTGTTCGCGCGGCCCGAAGAACAGCGTCGGGACGTGCCGGGCCGCCTCCGTGAAGATCCGCCCGATGGGCGCGTCACCGAAGTAGGGATTGCGCGCGTCCCTTACCTCCGGCATGGCGTACGAGGCCGGGGTGGAGGGGATGCCCGCCTGCCGTTCGAACAGCTTGGCCTGCTGGGCGGGGGCCGTCAGCCAGACCGCGAGCTCGGTCGCGGCGGCCCGGTGCCGGGCGGCTCTGGGCACGCCGATGAAGGAGCCGCCCCAGTTGGCCGGCCGGGGCGCGGCGGCCACGTCCCACTGGCCCCGGCCCGCCGGGCCCGACTTCTCCTTGATGTAGCCGAGCATCCAGGGCGGGCAGGCGACGGTGGCGAAGCGGCCGTTGGCGTACGCCTGGTCCCAGGGCTTCTCGAACTGTTTGAGCCGGGCCGTCAGCCCGTCCCGGGCGGCCCGCGTCGCCAGGTCCCAGGAGGCCCGGACGGCGGGGCCGTTCCGGTAGCGGGGGCGGCCCCCGCGGTCGTAGTAGCGCTCGGGGTAGCCGTGCACGGCGGCGTTGTAGAGCCCGGCCGCCGAGTCGGTGAAGACCGTGCCCGCCGGGGCCCGGCTCCGGTAGGCCCGGCCGGCCTCCAGATAGCGCCGCCAGTCCCCGGCCCACAGCCTGCCGACCGCCTCCCGGTCCGTGGGGAGCCCGGCGCGCCGGAAGAGGTCCTTGCGGTAGCAGACGGCGATCGGCCCGATGTCCGTGCCGAGGCCGATGGTCCGGCCGTCGGGGGTGGTGGCCTGCGCCCACTTCCAGGAGAGCCAGTCGTCCCGGTGGACGCCCTTCGCGCGGGACAGGTCCTCGAAGAGGTCGCCCCGCGCGGTGGCCAGCTCATGGACGTTGGCGACCTCCATGGCCTGGATGTCGGCGAGGCCGCTGCCCGCCGCGAGGTGGGTGAGGAGCTGGGGGTAGTAGGCCTCGTTCCGGTCGATCACGGTTTCCTTGATCGTGACGCCCGGGTGGAGCCGTTCGTACTCCGAGTAGAGGCCTGCCTGCTTGTAGCCGAAGACACCGAAGGTGCCGATGGTGATCGTGGTCCGCCGGGTGCTCCGGGCGCCGCCGTCCTCGTCGTCCCGGGCGCAGCCGTCGAGCAGGCTCACTCCGAGGACGAGGACGGCGGCGACGACGAACAGCAGGATCCGCCGGCGGTAGGGGCCGTTCGACCAGGCGGTCACGACTGGAGGACGTTGACGTTCTCCGCCTGCGGCCCCTTCTGTCCCTGGGTGACGTCGTACTCGACCCTGTCGTTCTCGTGCAGCTCCTTGAACCCGGTGCCCTGGACGGCGGAGAAGTGGACGAACACGTCCGGGCCTCCGTCGTCCTGAGTGATGAAGCCGAATCCCTTCTCGGCGTTGAACCACTTCACTGTGCCTGTTGCCATCGGTCATGACCCTTCGTCCGGTACCGGCACATCAGCTTTGCCCGGACGGACGGCCGACGTCTCCCGACCGCCCCCCACGTCACCCCTGGGGACTACAAACAGAAAAGAGCCCGGTCCGCTTCAAGCGGACCGGGCTCTTCCCGATCAGGGTGAGTAACGGGACTCGAACCCGCGACATCCTGGACCACAACCAGGTGCTCTACCAGCTGAGCTATACCCACCATGTCCGGCGTTTGTTTCCGTGTTTCCCACCGGCCGAGAAGAAGTCTACAGGGTCTTTGAGGGTGCTCGCTCCCAGCTTTCGCCGCGCCGGGAGCGAGCTACGTCACTATGCCTGGGCGGACAGGACGTGCTTGGCCGCGATGGCCTTCGCCGTGTCGGAGTCCGGACCGGGCTGGGGGACGAAGATCGCCTCGCGGTAGTAGCGGAGCTCGGCGATCGACTCGCGGATGTCCGACAGCGCCCGGTGGTTGCCGTTCTTCTTGGGGCTGCTGAAGTACGCGCGCGGGAACCAGCGGCGGGCCAGCTCCTTCACCGAGGACACGTCCACGATCCGGTAGTGCAGGTGGCCTTCGAGCGCGGGCATGTCCCGCAGCAGGAAACCGCGGTCGGTGCCGACCGAGTTTCCGCACAGCGGGGCCTTGCCCGGCTCCGGGACGTGCTCGCGGACGTACTCCAGGACCTGCCGCTCGGCGTCCTCGAGGGTCGTCCCGCCGTCCAGCTCCGCGAGCAGCCCGGAGGCCGTGTGCATCTCGCGCACGACCTCGGGCATGGTGGCGAGCGCCTCGGCGGGCGGGCGGACGACGATGTCCACGCCGTCCCCGAGGATGTTCAGCTCAGAGTCGGTGACCAGGGCGGCCACCTCGATGAGCGCGTCGGACGACAGCGAGAGCCCGGTCATCTCGCAGTCGATCCACACCATGCGATCGTTCATACGTCTCACCCTACGGGGCGTTCCCGCTGTCCGGGCAGGCGCGGAGCGTAGAGGTCCGATTCCGGCTTCCCCGGATCCCCCGGCCCCACCCCGTGTCCACCGCCGTGTCCTGGCGAATGGGAGATATGTCCGCTATGTCCACCCGGCGGCGGGGGAGCGCCCAGGGGCGCGCCCGTCATCGCGTGGGCGGGCATCGCCGCACGGCGCATCGCCATCAGCGACGGTTCCCCCGGCCGGGGCTCCAGTGGATCCGGCCGGTCGAACCGGTCGCCGCGCTCCGCGCGCTCGACTCGCTCGCCCCGCTCCGGCCGGTCCACCGGGCCGCCCTGCGGCCGGCGCGCCCGGTAGGCGGCCCGGTAGGCGGCGGGGGAGGACCCCAGCTGCCGGCGGAAGTGGCCGCGCAGGGCCACGGGCGAGCGGAAGCCGCAGCGCCCGGCGACCTCGTCCACGGAGTAGTCCGAGGTCTCCAGGAGCCGCTGGGCCTGGAGCACCCGCTGAGTGATCAGCCACTGCAGCGGGGCGCTCCCGGTGAGCGAGCGGAACCGCCGGTCGAAGGTGCGACGGCTCATATACGCGCGGGCGGCCAGGGTCTCCACGTCGAACTGCTCGTGGAGGTGCTCCAGCGCCCAGGCGACGACCTCGGCCAGCGGGTCGGCGCCGATCTCCTCGGGTAAAGAGCGGTCGAGGTAGCGCTCCTGCCCGCCGGCGCGGCGCGGCGGTACGACGAGCCGGCGGGCCAGGGCCCCCGCGGCGTCGGCGCCGTGGTCGGTGCGGACGATGTGCAGGCACAGGTCGATGCCTGCCGCGGTGCCTGCGGACGTCAGTACGTCGCCGTCGTCCACGAAGAGCTCCCGGGGGTCCACATGGACCGACGGATAGCGCTTCGCGAGCGTGGGCGCGTACATCCAGTGGGTGGTGGCGGGCCTGCCGTCCAGCAGACCCGCGGCGGCCAGTACAAAGGCACCGGTGCACAGCCCGACGATGCGGGCGCCCTCCTCATGGGCCCGGCGCAGTGCGTCGAGCGCGGCGGCGGGTGGCGGCTGGGTGATCGACCGCCAGGCCGGTACGACGACGGTGCCGGCCCTGGAGAGTGCCTCCAGGCCGTACGGTGCGGTCAATTCCAGGCCGCCGGTCGTTCGCAATGGCACATCTTCGCCCGCGCACACCAGCAATCGGTAGCGGGGGACTCCCGCGTCCTGTCGGTCGATGCCGAACACGGAGAGCGGGATGGAGCTTTCGAAGATGGGGCCGCCGCTGAAAAGCAGTACGGCGACGATCTCCCGGCGGCGGCGTCCGGAGAGCTTGCGCGCGGTCTCCGGTACGGTCGTGGAGTCCTGGCTCATGGCGCTAAGCCCCCCTCGGCGGTCGAGTCCTCTCGGTCCTGCACGTTTCCCCTCGGTCCTGAACGGTTCCCCCGCCGGTCATGGCCAAGATCGAATCTACTGCGTCGCTTGGAGACGCGGTGACCAGTTCACCACCCGCCTCTAAATCGACATGACAACTTGGCGTGAAGCGTTCGATCACGAAGCGTTGCACTTGCAGGCTCCGGTGAAAAGTACGCCTCTCGCCCCTGCCCACACTCCTCAGTCGGCAACCGCCCTCAGCGGTTCTTTCCTTGCTGGTCGACCGGCTGATGAGAGGGGTTCCGGCCGAGGTACGAGGTTCGGGCCGAAGTTGGCTGAAAACATATGGGTGCAGCCGTGCGAGGAGGTCAGTCGGCGGGGCTACCGGACCCCTGTCGGCGGGCTCCTCGATGGCTTCCGCCGCCCGTCCGTCCGTGCCGTCCCCGGTGCGGTGCCGCCTGTTCCGCGGACACCTTGGCGGCGGTGCGCTCGGACTGACGCAGGAGTGCGTGGCAGACGCAGGTGAGTGCCACCAGACCGGCGGCCGTGCCGGCCGCGCCGCCGAAGGACTGACCGCACATCAGCAGGACGACCGGGACCAGGGCACAGCTGAAGGACGCCCAGCGGACCACGTCGCTCACCGGATCGGGGGACGGCCCCTCGGGCGTCTCCTCGCGGGCGAAATCATGGGTTCCGGGCACGGAAGGGCTCCCTGCTGGCGGCTGCTGGCGGTACTAACAACGGCCGGTCGGGGGCGTGGGTCACTGGGGAGTGGGTAGCAGGGGGTGTGAGCCCGGGCCATTGCGCTACGCGCCGCGCTCGTGCATGCTCCGGGGAACCGCCCACGGGGCCGCCGGCCCGGCGGGCGGCCTCTGGGCAGGCAGCGACTGTCGCCGTACCCTGGGGGGTAAGCACTTGAAAAGATGAATCCCGGACGGATTTGGCCGTCCAAGATCCATCAGTGGGCGCGCCCCTCGACAACTCCAACCAGTCCACCGCCGATCCCTCGACCAGAGGCTTCCTTCGCCGAGACACCGATGGCCGGTCACGAATTCTCCGAACCCGCGGACCGCAAGCGGATCGCCGATCAGGCGGCGAATCCCGAAGCGGTGGAAGAAACACGTCATTCCTGCGATCCGGCGTTCCGGCACGGCGTCGTGGTGGGCTTCGACGGTTCCATGTCGAGCGAGCGGGCGCTTGCGTATGCAATCGGTATGGCCCGGCGCTCCGGCTCGGGGCTGATCATCGTCCATGTGGCCAACCGGCTGCCGACGACCGTCTGGGCGGGCTGTGAGCCGCCGGTCTTCGTGGACGTCCCCGATCACCGCACGGAGGTCCTGGGCCTGGAGCTGGCCTGTGCCGACCACCTCTCCGAGGTGCCCTGGATCCTGGTGGAGCGCGGCGGGGACATCTGTCACGAACTCGAAGAAGTCGGGCGCGAATACGCCGCCGACGCCATCGTGGTGGGCTCCACCCATGGTCTGGTCGGCCGGATCTTCGGCTCCGTGGCGGGCCGGCTGGCGCGCCGGGCGCAGCGGCCGGTGGTCGTCATCCCGTAAGGGGGCGTCATCCCGTAAGGGGGCGTCATCCCGTAAGGGGGCGTCATCCCGTAAGGGGGCGTCATCCCGTACGGGGTCGTCATCCCGTAAGGGCCGGGCGCGGGCCACCGGTGGTTTCCCGGTGGTGCCATGGACTCCCGGCCACTCCCACGGTGACGCGTGCGGCCTTGTGATGCCGTTGGTGTGAGGGGTGCGGCGGAAACCGACAGGAACTGGCGGAACGTCAACTGCCGTGCGCCGTAGGGGAATGACTCCGCCGATCCCTTGACTTCCCCCGGAATCTACTCGCGCGTAGAGGTGCCGGTGGCATCCCGGACGGGTACAACTCCGGCAGCACGTCCCTCAGGTCGTGCCGCCGGACGGGAGGTGACGGTTCCCGGGGCCGGTGGCATCACCGCCGGTGTGAGGGCGACGCCGGCGCGAAAGGAGGCGGCCCTCCCCGCGCGCGTGGTGGCACGCGTGGGGAGGGCCGTTCTCTCGTACCTGTCGCGGACAGGTGCGGACAGGTCCGAGAGGGTTCGCGGGGCCCGCGGCCGGGCGGCCGGGCGGGCCCGGGGGCGGACTACTCGACGGTGACGGACTTCGCCAGGTTGCGCGGCTTGTCGATGTCGCGGCCCATGGCCTTGGCCGTGTAGTACGCGAAGAGCTGGAGCGGGATGCCCATGAGGATGGCGTCCAGCTCGTCCTCGTTCTTCGGCACCACGATCGTGTGGTCGGCCTTCTCCTGCTCCTGGTGGGCGACGGCGAGGATACGGCCGCTGCGGGCCTTGATCTCCTCGAGCGCGGCGCGGTTCTTCTCCAGCAGCTCGTCGTCCGGCACGATCGCGACGGTCGGCATCGCGGGCTCGATCAGGGCCAGCGGGCCGTGCTTCAGCTCGGAGGCCGGGTAGGCCTCGGCGTGGATGTACGAGACCTCCTTGAGCTTCAGCGAGGCCTCACGGGCCACCGGGTAGCCCCGCACACGGCCGATGAACATCATCGACTTGGCCTCGGCGTACTCCTTGGCCAGCTCCTCGATCTGCGCCTCGTTCGCCAGGATCTCCTCGATCTGGCCGGGCAGCTTGCGCAGGCCCTCGATGATCCGCTTGCCGTCGGCGACGGACAGGTCGCGGGTGCGGCCCAGGTGAAGGGCGAGCAGGCCGAAGGAGACCACCATGTTGGTGAAGCACTTGGTGGAGACGACGCAGACCTCGGGGCCGGCGTGGACGTAGATGCCGCCGTCGGTCTCGCGGGCGATCGCCGAGCCGACCACGTTCACCAGGCCCAGGACGCGGGCGCCCTTGCGCTTGAGCTCCTGGACGGCGGCGAGCACGTCGTAGGTCTCACCGGACTGGGACACCGCGATGTAGAGGGTGTCGGGGTCGACGACCGGGTTGCGGTAGCGGAACTCGGAGGCCGGCTCGGCGTCCGCGGGGATACGGGCCAGCTCCTCGATCATCTGGGCGCCGATCTGGCCGGCGTGGTACGAGGTGCCGCAGCCGAGGATCTTCACCCGGCGCACGGCGCGGGCGTCACGGGCGTCCAGGTTGAGGCCGCCGAGGTGCACGGTGGAGAAGCGGTCGTCGATGCGGCCGCGCAGCGCGCGGTCCACGGCCTCGGCCTGCTCGTGGATCTCCTTGTGCATGTACGTGTCGTGGCCGCCCATGTCGTAGGACTCGGCCTCCCACTCCACGGTGGTCGGCTGGGCGGAGGTGGAGGAGCCCTCGGTGGTGTACGTGCGGTAGTCGTCGGCGCGCAGGGTGGCCATCTCGCCGTCGTCGAGGGTGACGACCTGGCGGGTGTGGGAGACCAGGGCGGCGACGTCGGAGGAGACGAACATCTCCTTCTCGCCTATGCCCAGGACCACGGGGGAGCCGTTGCGGGCGACGACGATGCGGTCCGGGAAGTCGGCGTGGAGGACGGCGATGCCGTACGTGCCCTCGATGTGCTTGACGGCCTCGCGGACCTTCTCCTCCAGCGTGCCGGCCTCGGAGCGGGCGATGAGGTGGGCGAGGACCTCGGTGTCGGTGTCGGAGACGAAGACGAAGCCCTCGGCCGTCAGCTTGGCGCGCAGGTCGGAGGCGTTGTCGATGATGCCGTTGTGGACGACGGCCACCTTCTCCTCGGCGTCGAGGTGGGGGTGGGCGTTGACGTCGTTCGGCGCGCCGTGGGTGGCCCAGCGGGTGTGGGCGATACCGGTGGTGCCGTTGAAGCGCTTGGGCAGCCGGGACTCCAGCTCGCGGACGCGGCCCTTGGCCTTGGCGGACTTCAGGCCGCCGGTCTTGCCGCCGGCGTGCAGGGCGATACCGGCGGAGTCGTAGCCGCGGTACTCCAGGCGCTGCAGACCCTCCAGCAGCAGCGGCGCGACATCACGCTTGCCGATGTATCCGACGATTCCACACATAGGTGACCCTCCCAGGTAAAGCGTTCGTGGTGCCCGGCACTACGGCGGCACTCGGTGGCGGTTGCGAGGACGGAACGGGGCGGTTGTGCGGAGCCGGCCCCGGCCCGTCGACGTCCCGGCGGCTCAGCCGTAGACGATGCGGCGCAGTTGCCGCAGTGAGAGCTCGGGTGGCGCCACCGCGCGGTGCGGCAGCTCCGTCGCGATGCGCTCGAAGATCTCCGCGTTGTTCAGTCCGCCGGACTGAAGCTCGCGGTGGCGGCGACGCACGAATTCCTCGGCCGTCTCGTCGAAGTACGCCAGCACGTCCAGCACCACCCGGGCTGCCTCGCCGCGCTGTAGCGGCGTGCTGCGCACCAGGTGGTCGACCAGGTCGTCATGGGACATGCGGCGTTCGAGCACCCGTCGATAGTGAGGGGAAGTCGAGGCTTTCGCAAGAATCCTGCCCGATATCGGGCAGGAGTGCGGGCGAATGGGAGGGTGAAAGGGTTAGAAACGACGCAGGACGGCCTGTTTCGCCGCGGCGAACTCCTCGTCCGTGAGGATCCCGGTGTGACGCAGCTCACCCAGCTCGCGCAGCCGGCGCAGCAGGGTGTCGTGATCGGCGGCGGGGTCGCCCTGCTCGGGGGCGGCGGGCCCGGCCGGGAGTGTGCCCTCCAGGGCCTTCGGGGCGCCGGGGGCCGGGGCGCCCGGCGGGACGGCGGCGGACTGCGCGGCTCCGGCGGACCGTGCGGTTCCGGCGGCGGAGGGGTGCGGCAGCCGGGCGATCACGGCGGCGGCCACCAGCGCCATCAGCGGGTCCTTCTTGAAGCCGAAGAGCTCGATGGCGTGGGGGTCGTGCTTGGGCGGCGCGTTCGTGGGCGCCTGGGGGACGGTGAAGCGGAGGTAGCCGTTCTCCAGTCCGGCGGAGGGCTGCCACTCCACCGAGGCGATGTCGGCGACGGGCAGGACGCGCGTCCCCGCGGACTTCTTCCCCTCGGCGGTGACCCAGTTCCACTCCAGGCGGACGCGCTCGCCGTCGAAGGAGGCGGTGCCGTCCCCGGCGCTCACCGACAGCGGCACGGCCGGGCCCGGCAGCAGATAGCGGTCGGTGGGGCCGTCCGGCAGCTGCTCCAGCAGCAGGGCGTGGCGCACCTCGTCCACGAAGTACTCCGCGACGCCCGTACGGTCCTGCTCGACCGCGAGCTGATACGGATCCGCTGCTTCCGGAAGTCGGCCGCGGGCGGCCTGGGTCAGCGGGTCGGACCCGTCGCGCAGCCGCAGCCGGAGCCGTCCGCCCCGGCGGGCCGGCTCGAAGGCGACGCCCGCCACCGCGCCCAGTGGAACGGCCAGCTCACCCAGGGTCTGGCGCAGTGGATGCGCTCCCCGCTCCCGGCCCGGCACGATGCGTATCGTGTCGCCGTCGAAGGTCCATGTCCCGTCCTTCTGGAGGATCTCTGCCATGGACGGAATTCTCTCAGCCGGGGCGGGGGCGCGGGGCGGGGAGCGGGGGCGCGGGAGCGGGGGCGTACCGGGGGACGTCAGGCGCCGGGCAGGCCCAGCTCGCGGGCGATCAGCATCCGCTGGACCTCGCTGGTGCCCTCGCCGATCTCCAGGATCTTGGAGTCCCGCCACATCCGGGCCACGGGGTACTCGTTCATAAAGCCGTAGCCGCCGTGGATCTGGGTGGCCTCGCGGGCGTTGGTGACGGCGATCTCGGAGGAGTAGAGCTTGGCCAGCGCCGCCTCCTTCTTGAACGGCTCGCCGTGCACCAGCCGGGACGCGGCGTCGCGCCAGGCGATCCGGGCCGTGTGCGCCCGCATCTCCATGTCGGCGATCTTGAACTGGATGGCCTGGTTGGCGCCGATCGGCCGGCCGAAGGCCTCCCGGGTCCGGGCGTAGCCGACCGACTCGTCGACACAGCCCTGGGCGAGCCCGGTGGCCAGCGCGGAGATCGCGATCCGTCCCTCGTCCAGTATCCGCAGGAACTGGGCGTAGCCGCGGCCCTGTTCGCCCAGCAGATTGGCGGCCGGCACCCGGACGTCGGAGAAGGACAGCTCCCGGGTGTCCGAGGCGTTCCAGCCGACCTTGGAGTAGGGGGCGGCGACCGTGAAGCCGGGGGTGCCGGACGGCACGATGATCGAGGAGATCAGCGGCTTGCCGTTCTCGGTGTGACCGGTGACGGCGGTGACGGTGACCAGGCCGGTGATGTCGGTGCCGGAGTTGGTGATGAAGCACTTGGTGCCGTTGATCACCCACTCGTTCGTCGCCTCGTCGAGGCGGGCCGTGGTGCGGGTGGCCCCGGCGTCGGAACCGCCGTCGGGCTCCGTCAGGCCGAACGCGCCCAGCATCTCGCCGGAACACAGCTTCGGCAGCCACTCGCGCTTCTGCTCCTCCGTGCCGAAACGGAAGATGGGCATCGCGCCCAGTGAGACCCCGGCCTCCAGGGTGATCGCCACGGAGGAGTCCACCCGGGCGAGCTCCTCCAGGACCAGCCCGAGGGCCAGGTAGTCCCCGCCCATGCCGCCGTACTCCTCGGGGAACGGCAGCCCGAACAGGCCCATGCGGCCCATCTCCCGCACGATCTCGTAGGGGAACTCATGGCGCTCGTAGAAGTCGCCGATCTTCGGGGCGACGACCTCGTGGGCGAACTCCTCCACGGTGCGGCGGAGTTCCTCGTGCTCGGGGGAGAGTCGGTGGTCCAGCGACATGGCTCAGGGCTCCTGGTGGGAGAGGGCACGGACGGTGCGGGACGGGCTGGGTCGGCCCAGGTGGCCGGCCATCCAGACGCTGGTGGCGGTGAGACGGCCGAGATCGACCCCGGTGGTGATGCCGAGGCCGTCGAGCATCCAGACGAGGTCTTCGGTGGCGAGATTGCCGGTGGCGCTCTTGGCGTACGGGCAGCCGCCGAGCCCGCCGGCGGAGGCGTCGACCGTGGTCACGCCGTGGCGCAGGGCGGCGAGGGTGTTGGCGAGCGCCTGCCCGTAGGTGTCGTGGAAGTGCACGGCGAGCCGGTCGGTCGCCACCCCCGCCTCGTTGAGCGCGGCGAGCAGTGCCGTGACATGGCCGGGCGTGGCGACGCCGATGGTGTCGCCCAGGCTCAGCTCGTCACAGCCCAGGTCGAGGAGGCGGCGGCTGACACGGACGGTCTGCTCCAGGGGCACGGCCCCCTCCCAGGGGTCGCCGAAGCACATGGAGAGATAGCCGCGCACCCGCAGCCCCGCCTCCCGGGCCGTCGCCACGACGGGGGCGAACATCTCCAGCGACTCGTCGACGGAGCGGTTGAGATTGGCCCGGGCGAAGGACTCGGTGGCGCTGCCGAAGACGGCGATCTCCCGGGCGCCGAGGGCGAGGGCGCGCTCCAGCCCGCGCCGGTTGGGCACGAGCACGGGGAGCCGGGCGGGGACGCCCGCCAGCAGCGGCAGCAGCTCCTCGGCGTCGGCCAGCTGGGGCACCCACTTGGGGTGGACGAAGCTCGTCGCCTCGACGGTGTCCAGGCCGGCGGCGGCCAGCCGGCGGATGAACTCCGCCTTGACCTCGGTCGGGACGGTCGTCTTCTCGTTCTGGAGGCCGTCGCGGGGGCCCACCTCGTGGATCCGCACCCGGGTGGGGAGGGCGGGGTCCGGGACGGCCATGGGCAGTCCGCTGATCATGACTCCTCCAGGGGCGCGGCCGGGGTGCCGTCGGGTGTGACGGCGCCGTCGGGGGTGGCGACGGGGGTGACGACGGCCAGGACCTGGTCCATCGCCACGGTGCTGCCGGGCGTCACATCGAGCTCGGTGACGGTGCCGGCGTGGGGGGCGGCGATGACGTGCTCCATCTTCATCGCCTCCACGACGAGGAGGCTCTGCCCGGCCTCGACCTCGTCCCCGACGGCCGCCTTGACGACGGTGACCGTGCCGGGCATGGGGGCGGTGAGGGTGCCGGCGTGGGCACCGGGGCCGCCGCCGCTCAGGGCTGCCTGGACGGGGTCGTGGGGGAGGAGGTGCCAGGTGTCGCCCTGGTGGGCGAGCCAGGTGCCGCCGTCGGCGGTGTGGGTGACGGTGAGGGTGGTGCCGTCGAGCACGAGGGTGGTTCGCTCCCCAGCCCCGCCCCTTCCCGTGGTGTCGATGTGCGGCTCCGCCGCGTGAGGGGGCAAGCCCCCGGGCCCCCGGGAGGGCAGCAGCTTCGCGCTGCGGGGAGTCGCGGCCTCGTCGCTGAGCAGGAACTCCGTGCCCGCTGCAGTGTCACGCACGCGGACCGTGACCGGGGCGTGCCCCGGGACGCGGAAGTGATGGGGCGTCCAGGCGGCCTCGCCGCCGAGGCGCCAGCCGCTCGGGACCGAGAACGGGTCCACCCATGTGACCGGGGGCCGGGGGGCTTGCCCCCCGTTTCGGGAAGGGGCGGGATCGGGGGACAGCTCCTGCTGGCGCAGCAACCCACCCGCCACGTACACCTCCTCCGGCACCTCCGCCGGGACCAGCGTCGCCGCGTCCCGGTCGACGAGACCCGTGTCGAGCGCTCCCGACACCACGTCGGGGTGGGCCAGCAGCCGCCGCAGGAAGCCCACGTTCGTGTCGACGCCCAGGACGACCGTCTCCGCGAGGGCGGCCCGCAGGCGGCGCAGGGCCGTGGCCCGGTCGGGGCCGTGGGCGATCACCTTCGCGAGCATGGGGTCGTACGACGTGCCGACCGCCGCGCCCGCCATGAGCCCGGAATCCACCCGGATCCCCTCGCCCGCCGGCTCGCGCAGGGCCAGGACCGTGCCCGCCGAGGGCAGGAAGTCGACGCGGTCGCCGCTCACCCGGGCGGTCTCGGCGCAGACGCGCGCCTCCACCGCGTGGCCCGTGAGCGTCACGTCCTCCTGGGCGAAGCCCAGCCGCTCGCCCGCCGCGACCCGGATCTGCCACTCGACCAGGTCCAGCCCGGTGATCAGCTCCGTGACCGGGTGCTCGACCTGGAGCCGGGTGTTCATCTCCATGAAGTAGTACGCGGACGGGTCGCCGCCCGGGACGATGAACTCCACCGTCCCCGCGCCCGTGTAGCCGCAGGAGCGCGCGGCCTGCACGGCGGCCTCGCCCATCGCTGCGCGCGTGGCCTCGTCCAGCAGGACGCTGGGGGCCTCCTCGATGATCTTCTGGTGGCGTCGCTGGAGCGAGCACTCGCGCTCGCCCAGGTGGACGACGCCGCCGTGGCCGTCGGCCAGCACCTGGATCTCGATGTGCCGGGGGCGGTCGACCCAGCGCTCGACGAGCAGGGTGTCGTCGCCGAAGGACCCGCGCGCCTCGCGCCGCGCGGCGGCGATCTCCTCGCCGAGCAGCGCCGCGTCGCGCACCAGCCGCATGCCCTTGCCGCCGCCGCCCGCGGACGGCTTCAGCAGGACCGGCATCCCGATCTTGTGCGCCGCGTCGGCCAGTTCGGCGTCGGTCAGGCCGCTGCCCGACGAGCCCGGCACGACGGGCACGCCCGCCGCCCGGACCGTCTCCTTCGCCCGGATCTTGTCGCCCATCAGCTCGATCGCCCCGGCGGGCGGGCCGATGAAGACGAGCCCCGCGTCCGCGCAGGCGCGGGCGAAGGCGGCGTTCTCCGCGAGGAAGCCGTAGCCGGGGTGGACGGCCTGCGCACCGGTGCGGGCGGCGGCGTCCAGCAGGCGCTCCACGGACAGATAGCTCTCCGCGGCGGCCGCGGGGCCGATGCGCACGGCGGTGTCGGCCTCGCGGACGTGCCGGGCGTCGGCGTCCGCGTCGCTGAACACGGCGACGGACCGGATGCCGAGCGTCCGCAGCGTACGGATGACGCGTACGGCGATCTCGCCCCGGTTGGCGACAAGGACTGTCTCGAACATGCTCCGCCTCACATCCGGAAGACGCCGTAGCCGGGCGCCGCGCCGTCCCTGGCGGGAAGCGGGGCGTTGGCACAGGCGGTCAGGGCCAGGCCCAGCACCTGCCGGGTCTCCAGGGGGTCGATGACTCCGTCGTCCCACAGCCGGGCGGTCGCGTAGTAGGCGTTGCCCTGGGTCTCGTACTGCTCGCGGATCGGCGCCCGGAAGGACTCCTCGTCCTGCGCGCCCCACTCCTCGCCGCGCGCTTCCAGCTGGTCGCGCTTGACGGTGGCGAGGACGGAGGCCGCCTGCTCGCCGCCCATCACCGAGATCTTCGCGTTGGGCCACATCCACAGGAAGCGGGGGGAGTAGGCCCGGCCGCACATGGAGTAGTTGCCCGCGCCGTACGAGCCGCCGATGACGACCGTCAGCTTGGGGACGCGGGTGCAGGCGACGGCCGTGACCATCTTGGCGCCGTGCTTGGCGATGCCGCCCGCCTCGTACTGCCGGCCGACCATGAAGCCGGAGATGTTCTGGAGGAAGAGCAGCGGGATGCCGCGCTGGTCGCACAGCTCGATGAAGTGGGCGCCCTTCTGGGCGGATTCGGAGAAGAGGATGCCGTTGTTGGCGACGATGCCCACCGGGTGGCCGTGGATCCGGGCGAAGCCGGTCACCAGCGTCTGCCCGAACTCCGCCTTGAACTCGGCGAACCGCGAGCCGTCGACGATCCGGGCGATGACCTCGCGCACGTCGTACGGGGTGCGGGAGTCCACCGGGACCGCGCCGTAGAGCCCCGCCGGGTCGGCCTTGGGCTCCTCGGCCGGCTCCACAGCCCACGGCAGCGGGCCGCGCTCGGGGAGCGTCGAGACGATCGTCCGGACGATGCGCAGGGCGTGCTCGTCGTTCTCGGCGAGGTGGTCGGTGACGCCCGACACCTTCGAGTGGACCTCGCCGCCGCCCAGCTCCTCGGCGGTGACGACCTCGCCCGTCGCGGCCTTCACCAGCGGCGGGCCGCCCAGGAAGATCGTGCCCTGGCCGCGCACGATCACGGCCTCGTCGCTCATCGCCGGGACGTAGGCGCCGCCGGCCGTGCAGGAGCCGAGGACCGCCGCGATCTGCGGGATGCCGGCGCCGGACATCCGGGCCTGGTTGTAGAAGATCCGGCCGAAGTGGTCGCGGTCGGGGAAGACCTCGTCCTGCATGGGCAGGAAGGCGCCGCCGGAGTCGACCAGGTACAGGCACGGGAGCCTGTTCTCCAGGGCGATCTCCTGGGCGCGCAGATGCTTCTTGACGGTCATCGGGTAGTACGTGCCGCCCTTGACCGTGGCGTCGTTGGCGACGATCACCGTCTCGCGGCCGGAGACCCGGCCGATGCCCGCGATCACGCCCGCGGCCGGGGCGGACCCGCCGTACATCCCCTCGGCGGCCAGCGGGGCGATCTCCAGGAAGGGCGAGCCGGGATCGAGCAGGGCGTCGACGCGATCGCGCGGCAGCAGCTTCCCGCGCGCGGTGTGCCGCGCTCGGGCCTTCTCGCCGCCGCCCAGCCGGGCGGTGGCGAGCCTGCCGCGCAGCTCCGCCGTCAGCTCGCGATGGGCGGCCTCGTTGGCCCGCCAGGCCTCGGACGCCGGATCCGCGGCGCTCCCCAGCACCGGTGCCTGCTGCATGGACTCGAGCTCCCTTGCTCGGTTAATGAGCGTTAACACAGTGCCTTCAGGTTAACGACCACTAACGCCCGCTGTCTACAATTGACTTTGTGGAAGACGCTGTGAGCACCGCCCGAACGGCCCCGGCCGCCCTCTCCCGCCGGGAGCAGATCCTTCGGGAGGCCGCGCGGCTCTTCGCCGAGCGCGGCTTCCACGGCGTGGGCGTGGACGAGATAGGGGCGGCGGTCGGCATCAGCGGCCCCGGGCTCTACCGCCACTTCGCAGGCAAGGACGCGATGCTCGCCGAGCTGCTGGTGGGCATCAGCGGGCGGCTCCTCACGGGCGGCCGGCAGCGCGTCGCCGAGGCGGCGGAGGCGGGCGCGGCCCCGGCCGAGGTGCTGGACTCGCTCATCGACGGGCACATCGACTTCGCCCTGGACGACCGGGCGCTGATCATCCTCCACGACCGTGAGCTCGGTCAGCTCCGCGAGAGCGACCGCAGTCTGGTGCGACAGCTCCAGCGCCAGTACGTGGAGCTGTGGGTCGGCGTCGTCCGCGAGCTGCACCCGGCCGTCGTCGAGGCCGAGGCCCGCGCCGCCGTCCACGCCGTCTTCGGCCTGCTCAACTCCACCCCCCACCTCGGCCGCCGCGGCGCCCTCCCCGCCCGGACGGCCACGGCCGCGCTGCTGCGCCGTCTGGCGCTGGGCGCGCTCGGCTCCCTGGCGGGCTGACGGGCCCGGTGCGGACCGGGCGTACGGGCAGGCGAGATCACGCCGAACGGATCTGGACAGCCCCGGTGACCGGCCGGTAGCTTCCGCTGAGCAAGCGCTTATACAGCGGGCGCTCGCACCACAGCGAGCGCTGACACAGCCGAGCGGGGAGGCCGCTGTGCGACGCACTGTCTTCACCGAGGACCACGAGGCTTTCCGGCGGACGATCCGCGAGGTCATCGCCGCCGAGGTGGTGCCGCACTTCGACGAGTGGCGCGCGGCGGGGGCCGTCCCCCGCGAGTTCTACAAGAGGCTCGGCGAGCTCGGCGTCTTCGGCATCGAGGTTCCCGAGGAGTACGGCGGCGCGGGACAGAGCTCGTTCAAGTTCCAGGCCGTCGTCACCGAGGAGTGCGCGCGTGCGGGCGTCGGCTTCGGCGCCGCCGGCGCGCACACCGCCCTGTGTCTCCCCTACCTCCTCGAGTACGGCACCGAGGAGCAGAAGCGGCGCTGGCTGCCCGGCTTCGTCTCCGGCGAGCTGATGACCGCCATCGCCATGACCGAGCCCGGCACCGGCTCGGACCTGGCCGGCATGCGGACCACCGCCCGGCTCTCCGAGGACGGCACCCACTACGTCCTCAACGGCGCCAAGACCTTCATCACCGGCGGCGTCCAGGCCGACCGGGTGCTCGTCTGCGCCCGTACCGCCCCCGCCACCGCCGAGGACCGGCGCGGCGGCATCTCCATCCTCGTCGTGGACACCTCCTCGGAGGGCTACGCGGTCGGCCGCATGCTGGAGAAGCTCGGCCTGAAGGCCTCCGACACCGCCGAACTCTCCTTCACCGACGTCAAGGTGCCGGTCGAGGACCTGCTCGGCGAGGAGGGAAAGGCCTTCGGCTATCTCACCCACAACCTCCCCCAGGAGCGGCTCGGCATCGCCGTCGGCGCGTACGCCCAGGCGGCCGCCGCCGTCGCCTTCGCCACGGAGTACGTCCGCGACCGCACGGTCTTCGGGCGGTCGGTGGCCTCGTTCCAGAACACCAAGTTCGTCCTGGCCGACTGCCGTTCCGAGGTGGACGCGATGCAGGCGGTCGTCGACCGGGCCCTGGAAGCGCACGACGCGGGCGAGCTCACCGCCGCCGACGCCGCCTCGGCCAAACTCTTCACCACCGAGCGGGCGGCCGTCGTCGTCGACAAGTGCCTCCAGCTCCACGGTGGTTACGGCTACATGATGGAGTACCCCATCGCCCGCCTGTACGCGGACACCCGCGTCACCCGCATCTACGGCGGCACGAGCGAGGTCATGCGCTCGATCATCGCCAAGTCGATGGGCCTGTAGGGCCCGCCGCGACGGCAGGACACTTTCCTTAAGGACCACCGGCACCATGAGCGAACCCCTCACCACCGAACCTCCCACCCCCCTCGACGAACTCCTCGGCCTGCTCGACCTGGAGCGGATCGAGGAGGACATCTTCCGCGGCACGACCACCCAGCCCGTCCTCGTGCCGCGCGTCTTCGGCGGCCAGGTCGCCGCCCAGGCACTGGTCGCCGCGGGCCGCACGGTCCCGGCCGACCGGCACGCCCATTCCCTGCACTCCTACTTCCTGCGCCCCGGCGATCCGGCGGTGCCCATCGTCTACACCGTCGACCGCATCCGTGACGGCTACTCCTTCACCACCCGCCGCGTCGTCGCCGTCCAGCACGGACAGCCGATCTTCCACCTCTCCGCGTCCTTCCAGACGCACGAGGAGGGGCTCGAGCACCAGGAGCCGATGCCGCCGGCGCCGGACCCCCTCACCCTTCCCACGGCCGCCGAGATGCTGCCGCACTACGCATCTCACCTGGGCGGCCAGGACGTCGTCGAGCGCATCCTGGAGGCGCGCGGCGCGGTCGACCTGCGCTACGCGGAGGAGCCGACGTTCGCCCGCGTGGGCGAGCCGCGCGAGCCCAAGTCGCAGGTTTGGTTCCGGACGAACGGCAAACTGGCGGACGATCCGCTGCTGCACATCTGCCTGGCCACGTACGTCTCCGACATGACGCTCCTGGACTCCGTGCTGCTCGCCCACGGGCGCGGCGGCTGGGCCGTCGGGGACGTCGTCGGCGCGAGCCTGGACCACGCCATGTGGTTCCACCGCCCGTTCCGCGCCGACGAATGGCTGCTCTACGACCAGGAGAGCCCCACCTCCCAGAGCGGCCGGGGCCTGGCGAGGGGCCGCATCTTCACCCAGGACGGGCGGCTGGCGGTGTCGGTGATCCAGGAGGGGCTGATACGAGTTCCTCGCGCTCGATAGCGCACGCCGCCCCGGCCGTGCGCTCGGCTGGGGGTCCGGGGGTCGTCCCCCGGGAAATGCAGCACGCAGGACGGGCGGCTGGCGGTGTCGGTGATCCAGGAGGGGCTGATACGCGTCCCCCGCAGATGACCCGCCCTTTACCCTCAAGGGGTGGATCGAACGGCGATCCGCCGGGAGGGGACCCCATGTCGCGCACGAACACACCCATGCCCAGTGTCCTACGGGCACTTCTGATGGCCGTAGGCGTCACCGTCATCGGCCTCGGCGCGGCGCTGGTGTTCTTCTGGCACAGCCGCATCGTCGACTTCGACGGCTCGTACCGGTGGGCGGCCGTGCTCGCCCTGCGGGCCGGCGAAGCCGCCGCGCTCTACGGCGGCTCCTGGCTGGTCGTCCGCGGCTGGAACGGCGGGCCCCGGCCCCGGACCTAGCCCGCGAGGCCCGCCGTCGCCAGCAGATACGCCGTCATCGGCTCGTAGAAGCGCGGGTCGGCGACGTGGTCGTCCAGCGGCACCGCCACCTGGAGCGTGCCCTCCGCCTCGGCGAGGAAGAGCGCCGGGTCGTTGCAGTCCGCGAAGCCCACGGCGTCGATCCCCCACCGCGCCGCGCAGCCCGCCCAGCCGTGGTCGGCGACGACCAGGTCCGGCAGCGGGCGGCCCGCCTGCCGCAGCCCGTCGAGGACCGCGGCCATGGGCGCGGGGGAGTGGGTGTGCCAGAGCGTCGCCCCGCGTTCGAAGACGGCCACGTCGGCGACCTGGTACACCGAGCCCTCGTCCGCGCGCAGCCCGCTGGGGATGGCGACGATCTCGCAGCCCGCCGCCCGCAGCGCGGCCGCCGTCGTGCGGTGGACGTCCAGCAGCCCGCCCGGGTGCCCGGTGGCGAACAGCACCCGCTGCCGGCCCTCCGCGGCCTTCCGAAGGAACGCGGCCATCCGTTCCAGCGCGGCCACGGTCAGCCGGGGATCGATCGTGTCCTGGCCCGCCCGGTGCTCCAGGTCGTCGCTGACGCCGCAGCGCTCCGCCATGACCGCCAGCACGTCCTGCTCGTCCGTCCAGCGGTCGCCGAACTCCAGCCCGAACCAGTAGTGCCGGTCGCCCTGGGCGAGCTTGCGGTAGTGATCGAGATTGTTCTCGCGGGGGGTGGCGACATTCCCCGCGATACGCGTACGGACGAGGTGATCGATCAGTTCGGCGGGGCTGGGTGGTATCGGCATGGGCTCATTCTCCCCCCGGGATGCGCGATGGACGCCGTGTCCATATGGAGAAGCCGGACCTTCACTTCCGTACATGTGCGGAATCCGCCTCCCTGCCTACCCTCGGGTACGTCCAGACCGTCCGCTCCGACGTTGACGCGACCGTGACCCGTCGGCGCTCCGTCCGTGATCCGAGAGGCCCCCAGCATGAGCACCCCCGCCCCCCGTGAGCCGCGCGGACCCGTCGACTCCTCCCGCATCCCGCGCTACGCCGGCCCCGCCACCTTCGCCCGGCTGCCCCGTCTGGACGAGGTCGGCACCGCCGACGTCGCCGTCGTCGGCGTGCCCTTCGACACCGGCGTCTCCTACCGTCCGGGCGCCCGCTTCGGCGGCAACGCCATCCGTGAGGCCTCGCGCCTGCTGCGCCCGTACAACCCGGCCCAGGACGCCTCGCCCTTCGCCCTCGCGCAGGTCGCGGACGCCGGTGACATCGCCGCGAACCCGTTCAACATCGACGAGGCCGTCGAGACCATCGAGGGCGCGGCCGACGACATCCTGGGCACCGGCGCCCGCATGATGACCCTCGGCGGCGACCACACCATCGCGCTGCCGCTGCTGCGCTCGGTGGCCAAGAAGCACGGCCCCGTCGCCCTGCTGCACTTCGACGCCCACCTGGACACCTGGGACACCTACTTCGGCGCCGAGTACACCCACGGCACGCCGTTCCGCCGGGCCGTCGAGGAGGGCATCCTCGACACCTCCGCGCTCTCCCACGTCGGCACGCGCGGCCCGCTGTACGGCAAGAAGGACCTCACCGACGACGAGAAGATGGGCTTCGGCATCGTCACCTCGGCGGACGTCATGCGCCGCGGCGTCGACGAGATCGCCGACCAGCTGCGCCAGCGCGTCGGCGACCGCCCGCTGTACATCTCCATCGACATCGACGTCCTGGACCCGGCCCACGCGCCCGGCACCGGCACGCCGGAGGCGGGCGGCCTGACCTCCCGCGAGCTGCTGGAGATCATCCGCGGGCTGTCCTCCTGCAACCTGGTCTCCGCCGACCTGGTGGAGGTCGCGCCGGCGTACGACCACGCCGAGATCACCTCGGTCGCGGCGTCGCACGCGGCCTACGAGCTGACGACGATCATGTCGCGGCAGATCGCCGCCGCCCGCGGCTGATCCCCCCCGGGGCCCCGCCCCGGACCTTGTCCTCAAACGCCGGACGGGCTGACTTTTGTCAGCCCGTCCGGCGTTTGAGGACAAGAAACGGTGAAACGGCGGGGCGGGGGGCGTAAAGACCACGTAAGTCCCGGCCCCGGGCGCGACAAAGGCGCGTAAGGGAACGGCCACGGTGTGTGTCCGGGCGGTTGGGTGAAGTGATCGTTCCACCTCGCCGGCCCGTCGAAGGTCACTCCGCTGATGCTGTACCGCGCCCCCGGACAAACCACCCCGCACCGCCACCGCCGCGTCGGCGGCGGGCTCGTCGACCCCAAGCAGCTCGTCGCCTCTCTCCCGGACGCCGTCCGCAAGCTCCACCCCCGGGTGATGGTCCGGCACCCCGTGCTGTTCGTCGTCGAGGTCGGCTCCGTCCTCACCACGCTCTCCGCCGTCCTCGACCCGTCCGTCTTCACCTGGCTGATCAGCGTCTGGCTCTGGCTCACCGTCGTCTTCGCCAATCTCGCCGAGGCCGTCGCCGAGGGCCGGGGCAGGGCCCAGGCCGAGTCGCTGCGGCGCACCCGGGGCACCACCGTGGCCCGGCGGCTGCGCACCTGGCGGGTGAGCATGGACCGCCGCGACTGGGAGGAGGAGCGGGTCCCGGCCGGTGAACTGCGCCCCTACGACTTCGTGGTCGTCGAGGCCGGCGAGACCGTGCCCGGCGACGGCGAGGTCGTCGACGGCGTCGCGGCCGTGGACGAATCGGCGATCACCGGCGAGTCCGCGCCGGTGATCCGCGCGGCCGGCGGCGACCGTGCCGGCGTCACCGGCGGCACCACGGTGCTCTCCGACCGGATCGTCGTACGGATCACCTCCCGCGCCGGCAACACCTTCCTCGACCGCATGATCGCCCTGGTCGAGGGCACCAGCCGGCAGAAGACCCCCAACGAGCTGGCGCTCAACATCCTGCTCGCCTCGCTCACCGTGATCTTCATCCTGGCGGTGGTGTCGCTCCAGCCCATGGCGAGCTGGGCGGGCGCCCCGCAGAGCATCACCGTGCTCGTCGCCCTGCTGGTCACCCTGATCCCCACGACCATCGGCGCGCTGCTCTCCGCCATCGGCATCGCCGGCATGGACCGGCTCGTCCAGCGCAACGTCATCGCGCTGTCGGGCCGGGCCGTCGAGGCGGCGGGCGACGTCAGCACCCTGCTGCTGGACAAGACCGGCACCATCACCCACGGCAACCGGCAGGCCGCCGCCTTCGTCCCCGTCAAGGGCATCACCCACGAGCTCCTCGCCGACGCCGCCCAGCTCTCCTCGCTCGCCGACGAGACCCCGGAGGGCCGCTCCGTCGTGGAGCTCGCCAAGCAGTACGGGATCCAGCACCACAACGGCGACTTCGCCCACGGCCGGTTCGTGCCCTTCTCCGCGCAGACGCGGATGAGCGGGGTGGACTTCTCCTTCGAGGGGGACTTCTGCCGCATCCGCAAGGGCGCCGGGAGCGCGGTCGCCGACTGGGTCGCCCGGCGCGGCGGCCAGGTGCCCGAGGACGCCCACTGGATCGCCGACCACATCGCGTCGGAAGGCGGCACTCCGCTGCTGGTCGCGGTCGAGGACCCGGACGGCATCCGGGTCCTTGGCGCCGTTCATTTGAAGGACGTCGTCAAACCCGGAATCGCCCAGCGATTCGCCGAACTTCGCGCCATGGGCATCAAGACCGTCATGGTCACCGGCGACAACCCGCGCACCGCCAAGGCCATCGCCGCCGAGGCCGGCGTCGACGACTTCATCGCCGAGGCCACCCCCGAGGACAAGCTGGCCCGCATCCGGGCCGAGCAGGCGGGCGGCAACCTCGTCGCGATGACCGGCGACGGCACCAACGACGCCCCCGCCCTCGCCCAGGCCGACGTCGGCGTGGCCATGAACAGCGGCACCGCCGCCGCCAAGGAGGCCGGGAACATGGTCGACCTGGACTCCAACCCCACCAAGCTCATCGAGATCGTCGAGGTGGGAAAGCAGCTGCTGATCACCCGAGGGGCGCTCACCACCTTCTCCATCTGCAACGACGTCGCCAAGTACTTCGCGATCGTCCCCGCCATGTTCGGCGGCGTGGCCGGCTACGAAGGCCTGGAGAAGCTCAACGTCATGGGCCTCCACAGCCCGACCTCCGCCATCGCCTCCGCGATCATCTTCAACGCGCTCGTGATCGTCGCCCTCATCCCGCTCGCCCTGCGCGGCGTGCGCTACGCCCCCTCGTCCGCCCACGCGCTCCTCCGCCGCAACCTCGGCATCTACGGCCTGGGCGGGCTCGTCGCCCCGTTCCTCGGCATCAAGCTCATCGATCTGCTGCTCCAGTTCGTCCCCGGCATGTGACGGGCATACGCCGTACCCGGGCGAAGGGCGCGCGGTAAACGACGTCGCGCGCCCCCTCCGGGCGCCCGAAAGCGTCCCCGTTTCATTGCGGCGGGATGAAATCCGCAGCCCAGAGCGTTGGGGCCTTCCGTCAGAACAGGGAGCGGGAGACAGCGGAGGTCTCGGGTGGCCGCGACGGAATCGACCGGTCAGGGCTGGGCCAGGCGGCTCGCAGGGTACTGCTGGCGCTACCGCGACGCGGTGCTGCTGGCGCTCGGCTCGTCCCTCGCCGGGATGGCCGTCATGGCGCTCGTCCCCCTCATACCCAAGCTCATCATCGACGACGTCATAGGCAGCCACCAGCGCCCCCTCGCCCCCTGGGCGATCCTGCTGATCGTCGCGGCGCTGGTGGTCTACGGCCTCACCTACGTCCGCCGCTACTACGGCGGCCGGCTCGCCCTCGACGTCCAGCACGACCTGCGGACCGAGATGCACGCCGCCATCGCCCGCCTCGACGGCAAACGGCAGGACGAGCTCTCCACCGGCCAGGTCGTCGGCCGGGCCACCAGCGACCTCCAGCTCGTACAGAGCCTGCTGTTCATGTTGCCGATGATGATCGGCAACATCCTCCTCTTCGTCATCTCGCTCGTCGTGATGCTCGTCCTCTCCCCGCTGCTGACCGTCGTCGCGCTCGCCGTGGCACCCGCCCTGTGGCTCCTCGCCCAGCGCAGCCGCGTCAAGGTCTTCCCCGCCACCTGGTACGCCCAGGGCCAGGCCGCCGCCGTCGCGGGCGTCGTGGACGGCGCCGTCACGGGCGTACGCGTCGTCAAGGGCTTCGGCCAGGAGGCCCAGGAGGCCGGCAAGCTCCGCGAGGTGGGCCACCGGCTCTTCGCCGGGCGGATGCGCGCCGTCCGGCTGAACTCCCGCTACACCCCGGCCCTCCAGGCCGTGCCCGCGCTGGGCCAGGTCGCCATGCTCGCCCTCGGCGGCTGGATGGCCACCCGCGGCCAGGTCACCCTCGGCACCTTCGTCGCCTTCTCCACCTACCTCGCCCAGCTCGTCGGCCCGGTACGGATGCTCACCATGGTCCTCACGGTCGGCCAGCAGGCCCGCGCCGGCGTGGAGCGCGTCCTGGAGCTCATCGACACCGAGCCGGCGGTCCAGGAGCGCCCGGACGCGCGCGAACTGCCCGCGGACGCCCCCGCCACCGTCGAGTTCGACGACGTCACCTTCGGCTACGACCCCCGCCGCCCGGTCCTCGACGGGGTCTCCCTGCGCCTCGAGCCCGGCGAGACCGTCGCCGTCGTCGGCGCCTCCGGCAGCGGCAAGTCCACCCTCGCGCTGCTCCTGCCGCGCTTCTACGACGTCACCGGCGGCGCGGTACGCGTCGGCGGCCAGGACGTCCGCGAGCTGACGCTGCCCTCGCTGCGCGCCGCCATCGGGCTCGTACCCGAGGACAGCTTCCTGTTCTCCGACAGCATCCGCGACAACATCGCCTACGGCGTTCCCGACGCCACGGACGAGCAGATCCGCACCGCAGCCCGGGCCGCCCAGGCGGACGGCTTCATCTCCGCGCTGCCCGACGGATACGCCACCAAGGTCGGCGAGCAGGGCCTCACCCTCTCCGGCGGCCAGCGCCAGCGCGTCGCGCTGGCCCGGGCCATCCTCACCGACCCCCGGCTGCTGCTCCTCGACGACGCGACCTCGGCGGTCGACGCCCGGGTGGAGCACGAGATCCACGAGGCGCTGCGCGGGGTCATGGCGGGCCGTACGACCCTGCTGATCGCCCACCGCGCCTCGACCCTCGCCCTGGCCGACCGCATCGCCGTCCTGGACGGCGGACGCCTCGTCGACGTGGGCACGGCGGAGGAGCTGGAGGCGCGCTGCGCGCGCTACCGCGAGCTGCTGACGGACCCCGACGAGCTGGCGGGCGTCCCGCAGGACCCGGCGGGCGCGGCCTTCGGCGGCGAGGCGCTCGCCACCGGGCTCGTGGCGCCCGTAGCCCCGCTCGTCACGGAACCCGTCTCCGAAGCCGAGGAGAAGCGTCGTCCCGTCGACGGCGTCACCCCGCACCTGTGGGTCCGCAAGAACGCCGACGACCCCGCGCGGGAGCACGGCGCGCTCGCCGGGGCGACCGCGACGCCGGAGCTGCTCGCCAAGGTGGCCGCGCTGCCCCCGGCCGACGACACCCCGGACGTCGACGAGGAGCGCGCCGCCCGGGCCGAGGAGTCGTACGGGCTGCGCAAGCTGCTGAACGGCTTCGGGGCGCCGCTGGCGGTGAGCCTGCTGCTGGTGGCCGTCGACGCCCTCGCGGGCCTGCTGCTGCCCGTGCTGATCCGGCACGGCATCGACCAAGGCGTCCAGCGCCTGGCGCTCGGCGCCGTCTGGGCGGCCTCGGGGCTCGCGCTGCTCGTCGTCCTCGGGCAGTGGGCGGCGCAGATCGGCGAGACCCGGCTGACGGGGCGCACGGGCGAGCGCGTCCTCTACTCCCTGCGCGTGAAGATCTTCGCCCAGCTCCAGCGGCTGGGGCTCGACTACTACGAGCGCGAGCTCACCGGCAAGATCATGACGCGGATGACGACGGACATCGACGCCCTGTCGTCGTTCCTCCAGACCGGTCTGGTCACCGCCGTCGTCTCCGTCCTGACCTTCTTCGGCATCCTCGTCGCGCTCGTCGTCATCGACGTCCAGCTGGCCCTGGTGGTCTTCGCCACGCTGCCGCCGCTGGTCCTCGGCACGGTCTTCTTCCGCCGGCAGAGCGTCAAGGCGTACGAGCTGGCCCGTGAGCGCGTCGGTGCCGTCAACGCCGACCTCCAGGAGAGTGTCGCCGGGCTGCGCGTCGTGCAGGCGTTCCGCCGTGAGGAGTCCGGCGCCCGGCGGTTCGCGGACCGCAGCGCCGAGTACCGGCAGGCGCGGGTGCGCGGCCAGTGGCTGATATCGGTGTACTTCCCGTTCGTCCAGCTGCTGTCGTCCGTCGCTGCGGCCGCCGTGCTGATCGTGGGCGCGGGCCGGGTGGGCGACGGGACGCTGACGACGGGCGCCCTGGTGGCGTACCTGCTCTACATCGACCTGTTCTTCGCGCCCGTCCAGCAGCTCTCCCAGGTCTTCGACGGCTACCAGCAGGCGACGGTGTCCCTGGGCCGGGTGCAGGGGCTGCTGCGCGAGCCGACGACGACGCCGGTGGCCGAGCGGCCGCGCGAGGTGCGGGAGCTCAAGGGAGAGGTCGTCTTCGACGACGTCGCCTTCCGCTACGGGGGCGAGAAGGACGAGGCGCTGGCCGGGATACGGCTGACGATCCCCGCCGGGCAGACGGTGGCCTTCGTGGGCGAGACGGGCGCGGGCAAGTCCACGCTCGTGAAGCTGGTCGCGCGGTTCTACGACCCGGTCTCCGGCGCCGTCCTCGTCGACGGCCACGACCTGCGCGACCTGGACCCGGTCTCCTACCGGCACCGCCTGGGCGTCGTCCCCCAGGAGTCGTACCTCTTCCCGGGCACCGTGCGCGACGCGATCGCCTACGGGCGCCCGGACGCGAGCGACGCCGAGGTCGAGGCGGCCGCGCGGGCGGTCGGGGCGCACGAGATGATCGCCACGCTGACCGACGGCTACCTCCACGAGGTCGCCGAGCGCGGCCGCAACCTCTCCGCCGGACAGCGGCAGTTGATCGCCCTGGCCCGCGCCGAGCTGGTGGACCCGGACGTCCTGCTGCTGGACGAGGCCACCGCGGCCCTGGACCTGGCCACCGAGGCGCTGGTGAACCGGGCCACCGACCGGCTGGCCGGGCGCCGTACGACGCTGGTGGTGGCGCACCGCCTGACGACCGCCGCGCGCGCGGACCGCGTGGTGGTCCTGGACCGCGGCCGGGTCGTCGAGGACGGCACCCACGCCCAACTGCTGGCGCTGGACGGGCGGTACGCGGAGCTGTGGCGGTCGTTCACCGGCGAGGCCGTAGCCGCCTGACGCGTCGCCCGGTGCGGGAGGGGAGCCCGGAGAGAGGGAGCAAGGTCACCCTGGGTTGACTCTGGCGTGGCGGATGTTGCCCCCGGTAGGTTCGCGGCGACTTTCGCGAACCAGGGGAGGGCGTATGCGCAAGGCCGTCAGATTCCTGCTGGCGCTGACCATGTCCATCGGGACGGTCGGCGCCGGCAGCACGGTGGCGGGGGCGGCGGGGACCGCCACCGAGCCGGACATCAAGGAACGCGTCCTGAAGATCCCGGGGATGAGTTTCGTCGAGGAGAAGCCCTATGAGGGCTACCGCTACCTCGTGATGAGCTATCAGCAGCCGGTCGACCACCGGAACCCGTCGAAGGGCACCTTCGCCCAGCGGTTCACGCTGCTGCACAAGAACACCGACCGGCCGACGGTCTTCTTCACCTCCGGCTACAACGTCAACACCACTCCGTCGCGCAGCGAGCCGACCCGGATCGTCGACGGCAACCAGGTGTCGATGGAGTACCGCTTCTTCACCCCGTCCCGGCCGCAGCCCGCCGACTGGTCGAAGCTCGACATCTGGCAGGCCGCCAACGACCAGCACCGCCTCTTCGAGGCCCTCAAGCCGGTCTACAACAAGAACTGGCTGGCCACCGGCGGCAGCAAGGGAGGCATGACGGCGACGTACTACCGCCGCTTCTTCCCCAAGGACATGAACGGCACCGTCGCCTACGTCGCGCCCAACGACGTGGTCAACGACGAGGACTCCGCCTACGACCGGTTCTTCGCGACCGTCGGCGACCAGGCCTGCCGCACCCAGCTGAACTCGGTGCAGCGCGAGGCCCTCGTCCGCCGCGGCGAGATCGTCACCCGCTACCAGAAGTGGGCCGACGAGAACAACAAGACCTTCAAGACCGTCGGCAGCGCCGACAAGGCCTACGAGAACGTCGTCATGGACCTGGTGTGGGCGTTCTGGCAGTACCACCTCCAGAGCGACTGCAAGACCGTGCCCGCCACCAAGGCGTCGACGGACGAGCTGTACAAGTTCATCGACGACATCTCCGGCTTCGACGGCTACACCGACCAGGGTCTGGAGCGGTTCACGCCGTACTACTACCAGGCGGGCACCGAACTGGGCTCCCCGAGCCCCAAGTTCGCCAACCTCAAGGGCCTGCTGCGGTACCCCGACAGCTACAAGCCGCGCACCTATGTGCCGCGTGACATCCCGATGAAGTTCCGGCCGGGCGCCATGGCGGACATCGACCGCTGGGTGCGCGAGGAGAGCCGGAACATGCTGTTCGTCTACGGGCAGAACGACCCGTGGAGCTCGGAGCCGTTCCGTCTCGGCCGGAACGCCGCGGCCCGCCACGACTACCGCTTCTACGCGCCGGGCGGCAACCACGGCTCCAACATCTCCCAGCTCGTCGCCGACGAGCGGGCGGTGGCCACGGCCGAGGTGCTGCGCTGGGCGGGCGTCGCGCCCGCGGCCGTCCAGAAGGACGACAAGCAGGCCAAGCCGCTGGCACCCTTCAACGCCAAGCTCGACCAGCAGAGTGTGGAGCGCCAGTCCGCACTGCGGCCGTAGCGGCGTGCAGGCCGTAGCCGCGTGATCTAGAGGCGGCGGGCGCACCCCACGGGGCGCCCGCCGCCCACCTGTACGTACAGGTCCGTCGAGGGCGGGCAGTCGTCGCGCGTGCGCACCGTGGAGTCCACCCGGAACTCCGGCGCGTGGCCCCGCGAGCCGTCGCAGGCCGTCTCCTTCACGACCCCGTGCCGCTCGGTGTACACGCAGTCGCCCGCCACCGTCAGGGGGCCGCCGCCCATGCCCGGGTCGCCCGGGTGCGGCGGGCGCAGATTGCGCATGCAGGCGTAGCCCTCGGGGGCGCTCTCCGACTCCGACGTTCCGGTGTTCACCGCCGTGATGTGCAGTACGAAATCGGTGCTGTCGGGGCAGCGCGGACCGTTCTCCTGCGGGCCGTAGTAGCGGGCGAGAACGCTGGCGGTCGCGCGCTCGTCCGCGCAGTCCAGCTCGGTGAATGCCGTCGTCCGGCCCCGGCCCGCGCACGACCCCTGGCCCAGGAAGGTGGCGCTCCGGCCCGGCTCGGCCCGCTCGGGCGCGGCCTGTCCGGCCGGTCCGCCTTGCCCGCCCTGTTCGGCCTGTATGCCCTGGGTGACGATCTCCGCCCCGGGGCGGCCCTGGAGCTGACAGCCGACGAGCGACCCGGACCCGCACAGCATGGCGAGCGCGAACAGTGCCCTCGGTAGCGCGCGATGGCGCATGATCTCCCCCAACCCACCAACCGAGCGTCCAGAGTTACCCGACGGCCACCGGCGCACGCCAGGCGTGCGGGAGGGTTTGCGGAGGGTGACCGCGCGCCCCGCTCCCGCCCGCCGGCGTCCGCCGCCGGCGCGGTAGAGGGGGTGTCACCGGCGGCGGCGCGCTACCGGCCACAGGCGGCGGAGAGGGAGTGGCCCGCGCCGTCGGTACGGCGGGGCCGGCACCGCTCTGCGGGGACCGGCGGCAGCACGCCCCTTGGACGGGCCGCGCGCCGGAGCGGTTCCGCGCCGTGGCGCGACCGGGCTAGCGGGCCCGGCGTCGCGCCCTGCCGAAGCCGCGCGCCCGGCCGAACCGCACGGGGACGCGCCGGGCCAGCAGCCCCGCGCGGGGCGCGAGCCGCCGCACCATCGAGAAGACCGATTCCGTCCGGGTGCGGTCGGCGTCCAGCACCGTGAAGAGATTCACCCCGAGGTAGAAGACGACGGCGGCGTTGGCCAGATCGCGCGGCGGGGTCATCCGGGCGAGCGGGGTGCCGCCGATGACCCGCTCCAGGGTCTCCTCCATGAACGCCATCCACGGCTCGACCCGCACCCTGATCTCCTCGCGCAGCTCCGGCTTGGCCACGGCCGCCGCGACCAGCTCGGAGAGCAGGGTGATGTGGCCGCCCTCCAGGTCGTCGCGGTAGATGCGGGTGGCCCGCTCGGCGAGCTCCTCCAGCGTGCGCGCGTCCGCGACGGTGGCGGTGTGGCGCGCCATCCGCTCGGCGGAGGAGCGGTCGAGAGCGGCGAACAGCAGGGGGTCGACGCCGCCGAAGTGGTAGAAGACCAACGCCGAGTTGACCCCGGCCTCCTTGGCGATCGTCCGCGCGCTGGCCTTGCCGTAGCCCTGGGTGCGCAGGACCGTGCCCGCAGCGGTGATCAGCCGTTCCTTGGTCTCCACTGACATCCGCCGCCCCCTCGAAGAGCATTCATCATACGTTTTGAGCGGTTGCTCAAAACGATCGGTCCGGCCATTGCTCCCGCAACATGCGCAGCGTTTCGCGGATCGCGGGGCGCCGGGCCGCGCCCTTGCGCCAGTAGGCGAACAGGTGCCGTACGGGCACGGGCTCCAGGGGGAGCGCCACGACTTCCGGGGGCAGCGGGCCGCGCCCGAGCCGGGGGGCCACGGCGATGCCCAGGCCCGCCGCGACGAGCGCGACGTGGGTGTGGTTCTCGGCGGCCTCATAGGCGATGTCCGGCTCGTCACCGGAGGCGCGCAGGGTGCGTACGAACCAGTCGTGGCAGACCGTGCCGGGCGGCTGGCCGACCCAGCGCTGCCCCTCCAGGTCCGCGTGGCACAGCCGGGCGTACCCGGCCAGCGCGTGGCCCCGGGGCACCAGGACGTCGCAGAGGTCGGCGCCGATCCGTATCCGCTCCAGGGCCTCGGGCACGGGCAGCGGCGAGATGTCCCACTCGAACGTCACGGTCAGGTCGAGCACGCCCCGCTCCACGAGCCCCACGGACAGGTGAGGGTCGACCTCGACCAGCCGGGCGTCCAGTGACGGGTGTGCCTGGGCCAGCGCGGCCAGGACGCCGGGCAGCAGCCCGCGCGCGGCCGACGCGAACGCCCCGATCGTCAGCCGGCCCGTCGGCAGCCCGCGCCGCTCCTCCAGCTCGGTCTCCGCCCGTTCGACCAGTGACAGCAGCTCGTGCGCCGTCTGCGCCAGCCGGACCGCCGCGTCGGTCAGCGCGACCCCGCGCCCCCTGCGCTCCAGCAGGGTGGTGCGGGTCTCCCGCTCCAGCTTGGTTATCGACTGCGACACGGCCGAGGGCGTGTAGCCCAGGGCGACGGCGGCCGCGCTGACGGAGCCGTGCACGGAGACGGCGTGCAGCGCGCGCAGCCGGGACAGATCCAGCATGGTCTTCCGACCCCCCATCGGTGGACCCTCATGGTTGAGCGTCACTCATCGTTGAGTACTGCTGAATCCCATCATGAAGAAACGTGTGCTGGTGCTACATGGTCGTCGCACCGGATTCTCGTCACATGCGTCCTCAGCACCTCGCCCTGGCCGTCGCGGTCGCCGCCCTCTGGGGCGTCAACTTCGTCGTCATCCACGTCGGCCTCGACCACTTCCCGCCCCTGCTCTTCTGCGCGCTGCGCTTCCTCGCGGCGGCGGTGCCCGCCGTCTTCTTCGCCGGGCGGCCCCCGGTGAAGTGGCGGTACATCATCGGGGTGGGACTCGCGCTCGGGGTGGGCAAGTTCGGGCTGCTGTTCGTCGGTATGCACGCCGGGATGCCCACCGGGCTGTCCTCGCTGGTGCTCCAGGCCCAGGCGGTCTTCACCGCCCTCTTCGCCGTGCTCGCCCTGGCCGAACGCCCCGGCCGCGTCAGGCTGCTGGGCATGGCCGTGGCCCTTGCGGGCATCGCGGTCGCCGCCGTGGACGAAGGGGCCTCCGGCCCGCTGACCGGCTTCGCCCTGGTCGTGGGCGCGGCTGCCTTCTGGGGCGTGTCCAACGTCCTGACCCGCAAGGCGGCGCCCGCCGACGCCCTGCGCTTCACCGTGTGGATCAGCACCGTCCCGGTGTTGCCGCTGCTGGCGCTGTCGCTGGTGTTCGAGGGCCCGGCAGCCGACGCCGAGGCGCTGCGCTCGCTCGACTGGACCGGCGCCGGCGCCCTGCTGTTCGTCGCCTGGGTGAGCACGGTGCTCGGATTCGGCGCGTGGGGATACCTGCTGCGCACCTACGACGCGTCGGTCGTCGCGCCCTTCTCGCTGCTGGTCCCGGTATTCGGCATGTCCTCGGCGGCGCTGCTGCTGGGCGAGGGCGTGAGCCCGCTGCGCTGGTGCGCGGCGGTGCTGCTGGTGGGCGGCGTTGCCCTCACCTCGCTCGCGGGGCGGTCCTTCACCTCGCTCGCGGGGCGGCGGCGACCAGTCCCCGCAAGTACTCCGCTCCCGCCCCCGCCAGCTGAGGAAAGTCGGCCGACTGCGGATGCCAGCGCTTCTCGTACTCCCAGCTCAGCCAGCCGTCCCAGCCCGCGCGGCTGAGGGCGCGGACGCAGGCGCCCAGGGGCAGCACCCCCGCCCCGAGCGGCAGCGGGGCGGTGTCCTCCGCCGAGGCGACGTCCTTCACCTGCACATAGCCCAGATGGGGGGCCAGCGCCGGGAGGCTGACGGCCGGGTCCTCGCCGCCCAGCCAGGTGTGCAGCAGGTCCCAGAGGGCGCCCACGCTGCGGTGCCCCACGGGCCCCAGCACGCGCACGGCGTCCTGGGCCCGCCGGTGCGAGTCATGGGTCTCCAGCAGCACGCGGACGCCCGTGTCGGCGGCGACCGGGGCGATCGAGCCGAGTCTGCGGGCGGCCGTCGCGTCGGCCTCCGCCGCGGGCTGCCCGCCACCGCCGGGGAACACCCGTACGTACGGCGCCCCGAGGTCCCCGGCCAGCCGGACCAGCTCGGCGAGCTCGGCCAGCACCGGCTCGTCGGGTCCGGGGGCCGCCACCCGGGCGTACCCGGCCACGGCCAGGATCGTCAGGCCCGCGTCCGCGAACTCCATGGCCACCGCGGCCCGCTGCGCGGCGGAGACGCCCGGGTGCACGGGCTCCTCGGGGTGGGCGCGCAGCTCCACGCCGTCGTAACCGCAGGTGGCGGCGAGCCGCACCACGTCGCGGGGCGGCATCCCGGGTACACCGAGGGTCGAAAAGGCCAGCTTCATGCCTCTTGGGCTTCCCCGTCGGGGTGCCGGCAATGCCTCGGCGTCGTCAGGAAGACGGATGTCCGGCGAACAGGGGTTCCCTACGGTAAGTAACGGATGGATAACAGCTTGAAATCGGTGCAACCCTGCGGGGCTTCCGTGGGTCGTATTGGACATCGGGCTTCCCGGGGAGGGATCCGGGGGGATTCGGAGGAAGCCCGTTCAGGGGGGAGCGCGAGGGGCCCGGTCGTCGGACCGGGCCCCTCGAATCACATGCGCCCCAGCGGAAGCGGCCCCGATAGAAGCGGAATGGCGGATATCCACAGGCTCGAACGCCTGTCGGCCCTCGGCGGTACCGTCGGGGCATGGTGCAACTGGCTGTGGTCGAAGGTGTCCTGGAGCGGATCACCTACGCCAACGAGGACAGCGGCTATACGGTCGCGCGCGTCGACACCGGGCGCGGCGGCGGGGACCTCCTCACGGTGGTCGGCTCCCTGCTCGGCGCGCAGCCGGGCGAGTCGCTGCGCATGGAGGGCCGCTGGGGCTCCCACCCGCAGTACGGCAGGCAGTTCACCGTGGAGAACTACACCACCCTCCTGCCCGCCACGATCCAGGGCATTCGCCGCTATCTGGGATCCGGCCTGATCAAGGGCGTCGGGCCGCGCATCGCCGACCGCATCGTCAGCCACTTCGGCACGGACACCCTCGACGTCATCGAGAAGGAGCCCACGCGCCTGATCGAGGTGCCCGGCCTCGGCCCCAAGCGGACCAAGTCGATCGGGGCGGCCTGGGAGGAGCAGAAGGCCATCAAGGAGGTCATGGTCTTCCTCCAGGGTGTCGGCGTCTCCACCTCCATCGCCGTGCGCATCTACAAGCAGTACGGCGACGCCTCCATCTCCGTCGTCCGCGAGGAGCCCTACCGGCTGGCGGCCGACGTGTGGGGCATCGGCTTCCTCACCGCCGACCGCATCGCCCAGTCGGTCGGCATCCCGCACGACAGCCCCGAGCGGGTCAAGGCCGGGCTGCGCCACGCCCTGTCGCAGTCCACGGACCAGGGGCACTGCTTCCTCCCCGAGGAACAACTGATCGCCGAAGCGGTGAAGTTGCTCCAGGTCGACACCGGGCTGGTCATCGAGTGCCTGGCCGAGCTGGCGGAGGACGGGCCGGACGGCGCCGGAGTGGTCCGCGAGACCGTGCCGGGCCCCGACGGCGGGGAGCCGGTCACCGCCGTCTACCTGGTCCCCTTCCACCGCGCGGAGCTCTCCCTCGCCGCCCAGCTGACCCGGCTGCTGAAGGCCCCGGACGACCGCCTGGCGGCCTTCCGGGACGTCCAGTGGGACAAGGCCCTGGCCTGGCTCGCGGGGCGCACGGGAGCCGAGCTGGCGCCCGAGCAGCAGGAGGCGGTCAGGCTCGCGCTCACCAGCAAGGTCGCCGTCCTCACCGGTGGCCCGGGCTGCGGCAAGTCCTTCACCGTCCGGTCCGTGGTGGAGCTGGCCCGGGCCAAGAAGGCCAAGGTGGTGCTGGCCGCGCCCACCGGCCGGGCCGCCAAGCGGCTCGCCGAGCTCACCGGCGCCGAAGCCTCCACCGTCCACCGGCTGCTGGAGCTCAAGCCCGGCGGCGACGCCGCCTACGACCGGGACCGGCCGCTGGACGCCGATCTGGTGGTCGTCGACGAGGCGTCGATGCTGGACCTCCTGCTGGCCAACAAGCTGGTGAAGGCCGTCGCTCCGGGCGCGCATCTGCTGCTGGTCGGCGATGTGGACCAGCTGCCGTCGGTGGGCGCCGGGGAGGTGCTGCGCGACCTCCTGGCCCCCGGCAGCCCCGTCCCGGCGGTCCGGCTCACCCGGATCTTCCGGCAGGCCCAGCAGTCCGGTGTGGTCACCAACGCCCACCGCATCAACTCCGGGGTGCAGCCCATCACTCAGGGCATGACGGACTTCTTCCTCTTCGTCGAGGAGGACACCGAGGAGGCGGGCCGGCTGACGGTGGACGTGGCGGCCCGGCGCATCCCCGCGAGGTTCGGCCTCGACCCGCGCCGCGACATCCAGGTGCTGGCCCCCATGCACCGCGGCCGTGCCGGCGCCGGCACCCTCAACGGGCTGCTCCAGCAGGCCATCACGCCCGCCCGCCCCGACCTGCCCGAGCGCCGTTTCGGCGGCCGGGTCTTCCGCGTCGGCGACAAGGTCACTCAGATCCGCAACAACTACGAGAAGGGCGAGAACGGCGTCTTCAACGGCACGGTCGGGGTCGTCACGGCGCTGGACGAAGTCGAGCAGCGGCTGACCGTCCGCACCGACGAGGACGAGGAGGTCGGCTACGACTTCGACGAGCTCGACGAGCTCGCCCACGCCTACGCGGTGACCATCCACCGCTCCCAGGGCAGCGAGTACCCGGCGGTGGTGATCCCGGTCACCACGAGTGCCTGGATGATGCTTCAGCGCAATCTGCTCTACACCGCCGTCACCAGAGCGAAAAAGCTCGTGGTGCTGGTGGGGTCACGGCGTGCCCTGGGGCAGGCGGTGCGCACGGTCTCGGCGGGGCGGCGCTGTACGGCGCTGGACTTCCGGCTCGCGGAAGGTGGTGTTCGTCTCTGAACGGTTTACCAATCAGGGCGAAGGGGGCAGGATGGGCAGGCTGGGCGGCACTGAGTGCCGTCCTTGGGCCCTATGGCCGACCCCGAGTGCACGTACATCGTCCAAATGGGGGAAGGTAGGGGTAGTCAGGGCACCTCGAAGAAGAGGCACAACGTCGGTGAGGGATGACGTGAGCGACAACTCTGTAGTAGTGCGGTACGGGGACGGCGAGTACAGCTACCCGGTGGTCGACAGCACTGTCGGCGACAAGGGCTTCGACATCGGCAAGCTGCGTGCCCAGACCGGTCTGGTGACCCTGGATTCCGGCTATGGCAACACGGCCGCCTATAAATCCGCGATCACCTACCTCGACGGCGAGCAGGGCATCCTGCGGTACCGCGGGTACCCGATCGAGCAGCTGGCCGAGCGCAGCTCGTTCCTGGAGACCGCGTTCCTGCTGATCAACGGCGAGCTGCCCACCGTCGACGAGCTGGCGACCTTCAAGGGTGAGATCACCCAGCACACGCTGCTGCACGAGGACGTCAAGCGGTTCTTCGACGGCTTCCCGCGCGACGCCCACCCGATGGCCATGCTGTCCTCCGTGGTCAGCGCGCTGTCGACCTTCTACCAGGACAGCCACAACCCGTTCGACGAGAAGCAGCGTCACCTGTCGACGATCCGGCTGCTGGCCAAGCTCCCGACGATCGCGGCGTACGCGTTCAAGAAGTCGATCGGTCACCCGATCGTCTACCCGCGCAACGACCTCGGCTACGTCGAGAACTTCCTGCGCATGACCTTCTCGGTGCCCGCCGCCGAGTTCGAGCTGGACCCGGTTGTCGTCAGCGCCCTGGACAAGCTGCTGATCCTGCACGCCGACCACGAGCAGAACTGCTCCACCTCGACCGTGCGCCTGGTCGGCTCCTCGCAGGCCAACCTCTTCGCGTCGATCTCCGCGGGCATCAACGCCCTGTGGGGCCCGCTGCACGGCGGCGCCAACCAGGCCGTCCTGGAGATGCTGGAGTCCATCCAGGCCTCCGGTGGCGACGTCGACGCCTTCATCCGCAAGGTGAAGAACAAGGAGGACGGCGTCCGCCTGATGGGCTTCGGCCACCGGGTGTACAAGAGCTTCGACCCGCGCGCGAAGATCATCAAGGCCGCCGCCCACGACGTCCTCTCCGCGCTGGGCAAGAGCGACGAGCTGCTCGACATCGCGCTCAAGCTGGAGGAGCACGCGCTCAACGACGACTACTTCGTCTCGCGCAACCTCTACCCGAACGTGGACTTCTACACCGGTCTGATCTACCGGGCCATGGGCTTCCCGTCGGAGATGTTCACCGTGCTCTTCGCGCTCGGCCGGCTGCCCGGCTGGATCGCCCAGTGGCACGAGATGATCAAGGAGCCGGGTTCCCGTATCGGCCGCCCGCGCCAGATCTACACGGGCGTCGTCGAGCGCGACTTCGTCCCCGTCGAGCGCCGCTAGCCGGAAGGCTCCAGGTCATACGGAAGGCGCCCCGCACCGTCAGGTGCGGGGCCCCTTCCGTATGTGGTCGTGCAATGACTTTCGTACGTGGTCGTGCAATGAAAAGCGCCCCGACTCCGATCCCCCCACGGGTCGGAGCGAGGCGCTTCCCTGCCCCGGCGCGGATTCCCCCCACGGGATCCGGCCGGGAGCCGGCGGACGCGATCTGCCGGGACGCGTACGTACGGGAGGGCCGCTCAAAGCTCCCCGGGTACGTGCCCCGGCCACGCGTGGCCGGTTCGTCCCCCAAGACGATCCAGCACTGCCTGGTTAGACCAATGACCCCCCACGATGGTTACCTCCCAATCGCTGTGATCTAGGTCTCCTGGCATAAGGGGCGTAAAAGGGCAAGAGGCTCCTTGTGGCGATTCTGTGAAGGTGCCTCGTACCGAGAGCGGCTCAGGCGCGGCCGGACAGTTCGTATCCGGCCTCGTCCACGGCGGCGCGGACGGCATCGTCGTCCAGCGGGACGGCGGCGGTGATCGTCACCAGGCCGGTGGCGGCCACGGCCTCCACCGAGGTCACACCGGAGATCGCCGAGATCTCCTCGCGCACCGCGGACTCGCAGTGGCCGCAGGTCATGCCGGACACCTTGTAGACGGTGGTGGTGCTCATGGGCGTACTCCTCGGGAGTCGGATGCGCAGGGCTTCTGCCGATGCCTGAACACCTTACCCCCGGGGGGTATGGCGGTGGGTGGGAACCGGCGGAATCAACGATTCTTCGGACGGTGGTCGCGGTAGCCGGGGCGCCGGGTCACCCAGTCACGGATGGTGTCCGCGAACCAGTAGGGCCTGCCGCTCTCATGGAGGTCGGGGGAGGGCAGCAGGCCGTGCTTCCGGTACGAGCGCACGGTGTCGGGCCGCACGCCGATGTGTGCCGCGATCTCCCGGTAGGACCAGAGCCGACGGTCGGTCATCTCTCGCCTCTCCGCCGCGGCGCAGCCACGGAGGGGGGATCCGTCGGGGAGCTGCGGCGCGGCCGTTCTCGGTCGCTTGAGCCTCGCCCCGGGAACGACGGAGAGTGATCATGCGCTCGGGCCTGTCGGGCTTCTGTGACGGAAGGCTCGCGCCGGTGTGACGCTCGTAACAGGAGGGTGACTTGGTAACAGCGGGGGCCCGACGGTGTCAGCCGACGTCGGCCAGGCGGACCGGCCGGGCCTCCCGCCGGGAGACCTCGCACGCCTCGGCGACATGGAGGGCCCGCAGCCCCTCCGCCCCCGGGCAGGGGTTGCCCCCGAGCCCCCGCGCGGCCCGGACGAACGCCGCCAGTTCGGCCCGGAAGGCGTCCTCGAAACGCTCCTGGAAGTCCCTCCAGGGCCGCCGCGGGGCGGCGGGGCCGCCGGGCTCGGCGGAGGTCAGCGGCGCCCGGTCGTCCAGCCCGGCGACCCACTGGTCGCGCTCGCCGGACAGCTCCACACGCACGTCGTAGCCCGCGCCGTTGTACCGGGTCGAGGTGGCCGTGACGAGCGTGCCGTCGTCGAGGGTGAGCAGGGCCGCGGCGGTGTCCACGTCGCCGGCCTCGCGGAAGAAGGCCGCGCCGCCGTTGGCGCCCCGCGCGTACACCTCCGTCACCTCGCGCCCGGTCAGCCACCGGACGGCGTCGAAGTCGTGGACCATGCAGTCGCGGAACAGCCCGCCGGACAGCGGCAGGAAGTCCGCGGGCGGCGGCGCCGCGTCGGAGGTCACGCACCGGATGGTGTGCACCCGCCCCAGCGCCCCCGAGCGCAGCGCCTCGCGCGCGGCCAGGAACCCGGCGTCGAAGCGCCGCTGGAAACCGATCTGGAGCAGCGTGCCCGCCGCCTCCACCTCGCGCAGCGCGGCGATCGTGCCCGCCAGGTCCAGCGCGACGGGCTTCTCGCAGAACGCGGGCAGCCCGGCGCGCGCCGCACGGGTGATCAGGCCCGCGTGGGAGGCGGTCGCGGTGGCGATGACCACGGCGTCCACGCCCGCCGTGGTGAAGACCTCGCCCACCGTGCGGGCGGGGCGGGCGCCCACGGCCTCCGCGCCCACGGCCCCCGCGAGGGCCGCCGCGCGCCCGGGGTCGGCGTCGGCGACGACCAGTTCGGCGACGCCCTCGGTCCCCGCCAGCCGGGCCGCGTGCCGGGAGCCGATCCGCCCGGCGCCGAGCAGCGCGACCCGCAGCCCGCCGCTCATCGCGGCGGGGCGGCGTAGAGGGCGGGGCGCTCGGGGAGGACGACCGGGACGCGTTCGCCGGTCGTCTGGGCCCGTACCGCCGCCTCGCAGACCACGGCGGCCGCGTAGCCGTCCCAGACGCTCGGCCCCGTCGTCCCGCCGCGCCGGACGGCGTCCACCCAGGCCTGGACCTCGCGGTCGTAGGCGTCCTGGAAGCGGGTGCGGAAGTCCTGGGCGATCTCCCCGCCCCACCGCCCGGCGGCGTGGACGGCCGGCCCGCGCTCGTCGCCGATCCGGGCGGTGCCGCGCTCGCCGACGGCCTCGCAGCGCACCTGGTAGCCGAAGCCGCAGTTGACGAAGATCTCGACGTCGACGACCGCGCCGCCCTCGGTCTCGAACAGCACGAGCTGGGGGTCGCTCAGTCCCTCCGGGGCGCCGGACGAGGGGGTGGGGCGCAGCACGGTGACGGCGGTGATCTCCTCGCCCAGCAGCCAGCGGGTGGCGTCGATCTCGTGGACGACCGAGTCGTGGATCGTCATCGGGCTGGTGTAGCCGGGGGGCGTCGAGACGTTGCGGTGGGTGCAGTGGAGCATCAGCGCGCGCCCGAGGTCTCCCGCGTCCAGGAGCGCCTTCAGCCGCTGGTATTCGCTGTCGTAGCGGCGCATGAAGCCGACCTGGACGCGCCGGCGGCCCAGCCGGGTCTCCGCCTCCAGCACCCGGCGCGCGGAGGCGGAGTCCGGGGTGAGGGGTTTCTCGCACAGGACGGGCAGGTCGCGCGCGAACGCCTCCAGCAGGGCCTCCTCGTGGGCGGGCCCGGGGGAGGCGATGAGCACGGCGTCGACGTCGGCCGCGGCCATGGCGGCGGCCGGGTCGGTGTGGGCGGCGCAGCCGTCGACGCGGGCGGCGGCCGCCTCGGCGCGGCGCGGGTCGATGTCGACGACGGCGGTCACCCGCGCCCCGCTGATGGCCTCGTCGAGGCGCCGGACGTGGTCGGCGCCCATTCTGCCGGTGCCGATGACGGCCACGCCGAGCGTTCCGTGTTGCGTCATTGCGTGTTCCTCGGTGCTGGTGCGTGTTGCCTCGGTGCTGGTGCTGGTGCTGGTGCTGGTGCGTGTCGCGCTGGTGGGCGCTGCCTTGGTGCCGGTGGGCGCGGTCACGCGCCGCAGGAGCGCAGGAAGGCGCGGGTGCGTCGGGCGATGGGCAGCGGTTTGTCGGGCGGGCAGGGGTACATGTCCTGCTCGACGATGGCGAAGAGGTCGACGCCGAGCCCCTGGGCGGCCGTCAGCACGGGCTCCAGCGCCGGTACGCCGCGCGGCGGTTCGCACATGACGCCCTGCCGCACGGCCGGGCCGAAGGGCGTGCCCCGCTCGGCTACTTCGGCCAGGATCGCGGGATCCACCTGCTTGAGGTGGAGATAACCGATGCGTTCCCCGTAGGTCTTGATGAGCTTGACGCTGTCGCCGCCGCAGTAGGCGTAGTGCCCGGTGTCCAGGCAGAGGCTCACCAGCGTCGGGTCGGTGGCGTCGAGGAAGCGCTCGACCTGCTCCTCGGTGGCGATGTGGGTGTCGGCGTGGGGGTGGACGACCAGGGAGAGCCCGTAGGCGTCGCGCACCTCGGCCGCGAGCCGTTCCGTCCCGGCGGTCAGCGACCGCCACTGATCGGCCGTCAGCTCCGGGCTCTCCAGGGCCTCGGCGGTCCTGTCGTCCCGCCAGAAGGAGGGAATGGCGACGAGGTGGTTCGCGCCCGTGTCGCGCGCCAGCGCGGCCACGCGGGAGACCTGCTCCCAGGTCTCCTCCCAGACCGCCGGCCCGCGGTGGAGGGCGGTGAAGACCGTGCCCGCCGACACCTTCAGGCCCCGGCTCCCGGTCTCCTCGCGCAACCGGGCGGGGTCGGTGGGGAGGTAGCCGTACGGGCCGAGCTCGATCCACTCGTAGCCCGCCTCGGACACCTCGTCGAGGAAGCGCCGCCAGGGGAGCTGGGCCGGGTCGTCGGCGAACCACACGCCCCAGGAGTCCGGCGCGGAGCCGACCCGGATCCGGTCCAGCGCGGGGGGCGGTGACGGGCTGCGGTCGGGGGTGCGGACGCTGTCCATACGGCGGCTCTCCTCTCGCCGGTCGGCGCTGACCGGGCAAGGGCTGGGGTTGCCCGTAGCCTCCCGGCTGGGCCGGGGAGTGTCAAGACTACGTCCGGACATAAGGATGTAACGTCAATACCTGCCCCATGGGGCGTCGATGGGACGTCCGAATGTAAGGACAAATGCTTGACATGGATGTCCGCGCCCGGCTAGACCTGGGCCCCGGATCGTGCCGACGCGCGGAGGGGAAGACCATGACCGGTCCCTACGACCTCATCACCATGGGCCGGCTCGGGGTGGACCTCTATCCGCTGCGGACCGGGGTATCGCTCGCGGAGGCCGACACCTTCGGGAAGTTCCTCGGCGGCTCGGCCGCCAACGTCGCCGTCGCCGCCGCCCGGCTCGGCCGCCGCACCGCCCTCGTCAGCCGCACCGGCGACGACCCCTTCGGCCGCTACCTCCACGACGAGCTGCGCCGCTTCGGCGTCGACGACCGCTGGGTGACCCCCGTGGCCGCCTACCCCACACCCCTGACCTTCTGCGAGATCCACCCGCCGGACGACTTCCCGCTGTACTTCTACCGCCGCCCCAAGGCCCCCGACCTGGAGATCCACACCGCCGAGCTGGACCTGGCCGCCATCCGCGCCGCCCGGATCTTCTGGATCACCGGTACGGGCCTGAGCGAGGAGCCCAGCCGCGGCGCGACGCTCGCCGCGCTCCAGGCGCGGAAGAGGAATGGGGTCACCGTCTTCGACCTCGACTGGCGGCCGATGTTCTGGCCGGAGGGGCCGTCCGCCGCCCGTCCCCTGTACGAGCGGGCCCTCGCCCACGCGACGGTGGCGGTGGGCAACGCCGAGGAGTGCGAGGTGGCCACGGGGGAACGGGACCCCTACGCGGCGGCGCGGGCGCTCCTCGCGGCCGGGGCCGAACTCGCCGTGGTCAAACGGGGCCCGAAGGGCGTGCTCGCCGTCCACCGCGACGGCACCGTCGCCGAGGCGGCCCCGGTGGAGGTCGAGGTCGTCAACGGCCTCGGCGCCGGCGACGCCTTCGGCGGCGCGCTCTGCCACGGGCTGCTCGCCGGCTGGGACCTGGGGCGGGTGACGCGCTACGCCAACGCCGCCGGGGCCATCGTCGCCTCCCGGCTCGCCTGTTCGTCGGCGATGCCGACGCCGGACGAGGTGACGGACCTGCTGGCCCGTGACGCGGAGGCCGCCCCGTGACCGCCGTCCTCCGCATCGCCGATCTGCCGCGCGTGCGCAGCCGGCACCCCGAGGCCATCGCCGAGGCCGCCGCCCGCCGGGGGCGGCGCCCCCTCGTCGGCGACAGCGGCCGGCTGATGATCGTCGCGGCCGACCACACGGCGCGCGGCGCGCTCGACGTCGGCGGCCGGCCCCTGGTCATGGCCAACCGCGCCGACCTGCTGGAACGCCTGTGCCTGGCCCTCTCCCGCCCCGGCGTCGACGGCGTCCTCGCCACCTCCGACATCCTCGACGACCTGCTGCTCCTCGGCGCGCTGGAGAACAAGGTCGTCATGGGCTCCATGAACCGCGGGGGCCTCGTCGGCGCCGCGTTCGAGATGGACGACCGCTTTACGGGGCCGCGCGCGGACGACCTCGTCCGGCGCGGCTTCGACGCGGGCAAGCTGCTGCTGCGCATCGACCACGACGACCCCGGCTCGCTCGCCACGATGGTCTCCGCCGCCCGTGCCATCGACGACATGGCGGAGCGACGGCTGCCGGTCTTCGTCGAGCCGTTCCTCTCCCGGCGCGTCGGCGGCCGGGTCCGCAACGACCTGAGCGCCGAGGCCGTCACGAAGTCCATCGCCATCGCGTCGGGCCTGGGCGCGACGTCCGCGTACACCTGGCTGAAGGTGCCGGTCACGGACGACGCGGACGCCATGGCCCGGGTGATGGAGACGTCGACGCTCCCGGCGGTCCTGCTGGGCGGCGACGTGGGCGACGACCAGGACGCGATGTACGAGCGGTGGCGGACGGCACTGCGGCTGCCGACGGTGCAGGGGCTGGTGGTGGGGCGGGCGTTGCTCTACCCGGCGGACGGGGACGTGGCGGCGGCCGTGGACACGGCGGTGGGGTTGCTGTGACGTTCCGGTCCGCAGCGGCGACCAGCCACCGCGTACGTGCCCGGCGGTGCCGAAACCCCGTCACCAGACAAGGAACCCCATGACGTACACCCTCGACATCACCCCCGAGACCGCCGGCTGGTCCCACTCCTCCCTCCGCGTCCTCACGCTGCCCCCTTCCGGCACCCACACCTTCGAAACCGCCGACAGCGAATGGATCGTGCTGCCGCTCACCGGCGGCTGCACGGTCCGGACGGAAGGGAAGACCTTCGAACTCCACGGCCGCCCCGGCGTCTTCACCGCCGTCACCGACTTCGCCTACGCCCCCCGCGACGCGCACGTCACGCTGACCTCCCCGGAGGGCGGCCGCTTCGCCCTCGCCGGGGCGCGCTGCGGGCGCCGGCTGCCCGCCCGTTACGGCCCCGCCGAGTCCGTTCCCGTCGAGCTGCGCGGCACGGGCGTCTGCTCCCGGCAGGTCAACAACTTCGCCGCGGCCGACACCTTCGAGTGCGACAGGCTCATCGCCGTCGAGGTCCTCACACCGGGCGGCAACTGGTCGTCCTATCCGCCCCACAAGCACGACGAGCACCTCCCGGGCCGGGAGTCCCGGCTGGAGGAGATCTACTACTTCGAGATCGCCGAGAGCCCCGGCGGCACCCCCGGCCTCGGCTACCAGCGGGTGTCGCCGTCCCACGACGGCGGGACGGACGTCCTCGCCGAGGTCCGCACCGGCGACGCCGTGCTGATCCCCGACGGCTGGCACGGCCCGTCCATCGCCGCGCCCGGCCACGACATGTACTACCTCAATGTGATGGCCGGCCCCGGCCCCGAGCGGGAGTGGCTCATCCGCGACCACCCCGACCACGCCTGGATCCGCGGCACATGGCCGGAACAGTCCACGGACCCGAGGCTTCCGCTCTACCGATCCGGAGGGGACCGATGACCCGACCGCCCCGCCCCACCCGTCGCCCCACCCGCCGCCTCACCGTCGCCCAGGCCCTCGTGGCGTTCCTCGCCCACCAGTACACCGAGCGCGACGGCCGCCGGCAGCGGCTCGTCGCCGCGTGCTGGGGCATCTTCGGCCACGGCAACGTCGCCGGGATCGGGCAGGCCCTGCTGGAGACCGGTGACGAGCTCCCCTACCTCCAGGGCCGCAATGAGCAGGCCATGGTCCACGCGGCCGTCGGCTACGCCCGGCACCGAGACCGGCTCTCCGCCCACGCCGTGACCACCTCCATCGGCCCCGGCGCCACCAACCTCGTCACCGGCGCGGCCCTCGCCACGATCAACCGGATCCCGGTGCTGCTCCTGCCCGGCGACGCCTTCGCCACCCGCCCCGCCGACCCCGTCCTCCAGCAGCTCGAACACCCCGGCGCGGGCGACGTCTCCGTCAACGACTGCCTGCGCCCCATCTCCCGGTACTTCGACCGGATCGTCCGCCCCGAGGCGCTGATCCCCGCCGCGCTCACCGCCATGCGCGTCCTGGCCGACCCCGTGGAGACGGGGGCCGTCACCCTCGCCCTGCCCCAGGACGTCCAGGCCGAGGCGTACGACTGGCCCGAGGAGTTCTTCGCCGACCGCGTCTGGCACGTCCGCCGCCCCGCTCCCGACCCGGCCGAACTGGCGGCGGCCGCACGGGCCGTACGGGAGGCCCGCCGCCCGCTGCTGATCGCGGGCGGCGGCGTCCACCACAGCGAGGCCGAGGACGCCCTGCGCGCCTTCGCCGACGCCACCGGCATCCCCGTCGCCTCCACCCAGGCGGGCAAGGGCTCGCTGCGCCACGACCACCCCTCGGACGTCGGCGGCATCGGCCACACCGGCACGGCCGTCGCCGACGCCCTCGCCCGCGCCGCCGACCTCGTCATCGGCGTCGGCACCCGGTACAGCGACTTCACCACCGCCTCCGCGACCCTCTTCGCCGCCCCGGACGTCCGCTTCGTCAACCTCAACATCGCCCCGTACGACGCCCACAAGCTCGCCGGGCTGCCGCTCGTCGCCGACGCCCGCAGCGGCCTCGAAGCGCTCACGGAGGCCGTCGCCGGATACCGCGTCCCGGACGCGTACGCCAGCGCGTACACCGCCGGGAAGGCCGAGTGGGAGACGGCTGTCGCCCGCGCGTACGCCCCGGACGACGGCCGGGGCGACGGCGCCCGCCCCACCCAGGCCCAGGTGCTCGGCGCGCTGGACTCCGTCGTCGGCGACGAGGACGTGATCGTCAACGCGGCGGGCTCCCTCCCCGGCGATCTCCACAAGCTGTGGCGGACCCGCTCCCGCCGCCAGTACCACCTCGAATACGGCTACTCCTGCATGGGCTACGAGATCCCCGGCGCCATCGGCGTCGCCCTGGCCGACCCCGGCGCGCAGGTATGGGCGCTGGTCGGCGACGGGACGTATCTGATGATGCCCACCGAGCTCGTCACCGCCGTGCAGGAGGGCATCCCCGTCAAGGTGATCCTGGTGCAGAACCACGGCTACGCCTCCATCGGCGGCCTCTCGGAGGCCGTCGGCGGCGAGCGCTTCGGCACCGCCTACCGCTTCCGCGCGCCCGATGGCACGTACACCGGTGCCCCGCTGCCCGTCGACCTGGCCGCCAACGCCGCCTCGCTCGGCATGAGCGTGCTCCGCGCCCGTACCGCCCGCGAGCTGCGCGCCGCGCTGGCCGAGGCGCGCGCGGCCGACCGGCCCACATGTGTCTACGTGGAGACCGAAACGGCCGACACTGTGTCCGGGGCGCCCCCCGCCCAGGCGTGGTGGGATGTGCCCGTCGCCGAGACCGCGACCCGCCCGGCGGCCGTGTCGGCCCGGGAGGAGTACGACCGCAACGCAGCCGCCCGTCGCCGTTACCTTTGACGTAGGAGAGGTCGCAGCAGATGAAGACCGTCAACCACTGGATCGACGGCAAGTCCGTCGAGGGCACCTCCGGCACGTACGGGCCCGTCACCGATCCGGCCACGGGCGCCGTCACCACGCGCGTCGCGTTCGCCACCGCCGAGGAGGTCGACGCGGCGGTGGCCGCCGCCAAGGCCGCCTACGGCACCTGGGGCGGCTCCTCCCTCGCCCAGCGCACGGCGGTGCTCTTCCGCTACCGCGCCCTGCTCGACGCCCACCGCGAGGAACTCGCCCGGCTGATCACCGCCGAGCACGGAAAGGTCCACTCCGACGCCCTCGGCGAGGTCGCGCGCGGCCTGGAGGTCGTGGAGCTGGCCTGCGGCATCGCCCAGCAGCTCAAGGGCGAACTGTCCACGCAGGTGTCCAGCCGGGTGGACGTCTCCGCCATCCGCCAGCCGCTGGGCGTCGTCGCGGGCATCACGCCGTTCAACTTCCCGGCCATGGTGCCGATGTGGATGTTCCCGCTCGCCGTCGCCTGCGGCAACACGTTCGTCCTCAAGCCCAGCGAGAAGGACCCTTCGGCCGCGATCCGCCTCGCGGAGCTCGCCGCCGAGGCCGGGCTGCCGGACGGCGTCCTCAACGTCGTCAACGGCGACCGGATCGCCGTCGACCGGCTCCTGGAGCACCCGGACGTCGCCGCCGTCTCCTTCGTCGGCTCCACGCCCGTCGCCCGGTACATCCACATCACCGCCTCCGCCAACGGCAAGCGCGTCCAGGCCCTCGGCGGCGCCAAGAACCACATGCTGGTGCTGCCCGACGCCGACCTCGACGCCGCCGCGGACGCCGCCGTCTCCGCCGCCTACGGCTCGGCGGGCGAGCGCTGCATGGCGATCTCGGCGGTCGTCGCGGTCGGCGGCACCGGGGACGAACTGGTGGCGAAGATCCGCGAGCGCGCCGAGAAGATCAGGATCGGCCCGGGCGACGACCCCGCCTCGGAGATGGGCCCGCTGATCACCAAGGACCACCGCGACAAGGTCGCCTCCTATGTGCGGGGCGCCGCGGCCCAGGGCGCGGAGGTCGTCCTCGACGGCACGGGCTTCACGGTCCGGGGCTACGAGAACGGCCACTGGATGGGCCTGTCCCTGCTCGACAAGGTGCCCACCGGCGCCGACGCCTACCGCGACGAGATCTTCGGCCCGGTGCTGTGCGTCCTGCGCGCCGGGACGTACGAGGAGGGCCTGGCCCTCATCAACGCCTCGCCGTGGGGCAACGGCACCGCGATCTTCACCCGTGACGGGGGCATGGCCCGCCGCTTCCAACTGGAGGTCGAGGCGGGCATGGTGGGCGTCAACGTGCCCATCCCGGTGCCGGTGGGCTACCACTCCTTCGGCGGCTGGAAGCACTCGCTCTTCGGCGACCACCACATCTACGGGAACGACGGCGTCCGCTTCTACACCCGGGGCAAGGTCGTCACCACCCGCTGGCCGGACCCGGCGGACGGCGGCGTGGACCTGGGCTTCCCACACCACGGGTAGGGCGAGCGGGGGTTCCAGGGGGGCGGCAGCCCCCTAGGAAACGGTGAAAGGGCGGGGTCGGGGCCCACCTCCCGTTCTACCTCGATATGAGACGTAAGCTCAGGATCATGACCTGGGCCAGCGCCCTCAAAAAGACAGCCCGCGCCGGGCTGACCATCGAGCGCGTCACCCTCGAACCGCTCGTGGCCGTCCGCGGCGCCTGCGGCGTGGCGGTCGTCGTCGGCCTGATGCTGGCCTTCGGATCGCCCGCCCTCGCCGTCTCCTCCGCGTTCGGCGCGTTCGCCTCGGGCCTGGCGACCTTCCAGCGCAGCTGGCGGCCCCGCCCCCTGCTCGCGCTGGCGGTCGCGGGCGTACTGGGCCTCAGCACCTTCCTCGGCTACCTCGCCGCCGCCCACCACGCCACCTTCGTCGCACTGCTGGCGGTGTGGACCCTGCTGTCGGGCATGGCCTGGGCCGTCGGCCCGGTGACGGGGTTCGTCGCCACCCAGACGGTCGCGGTCATGCTCGTCACCGTCACCCTGCCCACCTCCGTCGCCGGGGCGGCCGAGCACGCCGCGCTCATCCTCGTGGGCGGCCTGGTGCAGGCGGCGCTCATCGTCCTCTTCCCCATCCGCCCCTGGGGCCGCCAGCGCGACGCCCTCGCGGACGCGCTGGCCGCCGAGGCGGACTACGCGCGCCGGCTGCGCCACGACCCGGTCGCCCGCTTCGACCCCCAGCCGCTGATGGACGCCCGCAGTGCCGCCGAGCTGACCCCGCGCCAGGCCCGCGGCCGGCCCCCGCAACTGGGCGGCCCGCGCGGGGTCGCCGAACGGATCCGGCCGGTGCTCGCCTCCCTCGCCGACCCCCTCGTGGGCGCGCCCCCGGAGGGCCCCGGCCGGGACCGGGCCCGGGAACTGCTGGGCGCCGCCGCCGACGTCCTGGACGCGGTCGCGCGCGCCATCCGCCGGGGCCGGGCCGTGCGGCTGACGCCCGAGACGATGGCCACGCTGGAGGTGCCCGAGTCCGGGCCGCGCCTCGACGGCGCCGCCCGCCGCTCGGCGCTGCGGCTGATGGCGCTGCTGGCCGACGTCGTGGAGGCCGGTGACGAGCCGCTGCGCGCCACCCGGCCGACGACGGCGCCGGAGCGGCGGCATCTGCTGCGGCCCACCATGGCCGGGCTCGTCCCCGTGGGCTGGCGGGCGCTGCGGCGCGAGGCGCGCTGGTCCTCGCCGGTCGGCCGGCACGCGGTGCGGGTGACGACGGTGGCCTGCGGCGGCTATCTGCTCGGCACGGCGCTGCCGCTGGGCCACGGCTACTGGGCGCCGATGACCTCCGTGATGGTGATGCGGCCGGACTTCGCCCAGACCTATGAGCGCGGCGTCGCCCGCTTCGTGGGCACGTTCGTCGGCGTCTGGGCGGGCGCGGGCATCATGGCGCTCACCCATCCGGGGCCCGAGGTCTGCGCGGCGCTGGCCGTGGTGAGCGTGGGGCTGCTGTATCTGCTGATGCGGACGGGCTACACCGTGGTGTCCGCGTGCATCGGCGCGTACATCGTCTTCCTGCTCGGCATCGCGGGGGAGGGCTGGTCGCAGACCGTGCAGGCCAGGCTGGCGCTGACCCTGCTGGGCGGGGTGCTGGCGCTGGCCGCCTACGCGCTGTGGCCCAGCTGGGAGACGCCCCGGCTGCGCGACCGGCTGGCCGACTGGCTCCGTACCAACGGCGACTACGCGCTGGCCGTCCTGGACGCCCACGCCCGGCCGGACAGCCGGAAGCGGCGGGTCCGTGAGGCGTTGCTGGACGCGCGGGCGGCGCGGCTGGAGTGGGAGGAAGCGGCCGCCCGCGCGCTGAAGGAACCCGTGCGCCACCGGGGCATCTCGCGCACCGCGGAGCGGGCGGCCGAGTCGGCGCTGGCCACGCTCGGCCGGGCGGCGATGCTGATGGAGGCCCATCTGCCCGGCCCGGACGCCGAACCGGACGCCGGGGCGGGCGAGTTCGCGGCGGCCCTGCGCGCCGCGCTGCCGGACGCCGTGGCGGCGGTACGGGAGCGGCGGCGGCCGGACTGGTCCGCTCCGCGCGCCGCGCTGGCCGCGTGGGTCGCGCGGGCCGGCGACGAAGGGGTCGCGGTACGGGGCTCGGAGCTGATGCTGGAGGCGCTCGACGAACTGGCCGAGGCCCTCGCGCCGGGCCGGCAGGGGCGGAACAGGGCGGCGCGGCGCTGAGCCGATCTCGCTGTGAGTTCGTGTCAGCGGAACAGCCGGTCCAGATGCGCGTCCACGAGGCGCATCGCCTCCTCGCCCGGCACCACGTCGAGCAGGACGTAGCCGCACAGGCCGTCCACGAGGGCGATCAGCAGCATCGCCTCGGTGTCCGGGTCGCGGTCGGGGGCGACGTCGCCCTCCTCCACCGCGCGCCGGATCTGGCCGGCGAGGAACTCCCGCAGCGCCGGGATGCCCTCCTTGGCGTGCCGGCGCAGCCGCTCGTCGTGGACGGCCCGGACGAAGTAGGCGATCTGCACCAGCTGACCGGTGCGGCTCTTGTCGTCGAGCGGCAGCATCTCCGCGAACGTCTCGCGCAGCAGCGTCCGGGGGGAGGGGGCCGTCCCGGCCAGGGACCCGACGCGGTCGCCGATCCGCCGCGCGGCCAGCTCGCTGATGTGGCCGAGGGCGAAGACGAGCATGTCGTCCTTGGTGCGGAAGTAGTGCTGGAGCTGCCCGAGCGAGATGCCCGCCTCCGCCGCCACGTCGCGCAGGCTCGCGCCGTCCAGCCCGCGCTCGGACGCGATCCGCCACAGGGCTTCGGCGATGCGGTGGCGGCGTTCGTCGTGGTCGACGCGCTTGGGCACGGGGAGGGACGCCTCTCGTCACGGGCCGGCCGTTTACAGGTCAGCTGTATTGCGATAGCTTAGCGCCGGTGCTTGGCAATACGATTGACTTGGAAAAGAGGCGGCTGCTGAGGGCGCCGTGTCACCGCGTGGATCCCCGGGCGCGCCGCTGGTGGACTGCCCGGGCGCTGCTCACCGTGAGCGGGCCGGCGGTGCTGACCGCCGCCGCGCTGTTCGCTCTCTGTTTCCTCTTCTTTCCTGCCGCCGCACCATGGCTGGTGCCACTGGTGGCGGTGGTACTGGTAGCGCCGGCGGTGGCGTACGCGCTGGTCATGCCGGCGCGGCGGTGCCGGACCCACGGGTGGGAGCTGGGGGAGACGGCGCTCTACGCGGTCTCCGGCTGGTTCGGGCGGCGACGCCGGATCGTGCCGCTGTCCCGTGTGGAGTCCGTCGCGCTGCGGCGGGGGCCGCTGCTGCGGCGGTACGGGCTGGCCGTCGTGACCGTCACCACGGGGTCGGCCGCCGGAGCCGTGCGGATCACGGGGGTGTCCGACACGGAGGCCCGGCGGCTGACGGCCCGGCTTGAGGAGGTGGCCTCTCCTCGGGCGACAGCGGTTCCCCGCCCCGGGGAAGGGCATGGTGCCAAGGTTCTCGCTGCCGGAAGCGCGCGCTGGCTGCGGTACGCCCCGCTGACGTTCTGGGTCTGGGGCGGGGTCCTCATCGCGGGCGGTACGACCTGGCGCATCCTCAACGCCCTGCACGTGAAGCCCTGGCGGATCGGGATCCTCCGCCGCCTGTGGGCCGGGTACGGCGCCGGCGCGCCGTGGCTCGCCGGGCTGCTCGGCCTGGCGGCCGTGACGCTGCTGGGCGTGGCGGGGGCGCTGGTGGTCCACGCCGGGACCTGGTGGCGGTACCGGCTGGAGCGCACCCCTTCGGGCGGTCTCGACGTCCGGCGCGGCCTGTTCGCGACAGCGGTCGTCTCCATCGAGGCGGACCGTCTGTGCGGGGTCGCGCTGCGGGAACCGCTGCTGCTGCGCGCGGGCGGCGGGGCGTCCGTACGGGCCGTGGCGGGCGGCCTGGGCGACCTGGAGCGGAACCGCAAGCGGAGCGTCGTACTCCCTCCGGCGCCCCGGGCGGAGGCGCTCCGGGTCTGCGCCGAGGTGCTCGGGACGGATGGGGCGATCGGGGCGGGTGGCGTGCCCGGTGCGGGGGAGTTTTCCGGGGAGCCTGCCGGGGGGCTCCGTCCGGCGCCGAGGGTCGCGTTGCGGCGGCGGCTGGTGAGCGCGCTGGGGTGGGGCGTCCTGCCGGTGGCGCTGGTGCTCGTCGGGCTGGGGTGGCTGCTGGATCTGCCGGTGCTGCTGTGGTGCGCGGCGGGGTGGGCGGTCGCGGCCTCCCCGGTGGTGTGCGCGCTGGCGTGGGACGCCTACCGGGCGCTGGGGTACGCGGTGCGGGGGCGCCATCTGCTCGTACGGTCCGGGACGTTCGGCCGGGAGACGGTGGCCCTCGACCGGAGTTCCGTACAGGGATGGACATTTACCGATACGCCCTTTGCGCTCCGGGCAGATGTGGTCACTCTCACTGCCGCCGTCCCCGCAGGGGAAGACGGATACCGCATACGGGACATGTCGGCGAAGGAGGCCGTCCAGTTTGCGGAATATGCGGCTCCGGGGATCGTTCGTGAGTTCTTGATCCAGACACCCGCCTGAATCACCTGTCGTACATTCGCACCCGACTTTTTTGTTATCTGCCGACCGGCGCCCGGTCTCCCAGGTGTCGGATCGAGCGCCATTCGTGGCGGGTGCGGAAAGAGGTGCGGGCGTGAAGAGTGTGAGCGTGGCCGTGATCGAGGCGGCGCGTGCCGGGGACACGGCGGCACAGGACGAGCTCGTAGCCATCCACCTGCCACTCGTCTACAACATCGTCGGCCGGGCCCTGAACGGCCACGCGGACGTCGACGACGTGGTCCAGGAGACCATGCTCCGGGTGATCAACGGCCTGGACGGGCTGCGGGACGCCGCGAGCTTCCGCTCCTGGCTCGTCGCCATCACCATGAACCAGATACGCAGCCACTGCCGGGAGGAGCGCCCCGAGGCTCCCGTCAGTGGCCTGCAGGAGGTGGTCGGCGAGGTCCCCGACCCCAAGGCCGACTTCGTCGACCTGACCATCGTCCGGCTGGGGCTGGAGGGCCAGCGCAGGGAGGCCGCCGAGGCGACGCGCTGGCTGGACGAAGGGGAGCAGGAGGTCCTGTCCCTGTGGTGGCTGGAGGCCGCCGGCGAGCTGAAGCGCGCCGAGGTCGTCGCCGCGCTCGGGCTGACCCCGCAGCACACCGCCGTCCGGATACAGCGGACGAAGGCGCAGCTGGACGTCGCCCGCGGCGTCGTCCAGGCGCTCGCCGCGCACCCGCGCTGCGAGCGGCTCGGCGAGGTCGTCGCCACATGGGACGGCGTCCCGTCCGCGCTGTGGCGCAAGCGCGTCGCACGGCACGTGCGCGGCTGCGGCCGCTGCTCGGGGGCCCTGTCGGCGCTGGTCCCGGCCGAGGGCCTGCTGGTCGGCCTCGGCCTGGTGCCGGTCGGCGGCGCCCTGCTGGGCTGGTGGAGCGGCGGCGCCGTGGTGCCGGGCGAGCCCGTGGGGTACGCGTCGGCGGCACACCCGGCCTCCTCGCAGGCGACGTCCTCGCACGCCGCCGCGCCGGGCGGCCGGGCGGCCGCTCGACGTGCCGGGGGACACCGGGGCGGCGGACACCGTTCCGGTGGACGTTCCGGCGGTCACCGCGCGGACGGCGGGCGGTCGCGTACGGGCCGGAAGGCCGTGCTCGGCGCGGGCGCCCTCGCCCTGATCGCCGGCGGTGTGCTGGGCGGCGGGTACCTCATGGAGGACTCGCCCGGTACGACCGTCAAGACGCAGGCCGTCGACTCGTCCGGCAATCTGAAGCAGCTGAACGCCCAGGAGCCCATGCCCATCCGGTCCACCCCGTCGCGCTCCGCCTCGCCGAGCGCCTCGGCGTCCGTGTCGGCCTCGGCGAGCGCCTCGCCGAGCGGCTCGGGCAGCCCGTCGCCGTCGGCCAAGGCCTCCGCGTCCCGGGCGGACGAGCCCGCCCCCGAGCGCACGGCCGCCCCGGCCCGTACCCGTGCGCCCAAGCCGCCGTCCTCCGGTGGCGACGGTTCCATGGCCGCGCAGGTGGTGGCCCTGGTCAACGCCGAGCGGGCGAAGGTCGGATGCTCGGCCCTGACCTCCAACAGCCTCCTGGACGCGGCCGCCCAAGGCCACTCCGACGACATGGCGGCCCGGAACTTCTTCGACCACACCAACCCCGACGGCAAGGGCCCGGGCGACCGCATCACCGCGGCCGGTTACCGCTGGAGCACCTACGGCGAGAACATCGCCTACGGGCAGCAGGACCCGGCGTCGGTCATGGACTCGTGGATGCACAGCGACGGCCACCGCAAGAACATCCTCAACTGCTCCTTCAAGGAGATCGGGATCGGCATCAACAAGGCGCCGGGCGGTCCGCGCTGGACCCAGGTGTTCGGCGCGCGCTGAATTCCGCTCGCACAACCCTATGTTGATGGTTGAAGTATGTGGGTGATTGACCGCTGATTTTCAGGTCGCGGTAAATGTCCAGCAAGACCGCGAAGGACGTCCTCGGCGGTCACAACCTCGTCTGAGGCGGCGAAAAGGGGCCCGCCTTCACTGGTCGAGTCCAGTGAAGAATGACCGGTGACGAGCGGGAGGGCCCCCGGAATCGGGGGGTGAGGGCCATGGGTCATTCACCCCCCGATTTTCATTCGTTTCCACCCGTTTTCCGTGCAGTGCCGGAATGCCGCCCGGATCGACGGCCGGAGGTGTTTGTGCATGCACCGCTCCTCGTCCCTTTCCGCCCTGCCCAGCTGGTTCCTCGTCCTGCCCGACACCGCCGCGGAGGCGGTCGCGGAGATCGCGGCGCGGGCCCGCCCCCACGCGCTCCAGAGCGTGCCCCACCCGTCCGGCCGGCCGTGGCTGCTGGGCCGCTGGGACCCGGACGCGTTCACCCTGGGCGAGGCCGGGGACGCCCGGGTGGCGGTCCTGGGCGAGCAGGCGGTGTCCGTCGCCGAGATCACACGGGCCGCCCGGGCCGTGCGGACGGCGGAAACCCTCGACGCGCTCGGCCGGTTCGCCGCCGCCTGGCCGGGAAGCTTCCATCTGCTGGCCCGGGACCCCGGCGGACACGTCCGGATCCAGGGCGGCGTCGTCGGCGTACGACGCGTCTTCCACGCCCGCACGGGCCCGGCCACCGTCGTGGCGGACCGCGCGGACGTGCTGGCCGACCTGCTCGACGCCGGCCTCGACGAGGACCGCCTGGCCGTCCAGCTGCTCGCGATGGGCCTGCTGCACCCCCTGAACTCCCGGCCGGTCTGGCACGAAGTGGAGGCCCTGCCCGGGGGCCACCACCTCACCCTCGGCCCCGACGGCCCGGCCCGGACCCGGCGCTGGTGGACACCGCCGGAGCCGGACGTCCCGCTGGCAGAGGGCGCCGCGCGCCTCGCCGCGGCGCTGGGCGCCGCCGTCGACGTCCGCACCCGTGGCCGCTCCCTGGTCACCTGCGACCTCGGCGGCCTGGACTCCACCGCGGTGTGCTGCCTGGCCGCCCGCGGCGACGCCAAGATCGTCGCCTATACGGCCGCCCTCCGCGACCCCCTCGGCGACGACACCCACTGGGCGCGCCGCACCGTCGACGCCCTGGGCACCGTCGAGCACCACGAGATCCCGGCCGGGCAGGTGCCCCTGACCTTCGACGGTCTCGGCACCTTCGACCAGCTCCTCGACGCCCCCTCCCTCATGACGGTCGACCACAGCCGCCGCATGAGCATCGTGCGGCTGGCCGCCGAGCGCGGCTCGGCCCTCCACCTCACCGGCATCGGCGGGGACGAGGTGCTCAGCGGCGCCTCCGCCCGCCTCCACGCCCTCGCCCTCAGGCACCCGCGCACCGCGCTGCGCCACCTGCGCGGCTACCGCGCCAAGTACCGCTGGCCCCGGGGGCTCGTGCTCCGCCAGCTCCTGGACCGCCGTTCCTATCCGTCCTGGCTGGCGCGGGTCGCCGCGGACCTCACCGAGCCGCCCGCGCCGTCGAACGCGCCGGTGCTGGACTGGTCCGAGCGGCCCCGGATGCCCCACTGGGCGACTCCGGACGCGGTGGCCTCCGTACGCCGCCAGATCCTCGCCGCGGCCCGCACTACGGCACCCCTGGCCCGGGACCACGGCGCGCACCGCGAGCTGGCGACCATGGAGTGCATCTCCCGGTTCGCCCGGCACGTGGGGCAGCTGGCCGGCCCGCTGGGCGTCGTCTGCTCGGCCCCGTACTACGACGACCGCGTCGTCGAGGCGGGCCTGTCGGTGCGGCCGCAGGAGCGGATCACCCCCTGGCGCTACAAGCCGCTGATCGTCGAGGCCACCCGCGGCATCGTCCCCGAGGTCAGCCGCACCCGGGCCACCAAGGCCAACGCGTCCCTGGAGGAGGAGACGGGCCTGCGGGAGCACCGCGCCCGGCTGCTGGACCTGTGCGAGGACTCCCGTCTCGCGCGGCTGGGCCTGATCGACACGGGCGCGCTGCGGGACTGGTGCCTGCGCCCGCTCGAAGTGGAGGTCGAGAGCAGCCTGTTGCACACCACTGTGGCCTGCGAGGTGTGGCTGCGCTCACGGGAATCCATGAGCGGCTGACGCCGAACCGCTGGCGCCGCGAAAACCGCTGACACTGCGAAAACCGTCGGTGTCGTGAACCGTCGGCGTCGTGAACCGCTGACGTCGTGAACCGCTGGGACGGACCGAACCGGAAGGGTGGAACATGTCGCTCCGACTCCGCTCCGGAGTGGTGATGACCGAGACCGACTACGGCATCGCGCTGCTGGATCAGACCACTGGCGAGTACTGGACCCTCAACCCCACCGCCGCGCTCGTCCTGCGGACGCTCCTCGACGGGGAGTCCAGGGGACAGGCCGCCCACGCGCTGGCCGCGCGCTACGACGTGGATCCCGGCGAGGCGGCCCGCGACGTCGAGCGCGTCTACGGCGAACTGCGGTCGGCCAGGCTGCTGTCCGGGACCCGGCCATGACGACCCCGGAGGCGGTTCCGTACCGGCCGGGCTCCGTCCCCCTCACCACCCGCTGGGCCGCCCGCGCCGCCGTCGCCCTCGCCCATCTGCTGGCCACCCAGCCGCCCGGGCGCATCCGCGCGGTCCTGCGCGTGCTCCGGCGCGGGGCCCGGCCCGCGAGCCTCGCCGAGGCGACCGGCGCCAGGGACGCGGTCCTCGCCGTCAGCCTCGCCAGCGGAGGGCAGAAGGGCTGTCTGCCACGGTCCCTCGGCACGGTACTGCTGTGCCGGATGCGTGGCCAGTGGGCCGTGTGGTGCGTGGGAGTTCGGGCCCGGCCGCCCTTCGCGGCACACGCGTGGGTGGAGGCGGAGTCGGTCCTGGTGGGCGAGGGCGCGCCGGCCGACTACTTCCAGCGCTTCTTCACCGTGGAGTGAGTGTCATGGAGACCATGAACGCGCCGGCACCGGCGCGGGAGAGCGTGGACGCGGAGCCCGCGGCGCGGCCGCGGGGCGCGGGCCGCCGGGCCCTGGCCCGGTACCTCCGGCCGCAGCGCGCCGCCATCCTCGGCGGCGCGCTGCTGGGGCTCGCCGGCGGAGCCCTGGGCCTGGCCCAGCCGCTGGCCGCCGAACGCCTGGTGAACGACCTCGAACGGGACCGGACGGCGACCACGGAGGTGATCGTCCTCGGTGTGCTCGTCCTGATGGGCGCGGTCCTCGACGCCCTCGGTCACCTCGTGCTGGAACGGGCGGCCGAACGGCTCGTGTGCACCGCCCGGCGCCGGCTCGCCAGCACGCTGCTCAGGCTGCGCGTCCCCGTCGCCGAGTGCCATGAGCCCGGCGATCTGATATCCCGGGTCACCGCCGACACGACGCTGCTGCGGCAGGTGGCCACACAGGCAATGGCCGCGGCCCTGACCGGCACCGTCATCACCCTCGTCACCGTCGTGATGATGGGGGTGCTGGATCTGGTGCTGCTCGGCGTGACCCTCGCGGTGATCGCGTTCATCAGCCTGAGCAGCGGCCTGGTGATCCCCCGCATCGGCCGCGCCACCCGGCAGACCCAGGAGGCCGTCGGCGGCATGGGCGCCGCCCTGGAACGCGCCTTCGGCGCCTTCCGCACGGTCAAGGCGTCCGGAGCCGAGCAGCGCGAGATCGCCCGCCTGCACGAGGCCGCCGAACGGGCCCGCCGCATGGGAACGCGCGCCGCCTCCTGGGAGGCCGTCTCGGACACCGTCTCCCAGGTGTCCGTGCAGGTCTCCTTCCTGGTGGTCCTCGGCGTGGGCGGGGTGCGCGCCGCCTCCGGGGCGATCGACGTCTCCACCCTCGTGGCCTTCCTGCTCTACCTCTTCTCGCTCGCCCCCCGCATCAACCAGCTCGTGGGCGCCGCGGGCCAGTTCCAGGTGGGAGCCGCGGCCGCCCTGCGGATCAGGGAGGCCGAGGAGATGGCGGTCGAGGACCCCGGCGCCGGGCCGCAGCCGGTCGCGGACGCCGGATGCGGCCCCCGCCCCGCGTCCCTCGCCTTCGACCGGGTGCGCTTCGGCTACCGGCCCGGGCTGCCCGCCGTGCACCGCCGCATCTCCTTCACGGTGCCCGCCCGGGGGCTGACCGCCTTCGTCGGCCCGTCCGGCGCGGGCAAGACCACCGTCTTCTCCCTCATCGAGCGGTTCTACGAACCGGACAGCGGCCGCGTCCTGCTGGACGGCCGGGACATCCGGCACTGGCCCCTGGCCGCACTGCGCGCCGCGATCGGCTACGTCGAGCAGTACGCGCCCGTCCTCGCCGGAACGCTGCGGGAGAACCTCCTCCTGGGCGTCCCGCACGCCACCGACGGGCAGCTCCACGAGGTCCTGCGCCGGGCCCGCCTCGACGACCTGGCCGACCGGCTGCCGGAAGGGCTCGACACGGCCGTAGGCCACCGGGGCAGCATGCTCTCCGGCGGCGAGCGCCAACGCGTCGCGATCGCCCGCGCGTTGCTGCGCAGCCCACGGCTGCTGCTCCTGGACGAGGCCACCTCGCAACTGGACGCGGCCAACGAGGCGGCCCTGCGGGGCACCGTCGCCGACGCGGCCCGGACGATGACGGTGCTGGTCGTCGCCCACCGGCTGTCCACGGTGACCGGCGCGGACCGGATCGTGGTCATGGAGGAGGGCCGCGTCCGTGCCGTGGGCACGCACGCCAAGCTGCTGGCGAGCGACGAGCTGTACGGGCGGCTGGCGGCCACGCAGTTGCTGGCGAACTGAGTGCACACAGCCGCACGCGACACCACCTTCGGGTGAATGGGTTGTTTGTGTTGACGGTGGGGTGCGGTCCTCGCGGGGATCATGCGAGGCGTACCCCTGTATCGAGACGGAGCACGCCATGGCCCAGTGCAACACGTGTGGCAACGACTACTGGCTGGCCTTCGAGGTCAAGACCATCACCGGTGACACCTATACCTTCGACAGCTTCGAGTGCGCGATCAGCAAGCTCGCGCCCAAGTGCGAGCACTGCGAGTCACGCATCATCGGCCACGGCGTCGAGGTCGCGGGCCGCTTCTTCTGCGGGGCGCACTGCGCCCGCGAGGGCGACTCGGGACTGGGAAGCCAGATCCGCGACACGGTGGGGGCGCACCCCGGGTGACGAGGGGTGACGGCCGGGGCCGGCGGGTGGCGCTGAGGAGACGTCAGAGCCTGGCGCGCAGCCAGGGCCAGTAGCGCGGCAGGCCGCGCGCCGGCCAGATCAGCACCCACCACCAGACGGCCACGAGGGGGGCGGCCAGGGCGACCAGGAAGGCGATGAGGGCGATGACGGCGATCGACGCGTTGTCGAACACCTCCCGGGCGACCTGTCGATGGGTGACCTCCGGCCTGCGGAGCGGGCCGGGGGCGCGCAGCCGCAGGGCCATGACGGTCAGCAGCGCGGCCTCGAGGCCGATGGCGCCCGTGTAGATGGCCATGGCCACGGGCGCGCCGCCGTGCTCGCTCAGCAGCCGGGCGGTGAAGGGCAGGAACGCGATGACGGCCAGCAGGGCGAACTCCAGCCGGATCATGGCGCGGTCGAGGGTGGCCATCAGCCGGAAGAGCTTGTGGTGGCCGAGCCAGATCGCCCCGACGAGCACGAAGCTGACGAGGTACGCGAGGACCTTCGGCAGCACATGGCCGAACGCCTGGCCCACCTCCGCGTCGGACAGGCCCTCCGGCACGTGGATCTCCAGGGCCAGCAGCGTGATCGCGATGGCGGTCACGGCGTCGGCGAAGGCGAGCATGCGGTCCATCTCGATGACGTACGAGTCGCGCGCCATGGCCGTCAGCGTAGGGCGGATGCGGGGGCTTGGCATGATATCTGAGGAAAACCGCACGATCGGATGATTTGCCGCTCTCCTGTCGTGCGATGCGTTTCCACAACGGAAAATCGACTGTTGCCGCTCCGGAAACCGTGTGGTTCACTTTCCGGCATGGCAACTGACGCGAACACGCGGTCGTCCCGGCCTCCCATGCCGTCCCGGGAAGGGGCCGTCGAGGCCCTGGCCCTGGCGGAGCAGGCGCAGGTGGCGGTCACGTCCATCACCCCCGGACCGGCCTACAGCGTGAAGCTCTCCCTGGCGCTGGCCGGGGTGTATCTGTCCCATCTTCTCCCCGAGCCGTGGGACATGGTGGGCCTCGTCCTCATGTACGTGGTCATGGTGACCGTCATCGCGGTGCAGTTCCGCTCCAGCGGTGTCCGGCACCGGGTCCAGCCGGGAATGAAGCGGGGCATGCTCGGCGCGGCGGCCCTGGCCTTCGTGGTCTACCTGGCCGCGTTGTACCTGGGCGACCATCAGGGCATGCCGTGGATATGGGCACCGGCGGGTCTGCTGGTGGGAGGGGGCATCCTGGTCATTGACAGGAAGACCCGCAAGAAGGGCATAGCAGCGTCGTGACCGACCCCGAAGACGGTTTCAACGAGACGATCCACGCGCCGAACCGGCTCCGGATCTGCGCCGCGCTCGACGCCGTCGAGGAGATCGAGTTCGCGACCGTCCGCGAGACGCTGGGAGTGAGCCCGTCCGTGCTGAGCAAGCATGTGACGGTGCTGACCGACGCGGGGTACGTCGAGCAGCGGCGGGCCGTGCGCGACACCCGGCAGCGCGTCTGGCTGCGTCTGACCAAGGACGGGCGCGCCGCCTACCGCGCCCACCTCGCCGCCCTCCGGGCGATCGTCAACGCCGGTCTGGGAGACGGCTGAGTCAGCGGCGTCGTCCGGCGCCCTTGAGGGTGGCCCGCAGGTACTCGCGGTTCATCGTCGCGATCGACTGGAGGGGGATGCCCTTGGGGCAGGCCGTGGCGCACTCGCCGGTGTTGGTGCAGCCGCCGAAGCCCTGGTCGTCCATGGCGCCCACCATGTCCAGCACCCGGGACTCGCGCTCCGGGGCGCCCTGCGGGAGGACGTTCAGGTGCACCACCTTCGCCGATGTGAAGAGCATCGCCGAGCCATTGGGGCAGGCGGCCACACAGGCGCCGCAGCCGATGCACTCGGCGTGCTCGAAGGCCAGGTCGGCGACCGGCTTGGGCACCGGCGTGGCGTGGGCCTCGGGCGCGGAGCCGGTGGGTACGGAGACATAGCCGCCGGCGCCTATGACCCGGTCGAAGGCCGAGCGGTCGACGACCAGGTCCTTGACCACGGGGAAGGCGGCGGCCCGCCAGGGCTCGATGTCGACGGTGTCGCCGTCGGAGAAGTGCCGCATATGGAGCTGACAGGTGGTGGTGCGCTCCGGGCCGTGGGCCCGGCCGTTGATGACCATGCCACAGGCGCCGCAGATGCCCTCGCGGCAGTCGTGGTCGAAGGCCACGGGCTCGTCCCCGGCGAGGATCAGCTCCTCGTTGAGGTGGTCGAGCATCTCCAGGAAGGACATGTCCTCGCTGATGCCGCCGACCTCATAGGTGGTCATGGCCCCGGCGTCCTCGGGGGAGCGCTGGCGCCAGATGCGCAGGGTGAGGTTCACGCGTAACTCCGCTGGGTGGGGTGGACGTACTCGAAAAGAAGCTCTTCCTTGTGGAGCACGGGCGGGGTGCCCGTCCCCGTGAACTCCCAGGCCGCCGCGTAGGAGAACTCCTCGTCCGCGCGGGCCGCCTCGCCGTCGGCGGTCTGGCTCTCCTCGCGGAAGTGGCCGCCGCAGGACTCCGTGCGATGGAGGGCGTCGAGGCACATCAGCTCGGCGAGCTCCAGGTAGTCGACGATCCGGTTGGCCTTCTCCAGCGACTGGTTGAGCTCCTCGCCCGTCCCCGGCACCTTGATCCGGCGCCAGAACTCCTCGCGGAGCGCCGGGATGCGGTCCAGGGCCTTGCGCAGGCCGCTGTCGGTGCGGGCCATGCCGCACTCGTCCCACAGCAGTTCGCCCAGCTCACGGTGGAAGGAGTCGGGGGTGCGGTCGCCGTCGTTGGCGAGCAGCCGGCGCAGCCGGGCGGTCACGCCGTCGACGGCCTCCACGACCGCCGGGTGGTCCGTCGGCACCTCGTCGTGGGAATGGCGGGCCAGATAGTCGTTGATGGTGGAAGGGAGGACGAAATAGCCGTCGGCCAGGCCCTGCATCAGGGCGGAGGCACCCAGCCGGTTGGCGCCGTGGTCGGAGAAGTTGGCCTCGCCGATGGCGAAGAGGCCGGGCACGGTGGTCTGGAGGTCGTAGTCCACCCACAGTCCGCCCATCGTGTAGTGGATGGCCGGGTAGATCCGCATGGGGACCTCGTAGGGGTTCTCCGCCGTGATCCGCTCGTACATCTCGAAGAGGTTGCCGTACTTCGTCTCGACGGCCTCGCGGCCCATCCGCGCGATGGCGTCGGCGAAGTCGAGGTAGACGCCCTGGCCGCCCGGGCCGACCCCGCGTCCCTCGTCGCAGACGTTCTTCGCGGCACGGGAGGCGATGTCGCGGGGGACGAGATTGCCGAAGGAGGGATAGATCCGTTCCAGGTAGTAGTCGCGCTCGGATTCGGGGATTTCCCCGGGCGCCCTGGTGTCGCCCTTCGCCTTGGGCACCCAGATGCGGCCGTCGTTGCGCAGCGACTCGCTCATCAGCGTCAGCTTCGACTGGTGGTCGCCGGAGCGCGGGATGCAGGTCGGGTGGATCTGGGTGAAGCAGGGGTTGGCGAAGTACGCGCCGCGCCGGTGGGCACGCCAGACGGCGGTGGCGTTGGAGTTCTTGGCGTTGGTGGAGAGGTGGAAGACATTGCCGTAGCCGCCGCTGGCGAGGACCACCGCGTCGGCGAAGTAGGTGTCGATCCGGCCGGTGAGCAGGTCGCGGGCGATGATGCCGCGCGCCCGGCCGTCGACCACGATCAGGTCGAGCATCTCGGTGCGGGCGTGCATCTCGACGTTGCCGGTGGCGATCTGGCGGCTGAGCGCCTGGTACGCGCCGAGGAGGAGTTGCTGGCCGGTCTGGCCGCGGGCGTAGAAGGTGCGGGAGACCTGGACGCCGCCGAAGGAGCGGGTGTCCAGCAGCCCTCCGTACTCGCGGGCGAAGGGGACGCCCTGGGCCACGCACTGGTCGATGATCTCGACGGAGACCTGGGCGAGCCGGTGGACGTTGGACTCCCGGGCGCGGAAGTCGCCGCCCTTGACGGTGTCGTAGAAGAGGCGGTGGATGGAGTCGCCGTCGTTGCGGTAGTTCTTGGCGGCGTTGATGCCGCCCTGGGCGGCGATGGAGTGGGCGCGGCGCGGGGAGTCCTGGTAGCAGAACTGCACGACGCGATAGCCCTGTTCGGCGAGGGTGGCGCCCGCCGCGCCGCCCGCCAGGCCGGTGCCGACGACGATGACGGTCAGCTTGCGGCGGTTGGCCGGGTTCACCAGCTTCGCCGTGAAGCGGCGGCGGTCCCAGCGTTCGGCGATGGGGCCCTCGGGGGCCTTGGTGTCGGCGATCGGCTCGCCCGTGGCGTACTGCGCGTACTCGGTCATCCTCAGCTCACGACTCCTGTCAGAACACCGATCGGCACGGCGATGAAACCGCAGGTCAGCAGGGCGGCCAGGCCGTTGGCGAGGGTTTTGAGCAGCCGGTCGCGGCGGGCCGATCCCACACCCAGCGTCTGGGCCGCGCTCCAGAAGCCGTGCCGTATGTGGAGCCCGAGGGCGAGCATCGCGACGATGTAGAAGGCGGAGACGTACCACCGGTCGAAGGAGGCGACGAGGTTCTCGTACGTCCGCCCCTCCTGGGCGTTGGGGTTCACGGTGAGGGTGGTGAGGTCGAGGATGTGCCAGACGATGAACAGGCCGAGGATCACCCCGCCCCAGCGCATGGTCCGGGTCGCGTAGCTCGCGCGCCGTCGGTCGCCTCCCCGCCCGCGCCCCTGGTACTTCACCGGGCGCGCCGCGAGGTCCCGGCGGCTGAGCTGGTACGCGGCCACACCGTGGAGGACGACCGCGACGCTCAGCACCACCCGGGCCAGCCACAGGAACCACTTGTGGTGGAGGAACGGTTCACCGATGGTGCGGATCCAGGCCGCGTAGTGGTTGAACTCCCCGGCCCCGAAGAAGACCTTGAGATTGCCCAGCATATGGGCGACCAGATACGCCAGCATGATCACGCCGGTGACCGCCATGACCGCCTTCTTGCCGACGGTCGAGCGCCACACGGAGCCGATGAGGGACGGAGATGACGGAGGTTTCGCCGTCCGGGTCGCCAGTGCCATGCCGTCGACGCTAGGCCGGACGCCCTTGATGCGTCCAAGACATGATGGGGCTCGTTTCCATAGGCTCTTCCTATTTATCGTGGTGAGGTGCAACTCCAGCAGCTCCGCTACTTCGCCACGGTCGCCGAGGTCCGGCACTTCACCCGGGCCGCCGAGGCCCTCCACGTCGCCCAGCCCTCGCTGTCCCAGCAGATCAGGGCGCTGGAGCGGGAGCTGGGCGCCGAGCTCTTCCACCGCGCGCGGGGCAATATCGCCCTGACCGACGCCGGCGAGGCCCTCCTGCCGCTCGCCCGCCGGATCCTCGCCGACACCGAGACCGCCCACCGCGAGGTGCAGGAAGTGGCCCAGCTGAGGCGCGGCCGGGTCCGGCTCGGCGCACCGCCGAGCCTGTGCGCGAGCCTGGTGCCGGACGTGCTGCGCACGTACCACGCCCGGTTCCCCGGCATCGAACTGCACGTCGACGAGGGCGGCTCACGGGATCTGGTGCGCCGCCTGGCCGACGGCGGGCTCGACCTGGCCCTGATCATCACCCCGCTCGGCGTGGGCGCCCCCGCGCTGGAGACGACGGAGGTGCTGCGCGAGGACCTGGTGGTGGTGTCCGCGCCGGACGCGCCCGTGCCCACCCGCCGGAGCCGGATCCGGGTGGGCGAGCTGCGGGAGTTGCCGATGGTGATGTTCCGCAGCGGCTACGACCTGCGCGAGATCACCATTGCCGCCTGCCGGGCCGAGGGCTTCGAGCCGTCCTTCACCGTCGAGGGCGGCGAGATGGACGCCGTGCTCGGCTTCGTCCGGGCCGGGCTGGGCCTGGCCGTCGTCCCCGGCATGGTCGCCGCCCGCTCCGGACTGCGGGTCACCCCCTTCGAGGGCGACCGGATGCGGCGGACCGTTGCCGTCGCCCACCGCAAGGACGCCCCGCCGCCGCGCGCGGCCCGCGAACTGCGCCGGGTGCTGCTGGAACACCTGGAGGCCACGCCGGACGAGGACTGAGGACGAGGGCTATGCCAGCGCCTGCCCCAGTGCCACTCCCGCGAACGCCGCGCCCAGCCCGCACACCACGCTCGCGACCACGTTGAGCACCGCGTACCCCCGTGCCCCGTCCTCGGCCAGCCGCAGGGTCTCGTAGGAGAACGTGGAGTACGTCGTCAGCGCGCCGCACAGGCCCGTGCCCAGCAGCAGCCGCGTCGGCTCGTCCACCGCGCCCGTCAGCACGCCCAGCACCAGACAGCCCACGACGTTCACCGTGAACGTCCCCCAGGGGAACACCGAGTCGTGCCGGGCCTGCACGAAGCGGTCCGTGAGATAGCGCAGCGGTGCGCCGACCATGGCGCCGGCCACCACGAGAAGCCAGTTCACGCGGGCCGCTCCCCGTCACGGCCCCGGTAGGAGACGACCTCCACCCGGTCGAGGGTGACGAGGCCCTCGGCCACCAGCTCCGCCAGTTCCGGGAGGAAGGCCCGTACCCGCTCCTCCGTGTCCACGATCACCACCGCCACCGGCAGGTCCTCGCTCAGCGACAGCAGCCGGGCGGTGTGGACGCGGGAGGAGGCGCCGAAACCCTCGATGCCCCGGAACACGCTCGCGCCGGCCAGCCCGGCGGCGTGTGCCCGGTGGACGATCTCGGAGTACAGGGGCCGGTGGCCGTGGGTGTCGGACTCGCCCACGTACACGGTCAGCCGCAGCGCGCCGCCCTGAAGTCTCATCGTGCCCTCCGCGGGACGAACAGCCGTCGTGTCGCCTTCGCCGCCGCCCATACCGAGGCCAGCGCGATCAGCGGCGTGGCCACCAGATAGGCCAGCCCCTCGGCCGTCCGGCCGTCCGTGACCAGCCGCTGCACATCCACCGCGTAGGTGGAGAACGTCGTGAAACCGCCCAGCACGCCCGTGCCCAGGAACGGCCGGGTCAGCCGGTGGGGGGTGCCGAGCTCGGCGATCGTCACCAGCAGCACCCCGATCAGGGCACAGCCGACCGCGTTGATCAGCAGCGTCGTCCAGGGGAAGGCGGCCGGCGCGGTCGGCCACACCAGCCCCGCGGCGTACCGGGCCGCGGCCCCGAGGCCACCGCCGAGCGACACCGCGACGACGACCGGCCCCTGACCGGCGGAGGCGCGGCGCGGCGGCCGTGTCCCGCTTCCCGTCACCGTCTCCGGTGGTGCCGCGCCCGTGGTGCCCATCAGGCCAGGCTAGCTCAGGGCCGTGCCTCGGACCTGCCCGCGACCGCCGCCAGACACGCCTCCGCCCGGTCGGCGTCCATCAGCCACTCCTGGTAGTCGGCCGGGTCGGCGAAGCCGTTGACGTAGCGGTGGGCCAGCGCCGGGTGCCGGGCGGCCGCCACCAGCACGTCCTCGAAGTGCCGGGGGCGGGCCGCCTCCAGCACCAGGTTGGTGAACGCCGTGGTGTGCCGGGCGTGCTCCCACCAGCCCGCGAACGTCTCGTGCATCCACGCCCGGTCGAAGGGCCGCTCGCCCCGCTCCACGATCGACGTCAGATACCGGTCCGCGCAGCGCGCCGCGTTGTTGGAGCCCTGCCCGGTGATCGGGTCGTTGAGGACCACCGCGTCGGCCATGCCCAGGACGTACGAGCCCGGGGCGACCTCCGCGACCGGGTGGCGCACCACGGGCGTGAGGCTCCCGGTGAGGGCCGCCCCCGGATCCGTCGGCTCGGCGTGCGCGCACAGCTCGTACTCCCACGGCGCGTACGAGCGCAGCAGCTGCCAGGTGCGCTCCAGCGTCGCACCCGGACCGGAAACGTTTTGCCAGCAGTCGAACGGACCGCCCGGATGCCCCTCCCACAGCAGGATCACGCACGGCCCCGAGCCGGTGAGCGCGGGCAGCACGAAGAACTCCCCGGCCCCCGGGAACGCCGACAGCCGCAGGAACGACGGCGGAAGCTCCGGATCCGGCCGCACCCCGTGGACGTACACACAGGCCAGGACGCGCTGCGGCCGCTCGTACGGGCTGTGCCGCTCGTCCCGCCCGAAGACCTCCCCCAACGGGCCGTGCCCCGTGGCCAGCAGGGTCAGCTCATACCCGGCGGCCAGCTCCGGCAGCTCCTCGGCGGCGACCGACCGGTACTCCACCCGCCCCCCGCGCTCCTCGAACAACTCCAGCCACCGCGCCGTCTTCACCCGCTGGTCGACGGACTGGGCGGGCACATCCAGCCGGGCCCCCACGGCCCGCTCCGGCACCCGGACGCCCGGAGGATCGACGGGGCTGATGACCACACCGTCGATCGCCGGGGTCTGCTGGTCCCACAGATTCAGCCCCGCCCGCCGCTCCACGGCGAGGGCCGGACCGTACATCAGCTGGGTGGACAGCACCCGCCCGGCCCGGACCTCCTGGGGAGTCCGGGCCGCGAACACGGTCACGTCGTACCCCTGCTCCCGCAGTCCCAGGGCCAGCTGCAGGCCCGCCTGGCCCGCGCCGACAATCGCGATCCTGCGCATGGTTGCCTCCGAAAAAGCCGGATTCCCGTGGCCCGCCCCCGATGTAACAGGCCTCGGCGCGCCCTGTACAGACGGCACGCGAGGGCCGCGCCGACCGTCACCCGGTGTGCGACGGGCTCGCTGGTTGGCAGGAAACCGGCGCTTCCGCCGGGCCGGGCTGGGCAGTCTTCCGACCGGTCACCCTCCGCCACCGAGAGCGGAGCCGCCGCTCGTCAGGGGCGGTCGAAGGCCGCCACCGGTCCAGGGAGGCAGGGCACCACCATGACGAAACGCCCCCATTCACTGCCGCGCCCCGTGCCGCCCGGCTCGGTGCCGCCGCAGCTCCAGCGCGCGAAGATGCTCGACCGCGTCGAGGAACGGCTGCGCGGCCTGTTCGAGGAGGAGCACCGGCGACGGCGCACCTCCGACGCCCGCGGCGCCGAGCTCATCGAGTCCCTCGCCGAGCTGCTTGCGGCCGGCGGGGACCGGGCCCGGCCCGTCATCTTCCTCACCGGCTACCTCGCGGCCGGCGGCGACCCCGCGGACCGGACGGCCGACATCGCCGTCGACACCGCCGTCGCCCTCGAACTCCTCGACACCTCCACCCTCATCCGCGGCGACGTCCGCGACGACGCGCCCCTGCGCCGGGGCATCCCCACCTTGCACATCGGCCGGGCCGCCGAACACGAGCGCAACGGCTGGGCGGGCGAGTCCCGGCGCTTCGGCGAGTCCACGGCGACCCTCGCCGGCGACCTCGTCCTCGCCCACGCCGACCGGCTAGCGCTGGCGCTGCCCGGCGAGGCCCGGCGGATCTGGGACGAGCTGCGCGTGGAGCGGATCATGGGCTCGTACACACGGGAGGCCATGGCCGCCGAATATCTTGAGGATCCCTGGCCGGGGCGCTGTGTCTCCGGCTGCGACCGCGGCTGCACGGCGGGCTGGTACGCCCTGCGGCACCCGCTGCGCCTGGGCGCGGCGCTCGCGGGCCGGGCGGACCTGGGGCTCTCGTACGATGCGTACGCGCGCCCGCTGCACGCCGCGTGGCGGTTACGGGGCTTCCTCGACGGCGGCCCGGAGTACGGGTGGGACGCCCGGCTGCTGCGGGAGATCCTGCTCGACCCGGAGGAGCGGGACGTCGCCGAGCAGATGATCGAGGAGCTCGTCGACCACGCGTGCAGGAGCGCGGCGGGTCTGTCGCTGGCCACGGGCTGGCACGAGGAACTGGCGTCCTTCGCGGCCAGGGTGGCGGCACAGGACGACTGACGGTGCCGTCCACGGGATGGGGGCGGCGGTGTCGGCGGGATCGCCGGGGGCGGGTGGGCGAAACCCCGCGCCGAAGGCGCGGGGCACCCCGACGGCGGGGCGGCCGGCTAGACGCCGACCGCGATGGCCGTCACGACAAGACCGTCCCGCACGAGCCACCGGCCCTCGAACCCCGACAACCGCCCCCCGGTGGCCGCCCGGAGCGGCTCCGGAGTCAGAATCGTCGCCCTGAAGGTCTTTGCGTCCGCATCGACCTCGAGAATCGCGTCCTGAAAGTCCAGCCACTGCTTCGTCAGCGGAAACCAGGCCTTGTAGACGCTTTCCTTGGCGCTGAACACCAGCCGGTCCCAGCACACCTCGGGCCGCTCCGCGGCGAGCCGGGTCAGCCAGCCCCGTTCCTCGGGGCGCGTCACCAGTTCCCGGACCCCGCCGTTGGGCAGGGGCTCATGGGGTTCCGCGTCCAGTCCGATCGTCAGAATGTCGGTGGCGCGGGCCACCGCCGCCGCGCGATAGCCCGCGCAGTGCGTCATGCTGCCGATCACACCGGAGGGCCACTGGGGCGCGCCGCGCCGGCCGGGCACGATGGCGACGGGCGCGACGCCCAGCCTGCCCAGGGCCGTACGGGCGCAGTTCCGCACCGTGGTGAATTCCCGGCGTCGTTTCTCCACGGCCTTGGCGACCAGCGCCTCCTCCTCGGGGAAGAGCGCGGGCACATCGGCCGGATCGGCGAATGCCTCGGCCGTCTCGATCGGTAAAGGCAGCAGGGTCCCAATCATTTTCGCCCGTCATTCCCCTGGTCGAAGCGGCCGGAGTGTCTGTACGAAAGGAACCCTGCCAGCTCGGCATCCCATGGGGAAACCCCCATTTCTGTTGATCGGCCCACACCCCGGATCACCCGGACGCTTCATCGACGAAACCTTTGCGACCTCCAAACGTTGATCCGGGCTCCCGGCCGTCACCGACCGGGTGCTCGTCCGTACGACCAAGCAAAGGTGTCTCCCCATGTCACGTATCGCCAGGGCAGCAGTCGTCACCGCCGCCGTGGGCGCCACGCTCGCCGGTTTCACCGGCGCCGCTGTCGCCGACGCCGGAGCCAAGGGCGCAGCTGTCGGTTCCCCGGGTGTCGTCTCGGGCAACGTCATCCAGGTTCCGATCCACATCCCGATCAACCTCTGCGGCAACTCGATCGACATCGTCGGCCTGCTCAACGCGGCATCGGGCAACGTCTGCATCAACGGCTGACGTCCGTCCGGCGTGGCTGAACCGTGGCTCCGGGACCCTCCCCGGCCCGAAGCCACAAAGGGTGTGCAATTCCCCGAAGAGGGACCGGGCTCCCGGCCGAACGGGCCGGGAGCCCGTCCTGTACGACCAAGCGAAGGTGTTCTCTCCCCATGCCTCGAATCGTCAAGGTGGCGGCGCTGACCGCTGTCACGGGCGCGACGCTCGCCGGTTTCTCCGGCGGTGCGGCAGCCGACTCCGGAGCCCTCGGCGCGACCGCCGCCTCCCCGGGTGTCGTCTCGGGCAACGTCATCCAGGTCCCGATCCACGTCCCGATCAACCTGTGCGGCTTCCCGATCGACATCGTCGGCTTGCTGAACACGGCCTCCGGAAACGTCTGCGTCAGCGGGTGACGACCGCCATGCGCTGATCCAGGCTCCCGTTCAAGCAAGCCGGGAGTCCATCCTGTACAACCGAACGAAGGTGTTCTCTCTCATGTCACGAATCGTCAAGGCGGTCGCGCTGACCGCCGTCGCGGGTGCCACGCTCGTCGGCTTCGCCGGTGGCGCGGTCGCCGACTCCGGAGCCTTCGGCGCGGCTGCCGGCTCCCCGGGTGTCGTCTCGGGCAACGTCATCCAGGTTCCGATCCAGATCCCGATCAACCTCTGCGGCAACTCGATCGACATCGTCGGTCTGCTGAACCCGACGTTCGGCAACACGTGCATCAACAGCGACATTCACCCCGTCATGCACCACGAGGAATTCGAGGAGCACGAGCACCACGAGCACCGCGGTCACTGATCGTTGGCTCCGGGGCGCTCTCCGTCCCGGAGCCCGTAGTCGTACGCCCTGGCGTCCCCGGCCGTCGGCCGGGGACGCCAGGCGCGTTTCCCGTCCTGTGGGCCAGGGGCGTTCGAACGTAGGATCCTGCCCACGACCGCGGTGGGCCAGGGGGGACGCATGGGCGACGACATCCGGAACGCCATCGAGGGCGGGACGTACCAGGGCCCGGTGATGCAGGGGCGGGACCTCCAGTACCACCAGCACCATCACCACCACACCGCCGTGAAGGCGCGGGCACCCCGTCAGCTGGCCCCGGAACCGGACGTGTTCGTCGACCGCGACCCGTACTTCGCCGAGCTCGAACGCGCCGCCGCCGGCCGCGCCGCGCGGAGCACGCCGCTGATCGTGGCGTTCACCGGCCTCGGCGGCATGGGGAAGACGGCCACCGCCCTGCGCTGGCTGCACCGGTTGCGCCGGCACTTCCCCGGCGGCCAGCTCCAGGCCGACATGAGCCCGCACGGCCACCTGGCGCCGCTCGACCCGTACTCCGTACTCCAGGGTTTCGTCCAGGAACTGGGGACGCGGGCGGACGAGAGACCGGCCGGGCAGGCCGCGCTGGAGGCCCACTACCGCTCGCTGACGGCACGCAGGCCGCTGCTGGTCCTGCTGGACGACGTGGTGAACGTCGGCCAGGTGCGGCCGCTGCTGCCCGCGCACCCCGGCAGCGTGGTCGTCGTCACCAGCCGTATGCCGCTGACCGCGCTGAAGGCCCGTCACCCGAGCATGCTCAGCCTGACACTGGGCAGCCTCGACAGGAAGGCCAGCGCCGAGCTGTTCCGCGCCGTGGCCGGTGAGGAGGCAGTCCCGGGCGCGACCGCCCTGGAGAGCGTGCTCGCCGCCTGCGGCGGCTATCCGCTCGCCGTACGGATCGCCGCGGCGCGCGCGGGCGAGCTGTACGGCTTCGGTGAGGACCCCGCCGAGCTGGCCCGTGAACTCGGCGATCACCGGACCCGCCTGGAGGCGCTCGAAGTGGACGACCTCTCCGTCCCCCAGGTGCTGGGCGCCGTCCACCTGTCCCTGGCCGACGGCCCGGCCGCGCTCTACCGGGCGCTCGGCGCGCACCCGACGCCGGAGTTCTCCCGCGACCTGGTGCGCCGGCTGGCCGGGAACGACACCGACGCGCGCACGCTCGTGAGGGAACGGGTCCTGGAACCGGCCGGGGAGGGGCGGGTGCGCATGCACCGGCTCGTCCACGACCACGCGCGGTCCGTGGGCACGGCGGCGGACGAACCGGCTGTGGACCGTCTGCTGGAGTGGTACCTGCGACGGGCGGCGGCCGTGGAGCGGCTGGTCTCCGACCGCTGGCGGTACGGTCCGGTGTTCGCCGAGCCCGAGGGTGACTCCCATTTCGCGGACGCCGGCGAGGCCCTGGACGCCTTCGAACCCGACCGCGCCAACGCGGTGGCGGCGACGAGGCTGGCCCACGATCTGGGCCGGTACGCCATGGCGTGGCAACTGGCCGAGGCACTGCGCGGGTTCTTCTTCCGGCGCAAGTACCACCGGGACTGGATCGAGGTGTGCGAGCTGGGCCTGAAGGCCGCCGGGGCGTGCGGGGACGACCTGGCGCTGGCCCGTACGCACTACGAGCTGGCCTTCGCCCACGCCGACCGGGGCGACGCGACCGATGCCGGGACCGCCGGCCGCCACTACCGGGAAGCGCTGCGGCTGGCGTCCGCCGCCGAGCACGCCCGCACGGCGTCCTCGGCCCTGGAGGGCCTCGGCCTGCTCGCGCTCCGAGAGGGCGCGGCGGAGGAGGCGGCGGAGCACTTCCGGCAGGCGTTCCGGGCCCTGGACGGCCTCGACCACCCGCGCGGCCGGGCGCTCCTCACCTTCCACCTGGGCCGCGCCCACGCCGCCGGGCACCGCCACCAGGAGGCGGCCGACCTGCTGCTGCGCGCCCGCCGGATGTTCGCGGAACTCCCGGGCCGCCCCGACCGCTTCAACGAGGCCAAGTCCCTCTGGCACCACGCCAGGGCCCGCCTCAGGGCCGACCGCCCGGACGAGGCCCTGCCCGGCCTGGACGAGGCCGTCACCCTGATCGCGGACTGCGGCGCCCCCAAGGAGCAAGCCGACATACTGCTCGACCGAGGCGACCTCCTGGCGACCCAGGGAAGGCGAGCGGAGGCGGAGACGGACTGGCGGGCAGCACTGACCCTGTACGAACAGGCAGGCAGCACGCAGGTGGAAAAGGCAAGGGAACGCCTGGCATAACCCGTTTGTGGGCAATTGTTCCGCAGGGCTGGGGGCACCTCCCAGCGGTAGCTGGGGGAGGGTGGGCACAAACCGACCCACCGGCAGGCACCCGAACGGGGTTCCGGGGCGAAGCCCCGGGAAACGGGAAGGGGCGGGACAGGGGCAAACTCACCCCACCACGCGCAGCACCCCCTCCGCACCCCCGACCCGCACCGAAACGGTCAACTCCGCATCAGCATCCGCCGCAACCACGTAAAGCACCGAAGCCGCCACCCCCAGATCCAGCGCCGCACCCCCCTCCCACCACCCCCGCAACATCCCCCCGTCCCGCGTGACCGCGACGCACCCCGCCGCACCGTCCCGCTCGGGAAACGCCACCAGCCAGCACCCCCCGTGCTCGGCAAACACGCGCTCTGCCGCCGCGCGGTACGTCTCGCGCGGCCCGGGCGCCCTGGCCAGGACAACATCCGCCGCACCGGTCCACCGGCCGTCGGGCTCGCCCTCCGCCACCACCAGGTGGGGATCGGTCAGATGCCCGGTCACCGCCCCCTGGAGCGCGGCGACATAGCGGCGCAGGACGAGCGTCCCGTCCGGCCCCTGCCGAACGTCGGCGTCGACGAACATGGGCGGCGGCACCGGCCCGTACCGCTCCGCGGGGAGCGGCAGCGGCAGGGTGACGGGCCGGGGGACGGCGGGCGAGTCCGGCTCGTCGAGCTCCATGCGCTCGTAGTAGAGGCGGCGCAGCAGTCCGGCCGCCCGCATGGGGCGGGAGGTGACGAGGCCGCCGATCGCGGCGAGCCGCTCGTCGCCGGCCTGGGCAGCGGCCGCGCGGCGCAGCTGGAGCCCGAGCGGTACGTCCGGCGCCACGCGCGGCAGCGCCGCGCCCAGCCGGGCCATGGGCGAACCGGCCGCCACCACCTCGTCGCCGAAGGCGCCCAGCAGGCCGGGCACACCGAGCGCGGCGGCGTAGAGGGTCAGCGATCCGTGGTCACCGATGAAGGCGTCGGCCGCGACCAGCGCCGCCTTCCAGGTGTCGGTCTCGGGCGCGGGCAGGAGGAGCCCGGCCCGCAGGTACGGCGCCAGCCAGGCGCGGAGCTGCCAGCCGCCGTGGCCGTACCAGACGTTGGGGTGGACGGCGGCGAGGACGCGGTACTCGTCGTGCGGCAGCTCGGCCAGGGCCCGGCGGACGAGGTCCATGTTCGCGCCGAGGAGGGAGCGCGGCCCCCAGGTGGAGGTGAGGACGAGCAGCTTCCGGCCGGGTGTCAGGCCGAGGGCGGCGCGGTACTCCGAGCGGAAGGGGAGGCCGGCGCGGAGGTCGTCCATGCACGGGTCGCCGGCGACGACGGAGATGGGCACGGCCTCGGGGCAGCCGCGGCGGAGGCGGTCACGCTGCTCGTCGTGGGAGAGGACGATCGCGGAGGGGATCAGCTTCCCGTCGTGAGTGAGCCATTCCGCATCCAGCCCGAACGCTTCCGGCTTCCGGCTTCCGGCTCCCGGCTCCCGGCTCCCGGCTCCCGGCTCCCGGCGCAAGTTTTTATTGTATCCAGCGCCGTGCGGCGCACCTACAAGTGGTGCGTTGATCTTATGGAGTTCGCCGCCCCGGCTGCTGCTCACCGCGAGGTCGAATTTCTCCCGCTTCGCTTCCTCCCAGGATATCCAAGGGAGTTGGCGCGCGGTCATGAATTCCCGCGTTCCGTTCTCGAACGCCGAGGATCCCGTGCAGGTGAACACCACATGCACCCGGCTGTCGCCCTCGAAGGGCGCGAGCAGGTCCAACAGCCGTGTCGCGGAGGTGATGTTGTGGATGACGCCCAGCACCGTGCGCTCCGGCTCGGCGGTGGTCCACTGCCTCGCGTCGTCCCGCAGCAGGATGTGCGACGGTCGCGACGAACCCCGTGAGGAACCCCGCGACGGCCCCGCGTACGGCATCGGAAGCCTCCTTGTCGATCAGGCGCGTACAGGGCGCGCTCGGCATCCGGCCGACGATACCTCGCTCCCGGGCGCCGGTTCCGCAGCGCAGTACGATCATTACTTTGCGTATATATGCATGTTTCGGGGGAGTAGGTGGTAAGAGGGGGTGGGGGCATGGCGGCTGGGGGATCGGCATCGACCAGGGCCCAGGAGGCCCGGCGGCACGAGCGTGAGCTCCGGGAACAGCTGAGGGCCGCGCAGCGGGAGGCCCGGCGGTGGGAGGCGGCGAGCGAGGGCGAGCGCAAGGTCGCCGCCCAGCTGCTGATGCTCACCGAGCGGGGCTGGCGGCTGCTCGTGGACCGGCGCTGGCCGGGGACGCGGACGGCCAATGTGGACATGCTGCTGATCGGGCCCGGCGGCGTGTTCGTCATCGACGTCAAGAACTGGCGGGCCGCCCCGGAGACCGCCGACGGGCATCTCGTCGCCGCCCGGCAGCGGCGCGACGGCGAGATAGGCAAGCTGCTGGCCGTGACCCGGCTCGCCGAGGCGGCCGTGGCGGAGCTCGGCATGTCGCCCGTGGCGGTCCGGCCGGTCGTGGTCTTCGCCGGCCGCTCGTTCAGCGGCGAGCTGGGCCGGGTGCGGCTGCTCGGGGAGCGCGAGGTGGGGCCGGCGCTGCTGGCGGAGCGGGCCCGGCTCGCCCCGGCCCGGGTGGGGGAGGTCGCCTGCCATCTGGCGCGGGTCTTCCCGGCGTACGAGGGCTCGTCCGTTCCCGCCGAACGCTCCGGCGCGCGCTCGGCGGAGCACGCACCCCAGGAACACACCCCCCAGGAACACGCACCCCAGGAACCGGCCGACGCGCTGTTCGACGTCGAGGGCCTGCGGGACGCGGCTGTCGAGGCCGCCCGCCGGGGCCCGGTCGAGCAGTGGATGACCTTCCTCCACCCCGCCCAGGTCGCACTGGTGCGGCGCAACTGGTCGGGCCCGGCCCGGGTCAGCGGCCCGGCGGGCACGGGGAAGACCGCCGTGGCCCTGCACCGCGCCGCACTCCTCGCGCAGCGCACGACCGGACGCGTGCTGTACGTGACGTTCGCCAGCAATCTGCCGCGGGTCCAGGCCACTTTCCTCAAGACGATGTCCCCGGCCGTCGCCGACCGGGTCGAATTCCGCAGCCTGCATTCCTGGTCGCTGAAATTCCTCGAAGAGCGCGGAATTCCCCACCGGCTGCACGGTGAAGGCGCGCTGACGGCGTTCAACCGGGCCTGGATACACCGCGGCCGCGACAGTCTGCTCGGCGCTCTCGACCCGTCGCCGCGCTATTGGCACGAGGAGGTCGACTGCGTCATCAAGGGCCGGGGCATCACCCGCTTCGAGGAGTACGCCACGCTCAGGCGCCACCGCCGCCGCACCAACCTCCGCCGCCCCCACCGCGAGGCGGTCTGGGCGCTGTACGAGGAGTACGAGCGGGTGCGCGCCGAGCGGGGCGTGCACGACTTCAACGACATCCTCGGCCTCGCCCTGGCCGAGGCCCGCGCCCGGCCCGGACGTTCGCCGTACGCGGCCGTCATCGCCGACGAGGTCCAGGACCTCACGCTCGTCGGGGTGCGGCTGCTGCACGCCCTCGTCGGTGACGCGCCCAACGGCCTGCTGCTGGTCGGCGACGGCCAGCAGGCCGTCTACCCCGGCGGCTTCCGCCTCTCCGACGCCGGGATCGACGTGCGTGGCGACCGCGGCCAGGTCCTGCGCGTCAACTACCGCAACGCCAAGGAGATCCTGGACGCGGCCCTCGCCGTCGTCGCCGAGGACGCCTTCGACGACATCGACGGCACCCGGCTGGCCGGCCTGCGCGACGTGGACCTCACCTACCGGGGCGGCCAGGTCACCCGTGCCGTCCTGCGGACCCCCGCCGAGCTCGACGAGGCCCTGCTCGCCGCCCTGCGCGGCCGCGGCGAGGCCGGCTGGCCCGACTCGGCGGTCCTGTGCCCCACCCGGCGCGAGACCGAGCACTACCAGAGGCTGCTCGCCCGGGCGGGGATCCCGCAGTGCCCCCTGGAGCGCTACGACGGCCGGCCCGTGCCCGGGGTGAAGGTCGGCGGCTACCGCCGCGCCAAGGGGCTGGAGTTCAAACACGTCTACCTGCCGGGTCACACCACGGTCGGCGCCCCCGGGACGGACGCCCCCGGGCCGGACGAGGACGGCATCGCGCTCGAACGCGAGGAGCTCCGGCGCGCCCAGCTGTTCGTCGCCATGACCCGGGCCAGGGACACGCTGTGGCTGGGCTCGGTCGAAGCCGTGGCGAACGGGGTGACCCGGGCGAACCCGGTGTCGCTGCCTGCCCGATTGTGATCTTCTCGTGGTCGTCGGTACGGGCTAGCGTGCGGGGAGACCACCCGTACCGAAACCTGGAGCACAGCTCGTGGACGACTCCCGCTCGGCCATACGCGCCGCACGCCTCTTCGACGGTGAACGGGCCCACAGCGGCCCGGTGCTGGTCCTGGTCGAGAACGGCCTGATCACCGATGTCGACCTCACCGGCGCCAACCCGCCGGAGGGAGTGCCGCTCACGGACCTCGGGGACGCCACGCTGCTGCCGGGCCTGATCGACGCCCACAGCCATCTGGCCTTCGAGGCGGGAGGCGCGACCGAGCACCAGATGTGCCACGACGACGACGTCGCCGTGCTCGCCCGGATGCGCGAGCACGCGACCCGGGCCCTGCGGGCCGGGATCACCACGATCCGGGACCTGGGCGACCGGGGCTATCTGTCGCTGCGGCTGCGCGAGGAGTTCGGTGACGGGACCGCTGGGGGAGTGGCGGGCCCCCGGATCGTCGCGGCCGGCCCGCCCCTGACCCGTACCGGCGGCCACTGCTGGTACCTGGGTGGCGAGGCGGACGGGACGGACGAGGCGGTCGCCGCCGTCGCCGACCGGGCCGGGCACGGCACGGACCTCGTCAAGATCATGGCGACGGGCGGGATGTCCACGACCGGCTCGAACCCCGGCGGCTCCCAGTACACCCTGGCCGAGCTGCGGGCCGTCACCGAGGCCGCGCACGGCCGGGGGCTGCCCGTCGTCGCCCACGCCCACGCGGCGGCGGGCATCGCCGACGCCGTGGCGGCCGGGGCCGACGGCATCGAGCACTGCACGTTCATGACCCCGCAGGGGGTGCGCCTCGACCCCGCGACGGTCGACGCGATGGCCGCCGCCGGCACCTTCGTCGGCTGCACGGTCGTCAAGCCCCGTGCGGGCATGCCCGACGAGGTGCTGCGGACCATCGAGCCCTACTGGGAGAACCAGGCGTACATGCACCGCCGGGGCGTGCGGGTCGTCTGCTGCACCGACGCGGGCATCAACGCGCACAAGCCGCACGACGTGCTCCCCGCGGACCTCGTGTACTTCGCCTCGCAGGTCGCCACGAACACCGAGGCCCTGACGTCGGTCACCTCGCTCGCCGCCGCGTCCTGCGGGCTGGCGGACCGCAAGGGCCGCGTCGCCCCCGGCCACGACGCCGACCTGCTCGCGGTGGCCGGGAACCCCGTGCACGACCTCGGCGCGCTCTCCCGCGTCCGCGCGGTCCACCGCGCGGGACGGCAGGTCGCCGGCGCCCTGCCGACGGAGGTCGGCGCGTCCTGAGCCGACACGCCGTCAGGAGCCGGTGGCCACCGCTGACGGCGCCTCGGGCCGGAAGCCGTCGGCGAAGGAGCCGACCGTACGGGAGCGCAGCGCCCGGTGCAGCCGCAGCATCCGGCGGATCTCGCGGTGCACGGTCGACCTGTCGGCGAGGACCTCCGGCAGCAGGTCCTTGTCGAGCTCCTTGTGGTAGAGCTTCTCCGCTCCGGCCGCCGCCTCCCGCCGGGTCACCTCGATCCAGCAGGCGGTGGCCGCCAGCCGCTGCCGCTGGACGAGGCGCGACTGCCCCGGGCCACCGGAGTACGGCGGGGCGCCCGTCGCCTCCCCGGCCTCGTAGAGGAGCTCCGGCGAAGCCCAGCCGTCGTGGAGGAACGTGATGCTGTCGTGGATCTCGATGACCCGCTGGTGCAGCCGCTCCCAGGCGCTGTCGAACGCCAGCAGGTCCGCCCTCCGCGACGGGGGCGGCACCACGGTGAGTTCGGGCGTCGCGCGCCGCAGCAGCAGCCACAGCCCGTACAGCCGCTGCCGGCGGTACCAGTACAGGGACACCTGCCGCAGCGGCTCCAGCGCGGCCAGCGAGCACCCGAGGGCGACGAGGACGAACCGCGCGAAGGAGCACCAGAATCCGGCCAGCGCGAGTGCCGCCGGGGCCTCCGTGAACCACCGGATGCCGCGGATCGCCAGATAGGGCACCTCCGCGCTGGTGCCCACGGCGAGCGCCAGCACACTGACGCGCAGCACCGGGCTGCGCATCGCGACACCGTGCCGCCAGAAGACCGCGGCCGCCCCCACCGCCGTGATCAGCCCGTACGCGATCCACACCACCGCGTACCCGGCCCACCAGCCGTGCGCCCGCGCCCCGAACCGGTCGGGCGGGGCGGTGACGGCGAAGAAGACGAAGGCGAGCGCCGCCATCGAGGCCGCGCAGACCACCGGCGCCCGGCGCAGCCACGCGGGGACGGTGCGCCCCGCCGCGTCCAGCGCCACCGCGAGCCACCACACGAACGCGAAGTCCGTGAGGGCCACCAGCGCGACGGCGAGCTCTCCGGCCTTGGGCACGCCGGTGACCTCGTCGACCCAGCTGCCCACCTCCGCCTGGATGACCAGCGAGCCGGTCGCCAGCACCGCCAGCGCGAGCCACACCGGCCGCTGAGGCGGCCGGCGCAGCGCGGGTATTCGCAGGACCAGCACGGTCCACGCGATCAGGAGGATGACCCCCCGCAGCGTCTCGACCCACGCGGGAACGTTATGCACGGCCGGCTCCGAGAAGGCTCTCCGCCTGCCGCTCCACCGCGCTGATGCCCTTGGGCCGCATCTGCCCGGCGATCTTCAGCACCAGCGAGGCGAACGTCTCCGCCAGCTCCTCCTCGGCGTCGCTGCACGACTTGCCCTTGGCCCGCCGCCCGTCCGTGCCCGACCCCGACCCCGATCCCGACGCCGGACCGCTCAACACCTCCTGGAGCGCGGTCCCGTGACCCGCGAGCATGTGGCAGATCTCGTGCAGCACGATGTGGTCGCGGTAGTAGCCGGTGGCGGACGAGCGGATGATGATGTGGTCGGTCGCGCCGTCGTCGTACCACATGCCGAACGGCAGGGCCGGCAGGTCGGCGGAGTGGAGCTTCAGGGCCCTTCCCCGGGCCCGCCCCAGCGACTGGCAGAGCTCTTCGACGTCCCATGGCTGGGGCAGTTCGGGAAGCCGGGTGACGAGCTTCCCGGCCATGGCCCGCACGTGCTTATTGGCCACGACGTACCCCCTCCCTCGCGATCGCGGGCACCGTCGGCTCACCCCTCCCCGACCAGGTGCTGCGCTGTCCCCTCGCCGCCACGCGTCATTGCCCCGCTCCCCTTTGTTCACGACTGCTCACGACAACCGGAAGACGGCCCCCCCCAAGCCCCCTGAAACGGGGTCGAGTGTACAGACCGGCGGGCATGCCGACCGGGCCCTGTGGAGAACGGGCAGAGGTGGGGGGAGGAGGGGGGAAGAGGGGGGAGAAGAAACGTCCCGACTGGACGAAGAGCGCCCCCGGCAGGACTCGAACCTGCGGCCAAGTGCTTAGAAGGCACCTGCTCTATCCACTGAGCTACGGGGGCCGGTGTGTACGGCGGTCGCGGACGGCTGAAGCCCCGGGCTCGGTGGTGCCGTGACCTTGCCGGGGACAAGGATAGGGCTCCGCGTACCTCGTCCCGGTTGCTTCACCTCCGTGACACGTTGTGGAGGTTCGGTGAAGCGGTCCTGATAATCGCAGGCAGGTGCGATTTTCGCATCGTTTTTGACGCTGTTGGTACCGGGTGTTGTGTACTCGTTATGCCTGGGCCACATACGCCACGCCTCGCGCGCCATGGCCTATATGTTTCAAAATCACCCCAGAATTGGGCATTCTGCACGTGTGGCGACCTTGGACGTACGGCCCCGACTGCTTGACGCGCTGTCCGCACTGCGTGACCGCGTGGACGCCGCACGCTTCCCGCTCCCCCTCCCCGGCGCCGCCCGCGCCCGCCGTAACCGCGCCGAGCTCCTCGCGCAGCTCGACGACTACTTGGTGCCCCGCCTGTGCGCCCCCGAAGCGCCGTTGCTGGCGGTGGTCGGGGGGTCCACGGGGGCCGGCAAGTCCACCCTGGTCAACTCGCTGGTGGGGCGGAGGGTCACTGAGGCGGGGGTGTTGCGGCCGACAACCCGTACGCCAGTACTGGTCTGCCACCCGGACGACCACCACTGGTTCGCCGGGCCCCGGGTGCTGCCCAGGCTCCAGCGGATCTGGGTGCCCGCGCAGGACGGCGCGTCCGGGGCGTTCGAGGCGGAGGCGGCGGACGAGGACGCCGCGGCCGCCGCGGAACCGGAACCGGCCGAGGACGGGCCGCCCGCCCTGCGGATCGAGACCGACCGCGCCCTGCCGCGCGGGCTGGCGCTGCTGGACGCGCCCGACATCGATTCCCTCGTCGCCGGCAACAGGGAGATCGCCGCCTCCCTGATCTGCGCGGCCGACATCTGGGTGCTCGTCACCACCGCTAAGCGGTACGCCGACGCGGTGCCCTGGCACCTGCTGCGCACGGCCAAGGAGTACGACGTCACCCTCGTCACCGTGCTGGACCGGGTGCCGCACCAGGTGGCCGTCGAGGTGTCCCGGCAGTACGACGCGCTGCTGGAGAACGCGGGCCTGGGCGACGTCCCCCGCTTCACCATCCCCGAACTGCCCGAATCCGCCGACGGCAACGGCCTGCTGCCCGCCACCGCCGTCGCCGGGCTGCGTACCTGGCTCGCCCAGCGCGCCGAGGACCCGGCGGCCCGGCTGGTCGCGACAGCGCGCACCGCGCGCGGAGTGCTCTCCTCGCTGGGATCCCGGCTGCCGGGACTGGCCGGCGCCTCGGCCGTCCAGCACGCGGTGGCCGTACGGACCCTCCAGCGCGTCGAGGACGCGTACGGGCGGGCGGTCGAGCGGGTGCGACGGGAGATCGCGGCGGGGGAGGCACTGGCCGGGGACGCCCTCACCCACTGGCGCGGCTATCCCCACGACAGCACCCCGGACGAACTGCTGACCGCGCTGACCGGTTCCGTCGTCGCGCTGCTGAGCTGCGCCGCCGACGCCGCGGACGAGGAGATCGCCGCGGCCTGCGCCGAGGACCCGGCGGCGGCCGCGACCCTCGCGCCCGCCGACCCCGACGGCGCGCGGGCCAGGATCGGTGTGGCCGTACGCCGTTGGCGGCGCTGCCTGGAGGAGATCGCCGAGGAGGAGGTCCGCGCCGCCGAGCGCGACCGGGGGACCGAGAGCGAACGGACCGCCGCGCTCCTCGCGGCGGAACTGCTGGGCGGCCGCCGGGCGGGCCGGGCCGGCGACAAGCTGGCCGGGACGTTCGGCGCCCAGCGCGCGCTGCGCCTGCGCGACCGCGGGGCCGAGCTGCTGACCCGCTGTCTGGAACAGGTCCTCGACTCCGAACGGGACCGCAGGGCGGCACCCCTGGAGGCCCTGGAGATGACCCCCGATCACCAGGTCGAGCTCATCGCCGCGCTGTCCCTGCTGCAGAAGGAGAGGTGACCGCCATGACCCCCGACGTACCTCCGGGCACCGCCCCGGACGCGGCCCCGGGCACCGCCACCGGCGCGGCCCCGGACCCGGCTCCCGGCCCGGCCCCCGGCTCCGCTCCCGGGAGCGGAGGGGACGGGCGGGGCGGCGGCAACGCCGGCGAGCGCTACTGGTACGACGGCGTGATCGCACGCCGCGTACGCCCCGAGCCCGCCCCGCGCCCCGGGCGTACGACCCCGCCCGTGGACCCGACCTTCTCTCCCGTACCCCGCGTCGCCGCGCCCCCCTCGCCCGTCGGCCTGGCCCTGCGGCCGCGGCTGGACGCCCTGCGCGAGCTGGTCGGGCTGTCGCGGGCGCGGCTGGACCGGCGCACGCTCGCCGAGGCGAGCCGGGTGCTGGAGGAGGCCGCCGCCCGCCACCGCCACTCCCTGGACCTGACGGTGGTCGCCATCGCCGGGGCGACCGGAAGCGGGAAGTCCACCCTGTTCAACGCCCTGGCCCGGGCCCAGCTCTCGGAGGCCGGGGTGCGCCGGCCGACCACCGCGCTGCCCGTCTCCTGCGCCTGGAGCGACCGCGCGGAGGGGCTGCTGGACCGGCTGGGCATCCCGGCCCGCACCCGCCGTACGCCCGTACGCCCCTACGACCCGGCGCTCGGCGGGCTCGTCCTGCTCGACCTGCCGGACCACGACTCGGCGGCCACCGGGCACCGGGAGCAGGTGGACCGGCTGCTGGCGCTGGTGGACGCGGTGATCTGGGTGGTGGACCCGGAGAAGTACGCGGACGCCGTGCTGCACGAGCGCTACCTGCGGCCGCTGGCCGGGTACGCGGAGGTGACATTCGTCGTGCTCAACCAGGTCGACCGGCTCTCCGCCGACGCCGCGGACCAGGTCCTGGACGACCTGCGGCGGCTGCTGGACGAGGACGGGCTGGCGCTCGGCGAGTACGGCGAGCCCGGCGCGGCGGTCATGGCCCTGTCGGCGCTGACCGGGGCCGGCGTGGGCGAACTGCGCGAGGCGCTGGGCGCGTTCGTCGCCCGCCGCAACGCCGCCGAACTGCGGCTGACGGCGGACGTGGACGGCGTGTCGGCGCGGCTGCGCCCGGCGTATGTGACGGACGTACGGCCGGGGCTGACGGAACGGGCGCGGCAGGAGTTCGAGGACCGGCTGGCGGAGGCGGTGGGCGCCCAGGCGGCCGGCCTGGCGGCGGAGCGGGCCTGGCGCCGGGACGCCGAGCGGGCGTGCGGGACGACGTGGACGCGGCTGCGCTACGGCTACGAGCGGTGCAAGGGGTTCCTGGGGCTGGGCTCCGGCGGCCGGTCGGCGCTCGCCGGCGACGGCCACGACACCGGCGGCCGGGACACGGGCGGGCTCGCGGGCGGCGCGTCCGCGCCGCGCCGGACGGCGTCCCGGCCGCTGGTCGAGCAGGCGGTGCGCACGCTGGCGTACGAGGCCTCCGCCGGGCTGCCCGGGCCCTGGGCGCAGGCGGTCCGCGAGGCGGCGGGCCGGGGCGCGGAGGGCCTCGCGGAGGCGCTGGACGGGGTGGCCGCCGCCTCGGCCACGGCCCTGGTGCCGGGCACCCGGCGCGCGGGCGGACCGCCTCCGGGCGGCGTGGCGGGCGCGGACGGCGGCCGGACGGGTGTGTGGCCCACGGACGCGGACGCGGGCCCCGGGCGTACGCGCGGGGGCGCGGGGGCGCGGGTGGTACGGCCCCGGTGGTGGGCGGCGGTCGCGGCGGGGCAGGGCGCGCTGTCGGCATTTCAACTGATGGGGCTGGCGTGGCTGGTGGGGGCGTTCATGGGCGAGTTCGGCGGGCCGTGGTGGGTGCCGGTGGTGCTGATGTCCGGCGGCGGCGTGGGCGGTCCGGTGCTGGCGTGGTGCGGACGGCTGGCGGCGCGGGGGCCGGCGCGGGGGTACGGGCTGGAGACGGAGCACCGGCTGCGGAGCGCGGCGGCGGGCTGCGGGCGGGCCCGGGTGCTGGAGCCGGTGGCGGCGGAGCTGCTGCGGTACCGGGAGGTGCGGGCGCAGTTCGTCATCGCGGCGGGGGACAACTGACATCGCGGTGTCACCCCTGTGAGTGGCGGGGTTTTCCCCATCCGAGGGGTTGTCCACAGCCCTGAGCGGGCTCGGCCGATCACGGCCACCATGGACGCACGGCCCGACGGGGGTCATGAGCGACGGGGGAGGCGTTCAGGGTGAACGAGACACTGGTGACGGTCGTGGGCAACGTGGCCTCGCAGCCCGACTACCGGGAGGCGGCCAACGGCGCGGCGGTCTCGCGCTTCCGGCTGGCGGCGACGGTGCGTCGCTGGGACCGGCAGCGGGAGGAGTGGGCGGACGCCTATACGAGCTTCTACACGGTGTGGGCGTGGCGGACGCTCGCGGCGAACGTGGTGGGCTCGGTGTCGGTCGGCGAACCGCTCATCGTGCAGGGAAAGTTGCGCGTCCAGGATCAGGAGCGCGAGGGAAAGCGCTGGTTCTCGGCGGATATTGACGCCGTGTCCATCGGCCACGACCTCACACGCGGTACGTCTGCGTTCCGCAGAGTGTCACCGGCCAGGCCGCTGCCGATCGAGCCGGTGCGGATGGTGGCCGGGGGCGGCGCCGGGGCGCCCCTCGCCGAGGCCGCGGAAGCGACGGCAACGGCCGTGGCACCCCTCTGAAATGCGGCGTTTGTACCGGCGATTTATCGATAATCCCGGACCGGAAACCTTGCGGTGGTAACGATTCCGATTCGGAACCGCCATCCGAAGGTATGTGCGACTTCCAAGTGATCACCGCTCCCTAAGATCCCCTCCATAGCAACGGGGGCTGCTGAGTTTTGAGTTGCCCTGCGGGGTGCGTCCGCGATGACCCGGAGCCGGTCTCGCGTGAACCGCGCCGCGCCCGAAAGGAAATCCATGAACTCTGTCACGAGACGGGGCGCCGCCCGTCTTGCCGCGGTGGTGCTGACGACCGGGCTGGCCGTCGCCGGCACGGCCGCCACCGCGGGCGCCGCGGCCGCGGACGAGGCGCCGCGGAGCCAGGGCGGCGTATCCGCCACGCTCGGCCGGATCACGGCCGGCGGCCCGGCCGTCCTGCGCGAGGGCCAGGGCCGCAGCGTCCTGGCCGGCCTCTTCGAGATGAAGGTCGACGGCGGCGGAACGCTCCAGACCTACTGCGTCGACATCCGCACCAGCACCGTCGACGGCGCGAAGTACCGGGAGACCGGCTGGCGCGAGTCGTCCCTGCACGCCAACAAGAACGCGGGAAGGATCCGCTGGATCCTGGAGCACTCCTACCCGCAGGTCAACGATCTCAGCGCGCTCGCCAAGGCCTCCGGCGCCGACACCCTCGACGCCAACACCGCCGCCGCGGGCACCCAGGTCGCCATCTGGCGCTACTCGGACGGCGTCGGCGTGGACGCCGGGAACGCCGCGGCCCAGAAGCTCGCCGACTACCTCTACAAGAGCGCGGAGGACACCGAGGAGCCCAAGGCGTCCCTGACGCTCACCCCGCCGGCGGTCTCCGGCAAGGCCGGCGGGCGCGTCGGGCCGGTCACGGTCCGCACCGACGCGGGCAGCGTCACCGTCACCCCCTCCACCGACGCCGCCGGCAAGGGTGTGAAGATCGTCGACAAGGACGGCAAGCCGGTCACCACCACGACCAACGGCACCGAGCTCTACTTCGACGTCCCCGCCGGCACCCCCGACGGCTCCACCACGCTCAGGGCCACGGCCAGCACCAAGGTCCCGGTCGGCCGGGTCTTCGTCGGCGACCACACCAAGACGCAGACCCTGATCCTGGCCGGCTCCAGCGAGAGCACCGTGTCCGCCGGCGCCACGGCGAGCTGGGCCGCCAAGGGCGCGATACCCGCGGTCAGCGCCCAGGTGAACTGCGCCGGGGGCGGTGTGGAGATCACCGCGGTGAACAAGGGCGACCAGCCCTGGACCTTCGACCTGGACGGCAGGAAGCACACCGTCGCGCCCGGCGGCACCGACACCGCGCTGGTGCCGGTCGGCGAGGACCAGCCCTACAAGATCACCGTCACCGGCCCCAACGGTTTCTCGAAGACGTTCTCCGGCATCCTCGACTGCAGGACGGCGACGCCCGTCACCACCGTGAGCGGCCCCGGCAGGCCCACGGCCTCGCCGAGCCCCACCCCGGCGAAGAGCTCCGGCGGCCACGGCGGCGCCGGTGGCCACGGCTCCGCGGGCTCCGTCGGCGGCGACCTCGCCGGCACCGGCGGCAGCACCGCCACGCCCAAGATCGCGGGCCTGGCCATCGTCCTCATCGTGGCCGGCGGCGGCGCCGTCTTCCTCCTCCGCAGGAAGGAGCCGTCCGGCCGGTAGCACGGCCCGGCCCACGACGGCCGGTGACCGAAGGGTTCCCCTCGGTCACCGGCACGTCGCCCACAACGCGTTTCCGCCCAGGGCTTCCCGTACGGCAAGATGGGGTGTATCTGCCCTCACGCGGCGGAGCCGCACATTGGCCCCTCTCGATTGCCGGACGGTTTCTCTTGGCTGAGTACATCTACACCATGCGCAAGACGCGCAAGGCGCACGGCGACAAGGTCATCCTCGATGACGTGACGCTGAGCTTCCTGCCCGGTGCGAAGATCGGTGTGGTCGGCCCCAACGGTGCCGGTAAGTCCACCGTCCTCAAGATCATGGCGGGCCTGGAGCAGCCGTCCAACGGCGACGCGTTCCTGTCGCCCGGCTACAGCGTCGGCATCCTGATGCAGGAGCCGGAGCTCGACGAGAACAAGACCGTGCTGGAGAACGTCCAGGACGGCGTCGCCGCGACCAAGGGCAAGCTCGACCGGTTCAACGAGATCGCCGAGCTGATGGCGACCGACTACTCCGACGCGCTGCTCGACGAGATGGGCAAGCTCCAGGAGGAGCTGGACCACGCCAACGCCTGGGACCTCGACGCCCAGCTGGAGCAGGCCATGGACGCGCTGGGCTGCCCGCCCGCCGACTGGCCGGTCACCAACCTCTCCGGCGGCGAGAAGCGCCGTGTCGCGCTCTGCAAGCTGCTGCTTGAGGCCCCCGACCTGCTGCTCCTCGACGAGCCCACCAACCACCTCGACGCCGAGTCGGTGAACTGGCTGGAGCAGCACCTGGCCAAGTACGCCGGCACCGTCGTGGCGATCACCCACGACCGCTACTTCCTCGACAACGTCGCCGAGTGGATCCTCGAGCTCGACCGCGGCCGCGCCCACCCCTACGAGGGCAACTACTCCACCTACCTGGAGAACAAGGCCGCCCGTCTGAAGGTCGAGGGCCAGAAGGACGCCAAGCGCCAGAAGCGCCTCAAGGAAGAGCTGGAGTGGGTCCGCTCCAACGCCAAGGGCCGCCAGGCCAAGTCCAAGGCGCGCCTCGCCCGTTACGAGGAGATGGCCGCCGAGGCCGACAAGATGCGGAAGCTGGACTTCGAGGAGATCCAGATCCCGCCGGGCCCGCGTCTGGGCAGCGTCGTCGTCGAGGTCGAGAACCTCTCCAAGGCCTTCGGCGACAAGGTCCTCATCGACGACCTGTCCTTCACCCTGCCGCGCAACGGCATCGTCGGTGTCATCGGCCCGAACGGCGCCGGCAAGACCACCCTGTTCAAGATGATCCAGGGCCTGGAGAAGCCGGACTCCGGCACCATCAAGGTCGGCGAGACCGTCAAGATCTCCTACGTCGACCAGAGCCGCGCCAACATCGACCCCAAGAAGACGCTGTGGGCCGTCGTCTCCGACGAGCTGGACTACATCAACGTCGGCCAGGTCGAGATGCCCTCCCGCGCCTATGTCTCCGCGTTCGGCTTCAAGGGCCCGGACCAGCAGAAGCCGGCCGGGGTGCTCTCCGGTGGTGAGCGCAACCGCCTCAACCTGGCGCTGACCCTCAAGCAGGGCGGCAACCTGCTGCTCCTCGACGAGCCCACCAACGACCTCGACGTCGAGACCCTCTCCTCGCTCGAGAACGCCCTGCTGGACTTCCCCGGCGCGGCCGTGGTCGTCTCCCACGACCGCTGGTTCCTGGACCGAGTGGCCACGCACATCCTGGCGTACGAGGGCAACTCCAAGTGGTTCTGGTTCGAGGGCAACTTCGAGTCGTACGAGAAGAACAAGATCGAGCGCCTCGGTGCGGACGCGGCCCGTCCGCACCGCGCCACCTACAAGAAGCTCACCCGGGGCTGACCGTGGCGCGCCACATCTACTCGTGCCCCCTCCGCTGGTCCGACATGGACGCCTACGGCCATGTCAACAACGCGGTCTTCCTGCGCTACCTCGAGGAGGCGCGGATCGACCTCATCCACCAGCTGAAGGCGGGCGCGGGCAAGGAGTCCTTCGTCGACGGGTCCGTCGTGGCCCGTCATGAGATCGACTACCTCCGCCCGCTGGTCCACCGGCCGGAGCCGGTCACCGTCGAGACCTGGGTGACCAAGGTCGGCGCGGCGTCCATGACCGTCTCCTACGAGGTCAAGGACGCCGAGCAGGTCTATGTCCGGGCGTCCACGGTGATCGTCCCGTTCGACTTCGCGAGCGGCCGCCCCCGGCGGATCACCGCCGAGGAGAAGGAACTGCTCAAGTCGTTCGCCGACGAACCCGCCGGGAACTCCGGGGAAGCCGTCGCGGCATGACGCAGCGGCTGTGCTTCGCCGACGCCGGGGAGGCGGCCGACCTGGCCGCCTTCCTGGCCCGGCTGATCCACTACGACCGGGCCGCCGCCGTCCGCCTCCAGGCGGGCGGCGGTGTCCTCGGCATCTTCGGCCGCCCGCCGTCCTTCGAGGTCCTGGCCATCCGCACGGCCCGGCTCGCCGAGCCCGTCGAGCTGGACGTCACCGTTTCGGCGGGACAGCTCGCGGACGCCCTCGACGCCGGTGCCCCGGCGTCCTCCGGGGCGCTGGAGATCACCGTCCCCGAGGCCGTCACCGGACCGCCCTGGGCCGGTGTCCTGCCGCCCCGCGGCGGCTGGCGAAGGGTCGAGGGGTTCCCGGGGGCGGAGGCCGTACGCGGTGCGGTGGCCGCGGCGGTCGCCGAGTTCCGCGCGCGCGACGAGGCGCTGCCCGAGCACCGGCGCACGCGGGCCGAGCGCGACCGTATCGGGCGGGAGATCTGGTCCCGGACGCTCGGGGACACGGGGTTGCCCTTGCGGGCTGTCCATGCCGCGCAGTCCTTGGGCTTTCTGCGGCCCGTGCGGGCCATGGCCGGTGCCGGTCCGGCCGGGGCCGCGGCTTCGGCGCCCGATGCGCCGGTGCTTTTCGCTGCGCGCGGGTGGCTGCGGCTGCGGACGCCTTACGGCTCCGTCGCCGTCAGCGTGGGCACCGGAAGCGGGTTGCGGGACCTTACGGTCACGCCCGCGTAGGGCTGTGTTCCGGGTGCGGGCCGTGGGTGGGTTTGTGCCCACCCTCCCCCAGCTACCGCTGGGAGGTGCCCCCAGCCCTGCGGAACGCCTGCCCACAAACTGTGTCAGCCGTGGGCGTTGACCATGGACGCCGCCGCATAGGTCAGGTAGTTCCAGAGCTGGTGCTCCAGCTCCGGGGCGAGGCCGAGCTCGTCCACCGCGTCCCGCATGTGGCGCAGCCAGGCGTCGTGGGCGGCGCGGTCGACGACGAAGGGCGCGTGCCGCATCCGCAGCCGCGGGTGGCCCCGGTTCTCGCTGTACGTCCGGGGGCCGCCCCAGTACTGCATCAGGAAGAGGACCAGCCGCTCCTCGGCCGGGCCGAGGTCCTCCTCCGGGTACATCGGCCGCAGCAGCGGGTCACCGGCCACCCCCTCGTAGAAGCGGTGGACCAGGCGCCGGAAGGTCTCCTCCCCGCCGACCTGCTCATAGAAGGTCTGCTCGGAAAGCGTGCCGCGCGGAATCTCATTCACGCCTCCATGCTCTCAGACCCCCCGGCCGAGGACCGGAGTCCTACGTCCCTTCCGGCTCCTCAGCCCCGCCGGACCGTGATCGTCGTCCACGCGCCCACGTGCACCCGGTCCCCGTCCCGCAGCGGCACGGGCACATAGGGCTGGATCGGGTCCTCGGAGCCGTTGATCGTCGTGCCGTTGGTGGAGTCCTGGTCGACGACCGCCCAGCCGCCGTCCGGCTGCTGCACCAGCATCGCGTGCTGGTGCGAGACGCCCGGGTCCTCCGGGGGACGCGACAGGTCGATGTCCGGGGACTCCCCGGTGCTGTGCCGGCGCCGGCCGATGGTGACCTGCTGGCCGCCGAGGGGGAAGCGCAGCTCGGGGGAGTAGGCGGGCAGGTTCAGCCCCGCCGCCTCCGGGCCGCTGCGGTTCATCATCGACAGGAAGTACTCCCGGTCGGGCGCGACGACCGCGACCCAGCCCGCCGTCGGCGCGGGCACGCCCGGCTGAGGGGGCACGTGCTGCGGGCCGCTCTCATAGGGCTCGTACGCGTACGGGTTGTGCCCGGCCGACGGCGCCCGGTCGCCCTGGGCGGCGGAGGCCGCGTCCGGCGGGGTCAGCACCCAGTCGTCGTCCTCGCCGAAGGGCGGCGCCAGCGGCTCGGCCGGGCGGTTGATCCGCGACGGCCGGGAACCGGTGTACTCGAAGCTCGGCGGCGACTGGGTGTGCCGGGCGGGAGGCGGCGGCGCCGACTGGAGGGGCTGCGGGGGCGGAGGCGGCGAGGCGTAGGGGTTCGCCGACCGGGTGACGAAGTTGTACCGGCACTCCTCGCAGAAGGGGCCCTGTGCCTCGCGGGGGGTGCGGCACTGCGGACAGAGCTCCGCCTGGACGGTGGCGTCGCCGCCCGGGTAGCCGTAGCCGCCGGTGCCGCCGGGCCCGGGCGGCGCGGTGGGCGGCGGCGGGACGGTGGCCGGGGGACCGGGCGGTGCCGTGGCCGCCGACATCCGGTGGCCGCACACCTCGCACCAGTCCGCTGCCTCCGAAGGATGGCCGTTCGGGCAGGTCGGCATGTCGGTCTCTTCCCCCTCTGGCGGTTGCTTCTCGGCGCTACTTCTTGACGCGGACGGTCTTGGTGGAACGGGTTTCCAGCGTCATCTCGGCCTCCTCCGAGACCTTCGCCTTCAGCCGCACAGTACCGTTCGCCGCGTCCACGACGTCCACCACCTTCGCAAGGAGTTTCGCAGTGTCCGCGTGGCCGGAGCGGCTTGCCAGCTGGACGGCCCGGCCGAGCTTGGCGGTCGCGCCGTCCACGTCCCCCGCCTTGCGCAGGTCCAGGCCCTGCTGGATGGCCTGGGCCAGCTCGGCCTGGCCGGTGTAGTGGGCCACCTGGGGGTTGATGGCCGTCGAGGCCTCCAGGTCGTCCGTCCACACCGCCCGGATCAGGCCCTGGGCCAGAACGTGCGGTGACGAGCCGTCAGGGGTGGGCAGCACCAGCGACGCCCGGGCGGCGAGCATCTCCTGGCCCACATGGGCGCTCGGCACCCGGACGCAGACGTGGTAGTCGCGGGACTCGTCGCCCCACGCGCCCGTCGGGTAGTCGCCGGAGCGCGGCCCGGACTCCTGACGGCGGTCCGTCAGATCCTCCATCGTGGGCGCGACCTGCTTGACGAACACCACCTCGGCGCCCTGCGGTGTCCACAGCCGCAGGGAGACGTCCGCGACCTCCTTGCCCATCACCGCTTCCATCATCCGCGTGAAGTCCTCGGCCAGCCCGGCCGGGTCGGCGACGATGTCGGCGCTGCCCAGCAGGGCGGAGGCGATGCCCGTGACCTCCTTGACCTCCCAGTCCGTCCCCACGCCCCGCGCGTCACAGGTGAACCGGCCCGCGCACGCGTCCAGCGACGCCCGTAGCGCGTCGGGCTCCTCGTGCTCGTTGCGGCCGTCGGTGAGCAGGATGCCGTGACGTATCGCCGCGTCGGACGAGGACAGCAGCCGGTCGGCGAGGCGCAGCCAGGTGCCGATGGCGGTGCCGCCGCCCGGGCTGAGCTTGCGCAGGGCCTCCTTGGCCTGGCCGCGGGTCATGTCGTCGGCTATCGCGAGCCGCCCGCCGGCCGGGTAGACCTCGCGGGCCTGGTGGGTGCCGCCGATGACGGCGAAGGCGACGCCGTCGCGCAGCGCGTCGACGGCGGCGGCCGTGGCCTCGCGGGCGCTGCGCATCTTGGCGGGCGGGTAGTCCATCGAGCCCGAGCAGTCGACCATCAGGACGACGGCGGCGTCCGGGGGGCGGGGGCCGCCGAGCGCGACCGCGCCGGGTGAGGGGGAGGCGGTCGTCAGAGGCGTCTCCCCGGAGCCGGAGCCGGTGCCGGAGCCGCAGCCGGCTCCGGTGGAGGTCACCGTCACGATGGCGTTGACCTCCCGGCCCCCGTCGGGGAGGTTGACGTTCTGGTACACGTCGACGGCGAACCCGGGCACGCCCGGTTTGGCGAAGTGGGCCATCTGATCCGCTCCTTCGTACGTACTCCACGTGGTCGGCACGGGCGTGCGGCGGGGCGGACGAACGGCTCGGCGCCGGAGCCCGGCACCGTGCGTGGATCCCCCCGTGGACACTGCGGCGCGTCAGGCCGATCCTGCCCCTTCGGCCCGGGACGGGAACGGCACCACTGCCACTGTTACGTTGTCGTGGCCCCCTCCGTCCAGAGCGTGGGTCAGCAGACGGCGTGCGCACTCCAACGGCCGGGAGCGGGCGTCGGCGGGCACGACGGACGCCATCTCCTCGGCGGACTCGGCGTAGTTCCACAGGCCGTCGGTACAGACGATCACCACGCCGGGGCGGTCGAGGTGGTACGAGGCGGTGTGCGGCTCGACCTCGTAGGCGTCCGCGCCGAGCCAGCCGGTGATGGCGTGGGCGCGCTCGTCGGCGTAGGCCTCGGCCTCCGACATCAGGCCCGCCGCCACCATCTGGGCGGCCCAGGAGTCGTCCTCGGTGAGCCGCGCGGGCTGCTTGGTGCGGTCGTCGGGCACCCAGTAGGCGCGGCTGTCGCCGACCCAGCCGACGGTCAGCAGGTCGTCGGTGACGACGGCGCTGACGATGGTGCAGGCGGGGGCGTTCTCGTGGCGGTAGTGGCCGTGCTCGCGCGGCTCGCGGCCGGGCGTGGCCAGGGCGGCCACGGCCTCGGCGGCGGCGAGGACCGCCTCGTGCGAGGCCTCCTTGGGGGCGGTGCCCCGGCCCAGGGCCGTCACCAGCGAGTCGTGGGCGGCCTCGACGGCGGCGGCCGACGCCTCGTCGGGGCGGGCCGCGGACGACACGCCGTCGCTGACGACCGCGACGACGGCCGGCGGCCGGCCGGGGAGGTCGGTGGTGGACACGGCGTACGCGTCCTCGTTGCGGTGGTGGCGCAGGCCGCGGTCGGTGACCGCCGCGACGCCTGCCGACTCGTGCTCCATGTGATCCCGTTCGCGCGGCTGTGCATGTCCGCAGTGTTCGCAGTACCCGTCGTTGTCGATCATGCCCGACCGGCAGGCCGCGCAGGGCCCGGCGGGGCCCGCGCCACGCGCCGGCTGCGCGGGTACGCCGGCGGCCGGCGGGGCGGGGCGGTGGTCGTCCGCCTCCCGCGCCGCGGGCGTGTCAGGCCGCCGCCACCCCACCGCCCGTGGGTCGTCGGGCGCGGGCGGCACCGCCGAGAGGTCCACGCCGCAGCCTCCGCAGAAGTTGTCGGCGGGCTCCAGCGGCTCGTGACAGGCGGGGCACGCCGTCAGCTGTGGGGGCAGTTGCGACATCGATCACACCCATGTCCTGGGGCGGTAACGGTTGGCCCGTTCCACCAGTTCGATCCGTTCCTCACCGCGCTGGGCCAGCCGCGCGAGCACCCGGTACGAGCGCTCCAGCCCGAACCGCAGTTCCCGCTCGTCCAGCCCGCTGCCGAGCAGCACGGGCGGTCCCGGGGGCGCGACGGCGGCGCCCGGTGCGCCCTGGCGGCCCGACAGCACCCAGTCCAGCGCGGTGCCGAGCACTTCCGTCGAGAGCCGTTCGCGCCGTACCGCGTCCAGCCCGAGGTCCGTGAGCCCCTCCACCTGGCCGGCGGCGGCCCGCAGGTCGTCCAGCAGCGGCTCCCGGGCCGAGCGCCCGCGCAGCCGGGAGCGCACCGCCGCGACCCGGGCCGCCGTGCAGTGGATGGACGCCGCCGGCACGGACTCCAGGGCCCGCACCGCGCCCTCGCGGTCCCCGGCGGCCAGCCGCACCCGGGCCAGGGCGAACGCCGCGCCGACGAAGCTCGGGTCGGTCGCCCACACCAGGTGGTAGTACTCGGCGGCGTTGTCGAGCTGGCCGAGCACCTCCGCGCACAGCCCGAGGGCCAGCTTGGGCGCCGGCTCCCCGGGGAAGGCGTCGTAGACGGCGTCGAAGGACAGGGCCGCCGTGGTGTGGTCGCCGACGGCGAGGGCGTGGACGCCCCGGTGCCACACGGTGCGCCAGTCGTCGGGGCTCGCGGCCTCCAGCGCCGCGAGCGCCTGGGACGCCGGCCCGTCCTCGCCGAGCTCCAACTGGGCCCGCACCCGCCGCAGCCGCAGCTCCGGCGACTCGGTCGGGGCGGCCTGAAGGGCGGCGTACAGCTCGGCGGGCTGCGAGGCGAGCAGACCCGCGAGGAATCCCGCGTTGGGATCGCCGGGGTCGACGAGCGGGAACGGCAACGCGAGCGCGGCGGCCCGCGCGTCGATCGGCCGCAACGCGGCGGCGACGCCGCCCCCGGCGTTGCCGGGAGCGGCCACGGGTACGCCTCCGCCGGCGGCGGCCGCCGGGGTGGGCACGCCCGCCCCCGGTCCGGTGCCCGCCTGCCCGGCGGTGACGCCGGGCAGGGGCGCCGCCGTGCCGCCCGGGGCGGACACCGCCGGGCCGGCCGTTCCCGGCGGAACGGCCGCGCCCGGGCCTGCCCCGGGCATCGCGCCGAAAGCCGGGGCGGCTGGGGTGCCGCCGATGGGTGGCACGGCGGAGCCGGCCGCGCCCGGCCGGCCCGTGGGGGCCGTGCCGGCGCCTGCCGGGCCGGTGGCCACGGCGGGTCTGACGCCGACGACCGGCACGGCACGTCCGGCGGGCCCGCCGCCCGCCGCCGCGCCGGGCATCCCCGCACCGCCCGTGCCGGCGCCCGTCGGCCCGCCGAACGGTCCGGGGGTGACGCCGAAGGCCGCCCCCACCTGTCCTCCGACGGCTGTCGGTCCGCCGCCCGCGCCCGGCACTCCCGCCGTCCCGGGCGGCGTACCGGCACCCGCGCCGCCCCGACGCCACCGCCGGCCGCCGAGAGGCCAGGCGCGCGACGCCGGGGCACGGCCGCCCAGGGCGGACACATCGCGGTCGCACTCCTCGAAGAGGACCGTGTCCACCACCCGCGGCTCGGGGCCGAAGAGCGTGGACAGCGCGGGGCGCGGGGTGCCCGACTGGAGGGCCACGACCTCCCGGAGGACGCCCGTCAGCTGCTCCGCCATCTCGTCGGCGGAGGCGAACCGCCGGGCCGGGTCCGGGTCGGTGGCCCGCACCAGCAGCCGGTAGAAGGACTCGTAGCGGGTGAAGACCTCGATGTTGTCCGGGGCGGGGAGGCTGTCCACGAAGACGTTCGTGTAGCCCTGGAAGTCGAAGGTGAGCACGGCGAGGGTGCGCGCCACTGTGTACAGGTCGGAGGCGACCGACGCGCCCAGCTCGGCGATCTCCGGGGCCTGGTAGCCGATCGTGCCGTAGATGGGGCTGTCGTGGTCGTCCATCCGCCGCACCGCGCCCATGTCGATCAGCTTCAGGTGGTCCTGCTGCTGGATGGCGTTGTCGACCTTGAAGTCGCAGTACAGCAGATTGCGGCTGTGCAGATGCGCCAGCGCCTCCAGCGCCTCGATGCCGTACGCGCACGCCTGCTCGACCGGCAGCGGGTCGCGGCGCCCGTCGGGGTGGCGGCGCTCGTTGGCGATCTCCTTGAGGGACTTGCCGCCGACGTACTCCATGACGATGTAGCCGTCGAGGCTGCCCGTGCGCTGGTCGAGGTGCTCGACGAAGTTGTAGATGCGGACGATGTTGGAGTGCTCGATCTCCGCGAGGAAGCGCCGCTCGGCGACGGCCGCGGCCAGCGCGTCCTCGTCACCGGTGTCGAGCAGGCCCTTGAGGACCACCCAGCGGTCGGCGACGGCCCGGTCGATGGCCAGGTAGATCCAGCCGAGCCCGCCGTGCGCGAGACAGCCCGCCACCTCGTACTGCCCGCGCACCACATCGCCCGCGCGCAGCTTCGGCACGAAGGAGTACGGGTGGCCGCACTTGGTGCAGTAGCCCTCCGTGCGTCCCGCCCGGTGGGGGCCCGAACGCCCCACGGGCGCACCGCAGTCGCTGCGGCTGCAGAAGCGCTTGCGCTCGGGCACCTCCGGGTTCTCCAGCACCGCCGCCCGGGGGTCGGGGCGCGGTACGCCCGGCATGCTGACCAGGCCCGCGCCCAGCTTGTTGCGGCCGGCGCCGGACGCGACGGACTTCCGGCTGCGCACCGAGACCGACCGCGTCACGACGCCCGCCGTGCCCCCGGACACCGAACGCGACAGCCGCCCCGACACCGACCGGCGGGACCCCGACGAACGCGACGACGAACGCGACGACGAGCCCGAGGACGAACGACCCGAGGACGAACGGGAGGATCCCGAAGAACCCGAGGAGCCGGACGAGCCCGAAGAGCCCGACGAGCCCGACCCCGGACCGCCCGCGTGGGTGATCCCCGTGGCGGGCGAGGCGATCTGCCCGCCCGGCGAGACGACGGGGGCCAGACCGCACGTGTCGCAGTACAGCTCGCCGCCGCCCACGTCCTCGTAGCCGCCCGCGCAGCCCGGGCGCTGGCACTCGTCACCGGTCATGCGTCCCCCCTGTGCCCGTCCCTGTGCCCGTCCTGTGCCCGTCCCTGTGCCCGTCGGTTCCCGAGGCGGCCGGGCCCTGCGGGGCCAGCGCCCCGGCCACGGCCCGCTGATAGCGCAGTACCGCCTGCTCGGCGGCGACGAGATCGCAGGGCGCGCTCCACAGCATGCGGCGCGCCGCGTCGTACCGCTCCACGACCAGACCGTCCTCCGCCAGGCCCAGCCGCGCCGCCTTGGCCTTGTACGCGTCGAGCCGGCCGCGCAGCTCGGCCCGTACGGCCAGGGGGGCCGTGACCGCCGTCAGCGACTCGCGGGCGCGCAGCAACTCCTCTTCGGCGCGCTGCTCCAGGCTCTCCAGGAGTGGGGAGAGCCGGTGCCACGCGGCGCGTCTGCGGTACTCGCCGGCCGTCTCCAGCTGCTCGTAGAGCACGGTCGGCGGGCCGGAGACCACGGGCACCTCATAGGCGGCGATCTTCGACAGGACCTCCATCCGGGCCCGGCGCGCCTCGCCCAGGGTGCGGTCGGCGCGCGAGAGCACGTCGCGCACGCGCATCAGCCGGCGCTCGGCGTCCTGCCGGACGTCGAGGACGGCCTCCACTTCCCGGCGCAGGTCCTCCAGGGCGCGCTCGGCCCGGTCGTAGCGGGCGGTGTCGGGGCGGCCGCCGGGCGCGGAGCCGGGCGGGGCGCCGGTCCAGAAGACGAGCGGATCGGATATCACCTCGGACCGCAGCGCGGCCAGCTCCATGGTGAGGCGCTCCAGGTCGTCGCCCGCGGGGTGCTCGCCCGGCAGGACGCCCACGGAGTGGGCGAGGGAGCGGACGCGCCCCAGCTCGGCGGCGAGCAGGTCGATCCGGGTGGGCAGCGCCGACCAGACGGCGTCGGCGATGACGACCACGTCCAGGGCCTGGGCGTACCAGGAGTTCATCCGCTCGACGAGCTCCATGAGGCTCAGCCGCTCGCTCAGTCTGGCCGCCACGCCCAGGGTCACCATGCCGGCCTGGGGCGGTCCGGCGGGCAGGGTGACGGCGGTGCCGCGCAGCAGGTCGGTCAGCTCGGACAGCTCGCCCGAGGTGGGCCAGCGGCGGCGGCCGCGCAGCTCACGGGCCGCCTCCAGGGCGTCGGTGTAGGCGTCGAAGTACACCCACAGCTGGGTGATGAGCAGCTCGGTGGACTCCCACCGGCTCCTGGTGGTGCCGGTCAGCTCCGCGCCCTCCAGCAGCCGTCGCCCGGCGTGGTCCTGGAGGGCGAGCAGGGAGGACTCGACCGCCTCGTGCTCCGCGCCGAGCCGTGCCAGCGCACGGTCCACCTCCTCGCGGCTCAAGGCCGGCCCGGTGGGCCCCGCGACCACCATCGGTCCCCTCTCCTGTCCCGCGGCCGGTGCCGCGCGCGAACGGTGTGGTGCTTCGGTCCTTCCGTGCCGTCAGTCCCGGTACCGGGGCTCCGGCGGAGCGGTGATCCCCTGGAGGTCGGCCGCCAGCCACTTGCGGTACGCCAGCATCCAGGGGCTCGCCTCACCGCCCCGGCGGTAGTCCTCCAGTACCGCGTTGACCCGGCGTACCAGGTCTTCGTCCTTGAGGTTCATCGCCACGCCGTAGGACTCGGTGGTGAACGGTTTGCCGACCAGTCGCACGGACGGGTCCTGGGCCGCCTGTCCGGCGGCCAGGGCGCTGTCGGTGATCACCGCGTCGACCTGTCCGAGCTGGAGCCGGACCAGGCAGTCGAGCTGATTGGGCACGGTCAGCACGGCCGCGCCGTGCGACTCGTTCTTCAGCTCGCTCTCGCCCGTGGATCCCTTGGCCGTACAGACTTTCTTCCCCTTCAGGCTGTCGTCGAACGCCGTGACCGGTGAGGCCTTGGGGGCCAGCACCTGCTGTCCGGCCTCGAAGTAGGCCGTGGAGAAGGCGACTTGCCGGGCCCGGTCGCAGTTGATCGTCATGGTGCGCGCGATGATGTCCACCTTGCCCTTTTCCAGGGCGGGTATGCGCTGGTTCGTGGGGATCGCCAGGAAGACGACCTTGCCGGGGTCGCCGAGGACGGCCTTGGCGATGGCGTGGACCAGGTCGATGTCGAAGCCGCTGAGCTCGCCGGTGGCGGGGTCGCGGTAGCCCCAGCGGTAGCTGTTCTGGTCGACGCCGGCGATCAGCCGGCCGCGCTCCTTGATGCGCCGGACGGCCGGGCCGTCGGCCGTCGAGGGGCGCAGGCTCGCTTCCGGGGCGACGCACGTCGCGGGCGCGCGTACGGCCGCCGCCGGCGCGGCCGCCGGGGTCCGGGCCGTGGGGCCGGTGGGGCGCGCCGCCGGCAGGACCGCCGCGCCCACGGTCACGGCGAGCGTCCACACGCCGGCCGTCACCGCGGCCCGGGTCCGCGTTCCGCGTCGTCCGTCCATCGCTCGGCCTCCCCGTCTCACCGGTACTCCGACAGCCTGCGGCCGATGCCGAGCACCGCGCCCGTGGCCCCCAGCACGGCCAGGACGGCGGCTCCGGCCGCCAGCCCCGTGAACGCGCCGCGCCCGTCCTCCGCCGCCCGGCGGAAGTCGTCCTCCTCGTGGGTGAGGGCTCCGCGCAGCGCGGATTCCACCTGGTCGAACGATTCGCCAGTGCTGCCCTTGGCGCTGCCCTTCTCCCCGATCACCTTGGCGAGCGCCTGACCGTAGTAACCGCCGACGTCGGCGGCGCGGGCCTCGCCGTGCCGTTGCTGCCACTGTGCGATGTCATGGATCGCCGCCAGCACCGGATCGCGTCCCTTCGCGCCGTCCGCGAGGGCACGGGCCCGGCCCAGCAGGCTGTCCGGGGCGGGCTCGCCGGAGCCGGTGCCGTCGCCGATCAGTTTGCGCATGCCCGCGCGGTAGCTGGCCTCGTAGGCGTCGTCGCCCGCCGGGGTGAGCACGGCGCCCCGCGCCACCAGGGTGAGGCTCTCGTCGCCCCGGGCCTGGAGGGAGGCGATCCGGGCCTCGCTGAGCACCTGGAGGGACCTGGCCCCGTTCTCGTAGGAGTCGGTCAGGTCCGCGCGGGCCAGGGCGTGGCCGACGGTCAGCCACAGCAGGACCACCGCGCCGGCGGCGGTCCCGGCGAGGAGGCCGTGGTTGAACACCCGGTTGGTGCGCAGGAAGGAGCGGCGCTGGGCCCAGCCGAGGGCGCCGAGGGCCACGACGCCGGTGGTGAGGGCCGCCCAGGGCCAGGACTTGGCGTCCGCGTAGTCGGAACGGAGGCGTCCGGTCTCGGCCTCGTAGAGGGCACGGGCGGCCGGCAGCAGATCCTCGCGCATCCGGTCGCTGGCGTAGCGCAGATAGGCGCCGCCCAGGGGCAGGCCCTGCCGGCCCGCCGCGCGGGCCGATTCCACCAGGCCGGTGTAGACGGGGAGTTGCTGATTGAGCCTGGCTATCTGCTCACGGGCGGAGTCGGATCCCCCGGTGTCGGCGGCGGCCTTCACCAGGAGCTCGGAGGCGACGCCGATGTCCTTCTCATAGCGCTGGCGGACGGTACGGGGCTCGTCCCGGCCGGCCAGGAAGCCCGCCGCGGCGGCGGTGTCGGCGTCGGCCAGGGAGCGGTAGATGTCGGCGGCGTCGGTGCTCAGCGGCTGGCTGCGGTCGATGACGGCGTCCGCCGCCGACGACCGGTCGGCGACCTGCCAGGCGGTGACCGCGCCGAAGGCGACCAGCAGCGCGGCCAGGACCGCGCCGATGACGCGGAGTCTGCCGGGCTCCGTCGTGGCGGCGTCGGCGAGCCGCTCCATCCCCTCGCGCCACGCGGTGCGCCGCGTCCCCGTATCCGGCTGCGCTGGTGACACGTGACCTCCCCCTCGGTCGCCGCGGCCCGCTGTCCCCCGGGCGGCGGGGAACGGGTGCCAGGCCAGCAGTATGGCCGCAGGGACTGACAAACACACCGGTTGTGCATCGATCTTGCACGGGTCGTGAGCGTCGCCCGGGTGTCCGTTTCGGCCTTTCACCCCATTTCACGCGGTGGGCGTCTGTTCGGTTCCCGTGGCGGACGGGAGCGCCCGGAAAACGGGGAACGCCGGGGGTGGCGGGGCGGCGGGGCCCGGCCCCCCCCCCCCGCGGGGCCCCGGGGGGGGGGGGGGGCGGGGGGCGCCGGGGGGGGGGGGGGGCGGGGGGGGGGGGGGCGGCCCCCCCCCCCCGGGGGGGGGGGGGGGGGGGCCCGGCCCGGCCCCCCCCCCCACCCCCGGCGTCGCGCGCCGCGGTGGAGAGGCGTCGTCAGCGGACGCGGGTGTCAGCGGTCGTAGGTGTCAGCGGTCGTAGGTGTAGAACTTCGTGTGGTCGAGCATGTCGGCCGGGGTCACGTTGTTCCACGGACGCATGGTGTCCTTGAGGTCCACGACGTTGGTCGTCCCGCCGGTCGGCAGGTAACCCGAGGTGGGGTGCAGGCGCTGCCAGTCGGCCCACAGCTTGTCGATGAAGCAGTGGTGCAGCCAGAAGACCGGGTCGTTGGGGGAGACGCCGGTGGCCATCTGGCCGCCCATCCACACGTGCACGCGGTTGTGGAGGTTGACGCCGCGCCAGCCTTCGAGGTGGTTGCGGAAGCCGTCGGAGGCGCTGTTCCAGGGGGCCATGTCGTAGACGGCCATGGCGAGCACGGAGTCGACCTCGGCGCGGGTGGGCAGCGCGCGGACGCTCGCGCCCATCTCCCGCTGGAGGTAGGGGCGGCTGTCCGCCGAGACGTTGATGTTCCACTGGCCGGTGGAGTACGCGAACGGGCCGGTGGTGACCTGCGCGTCGCGGCTGCGGCCGTTGCCGCCGAGGAAGTCGGCGGCGAAGATCGAGGCCGTGGTGGTGCGGTCGGCGGTCCAGTCCCAGTAGGGGAGCGTCACCGAAGAATCGATTCTCTGGAGCTCCTGCTCGAACTGTATGAGGAAGCGGCGGTGCCAGGGGAGGAAGGACGGCGAACGGTGGCCGACGCGGTCGGTGTCATCGCCGTCGCTCATGATGAACTCGTTGTGCGTCCGCACGAATTCGTCGTACTTGCCGCTCTTCTTCAGCGCCAGCACGGCGTTGACGAAGTTGCGCTTCTCCGTGGCCGTCAGGGTCGCCTGGTTCTTGCGCACTGCCATGGGGGTCTACGTCCTCTCGGGTCGGGGGACCGGCCGTTGTCGGGCCGGGCGGTCGGCAGTCGGCCGGGTCAGGCGGTGGTGATCGGGACGAGCTCGGCGCCCTGGAGCTTCTCGACGGCGGCGCGGGTGAGCGACAGCGGGTCGGCAAAGGTCTGGTAGTGGTTGATGACGCTGATCCAGGTGCCGTCCGCGTTCCGCATGACGTGCAGTTCCTTGCCGTCGATCGTCACGGCGAAGCCGCCGTGGTGGGCCTCGTGGCCTCCGGTGACGGGCGTGCCGACGATGCGCCGGCCCTGGTAGACCTCGTCGAAGGGCTGGGGGCCCATGGAGCCGTGACCGGTGTGGTCCATGCCGGAGTGGTCCATGGGCATGGCGGCGCGGGTCGCCGCCATGGCGGCCGGAGCGGCGAGGGCCGCCCCGGCGACGGCTATCGCGGTGCCGCGCAGGACGACGCGGCGGGTGACGTTCTTCGACATACGTGTATCCCCCCTCGGGATCTGTGGTTCGGGAGCAGGGGCCGTCACGAATGCTCAGCAACGCCCTTTTGGGGTGGGTTGCGGCAGTTCTTTGTCGTATTTCGTGATCAATCCATGCGTGGCGGGATGCTTGCACGATCTTGAAGAGGGGGAGAAATGGTTGACCCGAATACGGACATTGGGTATATGAATGGTCAACCAGTGGAAGGGGAGGAATTTCTGGCCAATCCCGCTATTGACGCGGGTGTCAGGAACTCCGCCGGGCCACAGCGATTCCGCGCGAAGGATTTACGGCGGACGGCCCCGCGTGGTGACGTCTCTCACGACGTGAACATGACGCGAACACGGCGCCGCGCCGTGGATTCCGGCCAGGAAGGCGGGAGTCCACGGCGCGGTTTCCGCCGTTCTCGTTCTGTCGGTTCCGTCAGCCAGGCCGGTTCCGTCGGTCAGGCCGGTTCCGGGGCGGCAGGCGCTACGCGAAGTGCTCCCGCAGTCGGGCGTGAGCGGCGGCCGGCGCCCCGAGGTGGTCCAGGGCCAGCAGCGCCGCCCCCAGCACCGGCGGCGCGGTCACGACGCGGGGCACGGCCCGGGGCGCCCGCCCCGCCAGCCCCGTGACGACGCGCTCGTGCAGCAGCGGATGGCGGGCCGCGAGAACCCCGCCGCCCAGCACCACCGGCACCGCCGCGTCGAGCAGCCCCAGCCGCTCCAGGGCGGCCGAGGCCAGGGCGACCACCTCGTCGGCCTGCCGCGCCACGATCGCCCCGGCCACCGCGTCACCGGCGGCGGCCACGGCGAAGAGCACCGGCGCCAGCTCGTGCCGGCGCTCCCGCTCGATCCGCCCCAGGTGGAGGGCCTCGACCAGCTCCGGCATCGTGGACAGCCCGAAGTGGGCCGGGAGTTCCCGCGCGAGGGCCGTCGGCCCGCCGCGCCCGTCCGCCGCCCGCGCCGCCCACCACACCGCCTCCTCGGCCAGGTGCGCCCCGCCGCCCCAGTCGCCCGAGATCCGCCCGACGGCGGCGAACCGGGCGACCCGCCCCCCGGGCGCCAGCCCCGAGCAGTTGATCCCCGCCCCGCACACGACGGCGACACCCGCCGGCTCCTCGTCGGACAGCCCCGCGCGCAACAGCGCGAAGGTGTCGTTGGCGACCCGGACGCGCGGACCCGCCGCCGGATCGCCCGCCGGCCGGTTGCGCCGGGCGATGGCCTCCGCCAGCTCCGCCTCCTCCACGGGGAAGTCGGCGCCCGCCAGGCAGGCCGAGAAGAGACGGACGCCCGCCGGGCGGGGGAGCCCGGCCAGCGCCTCGGCGACGGCCGCCTGGAGGGTGTCCACGGCGCGTTCGACCCCCGTCGACTGCGGCCGGAAGCCGCCGCCCCGGGCCCGGGCGGCCACCGCGCCGTCCGGGCCGAGGACGGCCACGTCGGTCTTGCTGCCGCCCGCGTCGATCGCCACGATCACGCCCACGCCAGGTGCTCCCGGTTGTGGTGGAGGAGGGCGTCCGTCAGCTTCTCCGCCCGGTCGGTCTGGCCGACGAGCGGATGGGCGAGGAGTGCCGCGAAGACCCGGTCCCGGCCGCCCTTGAGGGCCGCCTCCAGCGCCAGGTGCTCATAGGCCGTCACATGCGCGACCAGCCCGGCGTGCAGCGGCTCCAGCGGCCGTACGGGCAGGGGGCGCGCCCCGGCCGCGTCCACCGCCGCGGGCACCTCGACGACGGCGTCGTCGGGGAGGAAGGGCAGCGTGCCGTTGTTGAGCGTGTTGACCACCTGGACGGGCCCGGAGCCGGTCAGCAGCGACGACGTCAGCGCCACGGCGGCCTCCGAGTAGAACGCCCCGCCGCGCTTCGCCAGCAGCTCCGGCTTGTGGTCCAGCGCCGGGTCGGCGTACATCTCCAGCAGCTCGCGCTCCATCGCCGCGACCTCGGCCGCCCGCGAGGGCTTCGTCCGCAGTTCCTCGACGACCGCGTCGTGCTCGTAGAAGTAGCGCAGGTAGTACGAGGGGACGACGCCCAGCCGGTCCAGCAGCGGGCGCGGCATCCGCAGGTCCGCCGCGATCGCCTCGCCGTGCTCCGCGAGCAGCGCGGGCAGGACGTCCCGGCCGCCGACGCGCACCTCGCGCTCCCAGGTGAGGTGGTTCAGGCCGACGTGGTCCAGCTCGACCTCGCCGGGCGCCACTCCGAGCAGGGCGGCGAACTTCCGCTGGAAGCCGATGGCCACGTTGCACAGCCCGACAGCGCGGTGCCCGGCGGTCAGCAGGGCGCGGGTGACGATCCCGACGGGGTTGGTGAAGTCCACGATCCAGGCGGCGGGGTTGCGGCGGCGCACCCGCTCGGCGATGTCCAGCACCACCGGGACTGTCCGCAGCGCCTTGGCGAGGCCGCCCGCGCCCGTGGTCTCCTGTCCCACGCAGCCGCACGCCAGCGGCCAGGTCTCGTCCCGCTCGCGGGCCGCCTGGCCGCCCACGCGCAGCTGGAGCAGGACGGCGTCGGCGCCGTCGACGGCCGCGTCGAGGTCGTCGGTCCAGGTGACCCGGCCCGGGTGGCCCTGTGCGGCGAGGATGCGCCGCGCCAGGCCGCCGACCGGCTCCAGCCGTCGCGCGTCGGGGTCGACGAGGACGAGCTCCTCGACGGCGAGGACGTCGCGCAGCCGTGCGAATCCGTCGACGAGTTCGGGGGTGTAGGTGGAGCCACCACCCACTACTGCGAGCTTCAACCCTTGACTCCTGTCAGTGTGACGCCTTCGACGAAGGCCTTCTGGGCGAAGAAGAAGACGGCGATGACCGGCGCCATGACCAGCAGGGTGGCGGCCATCGTCAGATTCCAGTTGACGCTGTGGGCGTTCTTGAAGGACTCCAGGCCGTAACTCAGCGTCCAGGCGCCCGGGTTCTGGGCGGCGTAGATCTGCGGCCCGAAGTAATCGTTCCAGCAGGCGAAGAACTGAAACAGCGCGACCGCCGCGATGCCCGGCTTCGCCATCGGCACGACGACGCGCAGCAATGTGCGCAGCTCGCCGCAGCCGTCGAGCCGCGCGGCCTCCAGGTACTCGACGGGGATGGTGAGCAGGAACTGCCGCAGCAGGAAGATGGAGTACGCGTCGCCGAACGCCAGCGGCACGATCAGCGGCCACAGCGTCCCCGACAGGTGCAGCTGCTGGGCCCACACCAGGTACATGGGGATCACGACGACCTGCGGCGGCAGCGTCATCGTGGCGATCACCAGGCCGAGCGCGGCCCGCCGGCCCCGGAAGCGGAACCGGGCGAGCGCGTAGGCGACCGGGACGGAGGAGCACACGGTGAACAGCGTGCCCAGCCCGGCGTACAGCAGCGAGTTCCGCCACCAGGTGAGGAAGCCGGGGGTGCGCAGGACCTCCGCGTAGTTGGACCAGTGCCAGGAGCGCGGCCACAGCTCGCCGCTCATGGCCTGGTCGTCGCTCATCACGGAGGTGAGGAGGACGAAGACGAACGGCAGGGTGAAGAAGAGCGCCGCCGCCACGGCGGTGGTGTGCACGGCGATCCAGTGCAGGACGCGGCTCCGTCTCATGGTTCAGTCCTCCGCCCCGAGCAGCCCGGCGCGGCCGCGCATCAGCAGCGCGGCGGCGGCCATGGCGACGGCGAAGAGCACCAGGGAGAGCACGCACGCGGCGCCGGTGTTGAAGTTCTGGAAGCCGAGGGAGTAGACGAGCTGGGTCACGGTGAGCGTGGAGTGGTCCGGATAGCCGGGCTGGAGGGTCGAGCCGGGGCCGACGCCGACCCCGGAGGCGAGCTTCCCGGCGACGAGCGCCTGGGTGTAGTACTGCATCGTCTGCACGACGCCCGTCACGACCGCGAACATCACCACCGGGGTGATCGCCGGCCAGGTGACATAGCGGAACGTTGCGATGGCCCCGGCGCCGTCGAGCTTCGCGGCCTCGTACTGCTCCTTGGGCACGTCCAGCAGGGCGGCCAGGAAGACGACCATCAGGTCGCCGATGCCCCACAGCGACAGCAGCACCAGCGAGGGCTTGGCCCAGTCGGGGTCGTTGAACCAGTCGGGGGCGGAGACGCCGAGCGCCGTGAGGGCGCCGTTCACCGGGCCGGTGCCCGGGTTGAGGAGGAAGACGAAGGCGACCGTGGCGGCCACGGGCGGGGCGAGGTAGGGCAGGTAGAAGGCGGTGCGGAAGAAGCCGGCGCCCGTCTTCACCTTGGTGACCAGCAGCCCGGTGCCCAGCCCGAAGACGACGCGCAGGGCCACCATGACCACGACCAGCCACAGCGTGTTCCACAGCGCCGGCCCGAACAGCGGCATCTGCGTGAACACATACGTCCAGTTGCGCAGCCCCACGAAGGACGGGGGCCGGATCTGGTTGTAGCGCGTGAAGGAGAAGTAGACGGTGGCGATCAGCGGATAGCCGAAGAAGACGGTGAAGCCGATCAGCCAGGGGGAGAGGAAGCCGAGGACGCGCAGGCGTTCCCGGGTGTGCCGGAGGTGTGCCATGACAGGGGGGCCTTCGTCGGGTAGCGGACGGTGCGGGCGGGTCGGCCGGCCTGGTCAGTCGGCCGTCTGCCGGGTGTCGGCGTCGATCCGCCGGTCGAGGCGGCGCAGCCCCCGGCCCAGGTCGGGGACCCGGCCCGCCTCGCTGCCGTAGGCGAAGTCGCGCAGGGTACGGAGGTACATCCCGCCGTTGGCCGAGGGCGGCATGGAGACGCTGTGCGGGTCGGCGGCGATGTCGACGAAGGTGCGGAAGGCGGGGTCGGCGTCGAGCGCGGGCGAGGCGAGCGCGGCCTTGGTGGAGGGCACGTTGTGGATGGCGTTCGCGAAGGCGACGACCTGATCGGTGTCGGTCGTCAGGAACCGCACCAGCTCCCAGGCCGCGTTCTGGTGCCGGCTGCTGTGCGCGATGCCGATGACCGTGCCGGTGAGGCAGCCGCGCCCGTAGGCGTCCGCCTGGTCGTCGGGTACGGGCATGGGGGCCGTGGCCCAGCGGAAGTCCGCGCCGTCCTCCTTGAGCATCCGGCCGCGCCACTCACCGTCGAGGTGCATGGCGACCTTTCCCGTGCGGAAGGCGTTCTGCGTGGACATCTCCGCGCCGAAGGTGGTGCGGAACCGTTCGAGCGGGCCGTAGCCGCCGAGGGCGGTGACCAGGCCCCGCTGGAAGCGGAAGAACTGTTCCGTCGCGGGCTCCCGGGCGAGCCGGGACGTCCCGTCGGCGTCGAACCAGTCGGGCGCCCACTGGGCGAAGAGCCGGTCCGGGCTGTTCTCGTAGAACCGGAAGCCGGGCATGAAGCCGAGCTGTTCGTAGGAGCCCCCGGCGGACCGCCGGGTGAGCTTGACGGCCGTCTCCTTGAACTCCGACATGGTGCGCGGCGGCCGGGCGATGCCGGCCTTCTCGAAGGCGTCCAGGTTGTAGTAGAGCCCGTAGGCGTCGGCGAGCAGCGGGAGGGCGCACTGCCGGCCCCGGTAGGAGGTGTAGCCGAGGAGGGTCCCGGGGAAGACGGCCGTCTTGTCCAGTCCGGACTTCCGCAGGAAGGGGTCGAGGTCGGCCCACATCCCGGAGGAGCAGTACTGGCCGACGTTGTCGGTGGTGAAGGACGACACCACGTCGGGCGTGGCGCCACCGCCCGCCCGCAGTGCCTGGTTGACGGTGTCGTCCGTGACGTTCCCGGTCGTCACCACCCGGATGTTGGGGTGCCGCCGCTCGAACCGGGCGATCGCCGCGTCGACGGCCGCGACCTCGCTCCTCTCCGACCAGCCGTGCCAGAACCGGAGCGTCACCGGGCGGGCCGGGTCGTCCTCGGCGCTCCCCACGGCGGGGCGGGCGCAGCCGGAGAGGAGTAATCCGGCCATCGTGAGGAGCGTGATGCGGTGTCGTAATCGCTGCATGGCGGAGCTTCCTTGGCGGCGGTGGACGGGGGGTGTCGCGCGGTGGGGGGAAGCCGGGGAAAAACGGCGTCAGGCGGTGTCGAAGACGTCGTTCCGGACGTCGGCGAGGGCGGTGCGCAGGGCGCCGATGAGGATGGCGGAGCCCGTCACCTCGCTCAGCCGCAGCCGGGGCCGGGGCAGTGCGAGCCCGGTCAGCCCGGTCTCGACCACCGCGCGGAGCCGCTCACCACCCGCGCGGCAGACCGCGCCCGAGAGCACGATCAGCTCCGGGTCGACGACGGCGACGACCGCCGCGAGCCCGGTGGCGACACGCGATCCCAGCTCGGCGAGGAGGGCGTCGGCGGCCGGGCCGGGGGTGCGCGCCGCGCGCTCCAGCGCCTCGGGGCCCGTGGGGGCGTCGAAGCCGTGCTCGCGCGCGAGGCGGGCCACGGCCGGGATGCCCACGAGCGTCTCGAAGCCGCCCCCGCCGTCCGGGGCGTTCCCGGCCCCGCCGCGGGCGAGCGGGGCGCCGGGCAGGGGCATGTAGCCGATCTCGCCGGCGCCGCCGGTCGCCCCGCGCAGCAGTCGGCCGCCGAGGACGATGGCCGCGCCGACGCCCTCGTCGATCCAGACCAGGACGTAGTCGTCGGTGTCGTGCGCGGCACCGGTGTGGCGCTCGGCGACGGCGGCGAGGTTGACGTCGTTCTCGATGACGACCGGGGTGCCGATGACCTCGGCGAGCTCGGCGCGCAGGGTGCGCGAGTGCCAGCCGGGCAGGTGCGGGGCGTAGCGCAGGGTGCCGGTGCGCGGGTCGAGGGCGCCGGGGGTGCCGATGACCGTGCGGTGGAGGGCCTCGCAGCCCAGGCCGGCGGCGGTCAGCGCGCCGTCGACGGCGGCGGCCACCAGATGGGCGGTGCGGCCCGGCACCCCCTCGTCCGTGACGTCGGCCTCGACGCGGTGCTCGCCGAGCACGGTGCCCGTGATGTCGGCGACGGCGGCCGAGATGCCCTCCTTGTCGACGGAGAGGCCGGCCACATGGGCGACCGAGGGGTCCACCTCGTACAACTGGGCGTTGGGCCCGGGGCGGCCGGTGACATTGCCGACGGCGCGCACCAGCCCGGCGGCCTCCAGCCGGGCGAGCAGCTGGGAGGCGGTGGGCTTGGACAGCCCGGTGAGCTCGCCGAGGCGGGTACGGGTCAGGGAACCGTGGCTGATCAGCAGGTCCAGCGCGGCGCGGTCGTTCATCGCGCGCAGGACACGGGGCGTCCCGGGGATTCCGGTTCCGGCCATGGCGTGTGGTCCCCCGACCTGTCTGTAAGGAAACTTTCCTATCGTTTGCATCAGGACGTTAGGCGCAGGTCAGCGCACCGTCAAGAAGTCCGGACCGGCGGAATTTAATATTCCGTGGGTGTCCCGCAGTAAAAATAGCGCGACATCCCCGCGACCCCACGGGTAGGTTCCCGACGCATGGAACCACTGGGCGACAGCGAGATACGCGCCTCTTTCGTCAACTGCTCGAAGGGCGAGGCCCGCAGGATGAGCCTGCCCCGGGAGCTCGACGGGCTCCCCTGGGCCGATCTGGACTTCCTGGGCTGGCGGGACCCGGGCGCCCCGGACCGGGGCTACCTCGTGACGGAGCGGGCCGGTGAGCTGATGGGGGTCACCCTGCGGGTGCCGCAGGGCGGGCCCCGGGCCCTGACCAAGACCACCATGTGCTCGCTGTGCCTGACCGCGCACGGTGGTTCGGGCGTCTCCCTGCTGGCCGCCCGCAAGGTCGGCGCCTCCGGCCGCGACGGCAACACGGTCGGCGCCTATATGTGCGCGGACCTGGCCTGCTCGCTGTACGTACGGGGGAAGAAGACGCCGCTGATGGCCATGCGCTACAAGGAGTCCCTCTCCGTCGAGGAGCGCCTGGACCGGCTGCGCGGCAACCTCGACGACTTCCTGGACAAGGTCCTCCGGGAGGGCTGACACCCCGGGACGGACCAAGGGCCCCCTTGCCACATCGGCGGCGAGGGGGCCCTTGGCCTGTCCCCGGGGACTCCGGTGCTACGGCTTGCCGAGCGTCACGCCCGGCGGCACCGGCGGTATCGGCGCCGTGGCCAGCGACTGAGGGGAAGCGGGGTTGGCCATGGCGGACGGGGCGGCGACGGCCGCCGCCGGGTCCGCCGCGGCCGCCGTCCGCAGCTCCTGCTCGTGCGGCTGGCCGACGATGGCGATGCCCTCGGCGTCCAGGGCGCGCTTGATGCGCCAGCGCAGCTCGCGCTCCACGGAGAGCGCCTTGCCCGGCACGGTCTTGGCCGACACCCGGACGACCACCGAGTCGAGGTAGACCGCGTTCAGGCCCAGCACCTCGACGGGCTCCCACAGCCGCTCGTTCCACGGCTCGGCCTTCTGCATCTCCTCGCCGGTGCGCTCGATCACCGCGCGCACCCGGTCCAGGTCCTCGTCCGAGCGCACCTGGACGTCGACGCCCGCGGTCGCCCAGCCCTGGCTGAGGTTGCCGATCCGCTTGACCTCGCCGTTGCGGACGTACCAGATCTCGCCGTCGGCGCCGCGCAGCTTGGTCACGCGCAGCCCGACCTCGATGACGGTGCCCTTGGCGACGCCCGCGTCGACCTCGTCGCCGACGCCGTACTGGTCCTCCAGGATCATAAAGACGCCCGAGAGGAAGTCGGTCACGAGATTGCGGGCGCCGAAACCGATGGCCACGCCCGCCACACCGGCGCTGGCCAGCAGCGGCGCCAGGTTGATCTTGAGTACGGAGAGCACGGTCAGCGCCGCCGTACCCATGATCAGGAACGAGGCGACGCTGCGCAGCACCGAGCCGATGGCCTCCGAGCGCTGGCGCCGCCGCTCGGCGTTGACCAGCAGACTGCCCAGCGCCGTGCCGTCGACGGCCTGGGCGGTGCGGTTCATCCGCGCTATCAGCTTGGTGATGGCCCGGCGGATCAGGGAGCGCATGGCCACCGCGATCACGACGATCAGGATGATCCGCAGGCCGTTGCTCAGCCAGATGGACCAGTTCTCCTCGACCCAGCCCGCGGCGTCGCCCGCCGTGCGTTGGGCCTCGTCCAGGGACACCGGGCGGGGCGTCGCGTCTGCGGCCAGGGCGGCGGACCGGAACACAGCAGAAATCCTCCGATAGGGGACGTGACCCGTGGCGAGGAGTGGTACGGGCCGATCCACCACACTAACGGGGCAGACGAAATGCTCCGTTGTTGTGTTCGAGATGGGACGCGTCTTGCGCATGCGTGGCCGTGATTGTCCGGGGTGTGCCCCAAAACACCTGAGACCCGTTACCCGATGATGGTGGCGCTTGTGGCGGGGGCCAGGGGACACTTGCAGGAGATCGTCCCGGCGCGAGCCACGCGCCGCCGGCGTACAAGGAGGCACCCGTGCCGCATGTCCTGGTCCTCAACGCGTCGTACGAGCCGCTCGGCGTCGTACCGCTCCGCCGCGCGCTCATACTCGTCCTCAATGAGAAGGCCGTCAGCCTTGAGGACACCGGCGCCTTTCTGCACAGCGCGACCTGCACCATCCCCGCACCCAGCGTCGTCCGCCTGAAGCGCTTCGTGCGGGTGCCCTTTCGGGGCCCCGTCCCGCTCACCCGCCGTGCCCTCTTCGCCCGGGACGGCGGACGCTGCGCGTACTGCGGTGGCGTCGCAACCAGCGTCGACCACGTCGTCCCGCGCAGCCGCGGCGGCCAGCACAACTGGGAGAACGTGGTGGCGGCCTGCCGCCGCTGCAATCACGTCAAGGCCGACCGGCACGTGTGGGAGCTCGGCTGGCGGCTGCGCCATCAGCCCGCGCCGCCGTCCGGCCTGGCGTGGCGGATCATCGGCACGGGCCATAGGGACCCGCGCTGGTTGCCCTACCTGGAGGCATACGGCGCCGAGGACGCGATGGCCCGGATCGACGGCATTTCCGCCTGAGACGACCGGGCCTTCTTCGTTCACGGCCGCACGTTTGTCCACGGCCACGCGCGCGGGCGGCGCCGGGCGAGGCCCGGCGCCCCCGCTCAGGAGCCCTTGGCGGGCTCCCGCACGGCGTAGGCCTCCACCTCCCACAGCGAATACCCGAAGCGGGTCGCCCGCTTCTCGCCCTGGACGCGCACGAACCGCGCGTCCGGCGCGTCCATGCGCACCGACTCCACGCCGCCCTTGCCGTCGGTGACCACCGCCGCGTCCCGCCAGGTGCGCCCGTCCGGCGAGACCTGGACGCGGTAGCGGAGGGGGTGGGCGTCCTGCCAGTGGAGCACCAGCCGGCCCAGCCGGACCGGCCGGGCCAGCTCCAGCTGCCACCAGGCGGCGTCGGTGCGCGGGGACGACCAGCGGGTGCGCGGATCGCCATCGATCGCGGCCGAGGCCGGGAAGGCGGCGGTCTCGTCGCCGGAGGACGTCGCCCGGGCGCCGCGCGCCAGGTCCGGGCCACCGGTCGGCGGATACGCCCGGACGGTCACCGTCTTCTCCTGCCCGGCCAGCCGGATCGGCACCGTGAACGTCCGGGCGGGCGCCCCCGCCGGCACCGACAGCTCGATCCGGGCCGTGGTCACACCTCCGCGCACGGCGGTGAGCTCGGCCGGGGCCTTGACGTTCACGCCCGTCGGCGCGGCGACGGCGAGCCGCTCCCGGATCGCCTCCGGACGCTGATTGATCATGCGGAGCTCGACGACCGCGGGCCGCCCGCCGATCTCCGCGTCCATGTCGCCGCCGGTCAGCTCGACGTCCGCGGTGGGGCTGTCGGCGAACCACGGGGTGAGCTCGTGCACCGGGGGCGGGGTGGCGCCGCCGTCCCACACCACGCGCAGCGCGTCGGCCCGTACGCCCTTGCCCGGCAACTGGGTCCAGCCGCCGTCCGCGACCCGGCCCAGCGGCTGCCAGCCCCGGGCCGGGTCATGGGCCTCGACCACGCCGGCCGCCCCCGGCGCGGGCCCGGTGAGCAGGGTGACCACGGTCAGCGGACGCGGCTCGGGCAGCCGCACGGACAGCGGGACCCCCGGCCGGGGGGTGACGGCCGTGGCCGGGTCGCCGTCGGTGGCCGCGCCCGCCGTGCGCAGCGGCCGGTCGACACCGGTCCAGCCGTTGGCCCGGGCCAGGGCCGTCTCGAGGAAGGGCAGCAGCACGCCCTTGCCCACGGTCGCCCGGCCCGCCGTGATCGCCTCGCGCAGCCGCTGGACGTCCAGCTGGGCCTGCCAGGCCGCCGCGCCGTCGCCCCGCGCCTGCGCGGTGATCATGTCCACGGCCCGCTGTCCCGCCTCGCCGTGCCGGCCCAGCTGCTCCAGCCACGGCCGCACCTCGGCGCCGAGCAGCGGGGTGAGCCGCGCGGGGGCGTCGGCCATGGTGCGGAAGGCCGCCTTCAGCCGGTCGGCGGCCTCGGCGAGCCTTCCCGCGTCCGCCGTGCCCTGGGCGTCCCAGAAGGCGTCCAGCAGCGGGCGCAGATACGCCGACTCCTCGCCGCCGAGCACCGAGGACGCGTCGTTCGCCGCGAGCGCCCGCAGGGCCTCGCGCGTCGCCGGGTCACCCGACTGTCCGCCCGCGAGGTCGTCGACGGCCGCCCGCCAGGACTCGTCGGGCCGGTAGCCGCGCGGATTCCACGCGTAGTCGGCGGCGGTGAACAGCGGGATGCGCGAAGCGACGGGCTGCGCCGCGGCGTTGGCCAGCAGCGCGGCGGAGCCCGCGGCCACGGCCGGCTCACGGCCGGTGTACGGGCCGAGGAAGATACGGTCCTGCGCGAAGTCGTTGACCGGGTAGTTGTCCATGGTCACCAGCGGGTGCCCCAAGGCCGCCCGGGCGTCGGCCAGTTCGCCGCCGGTGATGGTCTTCGGCACCACCCCGACCCCCGTCCAGGCCACCTCCACCCGCCGGTCCAGCGCCTCGGCCAGCGCGCGCCGGAAGGTGGTGCGCCCGTCCTGGTAGTACTCGGTCGGCAGCAGCGACAGCGGGGCCGCCTCCGGGCCCTTGGCCGCCAGGTGCTTCGCCAGCTCGCCCGCGACCTTCGCCTGCGCCTTCGCCGCCGCCTTGGGGCCGGAGCCGAACGCGTCCGCGTCCGCGTCGCAGTGCCACTCGCTGTAGCTGACGTCCTGGAACTGGAGCTGGAAGGCGCGCACCCCCAGCGCCCACATCGCGTCGACCTTGCGCTTGAGCGCTCGCATGTCCGAGGCCGACGAGAAGCACATCTCCTGCCCCGGCGCGACCGCCCAGCCCAGCGTCACATGGTTGCGGCGGGCCCGCTCGGCCAGCTCCCGGAACTCCGCGCGCCGCTCGGCGGGATAGGGGGCGCGCCAGCGGGCCTGGCGGTAGGGGTCGTCGCCGGGCGCGTAGAGATACCGGTTCTGCTTGGTGCGGCCCAGGAAGTCCAGCTGTGCCAGCCGTTGCTGGTGCGACCAGGGCTGCCCGTAGAAGCCCTCGGTTAGCCCGCGCACCGCCGTGCCCGGCCAGTCGCGGATCACGGCCCCCGCGAACGCGCGGCCCCCGTCGTGCGCCACGGCCAGCTGGCGCAGCGTCTGCGCCGCGTGGAAGAGCCCGTCCTCGCCCACGCCCGCCAGCGCCACCACCGGCCGCCCGTCCAGCTGCCCGGCGGCCAGCCGGTAGCCGCCCGAGGGCAGGTCGTCGACCGGCTGGGCGCCCAGCGAGCGCAGTGTGTCCTCGGCGGCCTTCCCGCCCGCGTAGACGATCAGGCCGTCGGCCGGCGGGGTGCCGCCGGGCTGCGCGTCGACGACCGTCCGGGCGCCCTGGGCGCGCAGCACGTCGCGCAGCGCCTCCAGGGCGTACTGGTCGGTCCCCTGATCGGCCATCAGCGTGACCTCGTCGCCCACCCGCGCGTACGCGCCCAGGGCCCGCGCCGACTGGGGGCGCGGCCACACCGGCGGCAGGGCCCCGGCGCTCTCCCGGTCCGGCGAGCCGGGTGAACCGGCGGCGGCCGACGCGGCGTCACCCGGTAGGGGGTCGGCGACGGCGTCTCCCGCCCCGCCGAGCAGCCCGCCGAGGAGCGCGGCCGCCAGCACGGTGACCCCGGCGCGGCGCGGTCCGGGGCGCCCCAGACGCCCCGTGCCCACGGCCCTGCCGGTCCGCTCGCTTCCGTGGGACATGGTTCTTCTCCTCCGGACGCGTTGCGGGACCGAGTTGCGGGACCAAGGTGGGGGACCAAGGTGTGGGACCAAGGCGTGGACCGAGGTGCGGGGCGGCGCCCCGGAAAAGCCGCGACGAGCCCATCACCAGCGCTGAAGCGATGTCAACGCAGGTGACCGAACTGCCGGTAATGCCCGGCGGGATGTACGGATGTGTCGTCCGCCGCGCGGAGTGGGTAGGCAGAAGCAGTCGGCGGTGGCGACCACGGAGGTCCGGATGGACAGAGCACGCCTCGCCGCTCTGCACGGCGTCGCGACGTCCTACGAGAGCGCGCCCGGCAGCGTCGTCCGGGTCCCCGAGGACACGCTCGTCGCCGTCCTCGCCGCGCTGGGCGTCGACGCCTCCACGCCCCGGGCCGTCCGGGACGCCCTGGAGGCCCGCGAGCAGACCGAGCGCGGCCGGCTGCTGCCCCCGGCCGTCGTCCTGCGGGGCCGCGCGGGCGCCCGGCCCCGGCTCCCGCTCCCCGAGGGCACGGCCCTGAGCGTCGAGACGGAGGACGGCGCCACGCTCCCGTGGGGCATGGAACAGGACGGGGAACCCCTCCCGTACGGCGGCCACGTCCTGCGCGCCCGCACCCCAGACGGACGGTCCGCGAGCGCGCCGCTGATCGTCGCGCCCGAGCGGCTGCCCGCGCCCCCCGCGCGCGGCCACGGCTTCCTGGTCCAGCTCTACTCCCTGCTGTCCGCCCGCTCCTGGGGCATGGGCGACCTGGGCGACCTCGCCGACCTCGCCGCCTGGGCCGGCCGCTCCGCCGGCTCCGACTTCCTCCAGGTCAACCCCCTCCACGCGGCCGTCCCCGGACCGCCCACCGACCCTTCGCCCTACCGCCCCTCCTCGCGCCGCTTCCCCGACCCCGTCCATCTGCGCGTCGAGGAGATCCCCGAGTTCGCCTATCTGGCCGGAGCGGCACGCGAGGAGGCCGGGACGCTGCTCGCCCGCGCCGCCGCCCTCCGCGAGGCCGTCCTGCGCCACGACGCGCTGATCGACCGCGACGCCGTCTGGGAGCTCAAACGCCGGGCGCTGGAGTTGCTGCGGGCCGTCCCCGCGTCCCCCGGCCGCCGGGCCGCCTACGCCGCCTTTCTCGCCGAGGGCGGCCAGGCCCTCGACGACCACTCCACCTGGTGCGCCCTCGCCGAGGTCCACGGGCCCGACTGGCGGTCCTGGCCCGCGGGCCTGCGCGACCCCCGCTCGGCCCGTACCGCCCGCGCCCGCGGCGAGCTGCTGGACCGCGTCGACTTCCACTGCTGGCTCGCCTGGCTCACCGACGGGCAGCTGGCCGCCGCCCAGCGGGCCGCCCGCGACGCCGGCATGCGCGTCGGACTCGTCCACGACCTGGCCGTCGGCGTCCACCCCTCGGGCGCGGACGCCTGGGCCCAGCAGGACGCCTTCGCCGCCGGGATGTCCATCGGCGCGCCCCCCGACGCCTTCAGCCCCCACGGCCAGGACTGGGGCCTGCCGCCCTGGCGCCCCGACGCCCTCGCCGCCACCGGCTACGCCCCCTACCGCGATCTGCTGCGCGGGCTGCTGCGGCACGCGGGGGCGCTGCGCATCGACCATGTGATGGGCCTGTTCCGGCTCTGGTGGGTGCCCCAGGGCTACGAGCCCCGGCGGGGGGCCTATGTGCGCTACGACGCCGAGGCGATGCTGGGCGTCCTCGCCCTGGAGGCGCACCGCGCGGGCGCCGCCGTCATCGGCGAGGACCTGGGCACGGTGGAGCCCGGCGTCCGGGAGGCCCTGGCCGAGCGCGGGGTGCTCGGCACATCGGTGCTGTGGTTCGAGAAGGACTACGCCGGTGACGAGGAGGACCCCGGTCCGCTGCCCCCGGAGCGCTGGCGCGAGGCCTGTCTGGCCACCGCCACCACCCATGACCTGCCCAGCACCGCCGCCCGGCTCACCGGTGACCACGTGGCGCTGCGGCACCGGCTCGGGCTGCTCACCCGGCCGCTCGCCGTCGAGCAGCGCGAGGACACAGCGGACGTCGCCCGCTGGCTGGCCGTCCTGGGACGGCTGGGCCTGCTGCCGGAGGGGCCCGGCGACGAGGAGGGGGCGGTCCTGGCCGTCCACCGCTTCCTGCTGCGCACCCCCGCCCGTCTGGTCGGCGTCTGGCTGCCGGACGCGGTCGGGGACCGCCGCCCGCAGAACCTGCCGGGCACCTGGGACCAGTACCCGAACTGGCGGCTGCCCGTGGCCGACGCCTCGGGCCGGCCGCTGTCGATGGAGGAACTGGTGGCCTCGCCCCGGCTCCAGGCGCTGGTGGACGAGGTGCGGGCCCTGGCGGACGGGGCGCGGGGCGGGCCGGCCGGCGGTCCGGGTGGCGATAGGCCACCCCGGGCGCGCGGCCCCCACGCCGGTCCGATAATTTGAGGTTGTGAGCAATAAGGTCAACAAGAACGCCGTGCGCGCCGGTGCGATCTCCGCCGGCACGCTGCTGATGCTGCTGATGTCGTCCCCCGCCTTCGCGCTCACCCGCGACGACGGTGACGACCCGGGCCCCGGCCTGAGCGTGATCAACACGCTCGGCCTCTACGTGGCCGCACCGATCGTCCTCTTCCTGGTCATCGCGGGCCTGACCATGGTCCTCGCCAGGAACTCCGACAACGCCGCGACCCACACCGTCAACACCCACCACTCGCGCTGACACCACCGCGCGGAAGCGAAAGCCGACACCCTGAGGGTGTCGGCTTTTTTGCTGCCCTTTTCGCTGTAGGGGCCACGGGCTTTGGCATTCGGGGGACGGTTAACCTACGGTGTCGTAACCTACGCCACCGTAGGTGATGATCGTTCCAGGAGCTGCCCGTGACCATCGCCCCCACTTCCCACGGCTCGGCCGTCTGGAGCGACAGCCGCCTGCTGTACGCGCTCGAGGAAGTCGTCGAGACCGAGCTGAACCGCCACCTGAAGGTCGCCAAGGAATGGATGCCGCACGAGTACGTGCCGTGGAGCGACGGGCGGAACTTCGACGGCGTCATGGGCGGCGAGGCCTGGGCGCCCGAGCAGTCCAAGGTCAGTGACATCGGGCGCACCGCCCTCATCGTCAACCTGCTGACCGAGGACAACCTCCCCAGCTACCACCACGAGATCGCCCAGCTCTTCGGCCGCGACGGGGCCTGGGGCACCTGGGTGCACCGCTGGACGGCGGAGGAGGGGCGGCACGGCATCGTCATGCGCGACTACCTGCTCACCTCGCGCGCCGTCGACCCGGTGGCGCTGGAGCGGTTCCGGATGCAGCACATGTCGGAGGGCTTCGAGTCCGACAACCGGCACAGCATGCTCCACTCGGTGGCCTACGTCGCCTTCCAGGAGCTGGCCACGCGGATCTCGCACCGCAACACCGGCCACCACTCCGGCGACCCGGTCTGCGACCGCATGCTCTCGCGGATCGCCACCGACGAGAACCTCCACATGGTCTTCTACCGCAACCTGCTCAAGCAGGCCTTCGTGCTGGCGCCCGACCAGACGATGAGCGCGGTCCGGGACGTCGTCACCGGTTTCCGGATGCCGGGGCACGGCATCCCGGGCTTCGAGCGGGCGGCCGCGACGATGGCGATCGGGGGGATCTACAACCTGCGGATCCACCACGACGACGTGCTGCAGCCGGTGCTGCGCTTCCTGAAGGTCCTGGAGATCGACGGGCTGGGGCCGGAGGGGCTCCGGGCCCAGGAGGAACTGGGCCTGTTCATGGAGGGCCTGGACGACCAGGGCCGTAAGTTCGAAGAGCGCCGCCAGGCGCTTCTCGCCCGTCGCGCCGCCCGTCAGGGCTGAGGGGCCCCGGTCCCGCCCTTTCACCGTTTCTTCCAGGGGCTCCGCCCCCGGACCCCCGCTCCTCAAGCGCCGGAGGGGCTGAAATCAGCCCCTCCGGCGCTTGAGCGCGGATTACGCCGTCGCCGCCGCGTCCGCCGCCTGCGCCTTGAGCGCCCGCTCGACCCCCGCACGGGATTCGGTCACCAGCCGCCGCAGCGCCGCGTTCGGCTCGGCCGAGGCCAGCCACGCGTCCGTCGCGTCCAGCGTGGCCTGGGAGACCTGGAGGGCCGGGTACAGCCCGACCGCGATCTGCTGCGCCATCTCGTGGCTGCGCTTGTCCCAGACGTCCTTGACGACCGCGAAGTACCGCTCCGCGTACGACGCGAGGAGCTCGCGCTGGTCGGCCTGCTGGAAGCCGCCGATCACCGACTCCTGGACCGCGTTGGGCAGCTTGTCGGACTCGACGACCGACGCCCAGGCCTCGGCCTTGGCCTCCGCCGCCGGGCGGGCGGCCCGGGCCCACGCGGCGTGCTCCTCGCCCGCCGACGTCTTGTCGCGCTCCAGCTCGGCGGCGATGGCCTTCTCGTCGGCACGGCCGGTCGCGGCCAGCCGGCTGAGCAGGTCCCAGCGCAGGTCGGTGTCGACGGCCAGGCCCTCGACGGTCTCGGTGCCGTCCAGCAGCCCGGCGAGCAGGTCCAGCTGCTCGCCGGTGCGGGCGGTGGCCGCGAAGGCCCGGGCCCAGGAGAGCTGGTGGTCGCTGCCCGGCTCCGCCGCGCGCAGGTGCTCGAGCGCCGCCTCGGTCCACTTCGCCAGGCCCGTCTCGCGCCAGGCCGGGGACGCGTAGAGGTCCAGGGCGGTCTTGACCTGGCGCTGGAGGGACTGCACCACGCCGATGTCCGACTCCTTGGCGATGCCCGAGAGCACCAGGTCCAGGTAGTCGCGGGTGGCCATCTCGCCGTCGCGGGTCATGTCCCAGGCGGAGGCCCAGGACAGGGCGCGGGGGAGGGACTCGGCGAAGTCGCCCAGGTGCTGGGTGACGACCGCCAGGGACTCGGCGTCCAGGCGCACCTTGGCGTACGACAGGTCGTCGTCGTTGAGCAGCACGACCGCCGGGCGCCTCTTGCCGACCAGCTGCGGGACGTCGGTCAGCGCGCCGTCGACGTCCAGCTCGACCCGCTCGTCGCGGACGAGCTTGCCGTCCTTGAGCTCGTAGAGGCCGATCGCGATGCGGTGCGGGCGCAGGGTCGGCTCGCCCTTGGCGCCGGCGGGCAGGGCCGGGGCCTCCTGGCGGACGGCGAAGGCGGTGATGACACCGGCCTCGTCCGTGGTGATCTCGGGCCGCAGGATGTTGATGCCGGCCGTCTCCAGCCACTTCCTCGACCAGGCGGAGAGGTCGCGGCCGGAGGTCTTCTCCAGGGCGCCCAGCAGGTCGGACAGCCGGGTGTTGCCGTAGGCGTGGGCCTTGAAGTAGGCCTGCACGCCCTGGAAGAAGGCGTCCATGCCGACGTAGGCGACGAGCTGCTTGAGGACGGACGCGCCCTTGGCGTAGGTGATGCCGTCGAAGTTGACCAGGACGTCGTCCAGGTCGCGGATCTCCGCCATGATCGGGTGGGTCGAGGGCAGCTGGTCCTGCCGGTAGGCCCAGGTCTTCATGGAGTTGGCGAACGTGGTCCACGAGTGGGGCCACTTGCTGCCGGGCGCGTAGGCCTGGCAGGCGATGGAGGTGTACGTGGCGAACGACTCGTTCAGCCAGAGGTCGTTCCACCACTCCATGGTGACCAGGTCGCCGAACCACATGTGGGCCAGCTCGTGGAGGATCGTCTCGGCGCGCAGCTCGTAGGAGGCGTCCGTGACCTTCGAGCGGAAGACGTACTGGTCGCGGATGGTGACCGCGCCCGCGTTCTCCATGGCGCCGGCGTTGAACTCCGGCACGAAGAGCTGGTCGTACTTGGCGAAGGGGTAGGCGTAGTCGAACTTCTCCTGGAACCAGTCGAAGCCCTGCCGCGTCACCTCGAAGATCGCGTCCGCGTCCAGGAACTCGGCGAGCGACGGACGGCAGTAGATGCCCAGCGGGACGGTCCGGCCGTCCTTCTCGTAGGTGCTGTGCACCGAGTGGTACGGGCCGGCGATCAGCGCGGTGATGTACGTCGAGATGCGCGGGGTCGGCTCGAAGCGCCAGACGTTGTCGGCGGGGCGCTCGGGGGTGGGGGAGTTGGAGATGACCGTCCAGCCCTCGGGGGCCTTCACGGTGAACCGGAACGTCGCCTTAAGGTCGGGCTGCTCGAAGGAGGCGAAGACCCGGCGGGCGTCCGGCACCTCGAACTGGGTGTACAGATAGGCCTGCTGGTCGACCGGGTCCACGAAACGGTGGAGGCCCTCGCCGGTGTTGGTGTACGCGCAGTCGGCGACGACCTTCAGCTCGTTGCGCCCGGCGGCGAGGCCCGGCAGCGCGATGCGGCTGTCCTTGAAGACGTCGGCCGCGGCCAGCGCGGTGCCGTTCAGGACGACCTCGTGCACGGTGGGGGCGACCAGGTCGATGAAGGACTCGGCGCCCGCCTCGGCGGAGTCGAAGCGCACGGTCGTCACGGACCGGTAGGTGCCGCCGTCCTGGGCACCGGAGAGGTCGAGCTCGATCTCGTACGAGTCCACGCTGAGCAGCCGCGCCCGCTCCTGTGCCTCTTCGCGGGTCAGATTCGTACCGGGCACCTGGGCCATCTCCTTCACATCGCGATTTTCCGGCCATCCTTCCACGCCGTGCCCGGGACGTCGCCCTCCGTACGCTGACGGCGGATGAACGAAGGGGCGGGCCGTGGCGGCCCGCCCCTTCGCCTCGTTCGCGCCCGGCGTCAGCCGCGCAGCTCCTCGGCGACGAGCTCCGCGATCTGGACGGCGTTCAGCGCGGCGCCCTTGCGGAGGTTGTCGTTGGAGAGGAACAGCGCCAGGCCGTGCTCGACGGTCTCGTCGACGCGGATGCGGCCGACGTAGGAGGCGTCCTTGCCGGCCGCCTGGAGCGGGGTCGGGATCTCGGACAGCTCGACGCCCGGGGCGGCGCCCAGCAGCTCGTAGGCGCGCTCGACGCCGATCGGCCGCTCGAAGCGGGCGTTGACCTGGAGGGAGTGGCCGGAGAAGACCGGGACACGGACACAGGTGCCGGACACCTTGAGCTCCGGGATGCCCAGGATCTTGCGGGACTCGTGACGGAGCTTCTGCTCCTCGTCGGTCTCGAAGCTGCCGTCGTCGACGATCGCGCCGGCCAGGGGCAGCACATTGAAGGCGATGGTGCGCTTGTAGACGCCCGGTGCGGGGAAGTCCACGGCCTCGCCGTCGTGGGCGAGCTCGGTGGCCCGCTCGGCGACCGCGCGCACCTGCCCGTCGAGCTCGGCCACACCGGCCAGGCCGGAGCCGGAGACCGCCTGGTAGGTGGTGGCGATCAGGGCGGTCAGCCCCGCCTCCTCGTGCAGCGGCTTGAGGACCGGCATGGCGGCCATCGTGGTGCAGTTCGGGTTGGCGATGATGTCCTTGGGGCGGTTCGCGATCGCCTCCGGGTTGACCTCGGAGACGACCAGCGGCACCTCGGGGTCGCGACGCCACGCGGAGGAGTTGTCGATCACGACGGCGCCCTGCGCGGCGACCTTCTCGGCCAGCGCCCTGGAGGTGGCGCCACCGGCGGAGAAGAGCACGATGTCCAGACCGGAGTAGTCGGCCGTGGCCGCGTCCTCGACGGCGATCTCCGTGCCCGCCCAGGGCAGGGTCGTACCGGCGGAGCGGGCCGAGGCGAACAGCCGCAGCGTGTCGACGGGGAATTTGCGCTCGGCGAGGATCTTGCGCATGACTCCGCCGACCTGGCCGGTCGCTCCGACGATTCCGATCCTCACGAGGACTCCCTACTCGCATTCAGCACGTGCGTTCTACGACGGCTGGCGTGGTTCGTACGGTTCCCATCATGCGGTGCCACCCGCCCCATAAGTCCAATCGGTTGTCCGAGGGGCGGGACGGGGCGGCTTCAGGGCCATGCGTCGGGGATGTCCTCCGCCGGGTCGGCGTCGTCGCCGGTGTCGACCATGAGACGGGGCGGGCGCCCCCCTGGACGCCCGCCCCGTCTGCCACAGGTCCCCGGAGGGTTACGGCAGAACCTTCTCGATCTTCACGCTGCCGGTCCCGGCGACCGTGCCGGCCGCGTTGGCCAGCTGGACGTCGCCGAAGAAGGAGCGGCCCTCGGGAGCCGCGCCGGCGACCACGACCTGGGCCGTGAGCTGGGCGGACTGGCCCGCGCCCAGCTTGACCGGGTCCGCGCTGGTCTTGATCTCGCCCAGGGAGGGGGCGAGGTAGACGTCGCGGTAGTCGTAGGCGGTGCTGCCCGCCGGGACGGAGTAGCCGCTGACCTCGATCGTGTACTCGCCGGCGGCGGGCTTGGCCAGGGTGACCAGCTCGTCCGAGCCGCCGCTGGTGGAGGAGCCGACGACCTTGCCGTCCTTGAGGACGGCCAGGTCCAGGTCGGCCTTGGGGTCGGCGGTGCCGCCGATCGCGGCCTCGAAGCGGGTGACGCCCTCGCCGAGGGTGACCTTGGTGGTCTGCTTCTCACCCTGCTTGATCACCGGACGGGCGATCTTCGAGGAACCCAGCCCGCCGCCCTTGAGGGTGCCGTCCAGGGCCGCGAAGCCGTTGGTGGCCTTCCAGGAGACGGCGACCGGCGTGCCGACCTTGGCCTCGGGGACGGTCTGGACCGCCGGCTCGAAGGTGGCGCCGAGCGCCGAGGCCGTCAGGGTGTAGGGGTTGTCCAGCAGCGGGGAGGTGCGGCGGGACTCGACCTCGATCTCCCAGACGCCAGGCAGCGGGTTGGCGTAGGTCCGCAGGTCCGGGCGGCAGGTGTTGGCCGGGTTCTTGTAGTTCGGGTAGCAGTTGACCGTGGAGGAGGGGTCGACCGGCACGCCGTTGGAGTTGATCGCGATGAACCGGGTCTGGCTGCCCTCGGCCAGCCCGCCCAGCGCCACCTCAAGGGTCTTGGCGCCCTTGGGCACGGTCACGAAGTACGAGGTGGACGCGTTCCGCGTGGCGGTGGCCGTCTTCTTCACCACGTACGCCGGCTGCGCCAGCGGCTCGGCGACCACGACGGTCGTCATGATCTGCTTGTCGACGCCCTCGGTGCGGTCGTCGTTCACCTCGAGGATCGCGCTGTGGATGCCCGCCGTCTTCGCCTTGGCCCGGACCTTGACGGTCACCGGCTTGTTCAGCGGCAGCTTGACCTCGTCGTCGCCGACCAGCGAGAACGTGCCGTCGTTGTTCTTCCACTCCAGCTCGTGCCACACGGGCTTGTCCGGGCCGGAGGTACGGGTGACGGTGACGTCGTACGTACGGCTCTCGCCGGCCTTGAGGCCGCCCTCGCGGTCGTAGAGGCCCGTGCCGAAGCCGGGGGTCTTCAGCGAGCCGGAGAGCACGGTGGAGACGGGGGCCTTGACCGTGTAGTCATGGGCGGTCGCGCCCTCGCGGATCGCCTCCCACGCCTCGACGATGTCGATGAGGCCGGCGCCCTGCTCGTACGCCTGGGCACCCTTGATCTTCTTCGCGGTGCTGGTGAGCGCCGTGCGCAGATCGGCCGGGGTGAGCTTCGTCTTCTTCTGCTTGGCGGCCGAGATCAGCAGCGCCGAGGCGCCCGCGGCCTGCGGGGAGGCCATCGAGGTGCCCTGGAGCATGCCGTAGCCGGGCGGCAGGTCGTAGCCGGACTCGGCGACGGGGGCGCCGGGCTCCCAGGTCGGGGTGGTGTTGATGGAGGCACCCGGGGCGGTGATCGTCGGGGTGAAGCCGCCGTCCTCGCGCGGGCCGCGCGAGGAGAAGGGCATCATCGCGTACGGGGTCTTCACCTCGGAGCCGTAGTTCGCGGCCCAGGTCTCCTTGGAGACGGACGCGCCGACGCTGATGACCTTGTCGGCCAGACCGGGGTCGCCGATGGTGTTGGCGCCGGGGCCGCTGTTGCCCGCGGAGATCACCAGCTGGACGCCGTAGGTGTCGATGAGCCGGGTGTAGAGCTCGGAGCGGGCGTTGTTGCCGTCGTTGAGCGCCGGCAGACCGCCGATCGACATGTTGACGATGTCCACGCCGCGGTTGACGACGAGGTCGATCATGCCCTCGGTGAGCGCCACGTTGGTGCAGCCGCCCGACCAGGTGCAGGCCCGGGAGGAGACGAGCTTGGCGCCGGGCGCCGCGCCGTTCATCTTCCCGCCGAAGAGGCCGTTGGCGGCCGTGATGCCCGCGACGTGGGTGCCGTGCTCGGACTCGATGACGCCGATGTTGACGAAGTCGGCCTTCTTGCCGGCCCAGTCGCCGCCCTTCGGGTCCATCGGCACGTCCTTGCGGATCTGCACGACGAAGGGGATGCGCTCGGCGATCGGGGTGGCGGGGTCGTCCTTGCCGAAGTACCCGACCTGGAAGCCGTCCTTGTACGGCTTCATCTCCTCGTCGTTCCCGAAGTTCCCGTCGTCGTCGAGGTCGACCCGGACGGTGCCCTTGGCCTTGTCGTAGAGGACCGCCCAGGAGTCGGTGGTGTCGCCGTCCCGGTTGAGGTCGCCCTTCATGTCGCCGCCGGCGGTGACGCTCTCCTTGAAGAGGGCCACCTGGTACGTGCCCGTGCCGGGCGCGGTGTAGGTGCGGCCGTTGAAGGAGAAGCTCGGGCCCGAGACGTCCTGCGTCATCGGCAGCCAGGTGCCGTCGGCGTCCGCCAGCGGGTCGGTCGCGGTGACCCAGTCGACGATCTTGCGCTCGCCGGTGCTGGTCTTCTGCAGCGCCGGGTGGCCGAGGTCGATGCCGGAGTCCAGGATGCCGATGGTCACGCCCCGGCCGTCGGCCTTGGGGTGGTCCTTGACGAACTCGACGGCACCGGTCTCGAAGGCCGGCTGGTACGGGTTCTTCGCCGGGGTGTCCTTGCCGGGCGCCGGGTACTTCTTGTCCTTGGCGAGCTTCGGCGCGCCCTGGGCGACGTCGGCGCGCGGAGTCGGGTCCGGGAGGGGGATCTCCTGCTTGAGGTCGATGCCGTGCACCGAGGCCAGCTTCTTGGCCTCGTCGATGGCGGCGTCGGCCTTGGCGGTGGGGACGGTCGCCCGGACGTAGCCGAGCTTGTCGTACGCCTGGCCCACCGAGGCGCCCTTGATCGCGTCCAGCTTCGCGGCGACCTGCCCGGTCTGGCCGGGCGCCGTGGCGATCATCATGGTGACGGTCTTGTCGCCCTCGGCCTTGGCCTTGGCGAGGAGGCCCGCGTCGTGCGAACCGAGCTTGTCCGACGGGGACTTCACCGGACCCGGGGCGGGGGTGGGCACCGGCTTCGGGTCGTCCGCGAAGGCGGGCGCGGCGCCCGCGGCGGTGAGGGCGGCCACGAGGGAGGCCGCGAGGGCTATTCGGGCCGCACGTCTCGCGCCGCCCGGCGCGATCGGGGCCTCGGGGGTGGGGGTGGTCATGGGCATCCCTGGACTGGAAGTGATGGAGCGACAGCAAAAAGAAGCGACAGCGGAAAGAACAGAAAGTGCACAACGCTGGGCACCACGACGCGGCGTCCGAAAATCGGAGCCGGATGAGCGATCACTTTTATGGAAGTGATGCGGGTTTGGGGAGAGTTGCCAGGGCAGGAATATAAAGATGGCGTAAACCCGCCACACGCCATGTGGGATGAAGCGGGACGGAGGGCCATGAAGCGGTCGGCGCCCTTCCCTCGGCTCAGTGCCTGTAGGACAAACGGACTAAAAGACTGCGGCCAAGGGTGGCTCAAGGGTTCCCACGCGGGTGAACGCTGAGTGAGCGTCAGTACGCCAGGGGACGAGTGGTGTATGTCAGTTCGCAGTAGCCAAGATCCATGCGATGTGACCGGCGGCGACCGTTGCGGCCCTGTTCACTCCCAGGTCATCCGGGCTGCCAACGATCCTTGACAACGAGGCCCGCCGCCCGCCCGCCAGACCGCTTGCCTTCGCGTTCGCACCCGGGGAGACCGCCATGCACCGCAGATCCCGCAGAACCGCAGAGTCGCAGCTCGACCGCCGTGCCTTCCTGGCCGCCGCGGGCGCCGTCACCACGGCCGCCGGACTCGGACTGGGGGCGGGCGACAGCCACGCGGCCGCCGATCCACCGCCCGAACCGGCCGCCCGGGCGACCGCCACCGCGTCCGCGACCGCCCAGGCCGCCACCCCCACGGCGGAGCCCGCCGCCCCCACCGGGGCCGGTACCACACTGGTCTCCGTCGCCGCGCCCCGCGGCACCGGCGGCTACCGGCGCCTGGGCGACGGACCCGGCTGGCCCCGGCAGGTACGGGCCGAGCTGGCCGCGCCCCGGGGCGGCCGCGAGGACCGGCGCACCACCCTCGCCTCCTTCGTGCAGTTCACCGACCTCCATCTGACGGACGTACAGCACCCGCTGCGCTACGAGTTCTTCCGCTCCGGCGAGCCCGGCGCCTGGCGTCCGCACGAGGCGCTCACCCTGCCCGGCGTGGTCTCCCTCGTCGAGCGGGTCAACAAGGTGCGCCGGGGCCCGGTGACCGGTACCCCGTTCGCATTCGTGATCACCACGGGGGACAACGGGGACGAGAACGCCAGGATCGAGGTGGAGTGGTTCCTCACCGCCCTGAGCGGCGGCCGGCTGGACCCCAACACCGGTGACCCCCGGCACTACGAGGGCGTCCAGAACAGCGGCCTCAAGCTCTACTGGCACCCCGAGGGCGACCTGCGCGACCAGGACAAACAGGCCGGCTACCCGAGGATCGACGGCTACCTCGACGCCGCCACCCGGCGGGTCGTCAGCCCCGGGCTGAACGTCCCCTGGTACTCCACCTTCGGCAACCACGACCTGCTCTCCGGTGGCTGCTACCCGGCGGCGGGCTCCTTCATCGCCGATGTCTGCGTCGGCGACCGCAAACTCCAGTACGTCCCGCCCGACGAGGCCAAATACCTGATGCAGGGCGAGGCGGGCGGCTCCGACCCCAGGGGCAAACGCATAGAGGCCATGCTCAAGACGCACCGGAAGGAGATGCGCAGGATCACCCCCGACCCGCGCCGGGCGCCGCTCACCCCCCGGCAGTACATCGCGGCGCACCTCGACCCCCAGCACGCCGGCCGGGGACCCGTCGGCCACGGCTACACCAAGGCCAACCTGGACTCCGGCACCCTCTACTACACCTTCAAGATCTCCGAGAAGGTCATCGGTATCAGCGTCGACTCCACCGACCCCGGCGGCCACTACCAGGGCTCCCTGGGTACCGACCAACTGAACTGGCTCGACCGGACCCTGACGGAGCATCGGGACCAGTACGCGCTGATCTTCAGCCACCACCCGAGCTGGAGCATGACCAACACGGTCCCCGACCCCGCCCGGCCCCGCGACAAAAGGCACGGCGGCGACGAGGTGATCGCCCTGCTCCAGCGCCACAACAACGTCCTGGCCTGGATCAACGGCCACAGCCACCGCAACCGCATCCGCCCCCGGGGGACCTTCTGGGAGATCGCGACCGCCTCCCACGTCGACTACCCCCAGCTCGCCCGCATCGTGGAGATCACCGACAACCACGACGGGACGATCTCCCTGTTCACCACCCTCATCGAGTCGGACGCCCCCTACCGCACCGACTTCCAGGACCTCTCGCAGTCGGGCCTGGCCTCCCTCTACCGCGAGCTGGCCTTCAACGCCCCCGGCTCGGACACCTCCCTCGCCGGGACGCCCACCGACCGCAACACCGAGCTGGTCCTCTCCACCCGATGACCCCCTGACCCGCCGACCCGCCGCCCCGACCCGCCGACCCCGCGGTGACGCGCCGGCCACCGGCCCGGCACGTCACCGCGGCAGCACCACCACATACGCGGTGGGCCCGTGGTCGGCCGACGCCACCAGGGCGGTGCGCACGACCGCGGCCTGCTGCTCCAGCGCCGCGTCGTCGCGCAGCTTCCCCGGCGTCAGCCGGATCAGCGCGATGCCCAGCCGGTCCAGGTGCTCGCGCTTGCGGGACGGCTCCGACCACGGCACCTCGCCCTCCTGGCGCGGGGCCCGTACGTCGATCTCCAGCGCCACCCCGTGGTCCGGCCAGTAGGCGTCCACGCCCCCCAGGCACGGCCCGCCGGGCAGCCGCAGGTCGACGTTCCACAGCGGGGCCGGCAGCGCGTGCTCGCGCACCATCTCGTACAGCCGGCCCTCCGCGAACGACCGGCCCTCGGCCAGCAGCGCGTCGACGGCGTCCACCACGTGCGGCCGGCTCAGCAGCCGCGCCCGCGACAGCTCCCGGACGAGCGCCGAGGGCTCGCAGTGCCCGCCGCGCACCGCCTCCGCCAGCAGCCGCCGGACGGCCTGCGCATCGGTCAGCCGCGCCACGGTGTCGGCCACCGCCCGGGCGGCCGGGGCGACGGGCACGCCCGTCAGCAGCTTCGGCCGGGGCACGGTGTGCGCCCGGACCAGCCGGACGAAGCCGGTCGAGCGCAGCCGGCGGGTGCGCGGCACGAGGACGTCGATGTGCTCCAGGGAGAGCAGCGAGGGCACGGAGGTGAAGCGGTGGAGGGCCAGCGCGGCCGGCCCGGTGATCATGGCCTGGCCGTAGGGGGCGGGCGGGGTGTCGCGGTCCGTGGCCGGGCCGGGCTGCCGGGGCACCCGGTCGCGCGGCACGGTGTACATCAGGGCGGCGTGCAGCCGCTCCTCGCTGGTGGCGGGGCCCGTGTGGAGCAGGAAGACCCCCGGCAGCAGCAGCTGCCAGGGGCCGCCGGGGCGGCACCGCTCGGCGGCGGCCGACCCGGTGACGCCGTGCTCCCGCAGCTGACGTGTGCTCAGAACGCGGTGGCGGACGTCGGAGAGGTGGTGGAGGGGGCGCGGGGAGAGGGGGGTGTTGGGGTTCATGACCCGGCCATTCCCGCTCCCCGGCCGCCCCCTAACCGCTGTTACCGGCCCGTCGTCACTTCATGACAACGTGCCCGGCGGGCCGGTGGTGTTGGGTCGAAACTGCGTCGGATCAGGCCGTAACCGCGTTCGCGTCGCACTCCTGGGCGCGCAGGGCCCGCGCCAGGTCGTCCCGTGCCTCCAGCACCAGCCGCCGCAGCGCCGGGGCCGCGTCCGGGTGCTCCGCCAGCCAGGCGTCGGTGGCGGCCAGGGTCTCCGGGCGGTCCTGGAGCGCCGGGAACAGCCCGCGCACCACGGCCATGGCGATCTCGATGGACCGCTCCCGCCACACGCGCTCGATCACCTCGAAGTAGCGCGGCGCGAACGGCGCCAGCAGCTCCCGCTGCCCCGGCTGGTCGAAGCCCGCGATGGTGGCCTCGGCCAGGGCGTTGGAGAGTGTGTCGGAGTCCACGACCGCCCGCCACGCCGCCTCCTTGACCTCCGCGGACGGCCGGGAGGCCAGCGCCCGCACCTGGTGCCGCTTGCCGGAGGCGGTGTTGTCCCGGGCCAGCTCGGCCGCGAGCGCGGACTCGTCCGCCGCGCCCCGGGAGGTCAGCGCCGCCTGGAACGTCCAGCGCAGCTCCTGGTCGACGTCCAGCCCGTCGATCCTGGCGGTGCCGTCCAGCAGACCGCGCAGCATCCGGGTGTCGCCGTCCTCGGACGCGTGGGCGGCGAAGAACCGCGCCCAGGCCAGCTGGTGGCCGCTGCCCGGCTCGGCCAGCCGCAGCTCGCGCAGCGCGCCGGCCGCGAGCTCCCGGCCGGCGTCCTCGCGCCGGGCCGGGACCGCGTAGTGGGTGAGCGCCGCGGTGGCCCAGGTCTGCACCATCTGGAGCACCCCGATGTCGGTCTCGGCGCCCGCGAAGCGCAGGACCAGCTCCAGGTAGTCACGGGCGGGCAGCAGCCCGTCGCGGGTGAGGTTCCACAGCGCCGACCAGCACAGGGCCCGCGCCAGCGGGTCGGTGAGGTCGCCCAGGTGCTCGCGCAGGGTGGCCAGCGAGCCCTCGTCGAAGCGGATCTTGCAGTAGGTGAGGTCGTCGTCGTTGACGAGGATCAGCTCGGGCCGCTCGGCGCCCGCCAGCTCGGTCACGACGGTACGGAGGCCGGTGACGTCGGCCTCGGCGCGGGCGTAGCGCAGCAGCGGGCCGCCCGGCTCCTCGCGGCGGTAGAGGCCGACGGCGAGGCGGTGGGGGCGCAGCTCGGGGCGTTCGGCAGCGGCCTCCTGGAGGACCGCGAGCTCGGTGATCCGCCCGGCGGAGTCATAGGTGACCTGCGGGGTCAGCACATTGACACCGGCCGTCTCCAGCCAGGACCGCGACCAGGCGGTCATGTCCCGGCCCGAGGTCTCCTCCAGCACCTGGAGGAGGTCGGTCAGCCGGGTGTTGCCGTAGGCGTGCCGCTTGAAGTAGCGCCGGGCGCCCTCCAGGAAGGCGTCGCGGCCCACGTAGGCGACGAGCTGCTTGAGGACCGAGGCGCCCTTGGCGTAGGTGATCCCGTCGAAGTTGAGCTTGGCGTCCTCCAGGTCGTGGATGTCCGCCGTGACCGGGTGGGTGGAGGGCAGCTGGTCGGCGCGGTAGGCCCAGGCCTTGCGCTGGTTGGCGAAGGTGACCCAGCCGCTGGTGAAGCGGGTGGCCTCGACGAGCGAGAAGGAGCCCATGAAGTCGGCGAACGACTCCTTGAGCCACAGGTCGTCCCACCACTCCATGGTGACCAGGTCGCCGAACCACATGTGGGCCATCTCGTGGAGGATGACGTTCGCCCGGCGCTCGTAGGCCGACTGCGTCACCTTGCCCCGGAAGACGAACTCCTCGCGGAAGGTGACACAGCCCGGGTTCTCCATCGCGCCGATGTTGTACTCGGGGACGAACGCCTGGTCGTACTTCCCGAAGGGGTACGGGTAGTCGAAGTGGTCGTGGAAGAAGTCCAGGCCCTGCTTGGTGACGGTGAAGATCTCGTCGGCGTCGAAGTGGGGGGCGAGGCCCTTGCGGCACAGCGCGCCCAGCGGGACGTCGAGGACGGTCCCGTCGGCGAGGGTGCGGCTGTAGTGGTCGCGGACGACGTGGTACGGGCCGGCGACGACGGCCGTGATGTAGGTGGAGATCGGCTGCGTGGGGACGAACCGCCAGGTGGCCGAGGAGTCGTCCACGCGCTCGGCCTCGCCGTCCTGCGCGCCGTTGCTCAGCACGGTCCAGCCGGCGGGCGCGGTCACCGAGAAGGTGAAGGGCGCCTTGAGGTCGGGCTGCTCGAAGTTGGCGAAGACCCGGCGGGCGTCGGCGGGCTCGTACTGGGTGTAGAGGTAGACCTCGCCGTCCTCGGGGTCGACGAAGCGGTGCATGCCCTCACCGGTCCGGCTGTACGCGCACTGCGCGTCGACGACGAGGACGTTCTCGGCGGCCAGGTCCGTGAGCTCGACGCGGGCGCCGTCGAAGACCTCCTTGGGGTCCAGCTCCCGGCCGTTGAGCGTGACGGCGGTGACGTCGGGCGCGACCAGGTCCGCGAAGCTCGTGGCGCCCGGCTCGGCGCAGCGGAAGCGGATGGTGGCGACGGAGCGGAAGGTCCGCGGCTCGCCGCCGCCCGGACCGGTCGCGGAGCGCAGGTCCAGCGCCACGTCATAGGCGTCCACGGTCAGCAGCCGGGCGCGGACGCGGGCTTCCTCACGGGTCAGGTTCTCACCGGGCACGACGCGGCTCCCTCGGCTTCGTCTCGTCTCTCGTCCCATTTATCGAACACCAGGAATCATGGCACGCGGGTCTTTGTTGAATCACCGACCAGCTCGCGTACCCGGCTTCAGAGGAGACCCGCGTGACCGTGGAGAGAGTGACCGCCGACTTCTGGTTCGACCCGTCCTGCCCGTGGGCCTGGATGACCTCGCGGTGGATGCTGGAGGTGGAGAAGGTCCGGCCCGTGGACGTGCGCTGGCACGTGATGAGCCTGGGCGTGCTCAACGAGGACAAGCTGGACGAGCTCCCGGAGGAGTACCGCGAGGCGATGGCCCCCGGCGGCTGGGTCTGGGCGCCGGTGCGGGTGTGCGTCGCGGCCGAGCAGCGGTTCGGCGCCGAGGCGCTGGGCCGCCTCTACACCGCGCTGGGCACGCGTTTCCACAACCAGGACCAGCCGCGCACGCGCGAGACCATAGTGGCCGCGCTGGAGGACGCGGGTCTGCCGGCCGACCTGGTGGAGGCGGCGGACACGGACGAGTACGACAAGCTGCTGCGGGCCTCCCACAAGGAGGGCATCGACAAGGTCGGCCAGGACGTCGGCACGCCGATCATCTCCGTGCCCGGCCCGGAGGGCACCGAGGTCGCCTTCTTCGGCCCGGTCGTCACGCCGGCGCCGAAGGGCGAGGCGGCGGCGAGGCTCTGGGACGGCACGCTCCTGGTGGCGTCGACGCCGGGCTTCTACGAGATCAAGCGGACGCGGACGGTCGGGCCGATCTTCGACTGACACGGTGGCGCCGGAGGGGCTGATTTCAGCCCTTCCGGTGTTTGAGGACCGGGGAGTCTCGACGCGCACTACGGACCGGGCTCCATTAATGTCCCCGTATGGGCCAGACCGACCTCACCCGGCCCCTGGGCCGCCCCGGCGGCTGGGCCGACCCCGAGCCCCCCTGCGGCAACGCCGAGCACGGCACCCTCCCCGTACGCCCGTACGACCTGCTCACCCTCGCCGCCTGCCACGCCCTCGCCGCCCTGTGGCGCCTGCTGGGCCTGCGCAACGCGGCGGGCATGCTGCGCCACTACCTCCGCGGCACCGGCGCCCCGCACCGCGTCGACGCCGGGCGGCTGCTCGCCCTGCCCGCCGTGCGGGCGGCGACGGAGGCCCAGCTGACGCGGTGGCGCGCCGAGGCCCTGAAGCGCTGGGCGGCGGGCGGCCGCGCCCCTGCCGCCTACCCGGCCGACAGCGGCTGGCGCGATGTGCTGATCACCCGCGACGTCAGCCCCGACTGGTGGCTGGCGCTGCGGTACATGGAATTCCGGCTGACGGGCACGGTCCGGGTCGCCGTGGACGGCACCACCGTCGTGGACTACCGCTGCGCCGTGCACAAGGCGTGGAACTTCGATCGCGGGGGACGGGAACTGGGCGTACCCTTCACTCCGTTCGCCCGGTTGCACGAGACGGGCCTGGCGAAGGAGTTCGCCGTGACCGGCGAGGCGTTCGGCCACCACGCCTGAGAGGCCCCCGCGCGATGCGACCGCGCGGGGGCCTCTGCCGTGCCTGCCGCGTGAAGGGTGAGAAGACGATCACGAGCAGGCGGTCAAGGGGGGACAGGGCGTGTCAGGGCGCCAGGATGATGGAGCTGCCCTTTTCCTTCGCCGCGAGGTAGCGCGCGTTGACGTCCTGCCAGTTGACGACGGCCCACATGGCGTCGATGAAGTCCACCTTCTGGTTCTTGTACTGAAGGTAGAAGGCGTGCTCCCAGGCGTCGAAGACCAGGATCGGCACGGAGCCCTGGCCCACGTTGCCCTGGTGGTCGTAGACCTGCTCGACGATCAGGCGGCCGCTGATGGGCTCGTAGGCGAGTACGCCCCAGCCGGAGCCCTGCGTGGTGGCGGCGGCCTTGGTCAGCTGTGCCTTGAACTTGGCGAAGGAGCCGAAGGACTCGGCGACGGCGTCGGCGAGCTCGCCCACGCCGTCCTTGTCCAGCGGCTCGCCGCCGCCGTCGCCGGTCATGTTCTGCCAGTAGATGCTGTGCAGGATGTGGCCGGAGAGGTGGAAGGCCAGGCTCTTCTCGAGGCCGTTGATGGAGCCCCACTGGTCCTTGTCACGGGCCTCGGCGAGCTGCTCCAGGGTGTCGTTCGCGCCCTTGACGTACGCCGCGTGGTGCTTGTCGTGGTGCAGCTCGATGATCTCGGGGCTGATGACCGGGGCCAGCGCCGAGTAGTCATAAGGAAGTTCAGGAAGTGTGTAGATGGCCATGCCGAGCCCTCCGACTACTTATTGCAACTAACTTGCAGGTAGACGCTATCAGTAAGTACGTGTCAGAAGTGGTAACGGGGGAGGGCTTCGGTCCAAAGACGGAGGCGGGGTAGGTCCTGAAGATCAGGACCTACCCCGCCTCGTCGTGGAGTGGGGACGGCGCGTCAGCGCTTCGCGGCCACCGCCCGCTGCCGCAGGTATCCGATCAGCGCGAGCGCGATCGTGAGGCCGCCCGTGAAGTACAGCTGGATGCGGGTGTCCTCTTCGCGGAGCATCAGGGCCAGCACCCCGAGGATGCCGAGGATGGCCGCCCAGGTGAGGTAGGGGAACAGCCACATCTTCACGAGGAGCTGGTCCTTCGGGGTGCGCTTGCGGCCGCGCAGCTGGGAGACCGCGATGAAGCCCCAGACCACCAGCGTGGCGGCGCCGACCATGTTGAGCAGCCACTTGAAGATGGTGTCCGGCCACCAGTAGCTCAGCAGCACGGCCACGTAGCCGAAGGCGGCGGAGGCGATGACCGCGTAGCGCGGCACCCCGCCGCTGACCTTGCCCAGCCGGCGGGGGCCCTGGCCCCGGGAGACGAGCGAGAAGGCGATGCGCGAGCAGCCGTAGATGTTGGCGTTCATCGCCGAGAGCAGGGCGATCAGCACGACCACGTTCATGATCTGCCCGGCGCCGGGGATGTCCAGGTGGTTGAGGACGGCGACGTAGGGGCCGCTCTTGACGACCGAGGGGTCGTTCCAGGGGATCAGGGTGACGACGACCAGCAGCGAGCCCACGTAGAACAGGGCGATGCGCCACATGGCCGTGCGGACCGCGCTCGCCACGCCCTTGCGCGGGTGCTCGGACTCGGCGGCGGCGATGGTCACCGTCTCCAGGCCGCCGTAGGCGAACACGGAGGCGAGCAGTCCGACGACGAGGCCGTTGCCGCCCTTGGGGAAGAAGCCGCCGTTGCCGGTGAGGTTGTTCATGCCGGGGGCGTGGGTGCCGGGGAGCACACCCGCGATGGCGAGGACGCCCAGGATCAGGAAGACCGCGATCGCGGCCACCTTGAGGGTGGCGAACCAGAACTCGAACTCGCCGAAATTGCTCACCGCCGCGAGATTGCTGCCGGTGAAGACGACCATGAACAGGGCGACCCACATCCAGGAGGACGTGCTGGGGAACCAGTTCGTCATGATGGCCGCCGCGCCGATGCCCTCGGCGGCGACGGCGACGCACAGCAGGGTCCAGAACACCCAGCCGGCGGTGAAGCCGGCCCAGGGGCCGATCATCCGCTCGGCGTGGACCGAGAAGCTGCCCGAGGCGGGGTTGGCCGCGGACATCTCACCGAGCATGCGCATCACGAGCATCACGAGGATGCCGGAAGCCGCATACGCGAGCACGATCGACGGTCCGGCCGCGGCGATGCCCGAGCCGGATCCCACGAAGAGCCCGGCGCCGATGACGCCGCCGAGCGCGATCATCGACAGATGACGCTGCTTGAGTCCGTGCGACAGCGAGGGGCCCGGTGGGGTGTCCGGGATCGCGTCGGCGGGGCCGGTCGCCGGCGGGGAGGGTATACCAGTCATGATCGTAAAAGCCCCGTTGGGTGTGAGCGGAAAAGTTGCCTCAGTGTGGAGGTCAGGTTGGCCGAGGACAACACCCTTCACACATCTGTCCGGTATTCAGACAGACATGTGACCTTCCGCGACTGACATTTCGGCAGAAACGAAATTCCTCAGCGGCCGGCGGTCACCGAGGACCGCTGCCGGAGGTCGCGCAGCAGGGCCACCACGACCACCGCGGCCGTCGCGCCCGCCGACCACAGCAACTGCGGACGCGCCGCGTCGTCGGTCAGCATCAGCACCAGCACGGCGGCCATCGCGGCCAGCGCGACCCAGGTCAGATAGGGGAAGCACCACATTCGCAGGGTCAGCCGCTCGGGCGTCTCGCGCTCGATCCGCCGGCGCAGCCGCAACTGGGAAACGGCGATAAGGCCCCAGACGAAGAGCAGGACCGAGCCCACCGCGTTCAGCAGATATTGGAAGATCGAATCCGGCCACTCCAGATTGAGAATCACCGAGGCGAAGCCGAACGCGACCGAGGCGAGCACCGCCCGCCGGGGCACTCCGCCCGCCGAGACCTTCAGCAGCGCGCGGGGGGCCTCCTTCCGCTCGGCGAGCGAGAAGACCATCCGGGACGAGCCGTAGAGGTTGGCGTTCAGGGCGGACAGCAGCGCCACGAAGACCACGATGTTCATGATCTGTCCGGCCGCCGGCACCCCGATGCGGTCCAGCACGGCCACGTAGGGGCTCTCCCCGGGCTTCAGCGACGACCAGGGCAGAAGGGTGACGATGACGAGCATCGAGCCCACATAGAAGAAGAGGATGCGCCACATCGCGCTGCGCACCGCCCGGCCCACCGCGCGCGCCGGGTCGTCGGACTCGGCGGCCGCGATCGTGAGGACCTCCATCCCGCCGAAGGCGAAGACGACGGCCAGCACACCGGAGACCACCCCGCCCCAGCCGTGCGGCAGCAGCCCGCCCTGGCCGGTGAGGTTCGTCATGCCGACGGCGTCGGTGTTGGGCAGTACGCCGAAGATCGCAAGAAGGCCCAGGGCGAGGAAGAGCACGATCGCGCCGACCTTGAGGGCGGCGAACCAGAACTCGAACTCACCGAAGTTCTTCACGGCCGCGAGGTTGGCAGCAGTGAAGACGACCATGAACAGCAGCACCCAGCCCCACTGCGGCACCCCCGGCGCCCAGCCATGGGCGATCCGGGCCGCCGCCGAGGCCTCCACGGCGAGCACGACCACCAGCAGGAACCAGTAGAGCCAGCCCACCGAGAACCCGGCCCAGCGGCCCAGCGCTCGCTCCGCGTGCACCGAGAAGGCACCCGACGCGGGCATCGCCGCCGACAGCTCGCCCAGCATGCGCATGACCAGCATCGCAAGCCCGCCGGCCAGCAGATAGGACAGGATGATCCCGGGCCCGGCGACCGCGATCCCGGCGCCCGAGCCCACGAAGAGCCCGGCGCCGATCACCCCGCCCAGCCCGAGCATCGTCAGATGGCGCTGCTTCAGACCCGCCGCAAGCGGTTCCTTCTCGCCGGCGAGTGGCTCGACGACGGGCGGTGCATCGTGCATGGAGCTCGTTCTTTCGGGTCTTGCGAAGTTGTGCGCATCTGCAAGAACGCAAACGCGCGCAAAGGATAGGGTCCAGAGTCTCCCGGGCGGGGGCCACCGGCCAAGCTCCACTCGCACTCCGTGACGAGCATCACGTTTACAGGTGAAACCGCCGCCAACAGTGCGTACTCCGCCCCTCACCCGCTCGGAACCCGACAGGACCGGGCCCCGGCCTTTGTCACCGCCGCCCGGTGCCCAAGGTGTTTACGCTCGGCTAACGTCGGCGTGTCCCACCCGTCCCTCACCACCAGCGGAGTACCGATGGCCACCGCCGCCACCCTTCCCCGGACCGGTACGGTCCTCGCCGACCTGCTCCCCGCTTCCACGGCCGGCCGGGCCCGCGTCCGCGACGCCGCCCTGATCGTCGGCGGCGCCGCGCTGACCGGCCTCACCGCCCAGATCACCGTGCCCGTCCCCGGCTCCCCGGTCCCGGTCAGCGGCCAGACCTTCGCCGCCCTGCTGGTGGGCACCGCGCTCGGCGCCCGCCGCGGCTTCATGGCCCTGGCGCTGTACGCCATGGCCGGTGTCGCGGGCATGCCGTGGTTCGCCGAGGCCCGCTCCGGCGCCGCCTTCCCGTCCTTCGGCTATGTGCTGGGCATGCTGCTCGCCGCGACCGTCGTGGGCACCCTGGCCCGCCGCGGCGCCGACCGCTCCGTGCTGCGCACCGCCGGCACCATGGCCCTGGGCTCCGCGATCATCTACGCGGTCGGCGTCCCCTACCTGGCGCTGGCCACCCACATGTCGTTCGGCGAGGCCGTCGCGGCGGGTCTGACGCCCTTCCTGATCGGTGACGTCCTCAAGGCCGCCCTGGCGATGGGTGCGCTCCCGGCGGCGTGGAAGCTGCTGGGCCGCCGCGGCTGACACCTATATACGTACGGGCCGGGCCCGCACCCCGAGAGGGGGTGCGGGCCCGGCCCGTATCCGTTACCGCTCGACTACTCGGCGGCCGGGGCGGCCTCGACGGCCTTGGCCGCCTTGCGCCGCCGGTCCAGGACCAGGCCGACGGCCAGGACCAGGACGCCCACGAGGGTGGAGAGCAGGACCTGCTCCCGGTTGTCGCCGCCGTCCACGACCATGTAGCCCAGCACGAAGACGATCATGCCGATGGTGGCCCAGGTCAGATACGGGAAGAGCCACATCCGGACGACGAGCTTCTCCGGCATCTCGCGCAGGATGACCCCGCGCATCTTCAGCTGCGTGATGCAGATGACCAGCCAGACGAAGAGGGCGACGGCACCGGAGGAGTTCAGCAGGAACTTGAAGACGGTGTCGGGCCACAGGTAGTTGAAGCCGACCGAGATGAAGCCGAAGACGACCGAGCCCAGGATCGCCGCCTGCGGGACGCCACGGGCGTTGACCTTGGCGAAGGCCTTCGGGGCGTCGCCGCGCTGGCCGAGGGAGAAGGCCATGCGGGAGGCGGTGTAGAGGCCCGAGTTCAGGCAGGACAGCACGGCGGTCAGCACGATCACGTTCATGATCTGGCCGGCGTGGGGGATGCCGATCGAGTCGAGGGCCGCGACGTAGCTGCCCTTCTCGGCGATCTCCTTGGAGTCCCAGGGGAGCAGGGAGACCACGACGAGGATCGAGCCCAGGTAGAAGACGCCGATGCGCCAGATCACGCTGTTGGTGGCCTGGGTCACCGCGCGCTGCGGGTCCTCGGACTCACCGGCGGCCAGGGTGACGATCTCGCTGCCCATGAAGGAGAAGACGACCATCAGCACACCGGTGAGGATCGCCCCGGGGCCGTGCGGCAGGAAGCCGCCGTGCGAGGTGAGGAAGTCGAAGCCGTTGCCGGGGTTGTCGGAGCCGGGCAGCACGCCGAAGACGGCGAGCAGACCGATGACGACGAACGCGGCGATCGCCACGACCTTGATGCCGGCGAACCAGAACTCGAACTCGCCGTAGGAGCTGACCGAGGCCAGGTTGGTGGCCGTGAGGACGAGCATCACGATCAGGGCCCAGCCCCACTGGGGCACGCCCGGGACCCAGCCGTGGAGGATCTTGGCGCCGGCGGTCGCCTCGACCGCCAGCACGACGACCCAGAAGAACCAGTACAGCCAGCCGATGGTGAAACCGGCCCAGCGGCCCAGCGCCTTGTCCGCGTAGGCGGAGAAGGAGCCGGAGGTGGGGTTGGCGGCGGCCATCTCGCCGAGCATCCGCATCACGAAGACGACCATCGCGCCCACGAGGGCGTACGAGATCAGGATGCCGGGACCGGCGGCGGCGATGCCGGACGCGGAACCCACGAAGAGGCCCGCGCCGATGACACCACCGATGGCGATCATGGACAGGTGGCGGTTCTTGAGTCCGGCCTTGAGGCCGTCCCCGCCCTGCGCCGGGGCGTTGCCGGGATCGCCGGTCGTCGACCCCTTCGTCATGGTCGGCGGTGTCGCGCTCATCTGCACGTTCCTTCGGGTTGTTCCTTTGGGTCTCGGGTTGCGAGCCACCGCATTAGAACTTTTTGATGCCGCCTTTAGGAAGACCCGAATCCATTTCGTTGTGTTCACCGAGAGTCACCATGGGGTGCCGTCGCCCCCTGCTGATCGATCCGCCTCCGCGTTCGTGCCACACTCGGACGCATGCGCGTGTACCTCGGTTCCGACCATGCCGGCTACGAACTCAAGAACCACCTCGTCGAGTGGCTCAAGGCCCAGGGCCATGAGCCCGTCGACTGCGGTCCCCACATCTACGACGCCCAGGACGACTACCCGCCCTTCTGCCTCCGCGCGGCCGAGAAGACCGCCGCGGACGCCGACGCCCTCGGCATCGTGATCGGCGGTTCGGGCAACGGCGAGGCGATCGCCGCGAACAAGGTCCAGGGCGTCCGGGCCGCCCTGGCCTGGAGCGAGCAGACGGCCTCCCTCGGCCGCGAGCACAACAACGCCAACGTGATCAGCGTCGGCGCGCGGATGCACTCGCAGGAGGAGGCGACGAAGTTCGTCGAGATCTTCCTGGCCACGCCGTACTCCGGTGACGGGCGTCACACGCGCCGCATCGAGATGCTGAGCCGCTACGAGACCACGGGCGAACTCCCGGCCATCCCGCCGCACCACCCGCAGCAGGACTGACGGAGGATCCCCCACCCGCCCAGAAGACCCGTGGGCGCCTCGACGGCGCCGGGTAATCGGGCGGGCGGGTGGGGGAGGCCCGCCGCGAAGCGGCGGAAGAACGAGCCGTCCGGGAGGACACCCATGCCCGAAGGGCATACGATCCACCGCCTGGCGGCGGACCACCACAACGCGTTCGCGGACCGCCCGGTCCGCGCGACCAGCCCCCAGGGCAAGTTCTCCGACAGCGCGGCGCTGATAGACGGCCAGATCCTGGAGACCGCCGAAGCCCACGGCAAACACCTCTTCCTCGGCTTCGCCGCCACCGGCTGGGTCCATATCCACCTGGGCCTCTTCGGCAAGTACACCTGGGGCGAGGGTGCGGCCCCGCCCCCCACGGACACCGTCCGCCTCCGCCTCGCGAACACCACCGCGTACGCGGATCTGCGCGGCCCGACGACTTGCGCGCTGATCACCGACGGCGAGAAGCAGGCGATACACGACCGCCTGGGCCCCGACCCCCTGCGCCCCGAGGACGACGGCGGGCGCGCCTACGCCCGGGTCTCCCGCAGCCGGACGAGCGTCGCCGCCCTCCTCATGGACCAGAAGGTCGTCGCGGGCGTCGGCAACGTCTACCGGGCCGAGGTCCTCTTCCGGCACGGCATCGACCCGTACCGCGCCGGCCGTGACGTGACCCGCCGCGAGTGGGACGCGATCTGGGCGGACCTCGTGGACCTCATGCGCGAGGGCGTGCGCAACAACCGCATCGACACCGTGCGCCCCGAGCACACCCCCGAGGCCATGGGCCGCCCGCCGCGCGTGGACGACCACGGCGGCGAGGTCTACGTCTACCGCAGCGCGGACCGGCCGTGCCTCGTCTGCGGCGGCGGGATCCGCACCGCGGACCTGGCCGCCCGGAACCTCTTCTGGTGCCCGTCCTGCCAACAGGCATAGCCCGTCCTGCCAACAGGCATGGCCGACAGGCGTAGCGGTCGGCACGGGTGGTGACCCGGCGCGCGTGATCGCGCGTAATCTCCTCGCGCGCGGGTGCGCGCGTCATCGGGCGCCGACAAGCGGATCCGTACACCATCTGTTGCGTATGAGACGTCTGTGACTGACGGGACTTCCGGTATGACAAGCCGCACATGTGGGGCGCCGACACGCGCGTGAATTCCCTGTGTCGCGATTCCACGCCCGTGCCGGTTCAAAGGCGCCGCACCATTGATCCCCGTCGGCCGGGCGCAGTACCCGTGGATCCGTCGTCATAACCCATGACCAGCGACGCAATCCCGCTCAAGCGAACGAATCTCGCATATGGTTGCTCTCTGGGTGCTGACCCGGCGCTCCGAAGGCAGCCGTGTCGGCGCGGCGTGAATCGACGCACCGCCGAATGGGTGGATAAGGTCCCGATGCAATGACTGGCGGTGCGGAGACCCCGACGGCCCGGATGCGCAAAGCACTGCACCGGGCCCGCACGAGCATGCGCAAAGCCGGTGTCGACTACTTCCGGGGCGACGGCTCCGACTCGGTCGCCCTCACCGCCCTGCTGCTGGCCGTCCCCGCCCTCGCCTGGGGCACCGTCGCCCAGCCCGAGTGGTGCGCCCCGGCCGCGCTCGTCCTGCCCATCGTCGCGGGCGGCCTGCTGCTGCGCCCCGCGAGCCTGCTGGGCCTGTACGCCGCGTCGGCCGCCGCCCTCATCATGGAGTCGGCGCTCCTCGACAACCCCTCCCACCACGGCGCGGACCGGGTCACCCCCGGCACCATCCTCGTGGTGGCGGCGGTCGGTTTCTTCGGCCTGCTGATCGCGCAGTTCCGCAGCCGGGTCGGGGTCCCCTGGAGACGTGGCGGAACGATGCTCTTCGACCTCCGCGAACGCATCCGCGTCCAGAGCAAGCTCCCCAAGCTGCCCCGGGGCTGGCACCGCGAGATGGCGCTGCGCCCGGCCGGCGGCCAGTCCTTCTCCGGCGACTTCGTCGTGGCCGCGCGCACCAACGGCGGCCGCACCCTGGAGGTCGTCCTGACGGACGTCTCCGGCAAGGGCATGGACGCCGCGTCGCGGGCCCTGCTGCTCTCCGGCGCCTTCGGCGGCCTCCTCGGCTCCCTCCCGCCCCACGCCTTCCTCCCGGCCGCCAACGGCTACCTCCTGCGCCAGGACTGGGACGAGGGGTTCGCCACCTCCGTCCACCTCGTCCTCGACCTGGAGACGGGCGACTACGAGCTCCTCTCCGCCGGCCACCTGCCGGGCCTCCAGCTCAGCGCCGGCACGGGCCGCTGGGAGGAGAAGGCCGCCGAGGGCCCCCTGCTGGGCGTCTACGACGGCGCCCAGTTCGACCCCGTGAAGGGCACCCTGCGCCCCGGCGACGTCCTGATGCTCTTCACGGACGGCCTGGTGGAGACGAACGAGCGCGAGCTGACGGAGGGCATGGACCGCCTCACGGGCGAGGCCGACCGTTACGTCACCTCGGGCTTCCACGGCGCGGCCTGGCACCTGATCGAGGCGGTGGCCAAGGACGTCAACGACGACCGCGCCCTGCTGCTCATCTGCCGGGAGACGGGCGCGGTGCCGGCGAGCCGGAAGCCGCCGTTCAACGAAAAACAAACCGTCCGTCCGGCAAGGTGACACTCTAGACATCCGATAAGCAAGATTCCGGCCATTTGCGCCTACCCTCGGGGCCAGCCCAGGAGAAGAAGGTGCGTCGTGAGGTTCAGACTGATCGGCCCGTTCGAGATCGTGACCGAGGATGGCGTGGTCCGCCGGGCGGGGACGCCCAAGGTCTCGCAGACGCTGGCCCTCCTGCTGATACGGGCGAATGAGATCGTGACGACCGACTCCCTCATCCGTGAGCTGTGGCAGGGCGACGCCCCGCGCAGTGCCCTGAACACCGTGCAGACCTATATCCACCACGCCCGCAAGCTGCTGGCGCAGGAGGGCCGCCCCGCGGGCTGTGACCCGCTGCTGACGCTGCGGCCCGGCGGGTACACGATGCGGGTGGACCCCGAGGCCGTCGACATCAAGGTGTTCGAGGGGCTGGTGGCACAGGCCAGGGACGACGTCCGGGCGTGCCGCCACGAGAGCGCGGAGGCCGCGCTCGACCGGGCGCTCGACATCTGGCGGGGGCCGCTGCTGGTGAACGTGCCCACGGGCGACGTGCTGTCGAGCCGGATCGCCCGCCTCGAGGAGATCCGGGTCCGGGCCCTGGAACTGCGCATCGAGGTGTGGGCCGCGCTCGGCCGGCAGCGCGACGCCATCGCCGAACTGCGGGTGCTGGTCCACGAGTACCCGCTCAACGAGTCCTTCCACGGCCAGCTGATCGCGGCCCTCCACCAGGCCGGGCGCCGGGCCGAGGCGCTCCAGGCGTACCGGCAGATGCACCGCATCCTCTGGGACGAACTGGGCCTGGACCCCTCCTGGGAGATCCAGCGGCTGCACCAGGAGGTGCTCGCCGCGTCCCCGGCGTCCCCGCAGGGCGCCGGCGGGCCGGCGCGGCGGGCGGCCGCCGGGGCGTCGCGCCGGCCGCCGCAGCGCACCGCCTCCATGGGCGGCCCGCCGCCCGCGGGCCTCGCCTGGCGCCGGCCCTGCCGGCCCGAGCTCGCGCCCTGACATTCCGGGGTGCGGTGCGGCTCAGCGCTGCGCATCGTCTGTCCAAATCCTGCTGGTCAAATCCGTACCGCGCAGTACTTGTACCCGCCAAGGGTCTATCCGCAGAACGTGGTACTTGGGGTCGGTGGGACCCTCACGCCAGAAGTTGCGCGGGTTGTAGCCGACCCCGGCCGGGCTGCCCTTCCGGTAGAGGTCCCAGGCGTACTCCCGCGTCTCCGGGTCCGTCGCCCAGGTGGAGACGCTGTCGATGAACACCGCGTTCTGGCGCGGGTTCCAGTACGAGTACGTGGTGTGCGGGTTGTTCGCCAGGTGCGCGGCCTTGACCGGCGTCTTGTAGGCGGCGAGCCAGCCGACCGGCCGGCCGTCGACCACCTCCCATATGGGCAGCAGCACCCGTGCCCGGGGCCGCCCCTTCCGGTCGACGGTGATCATTGTGCAGTAGACGATGTCCCGGATGTATTCGAAGAACTTGTCCTCGATTTCGGAGAACGTCGCAACTTTGGTGGCCACAGCGGATCCTCGGCAGTCGTCATGGGTCATGGTGAAGCGTCATGGATCGAGACGGTGTGCACGTCCTGTCCGCCGTCAGCATGCATGGCCCGAACCCGCTGCGGAAGGAGGCACTTTCACCTCACCCACGCACTGCCGGGGTACCGCGCGCCCCGCACCGGCGGACGGCCCCGAACATCAAGAGAACCTCAAGAGACCGCTGCCATCATGGCCGCCCAATAGCACTCTCCACCGGGCATGTGGCCGGCCGGTGCCGTCCGTCCACGCCCGGTCAGGTGACGTCCTTTTGGGTTGGGGAATCCATGGATTTCAGATTGCTGGGGCCGTTGGAAGTCCTTTCGGGCGGCGTGCCGGTGGTACTGGGCGGGACGAAACAACGGGCCACTCTGGGCTCACTTCTGCTTCAGGCCAACCGAGTCGTCCCGACCAGCGAACTCGTCAGCTCACTATGGGATGGTGACGGAGCGCCACCCACCGCACGCAAGATCCTCCAGAACGCGGTGTGGGCCCTTCGCGGCCTGCTGACCGCCGACGGAACCCGCGTCCACACCGCGGAACTGATCACCAAGGCGCCCGGCTACATGCTCAAGGTCGACCCCGCGCGCGTCGACCTCTTCGTCTTCCGGCAGCGGGTGACGGACGGCCGTGCCGCACTGGCCGCACAGGCCCCCGAGGCCGCCGCGGCCCTGCTGCGCGAGGCGCTGGACCTGTGGCGCGGGCCCGTCCTCGCCGACCTCGTGGAGACCGGCATCGCCTGGCCGGAGCTGACCGCGGCCGAGAAGGCGCGGCTGGACGCGCTGGAGGACTTCTTCGAGGCGGAACTCGCCTGCGGGCGCCACCACATGGTCCTGGGGCGGCTGGAGGCGATGGTCGAGGGCCAGCCCCACCGGGAGCGGTCCTCGGCGCAGCTGATGCTCGCGCTCTACCGCTGCGGACGGCAGGCCGACGCCCTCAACCTCTACGACCGGGTGCGCGCCGCCCTGGGCGAGGGCCTCGGCCTGGAGCCGGGGCAAGGACTGCGGATGCTCCAGCGCGCGATCCTTCAGCACGACCCGTCCCTGCTGGCGCCCGGGGCCCGCGGCCCCGTACCGCACACTCCGCCGACGGCGGCGGTCCCTGCGGGGGTCCCTGCGGGGGCCCCGGTGACGTCCGGTGCGGTGGGGCGTCAGGTGCCCGGCCTGACGTACGGGCAGTCCACCGGCCCGGGGACCACGGCGGCCCGCCCGGGCGGCCCGGTCACCGGCCTGTCGTCGGGCTCCATGTCCGACCTGACGCCAGGCTCCGCGCCTGGCATGATGCCCGGCTCCACGTCCGGTCCGACGCCCGGCGCACTGCCGGGCTCCGCGCCGGGTCTGCCGTCCGGTTCCACATCCGGCCTGGCGTCCGGTGCGATGCCTGGCCTGCCGCCCGGCTTCGCACCCGGAGCGGGGCCCGGCTCCGCGTCCGGAGCGATGCCCGGCGTACTGCCGGGTTCCGCGCCGGGCCTGCCGTCCGGCTCCGCGCCCGGCACGATGCCCGGTTCCACGTCCGGTCCGATGTCCGGCCTGTCAGCCGGCCCCGCGCCTGGCACGGCGCCCGGCGCCGCGCCAGGCTCCGCCTTCGGGGTGGCATCCGGCCTGGCGCCCGGCCAGGGGACCCCGGTGGCGTACCTGGGCGCCCCGGGTGCCGCCCCGCTGCCGGGCGGCGGCAGCGCGCCCGTCACCGGCGGCGGCGCGCCCGAACGCATGACGGTCAGCGCCCTCCTGCTGTGCGCCCGCCCGGTGGGCTGGCGGACCGCGAACCCCGGCACCGCCGACTCCGCGCTCGAAGGGCTCGGCAGCCTGATCCGCGAGGAGGTCGAGCGCTGCGGCGGCACGTTCGTGACGAACATCGGCTCCATCGCCCTCGCGCTGTTCGGCATCGACGACCCCCGGGGCGCGGCCGAGCGGGCGGTCCGCGCGGCGCTGGCCGTACGGTCCAGGTGCGGCGCCGACGGCGGCGCGGTGGTGATCGCCGCCGTGACCTCGGGGCCCGCGCTCGTACGGCTGCCGGGCGGCGACGGCGCCGGGGGCGCCGACGCGGCGCGGCCCACGGTCGTCGGGACCCTCCTCGACGAGGGCCGGGCCCTGCTGGCGCGGGTGCCGGACGGCCGGGTGTGGGTGTGCGGGACCACGCGCCGCGACATCTCCGCCACCCTCCACCTGCGCAGGGCCTCCGGCCGACAGGACGCGTGGGAGGTCCTGGGCGTGCGGGGTGAGCCCGGGGCGCTGCGGGCGTACGCGCGCCTCGCGGCCGTCGGGGACCACGACCACGAACTCGACCTGGTGGCCGGGCTACTGGAGTGGTCGCGGCTGCGCGGCCTGTCCCATCTGGTGACCGTGCTCGGCGAGCCCGGGTCGGGCAAGACCCGCTTCCTGGCCGACTTCGAGGGCAGGGCCCTGGAGGCGACCAGGGCACCGGTGCGGATCATCACCGCCTATCCGCCCGACGACGATCCGGGCCCCCTGGCGCTCCCGGCCCTCGTCCTGGCCGAGTGCTGCGACATCCTGCCGGGCGACTCCATCGACACCGCCCACGACAAGCTGACCGCCGCCCTGCGGCGGCAGACGTCCGACGCCGGTGAACAGCGCAGGCTGTACGAGCGGCTGCTGCCGCTGCTGTCGCCCGTGGGCGCCGCCCTGCGCCGCCCGGAGGCCGGCGACGTCCTCGACGCGTGGCGGGAGTTCACGGTCGGGGCGGCCCGCGTCGAGCCGCTGGTGGTGGCCGTGGACGACATGCACCTGGCCGGGGACGAACTGCTCGGCTGCGTCGAGTCGCTCGCCGACACCGGGGCGGACGACTCGGCGGCGCTCCTCGTCGTCGTCACCGCCCGGCCCGATCTGGTGCGCCGCAATCCGTGCTGGGCGGGCAGCATGCGGCGCGCGGTCACCATCACACTGACGCCCCGGGCCGGCACGCGCCCCGAACCGCACATGGCCGTGCCGGGCGCGCCCTGCGAGGGGCGGATCGCCGTGTGACATAGGACGTATGGCACACAGGCGGTGGCCTCCCCCTGGCGTCGTCCGGGGGAGGCCACCGCCTCGTTCAGCCGCTCGGCCATTCAGTCGTTCAGCCGTTCCAGGCCCCATTGGCGGCGGCCCGCGCCACGAACTCCGAGAAGTCGCGCGGCGGCCGTCCCAGCACCCGCTCGACGGTGTCCGTGGGCGTGGCGTTCCTGCCGTCCCGGATCGTGGCGACGAGGTCGGCCACGAAGACGGCGTAGTCCTCCGCGACGCCGTACGAGACGAGCTCGGCGACGTAGTCCCCGTGGGAGACCGGGGTGTAGCGCACGGTGCGGCCGGTGGCCCGGGCGATCTCGCCGACGGCCTCCTCGAAGCCCAGGGCGCGGGGCCCGCTCAGCTCGAGGACCTGTCCGCCGTGGCCGTCCTCCAGGAGCGCGGTCACCGCGACGGCGGCGATGTCCTCGGCGTCCACGAACGGCTCGCGGCCGCTGCCCGCGGGCAGCGCCAGCTCACCGGCGAGGACGCCGTCCAGCAGCACGCCCTCGTCGAAGTTCTGGGCGAACCAGTTGGGGCGCAGCAGCGTCCACTCGGCGCCGGACTCCCGGACCGCCCGTGCGCCGGCGACCAGGGACTTGCCGCCCACGGTGTCGGTGACACGGGCCTGGAGGACCACCAGCCGCCGGACGCCGAGGTCGACCGCGTGCTTCGTCAGGTCGCGGATCTGGGCCTCCGCGTCCCACTCGCCCGGCTTGTCCTGGCGGTCGACGAGATAGGCGGCGTCCGCGCCCGCGAGGGCGGGCTCCCAGGTGTCCGCGTCGTCCCAGTCGAAGCGGACCTCGCCGGAACGGCTCGCCGCGCGGACCTTCGCGCCGCGTTCCCGCAGCCCGTTCACCACGCGGCGACCGGTCTTGCCGGTACCGCCCAGCACCACGATCTTTCTGTCCGTCATGGTGACAACTGCCTTTCCGTCGGGACGGGCCCGGTCAGAGGAAGAGGGTGTCGGGGGCGAGGCCCAGCAGGGAGCGGCCGTGCACCTCCTGGTTGGTGCGGTAGGCGAACAGCGCGTGCAGCGCCAGGCCCCGCATGTCGCGGTGGAACCGCTGGAAGGCCACGTCCCGCATGATCACGGAGGCGCCGGCGGCCTCGAAGAGCTCGTCCACGGCCTGCTTGGCGAGCTCGATGGCGAACGCCGCCTTGCCGCGCGCCGCGGCCCGCTCCTCGACGGAGGGCAGCGTGCCCGCGTCCGCGTGCTCCTGGAGCGCGCGCAGCCAGGCCTCCTGGAGGGCCTCGGCGGCCGCGATCTTGTTCTCCGCCTGGGCCACCTGGATCTGGGTGACCGGCGACTGGCTCTGGTCGGTCCAGGAGGTGTAGGTGATGCCGCGTCCGGGCAGCCGCTCCAGGAAGAGCTCGTACGCGCCCCTGGCGAGCCCGAGGTAGGCGGAGGCGCCCAGGGCCATGAAGAACGGGATGAACGCGTAGTTGCGGCCGGTGGCACCGGTGTTGGCACGGTCGCCGGTGGTGCCGGCGAGCACGTCCAGGAGGCTGATGACGCGGCGGGCGGGCACCGTGACCGCGTCGGCGGTGACGGTGGAGCTGCCGGTGCCCGCGGCGGCGGAGGCGTGCCAGTCGTCGGCGATGGACAGCGAGGAGACGGGCACCAGGGCGGCGGCCGGCGCGGGCGTGCCGTCCGGGCCGGGCAGCAGGGCCGCGAGCAGCGCCCAGTCGGTGCCCCGGCAGCCGGAGATCCACTTCCAGCTGCCGCTGAGGGTGTAGCCGCCGTCCTCGGCGGGGGTGAGGGTACCGGTGGGCGTGAAGCCCGTGGAGACGCGGACGGAGCCGCCCGCGTACACCTCCTCCTGGGCCTCGTCCGGGAAGAGGCTCGGCACCCACGCGCTGGACACCCAGATCATCGACACCCAGCCGGTGGCGGTCTCGGCGCGCGAGATCTCGGACACGATCCGGGTCACATCGGCGACCGGGGCCTCAAGACCGCCGAAACGGCGGGGGACGCTCAGCCGGAACACGCCCGCCTTGTCGAGCAGTTCGATGTTCTCGTCCGGAACCCAGCGCCGCTCCTCGGCCTCGGCGCCGCCGGCACGGAGCGTGGCGGCCAGGGCCGTGACCTCCTCGAGTACGGCGGCGACGGCGGCGCTGTCGGTGGTGGACATCATGCCTCCAGAAAGAAAGTTATCGGCTTTTCCGTGTGATCCGATTCTTTCGAGGGGGAGTCATGTGCCGGTAACGGCAGTTCCTCGGGGGAGGAATGGGGTGGCAATCGGGTTGCGGGTGCTTTTGCGGCAGGGTGCGGCAAGGAGAAATCGTCCGGTAATTCAACCGGTAACCCGTCCGGTAACTTCGGCCGGTAACCGGACGGGTTACCGGCCGAAGTTACCGGACGGGAAATGAAAAAGCGCCCTGCCCCGGGCATCGAGTGCGGCCGGGGCAGGGCGCCGTGGGAAGCCGGCCCCGGGGGGAGAGCCGGCGTGGTTCGGGTGGGGGTCAGGCGTCGACGGGCTCGCGGACGGGATCGGCGCCGGCGGAGGCGGCGTCCTCTATACCCGAGCGGTTGCCCAGGCCGAACGCGCTGATGAAGGCGGCGATCAGCGCGGCGGCGAGCGGCACGATCAGGGCGGCCCGGTAGCCGTCGAGCTGCGCGGCGGGCGACGTGCCGTGCGTGGCACCGATGGAGACCGCGGTCACGGAGGACAGGCCCAGGGCGGCGCCGAACTGGAAGGAGGTGTAGAGCAGACCGCCGGCCACGCCCTGCTCCTCCTCGTCGATGCCCTCCGTCGCCACGATGGTCAGCGGGCCGTACGCCAGCGAGAAGGCGAGGCCGAGGATGATCAGGCTCGGGAACATCGCCAGGTACGTCCAGTCCATGCCCACCGGCAGGAAGAGGGCGTAGGACAGCGCGGCCAGCAGCAGACCGCCGAAGATCACCCGGGCGTTGCCGAACTTGGCGACCAGCTTGGGCGTGAGCGTCGGGGAGAGGACGGAGTCGATGCCGATGACGATCAGGGCGAAGCTCGTCTGGAGGGTCGACCAGCCGCGCAGCTCCTGGAGGTAGAGCACCGCCACGAACTGGAATCCGAAGAACCCGGCGGCGAAGAGCAGCGCCGTCAGATTGCCGCGGATGAGGGTGCCGTCGCGGAAGAGGCCCAGCCGGATCAGCGGATTGGCGGACCTGCGCTCGATGAGGACGAAGGCGAGGAAGAACACCAGGCCGGCCGCGACCGTACCGGCCGTCATGGCGGCGGACACGTGCGTGGCCCGCTCGACGGCGAAGACCAGCAGCAGGATGCCGGCGGTCACGCTGATCGCGCCGCCCAGGTCGACGCCCTGCCCGGACCGCTCGGGCCGGGGCGACTTGGGGATGAGGGCCACCGCGGTGATGAGGATGAGGAGGGAGAGGGCGACCGGGGCGAAGAACACCCAGCGCCAGCTGACCGACGCCAGCAGCCCGCCGACGACCAGGCCGATGGAGAAACCACCGGCGGCGGTGCCGGAGTAGATGAGCAGCGCCTTGTTGCGCTGCGGGCCCTCGTCGAAGCTGGTGGTGATGATCGACAGGCCGGCCGGGGTCATGAAGGCCGCCGCGACGCCCGTCACGAAACGGGCCACGATGAGCATCCACCCCTCGGTGGCGAATCCGCCCAGGCCGGAGAAGAGGAGGAAGACGACGAGCCAGAACACGAACATCTGACGGCGCCCGAAGAGGTCGGCCGCCCGGCCGCCGAGCAGCATGAAGCCGCCGTAGCCGAGGACGTAGGCGCTCATGACCCACTGGAGCATGCCGGTGGACATGTCCAGGTCGGCGCGGATGGACGGCAACGCCACATTGAGCATCGCCACGTCGATGCCCTCGAGGAAGATCGCGCCGCACAGCACGAACAGCACGCCCCAGGCGCGCCCGCTCATGCGGTCGGTGCCGCTGCCCGATGAGGTCTGCGGTGTGGACACGGAAAGGCTCCTTGCGGGGACGGAAAAAGGGAAGGGGGAGGTAGGGAAGGGACGAGCGGAGACGACGTCGCTCTTGAGGGACGCTTGAAAGCGACGTGGAACGGGGCGAGTTGAGCCGGAGAACCCGCGGTTCCCTCTTGTAACCACTCGAATCATCGGGCAGGGTGAATCGCCATGGAAGAAGGCACTTTGAAGTCACCGACTCACTGCACGGGTACCGAGGCCGAGTACGAGATCCGGCAATGGGACGCCCGCGAGGGCTGCGAGGTGCGCCAGATCCTCGACCGGGTCGCCGACAAGTGGTCCCTGCTCGTCATCGCCCTCCTGGACCGCCGCAGCCTGCGCTTCTCCGAGCTGCGCCGGGAGATCGACGGCATCAGCCAGCGGATGCTCACGGTCACCCTCCGGCAGCTGGAGCGCGACGGGCTCGTCCTGCGCACGGTCCACCCCGTGGTCCCGCCGCGCGTCGACTACGAACTCACCCCGCTCGGCGTGACCCTCCACGACACGATCCGCGCCCTGGTCATCTGGACCGAGGAGCACCAGACCGAGGTCGCCGCCGCGCGCGCCTCGTACGACAGCCGAGTGGAGGAGGAGGCACAGGCGCAGGCGTCGTGACGGTGCCCGGGCTTCGCCGGGACACTCGGAGCAGGATGCCGGAAAGCACCCGGAGAGGCCTGGGCATGGGTATCGTCTCGTGCGAAGCGACCCGTCGCCACGAGGAAGGTACGCGTCCCGTGGAACTGCCCGACATCCCCCGCACCATCGGTGGTATCGCCGGCGCCCTGCGCCCGGAGCTCCAGGCGAAGTTCTGGGACGACGTGCGCCGTATCGACAACGCCGATGCCGCACGTCTCCTTCTGGACGACTGGTGGCGGCAGGCCGTCGTGGATACCGCCGGAGACAACGAGGTCGCCCGAGCGGCGCTCGAGGATGCCGCCGACCTCCGTCTGATCGAGGTGGCACGCGAGGAATCCGACGGCCGCACGATGACGCACGACGAGGTCATGGCCATGCTCGACAAGGCGAAGGCCTCGTGAGGCACACCCTGATCTGGGCCAACAACACCGCCCGCTCAATGCGTGCCCTGCGCGAACGCGACGGGGACGCGGTCAAGCCGTTCGCCGACGCGGTCAACGCACTCGCCCGCAATCCGCGGCCGCCCGAGGCCGTGCAGCTCGGCGGCACGGAACGTGGCGGCTACGCCTTGGCAAGTACAGGGCGATGTACGAGATCGACGGCACGCGTGTTTCCGTCACGCTCCTGCTGATCGGGAGTGCACCCGTCTCGTGAGGCCGGGTAGGTTGGACGGATGTCTACGACACCGCCCGTGATCCTCCTGCTCTCCGGCAGCCTGCGCGCCGCCTCCTCCAACGAGACCGCGCTGCGCACGGCCGAGTCCGTGGCCGCGTCGGCGGGCGTGCGGGCGGTGCGCTACGAAGGCCTCGCGGCCCTCCCGCACTTCAACCCCGACGACGACCACGACCCCCTGCCGGGCCCGGTGACGGAGCTACGCGCGGCCATCGCGGAGGCGGACGCCGTACTGATCTGCGCGCCCGAGTACGCGGGCACGCTGCCCGGCGCGTTCAAGAACCTGCTGGACTGGACGGTCGGCGGCACGGAGATCTGCGACAAGCCGGTGGCGTGGGTGAACGTGGCGCCAGCAGGGCGCGGCGGGGGAGCGGAGGCCACGCTGCGGACGGTGCTGAGCTATACGGGAGCCTCGATCGTGGAGGCGGCTTGCGTGAGGATTCCGCTGACGCAGGGGATGGCGGGCCCGGACGGGGTCGTCGCGGACGAGGGTGTACGGGGAGAACTCCGGCGTGTGCTGGAGTGTTTGGGGAAGGCTGGCTGAATACGGCCTGTGGGCGTTAGCTTCGGCGCATGGGTGATCACCGCACAGTCGAGGTCGGAGGGGTCCGGCTGGCCTACCGGGTCTCGGGTCCGGAGGGAGCCCCGCCGCTCGTGCTGCTGCACGGGCTGGGCGAGGGGGCTGCCGACTGGGACGGTGTGGCCCCGGCCTTCGTACGGGACTGGCGGGTGTACGCGCCCGACCTGCGCGGCCACGGCCTGAGCGACTGGCCCGGCGCGTACTCGTTCGAACTCATGCGGGACGACGTGCTCGGCTTCCTCGACGTCCTCGGCTTGGAGCGCGCGGACGTGATCGGGCACTCGATGGGCGGCATCGTCGCCTATCTGCTGGCGGCGGCACAGCCGCAGCGGGTGGGACGAATGGTGCTGGAGGACGCCCCGGCGCCCGTGCCCCGCGAACCCACGCCCCGCGCCAGGCCGGAGGGCGAACTCGGCTTCGACTGGGCGGTGGTCGAGGCCATCAGGGGCCAGATCGACCGCCCGGACGCGGCGTGGCTGGCGGACCTGGGCAGGATCGAGGCGAGGACCCTGGTCCTGGGCGGCGGTCCGCTCAGCCACGTTTCCCAGCACAACGTCGCCGAGTTGGCCAGGCGCGTGCCCGACGGGAGCTTCGAGACGATCCCGGTGGGGCACCTGATCCACGCCGCGGCGCCGGAGGCTTTCGCCGAGGCGGCGTTGCGATTTCTGCGGGCTCAACGGGGTTAACGGCGGGCTACAGCAGGTCTTTCGAGACGAACGACCCCATACCGGGCTCGGTGTAGATGAGGCCTTCGGCACGGAGAGCGCGGTGCACCTTGTGGGCCGTCATGCTGGCGATGCCGAACTCTTCGGTGAGTTGAAGGACGGACGGCACTCGTGTCCGAGGCGGATACGTGCCGTCCTTTATACGTTGTCGAATCACTTCGGCCACCTGGCGCCAGCGCGGGATGTCGGGAACGAATTCGATCACGTCGGCACGCTACGGGTGCCGCAAGTGTTCGTACAAGACGTAGGTTGCTTCGGTTTGTTTGGAATACAGCAACTCGCAAGGGTTCTATAGGGCTCTACTGCTAAGGTCCCGAGCACAAAGGAGACCCCGGCGGTCGCGGTAACGACCCCGGGGCATGGCCAACGCTGCTCTAGGAGCGTCGACATGCTCAACCTTATCCGCCGCCTCACCGCCTGGGCGAGGCGCCCGCACCACCCCCACATCCCTCCCACTCCCGCCCCACGCCCCCAGGAGTGCGACCACGTCGTGGTGATCACCGCCCACGGCATCAACTTCGTCCCCCGCCAGCCGAGCGCAGTGGAGGTGGCGGGCCGGTGAAGAGGGAGCGCTATCGCCTGACCGCGCCGACGAGCGCCAACACCGCTCGTCTCGCGAGAGAGTTCGTCACCGCCGCACTCGTGGCGGCCGACCGGTACCCGCAGATCGAGAACGCGCGCATCTGTGTCTCCGACACCGTCGCGAATGTCGTCCGGCACGCGCGCGTGCCGGAGCTCACCGTCGAGGTGACGGTCGACGAGGAGAGCGTCGTCGTGGCCGTCCGCGACGATGACCCGGGCCGGCTGCCGTGGCCGCGCCAGGCCACCGGCGAAGCGGGCGGCGACGGCCGGGGCCTGGCGCTCGTACGCCGTCTGTCGCACGCCTCCGGTGTGACGTGGGTGTGGGACGGACTCGACGTCGTCGGGAAGCAGGTGTGGTTCGAGCTACGGGAGCGTGCCGCGCTCACTGTGTGACATAAGGCGCCAAAGGGGCCACTGACGATTGTCAGTGGCCCCTGGCATGGTGTCTGCAACGGCGGGGAAACGAGCTCCACACGTTCGTAACAGAGTGCTCGTCAGCCCCGGAAGCACTTTGTGGTCAGCGTGGTGATGTTGATAGACATGTTCGAGTCGCCAAGTGACACATGAGATACGACGGGGGTGAGCTCGTGAAGTTCGATATGGGACAAACGACGCTGTCCGATCTGGTTTCGAAGACGCGTGGTTCAAGTGACGATCTGGGCGGTTTGATCCGCCAGCTGATCGCCGCCGCGCAGCCGCTGGAGGGCAAGTTCAACGGCGCCGGCAGGGCCGCGTTCGACCAGTTCAAGTCGCACTCCGACGAGGTGACCGCCGCGCTGAACAGCTCCCTGGGTGCGATTCTGGGTGGCCAGTCCGGCATGGACTCGTCGTTCGGCCAGGGTGACCAGGAGTCGGCGGACAACGCGCGCCAGCAGATGGCGGCGGCGAACTTCGACGCGGCCCGCTTCTCGGGCCGCTAGGACACAGGGGGTATTGATCATGGCTGGTGCGGGTGCGGACCGTCGTAGTTACGACACGGGCGCGTCGAGCGAGGTACAGGGTTCGCTGCAGGGCATCATCTCCCGCCTGGAGACGGTGCTGAGCGAGCGTGACGGCGCGGTGAAGGCGGCGATGGCCGAGTTCCAGGCCGACGGCGTCTCGGATCAGTACCACGGCAAGGAGCAGCGCTGGAACCGGGCGGCCACCGAGGTCCGCCAGATCATCCACCTGCTGCGCTCCACGATGGAGAAGAACGACGGCACGGCGCAGTCCACGCTGTCCAAGGCGAAGGCCGCCGTCGACGCCATCGGCTGACGCCGGTCTGATTCGCCTATTCAGGTAGGAAACGGGGGTTTGCGTGTCCAACTGGGACATTGATGTGAGTGGTGTGAACTCGGTGCTCTCCGGAACCGGCGAGGTCGCCGGAAAACTGGAGGGGGAGTTCAAGACGTACTCCACCAACATGGAGCACGCGGGCACGCACGCGGGCACCATCGCCGCCGGCGGCAAGGCGCCGGAGGGCGGTGGTGGCCTGGTCGCCGTGGCACTGGCGCAGTTCGCGGAGAAGACGAAGTCGGATCTGCAGTACATCGCCGTGCGTACAGGCAAGTCGATGACGGGCGCCGTCGAGGCGACCAAGGCGTACGTCCACGGCGACGAACAGATGGCACAGACGGCACAGAGCAACGCGCTGGTGGCGCCGACCCCCGAGGAGCTGAAGGGCAAGCAGCCCGAGCAGGGGCAGGGGAAGGCGTAAGTCGTGCTTGAAACGGGGGAGATACCGACGTTCACCGGGAATCTCGGTGAGCTGGAGAAGGACGCGGCGGGTCTGAAGTCGGATGCGTCGGCGATCCGGACGACGGGTGGGGACATCCACTCGAAGTTCCAGGGCTTGTCGGCGTTTTACCATGCGCCGGAAGCCGAGGCGCTTTTTGCGACGACGGTTCCGGTGCGGGACAAGGCGAAGGGTTTTGGCGACAAGCTGGAGAAGGTGTCGTCGGCTCTGACGGAGTACGCCGCTGAGGTGCGTCCGCTTGCGGACAAGCTGGATGCGTTGAAGCGTGAGGCCGAGAGCTTCGTGTCGTCCGTGAAGGGCGACAAGGACTGGGCTTACGACAAGAAGAAGACGGATCACCAGAAGCGCATCCGTAGTGACATCGACGAGACGGTCGGTGCGTTCTACGAGGCCGAGCGTCGTGCCGCGAACAAGATCACGGCGCTTGTAGGCGGTACGACGTTTGTCGCTGACGATGGCTCTCACAAGGACAACATGTATGGCTTCAAGGCTGATGACTTGAAGCATGCGAAGGTGCCGTGGGGTGAGCCGGAGGAGCAGCGGCATCACGCGTATGAGATCGGCTATTGGGTCAAGTCGTTCGTGTGGGACGGTCTGATCGTCGATGGTGTGTGGGGCACGATCAAGGGTCTGGGTACTCTGGTCGGTTTTGGTGGTTGGGACGCGTTCAAGAACGCGTGGAAGGGCCTCGGCATGTTGGCCGTGGGCGTGGCTGTGTACAGCAGTCCGATCGGTCGGGCGATTCCGGATTCGATGCTGCCGAAGTTCGTGCAGGATTCGAAGAAGGTGGCTCGTGAGGCGGGCAAGGCCATGCTGGCCTGGGACGAGTGGAAGAAGAACCCGGCTCGCGCGGCCGGTGCGGTCACTTTCAACGTCCTGACCTCCATCACGGGCGCGGGCAATGTCGCCAAGGCGGGCACGGTCGGCAAGGTCGTGAATGTCGCGGGCAAGGTCGGCAAGGTCATCGACCCCATGACGTATGTCGCCAAGGGGCTTGGTAAGGGTCTTGGTGCCCTGAACATCTCGGTGCCGAAGGTCGGTGACCTGATGGCCGGGCTGAAGAACGGGTTGGGCGGCAACAAGGTCGTTCCCGCCAATTTCGCTCTCCCGCACGATCTGTCGGTCGCGGCGCCGCACACGCCGAACGTGACGTCCGTTCTTCCCGACAAGTCGGTGAAGCTGCCGGACGGGACGATCCTGCACGAGAACGGCACCATGGTGTCGCCCAAGGGCGCACCGCATCAGAACCCGATTCCGGTGGAGGCATCGGCCGCCGACCGCGCCGCCCACCAGCAGATACCCACGCCGTCCCGTGTCGAGCAGCCCGCCTTCGCTCACGCGGGCGGTGGCAGCGCGGACAACGCCGTGCATGTCGGCGGCAGCGGGGGAACAGCTGACAATGCGGCCGCCCACACGGGCGGTCACGCTGCAGAATCGTCACTTCCTTCAGCGGGACGCGGCGCCGACAGCGCGCTGCCCCACTCGGGTGCCCACACTGCCGAACCCGCAGTCCACGCCGGAGGCGGGAGTGCGGACAACGCGGCCACGCACACGGGCGGAGCCCGAGGTGCCGACAGCGCTGCCCACACGGGAGGCCACGCCGCCGAGCCCGCCGCTCACGGCAACGGCGCTCACGCCGGGGCCGCCGACGCCGGCCACGGCTCCACGCCCCACCCCGGCCACGACACCCCGGGTTCCGGTGCGGGAGGCCATGGTTCCGAGGGCCACCAGGGCGCCGGCCACGAGACCCCGGCTTCGGATCACGGTCACGATGGCGCCGGTGGAAACCAGCACGACGCGGCGCATGGCGGGGACTCCGGTGGCGACCACGCCGCGGAGAGCCCGGGCGCGGAACACGAGCCGTCGGGTCATCACGCGGCGGAGGACGGCGTCGGCGCGGGAAGCCATCATGCCGATGACCCGCAGACCATGCGGGACTACACCCCTCCGCAGGACGACCCGAAGTCGAAGATCCCCGTTCCTCCCAAGGAGCACGGCGACATCGTGCTCGCGACCGGCGACCACGTGTACCACGAGCCGCATCTGACGACGATCGGCTACGACAGCATGACGCAGCTGAACCGTGATCTCACGGCGCGGCTCGAGGGCTACCACGATGTGGTCGTCCACGGAAACGACAAGGGATTCTTCATGCCCGGCAGGAAGAACGCCATGGGCGTCGACTTCCCTCCGGGCGAAGTGCACGCAACGCACATCGTCGAGGCGATCCGGAACAACCCCACCTACAAGGGCGGGCCGATCAGGCTCATCTCCTGCCACACCGGTCGTGTCAGGGAAGGCGTGTCGGACATCCCTGCGGCGCAGCAGGTGGCGAATGACCTGGGTGTCCCGGTGATGGCGCCGACCGATGAGGTGGGTATCTACCCCTCTCGCGGTAAGGGGCAGGTGCCGGAGGTGCAAAATGAGGGCTACTGGAGGACTTTCCTCCCCATGGCTCAGTAGTCCTGTGAAAGGAAGCGTCGTATGAAGGTCCTCGGCTTTTACAGTGAGCTTTGGCCGTCGAGTTCGGAGTGGGACGGGGGCATCCGTGACTTTGTGACGGACGCACCGCAGCCGAACGAGCAGGACGTCGCGGCCTACCTTCGCGGTGGGCATACGCTCTTCGCGTCCATGGGTGTCGTCGATGACGTGCTCGGGTCGGGCGAAGGCATTGTCGGTGGCAGCTCGCTCTTCACCGACGGGGAATGGGTGTGGCGCGGTGACCTCTGGTTCTACGCGACCACCTACCACCTCCGCCTTCCCGAGGAGTTCACGTCCAAGATCCATGCGGCCGGTTACGCGGTGCCGCCTGTCGCGCAGGAACGCCTGATGGAGCTGACGGACGAGGTTCTGGTCCTCCGGTCGCGGGGGCGGAAGTAGGCACGGGCGCCGCCTGGAGCCCCGACCGAACCGTAAGGCCGGGGATCAGGTGCACGGGCACGGCTGGTAGGGATGCCGGCAGAGCAGAAAGAGGGGGGCGTAGTACGTGCTGGAGCCGGGGGAGATACCGACGTTCACCGGGAATCTCGGTGAGCTGGAGAAGGATGCGGCGGGTCTGAAGTCGGACGCGTCGGCGATCCGGAGCACGGGTGGGGACATCCACTCCAAGTTCCAGGGTTTGTCCGCTTTTTATCATGCTCCTGAGGCCGAGGCGCTTTTTGCGACGACGGTTCCGGTGCGGGACAAGGCGAAGGGTTTTGGCGACAAGCTGGAGAAGGTGTCGTCGGCTCTGACGGAGTACGCGGCCGAGGTGCGTCCGCTTGCTGACAAGCTGGATGCGTTGAAGCGTGAGGCCGAGAGTTTCGTGTCGTCCGTGAAGGGTGACAAGGACTGGGCTTACGACAAGAAGAAGACGGATCACCAGAAGCGCATCCGTAGTGACATCGACGAGACGGTCGGTGCCTTCAACGAGGCCGAGCGCCGGGCGGCGAACAAGATCACCGCGTTGGTGAATGGCACGACGTTTGTCGCGGACGACGGTTCGCACAAGGACAACATGTATGGCTTCAAGGCTGATGACTTGAAGCATGCGAAGGTGCCGTGGGGTGAGCCGGAGGAGCAGCGGCATCATGCGTACGAGATCGGCTATTGGGTCAAGTCGTTCGTGTGGGACGGCCTGATCGTCGATGGTGTGTGGGGCACGATCAAGGGCCTCGGAACGCTCGTCGGTTTTGGTGGTTGGGACGCGTTCAAGAACGCGTGGAAGGGCCTCGGCATGTTGGCCGTGGGCGTGGCTGTGTACAGCAGTCCGATCGGTCGGGCGATTCCGGATTCGATGCTGCCGAAGTTCGTGCAGGATTCGAAGAAGGTGGCTCGTGAGGCGGGCAAGGCCATGCTGGCCTGGGACGAGTGGAAGAAGAACCCGGCTCGCGCGGCCGGTGCGGTCACTTTCAACGTCCTGACCTCCATCACGGGCGCGGGCAATGTCGCCAAGGCGGGCACGGTCGGCAAGGTCGTGAATGTCGCGGGCAAGGTCGGCAAGGTCATCGACCCCATGACCTACATCGGCAAGGGGATAGGCAAGGGCCTCGGTGCCCTCAATATCTCGGTCCCCAAGGTCAGCGACCTGATGGCCGGGCTGAAGAACACCCTCGGCGGCAACAAGGTCGTGCCTGCCAACTTCGCCCTCCCGCACGACCTGTCGGTCGCGGCGCCGCACACGCCGAACGTCGCGGCGCCGCACACGCCGAACGTCGCGGCGCCGCACACGCCGAACGTGACGTCCGTCCTCCCGGACAAGTCGGTGAAATTCCCCGACGGGACGATCCTGCACGAGAACGGGACCATGGTGTCGCCCAAGGGCGCACCGCACCAGAATCCGATCCCGGTCGAGCTCTCGGCCGCCGACCGCGCCGCCCACCAGCAGATCGCCGCGTCCACGTCGACGTCCACGCCCTCGCATGCGGGGACCCATGCCGAGCAGCCGGTCCTCGTCCATGCCACTGGCGGCAGCGCGGACAATGCCGCTCACGTCGGCGGAATCGCGGACAACGCGGCCGCTCGTGGCGCCGGCCACGCTGGAGAAACGTCACTTCCCTCGCTCGGTGGTCGAGGCGGCGACAACGTCGCCGCTCACACGGGTGGCCACACCGCAGAGTCCACCGCTCATGCAGGCGGGTCGCACGCGCCCACGTCCGCACACGTGGGTGGCGGCAGCGCGGACGCGGCCTCGCATGTGGGCGGTGGCCGAGGCGTCGACAGCGCTGCCCACGCTGGTAGCCATGGTTTCGTTGAGAATTCTGCTGCCCATGCGGGTGGTCGAGGCGCAGAAACGTCACTGCCCTCCGCCGGTCGCAGCGCGGAGCACGGTGCCGGCCACGCGGGCGGGGGAAGCTCCCAGCCTCCGCACGCCGGTGGTCCGCACGGCCCGTCGGAGCACGGCAGCCCGAACGCGTCGGCGCACCCCTCGCACGACACCCCGGCTTCCGGTACCGGTGGCCACAACGCCGAGGGGCACGGCGCCCACGGCAACGACGGCACCCCTCATGGCAACGGCCCGGCCCGCCACGGCGACGACGCGTCCGCGCCGCACCACAGCGGCCACGACGAGCCCCACTCGGGCTCGCACGGCAGCGACGGCCCTCACCAAGCGGACGACGCGGCTCACCATGCCGACGATGCGTCCGCGCCGCATGGCGATGGCCATGCCGACCATGGCCACGGCGCCACGGCGGACGCACAGCACGCCGGTACGGATGGGTCTCATGACGGCCAGGCCAAGCCGACTCCCAAGCCGTCGACGCCCGAGGTCGTCGCGGAACAGGTGCGGAAGGCCAACGAGAACCCGGAGTGGTTCAAGAAGTACTACCGGGAAGGTGATGGGCACCGCCTGGACGTCGACGCCCGGGACGAGAACGGTCACCTTCTGCCGATCCTGCGCAGGGACAACAAGAACAGCCCCTGGTTCAGCGAATACCCACCGGCCGAGCCTCCGGACTACCTGCTCGCGAAGCCCATCGAGGGCGATCCGGCGACCGTGCACAACCCCGATCACGCCCGTGAGCTCGAGGAAGCGGCCGAGCGGCGACAGAAGTCGCTCGACGAGCTCACCAAGGCGGAAAATGCGTGGAAGGAAGCCGACGAGGCCTACAAGGCGAACAAGACGGATGAGCTGAAGGCGGAGCTCGACCAGGCGGCCGCGGATAAATCCGCGGCCCATGCCGAGAAGACCGATGCCACCGAAGACTTCGGTGAAAAGGCTGCCGAATATCACGCCATCCCGGATCACTACCAGGGTGCCAAGCGACTTGACGGAGGAGAGCGCGGAAACAACCGGTTCGACCAGATATGGCAGACCGAGGACGGTCGTTATGTCGTGGTCGAGGCCAAGTCGTCGCCGGATACCAAGCTCGGTGATCGATGGTCTTCCGGTCCGAAGAAGATCCGGGTAATGCAGGGAACCCGGGAGTATTTCCAGACCATTCTCGACCAGATGGAACGGCGGGGCGAGGACGAGCTGGCCGAGGCCCTGGAAAAAGCTCGCAAATCCGGAAATCTCGACTATGTATTGGTCAAGGGAAATCCCAATGGCAGTGAGTACGCCGGGTATATAATGAACCGCTTCGATATCTCGCCGAAGCCGGCGACATGACGAACCACTCCGATATCGGTCAGAGGAGCTGCACCAGATGACTGTCACCGTGCCTCGCCACGAGTTTCCGGCGGAAGAGGCGGCGCGTCGCGCGGAGCGGCTCGACAAGAGTGCCCAGCGCAAGATCGAGTCCCTGGAACAGTCGCCGGAGGACTTCGACAGGGCGTTCACCACGTCGCTCAACGCGGCCTTGACGCACTGCGGGGCCGACCCGCGCGCGGCCAAGCTCCCCACGTGGGAGGCGTTCGTCTCGGCGATGCAGGTGAGCTCCGCCCTGTTCGCCGCGGCGACCTCGAACGAGGAGACGATCGAGCGCCGCATCGGTCACGAGCCGCGGACGATTCGGGCCACCGGCCCCACGTCGGCCACCGACGCCGGAACCTGGATCGCGGCCTTCTTCCTTGCCGTCATCTGCCGTGAGCAGGACCGGATGACGGAGCTGGCCAAGGTGCCGATCTCCCTGATGCGTGCCTCCGGAGCCGAGTACGACGAGTACATCTACGCCTGGGTGGACACGCTCCAGACCTGGTGGCTCCAGGGTGGTGACATCGGTCCGAAGCTGCTTGCCGCGATGAACGGCACCGATCCGGAGGTCGCGCGGATCGCGGACCGCGAGGCGATGCTGAGGCTCATTTACCCTCCCATCAACCTCTTCTATCGCTATGTCCTGCGGGATCACGACTCCTTCAATGCCGAGCTCGCCAATGCGGTGAAGTGGCACAAGGACTACTGGACCAAGGATGAGGGCCGGGCCATCGACTGCGCGGGCTGGGTGGCATTCGAGCCGCTGGCCATCGCGTGCATGGCGTACGACGCGGGTTTCCCGATCGAGGTCGAGTCCGAATACCTGCCGAAGCACCTGCTGGTGCGCTCGAGAGTCGGAGAGCTGGATACATGAGACCAGGGCGTGCGTCGAGCGCGCCCGGTCCGTATGCGGTACTCGGTGAGCAGGGAAGCCAACGAGGGAGAGGCACGGTACGTGGGGGAGCGGCATCGGGAGGCTGTCACCGAATCTCGCCACGATTTTCCGGCCGGCGAGGCGGAGCGACGTGTCGAAGGGCTCGATGAATTCGTCGGCAGCATGATCGACTCCATCGAGATGTCGTCGAGCTCTTTCAATCTGGCTCTGGACACGTCGTTGACCGCCGCTTACACGCGATGCGCCGTGGACCCCAAGGCCGAGATGTTTCCGACGTGGGACGCCTTTGTCTCGGCCATGCAGGTCGGGTCCGCCCTGTTCGTCGCGGCCACGACGACGGAACAGACGGTGGAATGCCTCATCGCGCACAAGAAACGGACGGTCCAGGCCGTCGGCCCGACGTATTTCACCGACGCCGGCAACTGGATCACCGCCTTCTGGCTCGCTGTGATCTGCCGCGAACAGGACCGGATGACGGAGCTGGCCAAGGTGCCGCCTTCCCTGCTGAGGGAATCCGGTGAGTACGACGAGTACATCTATGCCTGGATCGACACGTTGCAGACGTGGTGGCTCCAGAGCGGTGACATCGGCGAGAAGCTGGTCGCCGCGATGGAGGGCACCGATCCGGCCGTCGTGCGGATCGCGGATCAGGAACTGATGCTCAAGGTCCTCTACCCACCGATCAATCTCTTCTACCGGTATGCCATCCGGGACCAGGAAGCCTTCAACGCCGAACTGCTCCAGGCGCTGCGCTGGCACAAGGAGTACTGGACCGCGAACCAGGACCGGACCGTCAGCGCCGAGGGTCTGGTGGCGCTCGGCCCGCTGGCCGTCGCGTGCCTCGCGTACGACGCGGGCTTCCCCATCCAGGTGGAGTCCGAGTACCTGCCCGAGGGCCTTCTCGACCGCGGCTGGCTCGGCGAGTTCGACACATGAGAGCCGGGGCGCGCGCCGAGCACGCCCCGGTCCGTACGCGGTACCCGGTGAGCCGGGAAGGGTGATGAGTTTCTCTGTTCAGGCAGGATGCCCGGCCGTCCGGAAGTGCGCGTCCGCTGCCGACATGGCGGACGCGGTTGGCGAGCTCTACCGCTCCGAGGCAGAGGATGCGATTCTGGTCTGGAATCTGGTGCCGGTCCGGCTGCCCTACGGGTACGACCTCGCCGCGATGGTCGACGACCTGGTGCCGCTGCTCGAGGAGGTCCAGCGGCCGGAATTCTCCGGCACCGAGGTCTTCTGGGGATCCGACACGTTCGCAGTGGAGTGGATCGTCTCGCGCGACGGCGATTCACTGAGGATTCAGGCGCGCTGGCACAGCACGCTCGGGAACTATGAATCCCTGCTGACCGAGCGAGGGGACGCCACCGTTACGACGGCAACGTTCGTCGACGAGTGGTCGAAGGTGCTGCGACGGATCGTGACCGACATCGAAGCGGAATCCGTGGAATTGGAGGACGATGACGTCTTCGTCCGCGCCAAGGCGCTGCTCGGAGACCGAGTCCCTCCCCTCGTGGAGTGCGCCCGGGTTTTCCCGGGCGCACATACGAAGGATGCTGATCGTGACCCGCTTCAGTGAACTGCTCGGCACGGATTTCGATGGCGCGCCGGCATCGGATATCGATGATGTGATCTTCGGGGCTTTCGACGAACCCGGACACCGAGAGCGTGTGCCCGGGCTCATCGAGCTGATGAACGACCCCGCTGAGCCGGAGATCGAGCGATTCCTCGCATGCGTGGCGCTGACGACCTGGGGCGAGGCGGCCGGGTACGAGGCCGTACGTCGGGCTGCCGCGGCCCCCGGGGACACGCCTTGGTACGACTTCTCGGTCGACCGCAAGTTCTCGGTGGACAGCACGTTCGCGCAGCTCGCGGACGCGGTGGCCGACCGGGACCTGGCGCAGGAGAAGGGAACCGAGGGGCTGCGCTTGGAAGCGGCGCGTGCTCTGGTGCGGATCGCCGACAGCGAGTACTTCGAGGACAAGCTGGGCGAGTTGTTCGACGACGCCACGCTGCGGGCGCTGCTGGTCGACATCAGGGACGTCATCGGCCGGGGCGTACGCTCCCTGGCCGCAGGGGAGAAGGCTCGGTTCGACCTCCCCACGCAGCTGGTGGACCTGGCCAGTGCGGTGTCGGCCCTCGATGGGCCCCTGGGCGTGGAACTGGCCATGAGTGTGCTCGATGTCAGTTCCTCCCCCCGCACACTGAACCACGCCCTCCCCGTAGTCCACCGCGCCAAGGGTCCGGAGGCCCGGCAGTTCGGCGAATATCTGATGTCGGTCGGCGACGAGGGCGTACGGCCTTTCCTTGTCCAACTGAGGCAACAGCGCACACACGTGCAATCGAAGGACAGAACGCCCATGACGCCCGGGCGCGTTGCGTGCCTATGGCAACGTTGATAGACATGTTCGCCAGCGCATGCCGGGCGGCGGAATGGGCGGCACGTATCGGGGGAGAGGCGTAGTTCGTGCTGGAGCCGGGGGAGATACCGACGTTCACCGGGAATCTCGGTGAACTGGAGAAGGACGCCGCGGGCCTGAAGAAGGACGCGTCGGCGATCCGGAGCACGGGTGGCGACATCCACTCCAAATTCCAGGGTTTGTCCGCTTTTTATCATGCTCCTGAGGCCGAGGCGCTTTTTGCGACGACGGTTCCGGTGCGGGACAAGGCGAAGGGTTTTGGCGACAAGCTGGAGAAGGTGTCGTCGGCTCTGACGGAGTACGCGGCCGAGGTGCGTCCGCTTGCGGACAAGCTGGATGCGTTGAAGCGTGAGGCCGAGAGCTTCGTGTCGTCCGTGAAGGGTGACAAGGACTGGGCTTACGACAAGAAGAAGACGGATCACCAGAAGCGCATCCGTAGTGACATCGACGAGACGGTCGGTGCGTTCTACGAGGCCGAGCGCCGGGCGGCGAACAAGATCACCGCGTTGGTGAATGGTACGACGTTTGTCGCGGACGACGGTTCGCACAAGGACAACATGTATGGCTTCAAGGCTGATGACTTGAAGCATGCGAAGGTGCCGTGGGGTGAGCCGGAGGAGCAGCGGCATCATGCGTATGAGATCGGCTATTGGGTCAAGTCGTTCGTGTGGGACGGCCTGATCGTCGACGGCGTGTGGGGGACCATTAAGGGTCTGGGTACTCTGGTCGGTTTTGGTGGTTGGGACGCGTTCAAGAACGCGTGGAAGGGCCTCGGCATGTTGGCCGTGGGCGTGGCTGTGTACAGCAGTCCGATCGGTCGGGCGATTCCGGATTCGATGCTGCCGAAGTTCGTGCAGGATTCGAAGAAGGTGGCTCGTGAGGCGGGCAAGGCCATGCTGGCCTGGGACGAGTGGAAGAAGAACCCGGGGCGTGCCGCCGGTGCCGTCACCTTCAATGTCCTGACCTCCATCACGGGCGCGGGTAACGTCGCCAAGGCGGGCACGGTCGGCAAGGTCGTGAATGTCGCGGGCAAGGTCGGCAAGGTCATCGACCCGATGACCTACATCGGCAAGGGTGTGGGCAAGGGCCTCGGTGCCCTCAATATCTCGGTGCCGAAGGTCAGCGATCTGATGGCCGGGCTGAAGAACAGCCTCGGCGGCAACAAGATCGCCCCCGCCGACTTCGCTCTCCCGCACGACTTGTCCGTGAAGGTCCCGGAAGGGCCCGGCGTCGTACCCGCCACGTTCCACGACGGGTCCGTCAAGCTCACCGACGGAACGATCCTGCACGAGAACGGCACCATGGTGTCGCCCGCGGGCGCTCCCCATCAGAACCCCATCCCGGTGGAGGCATCGGCCGCCGACCGCGCAGCCCACCAGCGGCTGGCGGACTCCGCCACCACGTCGCCCGCCCACGCGCCGTCGGTGCACGCGGGGGAGCAGGCCCTCGTCCACGCGGGTGGTGGTTCGGCGGACAACGCGGCCGCTCACGCCGGCGGGCGCGTCGACGCCGACGCGAGCGTAGGCGCAGGCGCTCGTACAGGCGGTCACGGAGCCGCTGACGCGGGTGCTCACTCGGGTGCTCACACGGGCACTGACGCGGGTGCTCACGCCGTGGCGCGTGCCGACGCTCACGCGAGCGGTCACGCAGCCGCTGATGCGGGTGGTCGCGCAGGCGCCGGCGGCGCGGAGAACGCTGCCCACGGCGCGGAGAACGCTGCCCACACGGAGCCGCACCCCACGCACGACACCCCGCAGGCCAGCCCGGACCGTGGCGCCGACCACGGCACGGGGCCCGCGCACGACGCGCCGCACGACGGCCGTGACTCCGCACCCCACCACGGCGGAGACGCAACCCCCGCGCGCGACGGCGACCACACCGCTCACGGCACCGACCGCGGCGGACACGACGGCCCCGCCGACCACTCCCGCCAGGCCGACCACGACGCCCACGGCACGGGGCATCACGACGGCACGGAGCGGCACGACGGCTCGCACCACGACGGTACGGGGCACCACGACGGCACGGGGCATCACGACGGCACGGAGCAGCACGACGGCTCGCACCACGACGGCACGGAACACCACGACGGCACGGAACACCACGACGGCTCGCACCACGACCCGTCCGACCCGGCTCGGCCCGACGAGCTCGGTGGCTGGCGCAAGCGCCACGACCCCGGTCCGGTCTACACCCCGCGCGACGCCGTCCCTCCGCACCCCACCGCCACCGCGACCCACCTCGACATCCGCAACGAGCTCCGGAGCGGTCCGGCAGGGCTCAAGGAGCCGTACGCCGTCGACCAGGTCCTTCTGGAGGAGGCGGTTCCACGCGACGCGGCCGGGAATTTCGAGCGGTTCCCGGACCCCACCCAGCGCTGGGCGCAGCTTCAGAACGACGGCGGTCTGAAGATGCCGGGCCGGGGCAACAACTGCGCCGACTGCACCAGGTCGTTCCTCGAGACCTGGTACGGCAACCCCCAGGTCTCGGCACCGCGCGCCTGGGACCAGCTGCCCGACGGCACGCTGGACCGCATGGGGGCCGAGCGAGGGTCGACCAAGAACATCGAGCGCTGGGCGGGCGCGTCGTACCACTACGACGGCCAGGGCCCGGCCTACAACGCCCTGGCTCAGCGACTTCTCTCGGCGGGGCACGGCTCCTCGGCGGCCATCGCGGTCGCCTGGCCGTCCGCGCCGGGCACCACGGGGGTCGGGCACGCCTTCAACGCGGTGAACCACAACGGCCGGATCTTCTTCGTGGACACCCAGGCGGGCGTCGTGAGCCCGTACCCCATCCACACGAACGCGACGGGTGTCTGGTCCATCGTCCTGGACGCCCAGCGCAGGCCGGTGCCCCCGATGCCCAAGCACGCTCCGGCAGTGCCCACCACGCCCGTCGTGCCCGTCACCCCCACTGTGAAGTAGGAATGGACCATGTCCTCCAACGTCCCTGAGTCCGCACCCGAACCCGCGCGCCGCGTGCCGTCGAGCCCCGAGGAGGCCGTGGCCGTCGCCCGTGCCTACTCCCCGCCGACCTGGCCCGACGGCACCCCCATGGGCCTGGCGGTCCATGAGTTCGACGCCGGCTACCTCGTCTACGCCACGGGCGCGCCGGAGCCCGACCCGACGCGGCCGCCCGAGCACCTGGGCGGTTCGCACATCATCATCGCCAAGGACGACGGTGAGGTCAGTTTCGTCCCCAACTTCCCGTTCGAGGACGCGATCCGGCTGTACCGCGAGCGCTACCGTCCCGGCACAGGTCGGTAACCGACGCCGCCAGGGACGGATGGTGTCACTGGGGCCTGAGATACTCGAGCCCCACCCCTTGACGGACCGAGAACCGGAACGAGAAAGCGTCGGGAATCATCAGTGACCATCTCTTCGTCAGCCGTCACCGACACCCTGCGCGCCCGGATACGCGGGTGTCTGCTGGGTGGCGCGATCGGTGACGCCCTCGGCAATCCGGTCGAGTCCCGCTCCCTCGCGGCGATCCGCGCCGCCCACGGCCCCGCCGGCGTCACCGGGCCCGTCCCGGACGGCGAGGCGGTGACCGGCCGGGTCACCGACGACACGCAGATGACGCTCTTCACGGCGGAGGGCCTCATCCGCGCCCATGCCCGGGCCCGTTCCAAGGGCATCGGCGGCGCGGAGACCGCCGTCGTCCGGCACGCCTACCTCCGCTGGCTGGACACCCAGAACCACCCGGCGCCGCCGCCTCCGTCCGGCCCCGACGACCTGGTCCGCTCCGGCAGCCTGCGGCTGCAGCCCTGGCTGTACGCGCGCCGGGCGCCCGGCAACGCCTGTCTCTCCGGCCTCGGCCGGAAGTACGTGCCCGATCCGTACGCGGCGCCGACCGGCCGGCCGGGGCCGGTCAACTCCGGCTCCAAGGGCTGCGGAACCGTGACGCGCTCGGCGCCCTTCGGGCTGACCGGGGCGCCGGCCGAGGACGCCTTCCGGCTCGCCGCCCAGTGCGCGCAGATCACCCACGGCCACCCCACCGGCTACTACGCCGCCGGTGCCTTCGCCGCGATCGTCCGTCACCTCCTCGACGGGGACTCGCTCGAGGGAGCCGTGCCGCGCGTCCTGGGGCTCCTCGCCCGGCACCCCGGGCACCAGGAGACGACCGCCGCCCTGCGCCGGGCCCTGGACCTCGCCGCCGACGGCGCGCCGGGCCCCGAGAAGCTGGAGACCCTGGGCGGCGGCCGGGTCGCCGAGGAGGCCCTGGCCATCGCCGTCTACGCGGCTCTGGCCCGGCCCCGCTCGATCGAGGACGCCCTGTTGCTCTCCGTCAATCACTCCGGGGACAGCGACTCCACCGGCGCCGTGTGCGGGAATCTGCTCGGCGCACAGCACGGGGATTCCGCGCTGCCGGCGTCGTGGCTGGCCCTGACCGAGGGCCGCGCGGTCGTCGCGGAGCTCGCCGACGATCTCGCGTACGCCTTCCACGGCCCGGCCCCCGCGTATGACGAGCCGCTCTTCCCTTATGAGCGATATCCGCACCACTGAACCTCGGCGGCCCATTCGGGCGCCGCACCATAGGATTTTGCAGAAGCCGGGCGCCCGGCAAATCGGGGAATGATGGCGAAGGATTACGACAGTCAACTGCTGGAGTCGGTGTCGGTACGGCGCCGGCGGATGCGCGATGCCCTGCTCTACGGAGCCCAGCGGGCCCGCCGCACGGCGGACGAGAAGCTCGGGAAGGTATTCGCGGGCATCGCCGTGGCCGCGGTGCTGTGCGCGGGGTGCGTGGGGTGGTCGTTCATTCAGCACACCCTCGCCAAGCAGAAGGAACAGCAGAAGCAGCAACAGCAGCGGTACGCACCGGCGGTGACCCCTTCACCCTCGCCGAGTACGTCGGCGTCCGCGGCCGACGATGCCCCTGCTCCTTCTCCCTCGCATTCGAAAACGCCCAATAAGCCGAAAGGAACGCACAAAGTGACGGAGCCTGCCCAGTGATAGGCCCAGTGATAGGTTCTGCCGCGTGGTGAACGTGGGGGCGAAACAGCGTACGGAATTGAGCAGGGTCACCCTCGTCGGCGACCGTCGGCGGGTGGATCTCGTGCTGCCCGCCGACGAGCCGATCGGGCGGCTTCTCCCGGATGTCCTGCGGCTGCTGGACGACAAGGTCGGGGAGCGCCCTGCCGCGCGGCATCTGATGACTGCTGAAGGAACGGTTCTTCCGCAGGACGGCACCCTCGCCGACGCCGGCGTCCCCGACGGCGCGCTCCTGCGGCTGGTGCGGGTCAACGACGCGCCCTCCGCGCCCGTCGTGCACGACGTCACCGACGAGGTGGCCGAGGACCTGGACGTACGGCGCTGGCGCTGGCGGCCCGAGGCGCGGCAGTGGACGGCGAGCCTGGCCACCGTCGTGCTGGCCGTGACCGCCGGTGTGCTCGCGCGCGGCAGCCTCGGCCCGGCCTCCGTGGCCGTGGCCATCGCCGGGGCGGCCGCTCTCGTGGCGGCCGTCGGCGCCGTCGCCGCCCGCATGGGCGCCCGGCATCTGGGCACCCCGCTGATGTTGTCCGGCGGCGCACTGGGCACGCTCGCCGCGTGGACCGCCGCCGACGCGCACGCCTGGCCGGGGCCCGGCCGGCTCGCCGCCGTGGCGGCCGCACTCGCGGTCGCCCTCGCGCTGCTCGGGCTGTTCTCGCCGCTCGGCAAGGGCGGGCTGATCGGCGCGGGCGCGGTCGTCGCGACCACCGGCGTGTGGGAGGCCGTCGCGCTCGTCCAGCACGACCCGGCACGCGTCGGATCCGTCATGGCCGTCGTCTCCGTCGTCGTCCTGGGCCTGCTGCCCCGGCTCGCCCTCATGGCGGCCGGCCTCACCGGACTGGACGACAAGCGCTCCGGCGGAGCCTCCGTCAGCCGCCACGAGGTCGAGACCGCGCTGGCCGCCACCCACCGGGGCCTGGCCCTGGCCACCGTGGCCGTCGCCGTGTCCGCGGCCGCCGGCGGACTGCTGGCCGTCACCACGGCCACCCCGTGGACCGTGGCGCTCGCCGCCGTGCTCGCCGTCGTCCTGCTCTCCCGCTCACGGGCCTTCCCGCTGGTGGCCGAGGTCGTGGTGCTGCTCGCCGCCGCCCTCGTCCTGCTGGTGCGCCTCGCGGTGCTGTGGATCGACCACGGCCACGGCACGCCGTACGGACCGCTGGCCGCGCTGTGCCTGGCCGCCGCCGTCCCGCTGGCCGTGCTCGCGATCCGGCCGCCCGAGCATGTCCACGTCCGGCTGCGCCGCGCCGTGGACCTGATCGAGACCATCGGCGTGGTCGCCCTGTTCCCGCTCGCGGTCGGCGTGTTCGGCGTCTACGTACGCCTGCTCCACCAGTTCTAGTCGCAGGAGAGACGGATGTCCCAGGACGACTGGCAGGGCGACGTGCTGCGCAACCTGCGGAACCTGACGAACGAGCTCAACGAGCTCGCCGAGGGCCGGGAGGCGGCAGCCAACGGCACGAAGGCCGCCGCCGCGGAGCCCGGGGAACCCGAGGACGCCCGCCCGCGGGCCGCGGGCGCGGGGCCCGCGGCGCCCGCGCCCCGCCCCCTGCCCACGCCCGTCACCATGGAGCTTCCCCTCCCCGAGGAGCTGATCAAGGGCAAGCCGTTGAGCGGGGACTCCGCCGCCAAGCGGACCTCCCGCTCGCTGCGCCGCCTCGTCGGCTCCTCCGCCACGCGCGAGGTGGAGGAGGCGACCAGGGTCGCCCAGGCGCTGCAGCAGCCGCTGACCACCGGGCGGCAGATCGTCGTCACCGGTATCCGGGGCGGCGCGGGCAAGACCACCGTCGCCGCGCTGCTGGGCCGCACCTACGCGCACTACCGCCAGGACCCGGTGCTGACGCTGGAGGCCGACCCGGCCCTCGGTACCCTCCCGGCCCGGCTCGGAGCCACCAAGGTGCGCTGGACCACCAGCGATCTCGCCCAGATCATCGACCCCTCGATGCAGCTCAACGACGTCGTCGGCTATCTGGTCCAGCTGCCCGACCGGGGCTGGCTGCTGCCCGGCAGCCAGGGCCGCGTGGGCGCCGGACTGGAACTGTCCGAGTACCGCGCGGTAATGGTCGCGCTGCGCCGCTACTTCGGCATCACCGTCGTCGACTGCGACTCGCTGCCGAGCGAGCTCTCCCGCACCGCCCTCTCGGCCGCCCAGGCGCGGGTGCTCGTCACGCCGGCCACGGTCGAGGGCGTCACCAGCACCCGCGCGGTCCTGGACTGGATGGTGTCGCTGGGGAGACCCAGGATGCTGGAGGGAACCGTGGTGGTCGTCTCCGCGTCGTCCCCCCATATGACGCTGGATCTGACAGCGGCGAAAGAACACCTGGGGGCCGAGGGCGTACGGGTACTGATGCTGCCCTACGACCGCCACCTGGCCACCGGCGGCGCCATCCGCAACGACCTGCTCGGCCAGGTCACCCGCGAGGCCGTCACCGAACTCGCGGCCGAAGCCCTCACCCGGGCCATGGGCAGACGCGGCCCACGATGACGCAGGCCCCTGCCCAGACCCGGCGCCCCCTTTGACCACGAGCAGGCGAAGCCCCCGATGACCACGCGAATAGTCCACCGCCCCGCCCGCACCACCCGGCCGCTGCCGACTCCCGAGGCGCGCACGATCGAGCCGCCGCCCAACCTGCCCGAGGGCAAGACCGGCGGCGCCCTCCACACCCTCATGCCCATCGCGGGCGTGATGAGCTCCGTCGTGATGATGACGGTCGTGCGCAACAGCCAGTTCGCCGGACTCGGGGCGATCGTGCTGGTCGTCACCGTGATCGGCTCGGTGGGCATGCTGCTGTCGCAGCGCGGCAAGGCCCAGCGCACCCGTCGGCAGCAGCGCGAGCGCTACCTCGAGTACCTCGAGGAGCTCCGTGAGGAGCTCGGCGCCGAGGAGCGCGAGCGCCGCGAGACCGCCCGGGTCCTGGACCCGCCGCCCGAGGCGCTCTACGACATCGTGCGCGACCCGGCCCGGCTGTGGGAGCGCCGCCGGCTCGACGCCGACTTCCTGCGCGTACGCGTGGGCACCGGCCGGATGCCCGTACGGCCCCTGAAGGTCGGCCAGCAGGGCGGCAGCGTCCTCACCCCGCCCGACCGCTTTATGCTCAACGAGGCCGGAGCGCTGAAGAATCGCTTCTCCACAGCGGCCGACCTGCCCCTCACCGTCCCCCTCGACCGCGTCGGCAACGTCAGCGTCGTCGGCGACCGCGAAGGCGTCCTGCGCGTCGTCCGCGCCCTGCTCACCCAGGCCGCCGTCACCCACGCCCCCGACGACGTCGCCTTCGCGCTCGCCTGCCCCGGCGACCGCATGGACGACTGGGGCTGGTTCAAGTGGCTGCCCCACACCCTCGACCCCGAGGAGCACGACGGCCCCGTCGCGGCCCGCCGCATCGCCCCCGGACTCGGGCAGCTCGCCCGGCTGATGGGCGCCGACCTGCGAACCCGCGCCTCCTACGCCGCCGAGGTGCGGCGCGGCCTGTCCGGCCGGGACGCCCTGGAGATGGCGGGCCGGCTCCTCGTCGTCAGCGACGAGTACGGCGAGGACGCGTGCGAACTGCCGCGCCCCGACGAGGCCGTGCCCCTCCACGACATGGGCGTCACCGTGCTCCACCTGGTCGCCGAGCGCGTCCAGGAACCCGGCCAGGTGTCCTTGCGCATCACCGTCGACGGCGACCAGGTCCACATCGAGGACCTGCGCGCGGCCGAACCGGTCACCGCCCAGGGCACCGCCGACAAGGCCACCGCCGCCGGCGCCGAAGGACTGGCCCGGCTGCTCGCCCCCCTGCGGCTGTCCGCCGAGTCCCTCGTCGACGCCCCCCTGTCCGGCCCCGTCGACTTCGCCGAGATGCTGGGCGTCGACGACCCGGCGAACCTGGACGTCAAGTCCCTGTGGCAGCCGCGTGGCGAACGCGCCTTCCTGCGCGTACCCATCGGCATCAGCGACAGCCGCGAACCCGTCCTGCTCGACCTCAAGGAGTCCTCCGAGCTCGGCATGGGCCCGCACGGCCTGTGCGTCGGCGCCACCGGCTCCGGCAAGAGCGAACTCCTGCGCACCCTCGTCCTCGCGCTGGTGGCCGGCCACCCGCCGGAGGACCTGGCCATGGTCCTCGTCGACTACAAGGGCGGCGCCACCTTCGCGCCCTTCGCCGACCTGCCGCACGTCGCCGGCGTCATCACCAACCTGGAGAACCAGGCCGGCCTCGTCGAGCGCGTCCACTCCTCCCTCGCCGGCGAGGTCCAGCGCCGCCAGCAGGTCCTCAAGGACGCGGGCAACGTCGCCGACATCGGCCACTACGCCGCCCTGCGCGAGACCCGCCCCGACCTCGACCCGCTGCCCCACCTGTTCGTCGTCATCGACGAGTTCGGCGAACTCCTCACCGCCAAGCCCGACTTCATCGACCTCTTCCTGTCCATCGGCCGCATCGGCCGCTCCATCGGCGTGCACCTGCTGCTCTCCAGCCAGCGCATCGAGGGCGGCAAGCTCAAGGGCCTGGACACCTACCTCTCCTACCGGCTCGGCCTGCGCACCTTCTCCGCCGACGAGTCCCGCACCGTCCTCGACACCACCGACGCCTTCCACCTGCCGCCCATCCCCGGCTTCGGCTATCTGAAGGTCGACACCAGCGCCTACGAGCGGTTCAAGGCCAGCTTCGTCTCCGGCCCCTACCGCGGCCCCGTGACACACGACACCGAGGACGACGGCCCCACCGTCCTCCCCTACCCGGACTTCAACACCCTCGGCGAGCCCGAGGACGCCCCGGGCGACGGCGAACAGCCCGCCATGCGCCACCGCAACCCCGGCCCCACCACCATGTCCGTCGTCGTCGACCAGCTCCGCGACGCCGCCGCCCCCACCCGCGCCATCTGGCTGCCGCCACTGCCCCGGGCCATCGCCCTGGACACCTCGGCCGGCCCCCTCGAGGCCGGCGCGCGCGGCATGCAGCTGGCCGTCCGCCCCGGACCGCTGCGCGTGCCGCTCGGCCTCCTCGACGACCCGGCCAAGCAGTGGCAGGGCCAGTGGATCCTCGACCTCACCGTCGCCGGCGGCCACGCCGCCGTCATCGGCGGCCCCCAGTCCGGCAAGACGACTCTGCTGCGCACCCTCGCCCTGTCCCTGGCGCTGACCCACACCCCGCGCGAGGTCGGCATCTACGGGCTCGACCTGGTCGGCGGCGGCCTCGCCGCCCTCTCCGGGCTGCCCCACGTCGGCGGCATCGCCGGCCGCGCCGACCGCGAGCGCGCCAGCCGCACGGTGGAGGAAGTACGCGGCATGCTCGCCGCCCGCGAGGAGCTCTTCCGCGAGCACGGCATCGACTCCGTCGAGCGGCTGCGCGAACTGCGCGCCGAGGGACGGCTGCCCGAGCTGTCCTCCACCGAGATCGTGCTGCTCGTCGACGGCTTCGGCGCCCTGCGCGACGACTTCGAGCAGATCGAGGACGCGGTCACCGACCTCCTCAAGCGCGGCGGCGGCTACGGCATCCACATCGTCGCCGCCATGCACCGCTGGAACGACGTCCGCATCGCCACCCAGTCGATGTTCGGCACCCGCGTCGAACTCCGCCTGAACGACCCCGGCGACTCCAGCATCGACCGCAAGCTCGCCGAGACCCTGGGCGCCGACGAGAAGGGCCGCGTCCTGACCGACGGCAAGCTCTTCGCCCAGACCGCGCTGCCCCGCATCGACTCCCTCGCCAGTACCTCCGAGCTGGGCCCGGCCGTCGAACAGGCCGCCATGGTCATCCGCTCGTCCTGGTCCGGCGACGGCGCCCAGCGGGTACGCGTCCTGCCCGCCCGCATCCCGGCGGCCTCGCTGCCGTCCGTCGCCGCCGAACCCAACCGGGTGCCGATCGCCCTCGACCAGACGGCGCTCGCGCCCGTCCTGCTCGACCTGTTCAAGCGCGACCAGCACCTGATGATCCTCGGCGACAGCGAGTGCGGAAAGACCAATCTGCTGCGCCTGGTCACCCAGGGGCTCATGGAGCGCTACTCGGACGAGGAGATCGTCTTCGCCGTCATGGACCCGCGCCGGGGCCTGCGCAAGCTGGTGCCCGAGGAGTACCGCGGCGGCTACGCCCACAACTCCAGGCTCTGCGGCGCCCTGGCCACCGGCATCGCCGCCGAGCTCGAGAAGCGCATGCCCGACGACCTCGCCGCCCAGGACGCGCTGGCGTCCGGCACCTGGTACTCGGGACCGCGCATCGTCATCCTCATCGACGACTACGACATCCTCACCACCGCCGGCCAGCAACCGCTCGCGCCCTTCCTGCCGTTCATCCCCTCCGCCCAGGACATCGGCCTCCACTTCGTCGTCACCCGCCGCGTGGCGGGCGCCTCGCGGGCGCTGTACGAGCCGTTCCTGATGACCCTGCGCGAGAGCGGCACCACAGCGGTCGTCATGACCGGCGACCGGCAGGAGGGCCAGCTCTTCCCCGGTGTCTACGCCGGGGCGCAGCCGCCCGGCCGGGGCACCCTCGTCCGCCGCGGCGAGCCCGTCCGGCTCATCCAGACGGCGATGGCGGAGCAGGCCGACGAGAACGACGAGAACGCGGCCACCACAGCCGGCAACGCCGGTACCACGGGGAACACGGGGGACAACGGAAACATGGGGAACCACGCATGACCAAGGACGTGATCGCGCTCACCGAGCGCATGCCGGACTCCTGGAGCGTCCTGGCGGGCCTGCTCGCGGGCGGCCCGGACCTGAGGGTCCAGACCACCGCCGACGGGGCCGTGGTCCAGCTCTGCGACGAGCAGGGACGGCCGCTGGTCTCGATCGAGGCGCCGATGCTGCTGCAGGTGCCCGGAGAGCAGGCCAGGCTGCTCGGCACGGCCCCCGCCGACGTCCCCGACGGCCCCGTCTGGTGGATCGAGGCCCGCGCCTCCTCGGCCGTGCCCGAGGCCGAGAAGCTCGCCGGCGTCGTCGCGGCCCGCCTCGCCACCCTGCTGGGCGGCCGGGTCTGGCCGCCCGGCGCCCCCGGCACCGAGGACCCCGGCACGCCCGTCGACACCTCTGGTGTCACGGCCGTCCCCGCGCCCGCCGCGGCCCAGCCCGCCGTGGACGTCCTCACCGAACAAGTCGCCGTCGTCCTGCAGGACCGTCCCGTCGTCGCCATGACGGCCTGGCTGTCGGAGGCCCTGCGAGCGGCCGTCGAGAGCGACCGCGGCCTGCAGATCGTCACCCCAGGCCACTGCCGCCTCTCTCTCGCCACCCGCACCCTGATCACCGCCCAGCCCTCCCGCTGGGTGGTCCAGGACGAGCGCGACGGCTACTACGACGGGCTCTCCGGCGCGGTGCTCCGCTGGCAGGACGGCCTCTTCGCCCCGGCCCGCGACTCGGCCGGCGAGACGCCCGTGGCCGCCGCCTTCACCGAGGTCGAGCGCGACGGCGAGCGCCAGCTCCTCCTCTCCTTCCGTACCCGCCACCAGCCCGACGCCCACCTTGTCCTCGGTGGTGCTCTGGAGACGGCCTGGCAGAAGCTCACCGGCGCCCTCCCGGTCGGCTGGGGCACCGCCGAGCCCGCGAACCTCCCCTGGTCGCGACGGCGGCTGACCGACCTCGCCTACGAGCGCGCCCCCAAGCCCACCTGGACCGTGGTCGTCGGCGGCGAGGGCCGCCCCGCGCAGGCCACGCTCCGGGTGCTGCGCACGCGCAAGGGCGTCGAGGAGGACATCACCCTCGCCGTCGGCTACGGCCCCGACGAGCGGCCGTCCCTGGACGAGCTGCGCGAGCTCGCCAACGAGCTGGTGGCCCGGCACGGCCTGGAGAGCATGCTGATCCAGCTCCGTGAGGCCCGCCGTGACCTCAGCACCCCGCCCCGCCTGGAGCGCCCGCCGGTGCCGTACGCGTTCGTGCTGGGCGCGGAGGAGGTACGGGAGCTGGGCCGCGGCCACGCGGGCCGCCCGCCTCTCCCGGGCCGCCCGGCCCAGCTGGGCTCCAACGCCCGCCCGGGCTTCTTCTACGTCCTGGGCGACGGCGAGTCGGGGGAGGGCTGGGAGGCGCTGGAGACCTTGACGCGGCACCTGAAGAAGGTCACGGTCTGACATCCGGCAGGAACCCGTAGAGCGTGCCTTCACCCAAAGGGTGAAGGCACGCTCTACGGAAAAGCACCCGTCCTCGTACCGCGTTCATCGGACTTTTGCTCCGAACGCATGATTCCGGTTATGGCTCCATCCCGAGAACCCCTGGTAACGCCCCGATGAAACGTCACGCCATCGCAACCGGAGGCGAGTTGGTGGCACGATGGTCGGGTGGGGGGTGTGCGGGACGGCTTTGGCTCCCGGGCCCGGCGAGGTGCTTCCGACCGAAGGTGTGATCAGTTGTGGCCATTTCACTGTCCGCGGTGCTGCTCTTGGCGATCATCCTGGTGGTGATGATCCGCAGTAAGAACATCAAGGCGGGGCCGGCGATCGTGGCGATCCTCTTCGGCTTCTTCCTCGCCTCCACGGGCATGGCGCCTTCGATCAATCGTTTCCTCAGCTCGCTCGCCCAGACCATAAACGGCATCAAGTTCTGAGCCCGTTCTGAGCTCGAGCGAAACAAAAACGCCTCCGGCGGGGCCGGAGGCGTCATGGCGTACTGCTTGAGTACTGCCTGTGGAGCGGGCGACGGGAATCGAACCCGCGTAGCCAGTTTGGAAGACTGGGGCTCTACCATTGAGCTACGCCCGCACGCGCCGTACGCACCCTGATGGCGGTGCGGCACGGTGTGCATCGTAGCGGGTCGGGGCGGTCCGCCGCACGCCGCCCCCGGATGCGCCCCTCACGCGCCCCCCTCGTGCGCCTCGTCCCCGTCCTGTCCAGCGGGAAAGCGGCGGCCGGCGCCTCTGTGGGCATGTACCCTACGTGTCGCACCGACGGGGTGTGGCGCAGCTTGGTAGCGCGTCCGCTTTGGGAGCGGAAGGTCGTCGGTTCGAATCCGGCCACCCCGACCAGCAAGATCACATTGTGGGGCCCCTCATGCGTGCGGTTACTATGCAAGCTGCGCGTCTGTGTGTCTCTGTACCGGGCGCGGTCCGCTGATCAGCAACATCCGCCGATCAGCAGAATCCCAGAAGTCAGCCCCAAGGAGACCGAACCGTGAAGAGCGCCGTGGAGACCCTGAACCCGACTCGGGTTCGGCTCACTGTCGAGGTGCCCTTCGAGGAGCTCAAGGCCAGCCTCGACGCGGCGTACAAGAAGATCAACCAGCAGGTCACGGTGAAGGGCTTCCGCCAGGGCAAGATCCCGGCCCGTGTCATCGACCAGCGCTTCGGCCGTGGCGCCGTGCTGGAGGAGGCCGTCAACGACGCGCTTCCGAAGTTCTACACGGAGGCCGTCAACGAGGCCGAGCTGAACCCGCTGGGTCAGCCCGAGGTCGACATCACCGAGCTGAAGGACGGCGAGCTGCTCTCCTTCACCGCCGAGGTCGACATCCGCCCGGCGCTGGAGATCCCGGACTACTCCGGCATCGAGGTCACCGTCGACGCCGTCGAGGTCACCGACGAGGACATCGAGAAGTCCGTCGAGCAGCTGCGTGAGCGCTTCGCCACCACCTCCCCGGTCGAGCGCGCCGCCGCCGAGGGCGACATCGTCACCGTCGACCTGGAGGCCAAGGTCGACGGCGAGGTGCTGGAGGACGGCGTCGCCTCCGACGTCGACTACACCATCGGCTCCGGCCAGCTGCTGGACGGCATCGACGACGCCGTGAAGGGCCTGGAGGCCGGTGGCTCCGCCACCTTCACCTCCGAGCTCAAGGGCGGCTCCGCCGAGGGCAAGGAGGCCGAGATCTCGGTCACCGTCAAGTCCGTCAAGGCCCGTGAACTGCCCGAGCTGGACGACGAGTTCGCCCAGATGGCGAGCGAGTTCGACACCCTGGACGAGCTCAAGGCCGACAGCCGCAAGCGCCTCGAGCGCATGAAGAAGTTCGACCAGGCCACCCAGGCCCAGGAGAAGGTCCTGGACGAGCTGCTCAAGCTCGTCGAGGTCCCGATGCCCGAGAAGCTGCTCGCGGACGAGGTCAACACCCGCAAGCACAACCTCGAGCACCACCAGCTCGGCCAGATCGGCATGAACCTCGAGAAGTACCTCGAGATGCAGGGCAAGACGGCCGAGGAGTTCGACGCCGAGCTCAAGGAGCAGTCCGAGAAGGGCATCAAGACCCAGTTCGTGCTCGACGAGATCGTCAACAAGGAGAAGGTCTCGGTCGGTCAGGACGAGCTCACCGAGCACCTGATGCGCCGCGCCCAGTCCTCCGGCATGGCCCCCGACCAGTTCGCGCAGGCCGTCGTCGAGCAGGGCCAGGTCCCGATGCTCGTCGGTGAGGTCGCCCGCGGCAAGGCCCTCGCGACGGTCGTCGAGGCCGCCACGGTCAAGGACTCCAACGGCGAGGTCGTGAACCTCGACGACGAGGACGAGACCGAGGCCGCCGTCGAGACGGTCGAGGCCGCCGAGGGCACCGAGGCCTGAGCCTCGCCCCTCCCCGGCCGGGTTTCCCGGCCTTCCCCCTGACGGACCCGTACGGCCCCCGTATGGAGTCGGCGGGGGGAGCTCGCAGGAGCGCTTGACGACGGGCCCGGACGTGCCGGTCCCCGCCATTCGGCGGGGCCGCGCGACCGGGCCCGTCGTGCACCCTCCGGCGGCCTGTGCGCGGCCTGTGCGCGCGGGGGGAACCTGCGCTCAGAGCGAACAGTTCCTGATGCGGGATGGCGCCTGCCGACCAGCGCGTTAGGGTCCGTAGATACGAGGGCAGGGGAGACATGGCAGCGCGCCGGCGCGTACCGGCCACGCCACCCCGGTCCCCAGAGAAGACGCGGAGACGGCCCGTTGCCGTCAGAGACGAGCAGGTGGATACGTGACGAATCTGATGCCTTCCGCCGCCGGTGAGATCGCCATCGGTGGTGGCCTCGGCGACCAGGTCTACAACCGGCTGCTCGGGGAGCGGATCATCTTCCTGGGCCAGCAGGTCGACGACGACATCGCCAACAAGATCACCGCGCAGATGCTCCTCCTGGCCGCGGACCCGACCAAGGACATCTACCTCTACATCAACAGCCCCGGTGGCTCGGTGACGGCGGGCATGGCGGTCTACGACACCATGCAGTACATCCCGAACGACGTGGTCACCATCGGCATGGGCCTCGCGGCCTCCATGGGCCAGTTCCTGCTGACCGGCGGCACCCCGGGCAAGCGCTTCGCGCTGCCCAACACCGACATCCTGATGCACCAGGGCTCCGCGGGCCTCGGCGGCACCGCCTCGGACATCAAGATCCAGGCCGAGCAGCTGCTGCGCACCAAGAAGCGCATGGCCGAGATCACCGCCCAGCACACTGGCCAGACGGTCGAGGCGATCATCCGCGACGGCGACCGCGACCGCTGGTTCACCGCGGCGGAGGCCAAGGAGTACGGGATCATCGACGAGATCATCACGCACGCCTCCGGCGTTCCGGGCGGCGGCGGCACCGGGGCCTGACCGCTCCGGCAGGACCGTACGCCAGCCGTAACCCAGCCCACAGACCGCCACCAGGAGTGACACCCGCATGAACATCTCGTCCGCCAGCGGCCTCTACACCGGCCCCCAGGCCGAGGCCCGTTACGTCGTTCCGCGCTTCGTCGAGCGCACCTCGCAGGGCGTGCGCGAGTACGACCCGTACGCGAAGCTCTTCGAGGAGCGCGTGATCTTCCTCGGCGTCCAGATCGACGACGCCTCGGCCAACGACGTCATGGCGCAGCTGCTGTGCCTGGAGTCGATGGACCCCGACCGCGACATCTCGATCTACATCAACAGCCCGGGTGGCTCGTTCACGGCCCTCACGGCCATCTACGACACGATGCAGTTCGTGAAGCCGGACATCCAGACGGTCTGCATGGGCCAGGCCGCGTCCGCCGCCGCGATTCTCCTCGCCGCCGGCACCCCCGGCAAGCGCATGGCGCTGCCCAACGCCCGCGTGCTGATCCACCAGCCGTCCAGCCAGACGGGCCGTGAGCAGCTCTCCGACCTGGAGATCGCCGCCAAGGAGATCATGCGCATGCGCACCCAGCTGGAGGAGATGCTGGCCAAGCACTCCACCCAGCCCATCGAGAAGATCCGCGACGACATCGAGCGCGACAAGATCCTCACCGCTGAGGACGCGCTCGCGTACGGTCTGATCGACCAGATCGTCTCGACGCGCAAGTCGTCCGTGACCGTCTGACCACAACACTCGGTCCGACCGGTCCCGGCCACCACCGCGCCGACGACGACGGGCTCTCCCTTGGCCGAGTAGGGCCAAGGGGGGCCCGCGCGGGGGGCCCGGCAAGGTACCGTCGATAGGCAAGCACTCGGGTTCGCAGAGCAAGGCGGATCCCAGGCGAAGGGGAAGCACCTCGTGGCACGCATCGGTGACGGCGGCGATCTGCTCAAGTGCTCGTTCTGCGGCAAGAGCCAGAAGCAGGTGAAGAAGCTCATCGCGGGTCCTGGTGTGTACATCTGCGACGAGTGCATCGACCTCTGCAACGAGATCATCGAGGAAGAGCTCGCGGAGACCAGCGAGGTGCGCTGGGAGGAGCTTCCCAAGCCCCGTGAGATCTACGAGTTCCTCGAGGGCTATGTCGTCGGCCAGGAGGCCGCGAAGAAGGCCCTCTCCGTCGCCGTCTACAACCACTACAAGCGGGTGCAGGCCGGCGAGACCGGTGCGCACAACCGCGACGACGGCATCGAACTGGCCAAGTCCAACATCCTGCTGCTCGGCCCGACGGGCTCCGGCAAGACGCTGCTCGCCCAGACCCTGGCCCGCATGCTCAACGTCCCCTTCGCCATCGCCGACGCCACGGCCCTGACGGAGGCCGGCTATGTCGGCGAGGACGTCGAGAACATCCTGCTGAAGCTGATCCAGGCCGCCGACTACGACGTCAAGAAGGCCGAGACCGGCATCATCTACATCGACGAGATCGACAAGGTCGCCCGAAAGAGCGAAAATCCGTCGATCACACGGGATGTCTCGGGCGAGGGCGTCCAGCAGGCCCTCCTCAAGATCCTTGAGGGCACGACGGCCTCGGTCCCGCCCCAGGGCGGCCGCAAGCACCCGCACCAGGAATTCATCCAGATCGACACGACGAACGTCCTGTTCATCGTGGGCGGCGCCTTCTCCGGCCTGGAGAAGATCATCGAGTCCCGCGCGGGTGCCAAGGGCATCGGCTTCGGCGCCACGATCCGCTCCAAGCGCGAGATCGAGGCCAGCGACCAGTTCCAGGAGGTCATGCCCGAGGACCTGGTGAAGTTCGGCATGATCCCGGAGTTCATCGGCCGTCTCCCGGTCATCACCTCCGTCCACAACCTCGACCGCGAGGCCCTCCTCAAGATCCTCGTCGAGCCGCGCAACGCGCTGGTGAAGCAGTACCAGCGCCTCTTCGAACTCGACGGCGTCGAGCTCGACTTCGACCGCCCGGCCCTGGAGGCCATCGCCGACCAGGCGATCCTGCGGGGGACGGGGGCGCGCGGTCTGCGCGCCATCATGGAAGAGGTCCTGATGTCGGTGATGTACGAGGTCCCGTCGCGCAAGGACGTCGCACGGGTCGTCATCACGGCGGACGTCGTCCAGTCGAACGTGAACCCGACGCTGGTGCCGCGCACGCGCGGCAACGAGCCGGGGGAGCGGCACGAGAAGAGCGCGTAGGTTTTCGCGGTGTACGCACTGAGGGGACGCCCGGCCGGCTGGCGGGGCGCCCCCTCAGTACTGCGTGGGCCGTCAGCTCTCGTCGACGAAGAGTTCGTCCACCTCGGAGACGATGAAGGCGCGGTCCACCCAACGCGCCAAGGCATGCAGATCGGCGCAGCTCGCGATGCGCTCCTGGGTCACAGGCGGCACAGCGATTCCGCGCTTCTCCAGCACACGTAGCACCTGCTGCGCCCGTTCTTCCGCCCGTCCCTCGGCCTTGCCCTCCAGGAATGTCTCCTCGATGAGGGTGCCCCGGCCGGGAAAGTAGCTACGTGGCATCAGTTTCCTCCAGTCGTCTCTCGCCGGGGCGTTCCCCAGGCCGATCTCCAACAGCTCCGAGTAGTACGCGATGGACTCCGGGTCGGCCATTGCCAGGGCACGTGCCAGCGCTTCCAGTATGGCTGGGGCTTCTTGCTCGCGCCCGTGAGTGATGGCGGAGAACGTCGCCAGGGCCAAATTTTGGGCAGCCCGGTCCGGGTCGGTGATCACTGGGACGTTCCCGGGGCTGAGGACCAGCGGGTGCACCGACAGCGCGGTCCAGCCCTCAGGGCCGAGCCGGAAAGGCCCTGACGCCCAATTGGCCGTTGCTTTGTCCTGGCAGACCACGAGCAGGAGCGCCGGACACGTGTACTTCGCCTTCAGGTACGACAGGTAGTACGCCCAGCTGACCGCCTTGTCCGGGTCGCGGCGGCCTTGGGCTTCGATGGCGAGGATGAAGCCCCCGCTGCCGTCCGGTGGCTCGATGCGCAGCACGCTGTCCACTCGCCGCTCCAGCGGTCGGATCTCCGTGACGTCCGCTGTGAGCACCTCGACGGATGACTTCTCCGGCAGCGGAACGCCCAGGATCCGGAACACGGGGTCGAGCAGCTCCGGACGGTCCTGGAATATCCGGTGAGCCGCCTCGTGGTGTGAAGTAACCATGGCCCGAAGCTAGGACCGGGAACGTCTGTGCTTCCGACTATTGGCGAACGATCACTCGTTCGGGCGGTCTTATGTGGTGATTTCCGCTGGCACAACGGCAACGGCCGCCGGGTGGACGGGCGTGGTGTACGCCGGACCGCGCGGCGTGGCCTGAAGGAGAGCACAGCGGACGTGGTCCGTTTGTGAGGAGCTCAGCTCACGTCGGTGAAGATTTCCTCCGCAGTGGAGATGACGAGGGCGCGGTCCAGCCAGAACCCCAAGGTATCCAAAGAGGCGCAGGTCAGGATGCGCTCGCAGACCTCAGGCGACACAGGGACTCCCCTGACTTTCAGCACTCGCAGCACTCCCTGCGCACGCGCTTTCCTGCGCCCCTCAGCCTTGCCCGCCAGGAATGTCTCCTCGATCAGGGTGCCACGGCCGGGGAAGTGGCTGCGCGGACTCATCAGATCCCTCCAGATGCCTCTTACCGGGATGCCTCCAGGTCAGGTTTCCAACAGTTCCAGGTTTCGGGCTCTCCTACGCCCTGTTTCCTGTTCTCTCAACTGCCGCATCTTGACCCTCCGGCCACGGTCTCGGGAGCATCGGGGAGCAGGCCGCCGTGGGATGCAGAGCAGGGGAGGCAGCATGGCACTGACACGCCTTGTCGGCGAGTGCGAGAAGGGGACATGCCCGCAGGTGTTCGCCATCGACGGTACCGACGACGCGATAGTCCAAGGCTTCAGGGTGGAGGACCAGGCGCTGCTCGACGCCATGCGGCTGCCTGAAAACGAATCGGCTGTGCGTATCCCCATGTCGCTGCTCCGGAGGCTGGCCCGTGAACATCTCGCCTGACGAGTTCGAACAGCTCTTCGCCAACTTCCGGCGGGAGGCGTTCCGGCTGGAGACCTTGGACGACTACAGCGGTTCATCCGACCCGGAGAGCCAGCGGGCCTTCCAGGCTGGTGAGGCACAGCCTGCGGACTACAACCAGGAATGGGCCGACGAAGTACGTGCCAACGTCGACGTCGGCAAGCGCATGTATCGCGTGCACATCCTGTCCCGCCCCCTCACGGGATACCTCAGGTTCGAGTTGGGATGGGGCTACCGGAAGAACGCCCGGTCGGGGGAGGAGTTCTTCATCCTCGATATCACCGGACGGCCCAACCCGCTGGCGGGTGTCCCGGACTTCTGGATGTTCGACGAGTCGTCCGTGGTTTCCATGAGCTATGGGGATCATGGAAAGTTCCTCGGGGCCGTGCTGCACCCCGAAGCCTCCGAGTGGATTGAGCGCCGCGACATCGCCCTGGCTCATGCCGTGCCGTTCCATGAGTGGTGGGAGCGGTACGGGGCGGAGTGAATCCCACGGATCTGGGTAAAGCGCTGCGGGAACTGCGAGAGGCCGCCGGGAAGCAGGCCAAAGCGGTCGCCCGTGGCGCTGCCATGTCTCCGAGCAAGCTGAGCAAGATCGAGAACGGTGTCCTGGCGCCCAGTGTGATCGATGTCGAGCGTGTCCTGGTCGCCCTGGAGGTCTCTGATGAGGTCAAGGGCCGGCTGGCGGAAGTCGCTCGTCAAGTGGCCACGGAAGCCACGGCGTGGCGCATCTATCACCGCTCCGGGCTCCACAAGCATCAGGACGCCCTGGGGGCGGTGGAGGCTCGGACAAGCCTCACGCGTACGTTCCAGCCGTCGTGCGTTCCGGGTCTTCTCCAGACGCCGGAGTATGTGCGTGGTGTCCTTCGGAACCGAGAACTCACCGATGACGCTCTGGAGAAGATGATCGGAGCCCGGCTGAGGCGTCAGGAAGTCCTGTACGACCGAGAGCGAGCGTTCCGTTTCCTGGTCACGGAATCGGTGCTGAGGTGGAGGCTGATCCCGGCTCCGATGATGGCGGCGCAGCTCGACAAGCTCGTCACCATGTCGAGGATGCCCAACGTCACGGTCGGTGTAGTGCCGCTGGCTGCGGCGATGCCCGGTCTTCCCACGTGCTCGTTCGTGGTCTTCGATGCCCGCTTGGTCATCGTTGAAATTCCGCACGCAGAAATCACCACCAGCGAGCTGAGGGACATCGAGCTGTACGTATCCAAGTTCGAGAGCTTCGAGCGAGTTGCTGTGTACGGCGAAGACATGCACTCTCTTGCTGCCGCTATCCGCGACGACTTCTTGAGCGAACGGGAAACGCGCTAGAACCGCCTCGGCCATCGCTTCACCATGAGCAGGCGAGAAGGCAGTTCTTTCCGACTCTCAGGAAGGCTCACCATGAGCGACCTTTACGGCCTGCCCTTGAACGGAACCCGGTTCGCCAGGGCATGCGGTGGCAACACGCACCCGGACGGCGAATCCTGTGTCACTCTCGCGCGGATTGGCGATGACGCCTGGGCCATGGGCGACAGCAAGCGTCCGCATGCCGAGCCGCTGAGGTTCACCACGGCCGAGCTGGCTGCGGCCGGCATCGACCCGGCCCGGTTCGGCCTCTCGGCCTGACTCTGCACGCTGCGGCTCCCGCCCTCGGGACTTGTGGAGACGGGAGCCGCTCCCTCTGCGTGGAACAGGAATGCGCCTTGCACTTCCACGGCTATCTATGGGTCGGCGACAAAGCGGTCTTCGACAAGGAGAGCGTCCGTCGACCGCCTCCATCGGTGGAACCTGTGGCGACCAGCCCGCCCGACGTGGTGGAGAGGTATCGCGAAGCTGTGGCGGAGTGGCGCGTGACCGAGGTCCCGCCTCTTGAGACGGCCTATTGGCTGGTGAAGTCGGCCGGGCTGATCCGGGGGACCTGGGAGCACCCGAAGGAGGCGGCGGGGTGGTTGGGGGAGCGGTTGGGGGAGTACGCCCAGCGTTTCGCCTCGGACAGCGACAGGGAAACGCCCCGGCTTGCACAGAAGGTCTGCAACGCTGCCAACACACTGGGCTGGGGCGGGGACGTGGCTGTCGGGTTCTACCTGGGGCGTCCGCTGTTCCTCAGCCTTGCTGTGGTGCCGTGCTCCCCGAACCGGGGGGCTCCTGGGCGTGGGTGCCCGGCTGGGTAGGTGCGGAGCGGCCCCACTGAGAGAGGGGTGCCTGGCCGTCTGGCCAGGCACCCTTCTGGTGTCTCAGAGTGTCGTGTTGCCAGGATGAGCTCTGGCAGCTTTGGAACGCTTTACTTCGCCCAGCACGCGAAGTTGGCATGCTGCGGCTTAACGCCGAAGTTCACCAACATGCTCTCGCAGTGGCCAGCCCAGTTGTTGGTCCATTCGCCACCGGCATAAGCGCATGCGGCCTTAACGTTCGGTCCGACTTTGTACCCGTAGGTCTTCAGGTAAGACTCGCATTGAGCCGGGGAGGCACTCGCCGGAGTGGTCGTGGCGAGCTGAAGCGTTCCAGCAGCCAGGATTAGGCCAGCGGTTGTTGCTGCCCGTCGGGTCCACTTGCCCATACTCGGTTCTCGCTCCTGCTCGACTTCTTGGGTTCTGTTGCGTGATCAGGGCCGTCAGGTCCTTGATCATCTTGAAGTCCAAGATATCGTTCCCGTGTTCGAATCTCTACTCCTGATTCGGCCAGCGCGTAGAGGCTGAGTCTCAAGGTCCCGGGTGTCCGAGCGGGTCAGAGCGTCGCATGAGGACTGGTGTGGCGCGTGAGAGGTTGTCGCGCTGGTTGCGTGGGCTGGCGGGATCTTCCTATCTGGGTAAGCGTTCCGGGTGTGACCGAAAGGAGCGCTTGGGCGGCCTGCCCGTCGCGTGCGCGGAGGGTGGGGGTTGGCGCAACGGCAACGGCCGCCGCGATGCCGGGTGGCATGCGCAGCGGCCGTCGGGCGAGTGGGCCTGCTGGAGGGTTACTTCTCCTTGCGGACCTGGTTGCGGATCTTCGCGGTCGCGTCGGAGAGTTCCTGGATGGACATGACGCTGCCGGACGACGCGCTGGTGGCGCCGTAGGGGTTGTTGCTCTTCGTGGTCTGGTGCGTGACGGAGCCCACCGCGCTGGTGTCGCCCCAGACGCAGCTGTTGCTCTCGATCTCGGTCGAGAACTGGCCCATGGACGTGGTGATCTTCTGTGTCCGGCACTTCATCACCGCGCCGTCGAAGCCGCTCGGCGAGAAGTCCGTCCACGGGCCGTTGTCGACCTTCATGGAGCTGAGGAGCTTCTTCTGCTGCTCGTCGATCTGGGGGAGCAGAACGTCGATGGTCTTCTTCGGGTCGCTGATGGTGCCGTAGGTGCCGTTGACGGAGAGGCCCTGCTTCTCGGCGTTGGTGTACCGCTCGCTCACGGACGTGCCATTCTCGATGCCCGCCGCCTTGGCTTTCTCGTTGTCGGCAAGACTCTGCGGCTGGTTCTGCTGCGCGCCCGTCGGCAGAGGCGCCTTGATGAACCGTCCGTCCAGCAGCGACGCCGGCATCTCCATCGTGTACGGCTTCACATCGCCGTCACCGCCACCGCCGCCGTTCATGAAGAGCACGCCGCCCACGATCGCGCCCACGACGACCAGTACGCCCACCGTGATGCCGATCGCCTTGCCCGCGCCGCCGCCGCTCGGCTGGGCCGGGGGCGGGTAGCCGCCCGGCATGCCCGGCTGCTGGCCCCAGCCCTGGGGCTGGGGGGCCGGGGGCTGGCCCCAGCCGGCCTGCTGGGGCGGGGCGCCGTAGGGCGTGCCCGGCGGCGGGGGCGGGGGCGGCGGGGCGCCGTAGGGAGCCGGGGGCTGCTGGGGGTAGCCGTAGCCGGGCTGGCCGGGGGCGCCGCCCTGGCCGTACGGGTTGGGCGGCGGCTGCTGGCCGTACGGGCCCGGCTGGGGGTAGCTCATCAGTTCCTCTTCGACGCAGTTCTCTCACGCGACACGCGACAGCTCCGCGCCATCTTTCCCGATGGCTTATTCCGGCTTTACCTCGGGCCCGCAACGGTTTCGGAACAAGTCCCGTTTGTGCTACTGCGAGACGGCCGTGCGGGTGTCGTGGCGGAGGCCGGCGGTGAGTTCGGCCGCCCGGTCGAGGGGGATGTCACGCCCGTAACGGGCGAACGACGCGTCGGCCAGGGAGGCCGTACCGACCGTGTCGTGGTCGGCCCACGCGCACAACGTTCTGATGTGCGTCGGCTTGTCGTCGGTGCCCGCGAGGGTGAAGCGCGTGCCCTGGCACTTCAGCACCGTGTCCCGGTCGAGGCCGTCGGGCGTGAGCCTCTGCGGGCGGCCCGACCAGGTGAATGTGCTGAGGCGTTTGTCCTTCTTCGCCGCCGTCGCCGTGCTCAGGAACAGCATGTCGACCGAGCGTTCGGGGTCCTCGACGCGGCCCCAGATGCCGGTGAAGCTCATGTTCTTGCGGAGGTCGGTGGTGTACGCAGCGCTCACCCGCTGTCCGTTCGTCACCCCGAGGAGGAACATCGCCCGGCTTGCCTGGTCCCCGGCAATGTCTTTGTCGTCCTCGTCCCCGGGTGCCTTCTTGTAGCGGCCGTCCAGGATCGTGTCCGGTGTCGTCAGGCGGTAGTGCCGCGATGGGCTTGGCGACGTTGTGGCAGGCGGAATCGCCTTCGCGGGGCTTGCGGAGTTGTGGTCGGCGCTGTCGCAGCCTGCCAGGGCCGTCAGTGTCAGCAGGGCCGTCCCCGCCAGCGCCGTGGCCCGCACGCGACAGCGCGTCACTTCGTCAGCTCCACCCGCGTGTCCTTGCGCACCTTCGACGTCAGCTCCGCCGCGTCCTCCAGCGGGACCTTCCGGCCCGCCAGCACCGCCGCCGTGTCCAGGCTGAACACCGCCTCCGTCGTGCTGTGGTCGGCCCATACGCACATCTGCATCGTGATCGGCTTGCCGCCTGGGGCGGTGGTGCCCACCAGGTGGGTGTGCTGGCACTTCATCACCGCGCCGTCGTCCAGCCCGGAGGGGGAGACGCGCTCGGCGGTGCCCTCGAGCTCCATGCGGCCCTCGCCGTCGCCGTCGTCCTTCTTGAGCGCGGTGCCCAGCGACGCGAACATGCCGTCCACGACGCGCTCCGGGCTCTTGATGCGGCCCCAGGCGCCGGTGAAACGGACCTTCTTCTGCGTCGGGCCCGGGCTCCCCGTCTCGTACGCGCCCGAGATGGTCTCCGGGTCGGCGACGCCCATGTGGCGGAGGTCGGCCTTCTCGTCCGCGCCCAGCACCGGCAGGTCCGCGGCGGTCTCCTTCCGGTACTCGCCGGCCAGGATCGTGTCGGGGGTGACGAGCTTGTGGCGCGGGCCGGCGTTCGCTGCGGGGGTGCGGTCCTTCGTGTCCCCGTCGCCCTTACGGCCTCCCGACAGCAGCACGAAGCCACCCACGACGATCGCGCCGACCAGGATGACCGCGCCCAGCGCGATGCCGATGGCCTTGCCTTTGTTGTTGCCGTTGTGCGGCGGGAGGGGCGGGGGGTACGGCATCGGCATGCCGGGCTGTTGGCCGTACGGCTGTCCGGGCTGGCCATACGGTCCAGGCTGTCCGTACGGGGCGCTCTGCGGGTAGCCGTATGCGCCGTACGGGCCCGGTGCCTGAGCTGCGGGCTGCTGCGGATAGCCGTAGCCGGGCTGTCCGTAGCCGGGCTGGCCGTACGGGTTGGGCTGCGGCGGCTGGCCGTACGGGCCCGGCTGGGGGTGGCTCATCGGTGGCTCTCGGCTCTCTCGCGGGCGGGGGGCCTGGGTCAGGTGCACGTCATCTTTGTCGATCGCTTATTCGAGCCTTACGGCGGGGCGGCCGACGGGAGTCCCCCCGGGGCGGAAACGGGTTCGTGAGCTGTCGGCCCCTCCCCGTAGAATTCGGTCCGTGACCGAGAACACTCAGCAGAGCCCCGACCGCGGGCCGAACGACAGTGCCCCCGAACTGCCGACCCAGTACGCGCCGGCCGAGGTAGAGGGGCCGCTGTACGAGCGCTGGGTAGAGCGGGGCTACTTCACGGCCGACGCCAAGAGCGAGAAGCCGCCGTACACCATCGTCATCCCCCCGCCGAACGTCACCGGCTCGCTCCACCTGGGCCACGCCTTCCAGCACACCCTCATGGACGCCCTCACGCGCCGCAAGCGCATGCAGGGCTTCGAGTCGCTGTGGCTGCCCGGCATGGACCACGCCGGCATCGCCACGCAGAACAAGGTCGAGCAGCAGCTCGCCGAGGAGGGCCTGTCCCGTCACGACCTCGGCCGCGAGGCGTTCGTCGAGCGCGTGTGGCAGTGGAAGGAGGAGTACGGCGGCAAGATCCTCGGCCAGATGCGCCGCCTCGGCGACGGCGTCGACTGGAACCGTGAGCGCTTCACCATGGACGAGGGCCTGTCCCGCGCCGTCCAGACGATCTTCAAGCGGCTCTACGACGACGAGCTGATCTACCGCGCCGAGCGCATCATCAACTGGTGCCCGCGCTGCCTCACGGCCATCTCCGACATCGAGGTGGAGTACCAGGACGACGACGGCGAGCTCGTCTCCATCAAGTACGGCGAGGGCGATGACACCCTGGTCGTCGCCACGACCCGCGCCGAGACGATGCTGGGTGACACGGCCGTCGCCGTCCACCCGGACGACGAGCGCTACGCCCACCTCATCGGCAAGCAGATCAAGCTGCCGCTGACGGACCGCACGATCCCGGTCGTCGCCGACACCCACGTCGACCCCGAGTTCGGCACCGGCGCCGTCAAGGTGACCCCGGCCCACGACCCCAACGACTTCGCGATCGGCCAGCGCCACGGCCTGCCGTCGCTGACGGTCATGGACGAGCGCGGCAACATCACCGTCCACGGCCCCTTCCTCGGCCTGGACCGCTTCGAGGCCCGTTCCGCCATCGTCGGCGCCCTGCGCGAGCAGGGCCGGATCGTCGCGGAGAAGCGTCCGTACGTCCACGCCGTCGGCCACTGCTCGCGCTGCAAGACGACGGTCGAGCCGCGTCTGTCGATGCAGTGGTGGGTCAAGGTCGGCCCGCTGGCGCAGGCCGCCGGTGACGCCGTCCGCGACGGCCGGGTGAAGATCCACCCGGAGGACATGTCGAAGCGCTACTTCGACTGGGTCGACAACATGCACGACTGGTGCATCTCGCGCCAGCTGTGGTGGGGTCACCGCATCCCCGTCTGGTACGGCCCCGACGGCGAGATCGTCTGCGTCGGCCCGGACGAGCAGCCGCCGACGGGCGAGGGCTGGCGCCAGGACACCGACGTCCTCGACACCTGGTTCTCCTCCGGCCTGTGGCCGTTCTCCACGCTCGGCTGGCCGGAGAAGACCCCGGACCTGGAGAAGTTCTACGCCACCGACGTCCTGCTCACCGGCCACGACATCATCTTCTTCTGGGTCGCCCGGATGATGATGTTCGGCCTGTACGCGATGGACGGCGTCGCTCCCTTCCACACCATCGCCCTCACCGGCCTGGTGCGCGACGAGCGCGGCAAGAAGATGTCGAAGTCCTTCGGCAACGTCGTCGACCCGCTGGACTGGATGGACGCCTACGGCTCCGACGCCGTCCGCTTCACCCTGGCCAAGGGCGCGAACCCGGGCACCGACGTCCCGATCGGCGAGGACTGGGTCCAGGCGTCCCGCAACTTCGCCAACAAGATCTGGAACGCCACCCGTTTCGCCCTGATGAACGGCGCCACGGTCGAGGGCGAGCTGCCGCCCGCCGAGGAGCTGTCGGCCACCGACCGCTGGATCCTCTCCCGGCTCAACGCCACGATCGCCGAAGTCGACGCGTTCTACGACGACTTCCAGTTCGCCAAGCTCGCCGACACCCTCTACCACTTCGCGTGGGACGAGGTCTTCGACTGGTACGTCGAGCTGTCCAAGACCACCTTCATGGGCGGCGGCGAGGCGGCCAAGGCCTCCGCGCGCGTCCTCGGCGAGGTCCTGGACAAGACGCTGAAGCTGCTCCACCCGGTCATGCCGTTCGTGACCGAGACGCTGTGGACCACGCTCACGGGCAAGGAGTCCGTCGTCGTCGCCGACTGGCCGAAGGACAGTGGCTTCCGCGACGCCGTCGCCGAGTCCGAGATCGAGAACCTCCAGCAGGTGATCACCGAGGTCCGCCGCTTCCGCGCCGACCAGGGCCTCCAGCCCGGCCAGCGCGTCCCGGCGAAGCTCGACCTGTCGGGCACGACGCTCGCCGCCCACGAGGGCGCGATCCGTCAGCTGCTGCGCCTCCAGCCGGCCGAGGACGGCTTCCACGCCACCGCGACCCTCCCGGTCGCCGGCGCCACGGTCGCCCTCGACCTGTCCGGCACGATCGACGTCGAGGCCGAGCGCAAGCGTCTGGCCAAGGCGCTGGCCGCGGCCGAGAAGGACAAGGCCCAGTGCACGGCCAAGCTCGGCAACGAGGCGTTCCTCGCCAAGGCCGCCGAGGCGGCCGTGGAGAAGATCCGCACGCGCCTGGTGAAGGCCGAGGCCGACATCGAGCGGATCAGCGCCCAGCTCGCGGCGCTCCCGGCGGCCTGAGGCCCCAAGCCCCACGCCGGGCGCAGCGCGGCCGGGTCATCCCCACATCAGTGGGGGTGACCCGGCCGCGGCCGTATTTACGGAGGCGAAGGTCAGCGCTCGGTGATCGGCCGTGCCTCCCACGGCCTCGTCCGCCCCGGGTCCCACATGGGCCCCCACGGCCCCTCCAGAGGCTCCTCCTCCACCCGGTCGAGGAGCCTGTGCTGATTGCGGTCCCGGCGGTCCCGTACGGGGGCGAAGAGCACATACGCCGTGGACACCACCACGAAGCCCAGCCGGATCAGGCCCTTGGCCGACTCGTCGGGCACCACGAACACGCTGCCGTAGAGCACGAGCAGCGCGATCCAGCTCCACCACGGCACCAGCCGCCGCTGGCCGCAGACGTCCCACAGCAGGGTGCCGAGCAGCACGGAGGCCGTGTAGTAGGTGTAGACGCTGGGGTCGAGGACGATCCGGGCGTTGGCGCCCAGCAGGATGACGGCCGCCCAGCGGCCGCGCCAGACGGCGATCGCCCCCAGGGCGAGGCCGAGCGCGGCCTGGGCGGGGCGGGCCCAGTTCGGGGTCTCGGGTGTGTTGCCGCCCAGCCAGCGCAGCGCGGAGGCCGGGCTGTTGGGGATGGTGAACTTCGCGGCGGCGAAGGAGTGCGGGTCGACGAGGAAGAACGGCAGCCAGGCGACGGCCACCAGGCCCACGCACCACAGTCCCGCGCGCAGCCACCGCTCCTTGGGCAGCGCCAGCAGCAGCGGCAGGAAGGCCAGTGCCGTCGGCTTGGAGTCCAGGGCCAGGGCCATGCAGATACCGGTCGCGGCCGCGTTGCAGTGCGTCAGGTAGTACACCGCGAGCGCGGTGAAGAAGAGCGCGAGGACGTCGTCCAGATGCGCGAAACGGACCGAGACCTCGATCCACATGGGGATGAAGGCCAGGCCCGCGATGAGGACCCGCTGCCGCAGCCGCTGGTGGTTGGTGCCGGTGCCCAGGAGATGCCGGGCGGCGCTGCGGCCGGCCAGGACCAGGATCACCAGGCCCAGCAGGGACATCAGGGCCTCGGCCAGCACCTGGCCGACCATGGCCGGGAAGGGGTTGAAGAGGCCGGCCACCAGGAAGCTGACGGGGCCCATCTGGAGCTCGGGGTGGCGCGCGTAGAGGTTGAGGCCGCCGTCGCCGGAGGTGCCGCCGTCGTAGATCAGCTCGCCGCCGGTGCGCAGATAGTGCCAGGAGAAGCCGCCGCTGGGCTCCACGACGATGAACCAGAGCACTGCCCACCCTGTGAGCAGCAGCAAGTGTGATCTGTTGCTGAGTTGTGGTGTGCGCACAACGCTCCGTTCCGCCACCCGGAACCGTTCCGGGCATAAATATCACCGGCGGTCAGATGGTGGAACGGAGCGGAAGGTTGCTTCGTCGGTCAATTCTGTGACCGAACTCATGGTTTCGCGCGGGATCCCCTACGCGGCGCAGGCCTCGTACGCGGCTCAGGCCTCGATGGCCACCGGGCCGGAGGTGGTGCTCTCGGCGTTGCGGCGGGTCTTCGCCCAGCCGTTGCGGCCGCGCAGCATCCGGACGAAACCGCGGGCGGACGCCGGGAAGAGATGGTAGGCGTACAGCCACAGTGCCAGGCCCCACAGCAGGGCGGTCAGCAGCGAACGGTCGCCGGCGCGGTCCCGGCGGTAGACCGGGCCCCACAGGACGAACGGCGTCACGGACACCACGGCCAGGGCGATCACCAGCGGCCACAGGGCCAGCATGCCGCCGAACGCCTCGCCCACGCCGTCCTCGGCGGCGGTGATGCCCAGCAGGGTGAACATGACCGCGCACAGCGCGAGGGTGACCAGGTGGGCGACGGGCTGGAGGAAGGTGTAGAGCGTCTCCAGGACGCCCTTGCCGCCGTAGTGGCGGGAGGAGACGATGCGCGGCGCGTAGCGGACGCACTGGAGGTTGCCCTGGGCCCAGCGGGTGCGCTGGGTGAGGAACCGGCGGCCGTGCGGGAGGCCCTCCTGGGAGACCCAGGTGTCGGCTATGTGGGATATCCGGTCACCGTTGAGGATCATGTGCAGGCCCAGCTCGTAGTCCTCCAGCAGCGCGCCGCGCTGCCAGGGGCGGCGCTCGGCGGCGGCGATGCGGTCCAGGGAGGCGAGGCGGGTGAACTGGCCGTTGCCGCCCAGGCCGACGGAGCCGGTGCGGCCGCGCAGCAGCTGCATGCCGGCGTTGGAGACGGAGAACTCCATGTCCTGCATGCGCACCAGCAGCCGGGCGAAGGCGTTGGCGAACCGGCCGCGGTCGGGCAGCGGGCGGGGGTCCTCGGTGTTGCGCATCCGGACGCTGACCTGGACGCCGCCGGTCTCGGGGTCGCCGAAGCCCTGGGGGCCGCTGACGCGGGCGAGGGCGTGCGGGTCGAGCTGGCCGTCGGCGTCGATGACGCACACGACGACGCGCTCGCGGTCGGTGTCCTTCGACAGGAACTGGTTCAGCTCGTCGTACGCGGCGTTGAGCGCCGCGCCCTTGCCCTGACGGGCGTTGGGGCGCCGCCGGCTGACGAGGTGGACGCGGCGGTCCTCGTCGGCGAGGGCGGCGACGATGGCGCCCGTGCGGTCCTCGCTGTCGTCGTCGATGACCCAGACGTGCGCGCCCGGGTGGTCGGCGCGCAGCCGCGCGACGGTGGTGCCGACGACGGCCTCCTCGTCACGGCAGGGGACGAAGAAGTGCCAGTCGATGGCGTCGGGGTTGCCGTTCTCGACGGCGGGGCGGCGGGTGTACGCGTGGCGGGCGCCGGCCCAGTAGAGCAGGAAGCAGACGAGGAGGAAGAAGGGGAAGGCGAGGAGGAAGGGGCTGGAGAACATGCGCTCGTTCCGGTGCGGGGTGGGTGCGGGTTGCTGTGGGCTGCGCTGCGCGCGGCTGGCCCCTGACCCGCTCCTTCGCCGTTTCTTGGGGGCTGCGCCCCCAACCCCCCGACCGCGCTTCGCGCGGGGACGTGGGGTGGAGCCCCCGGTAGGGGGTGCGAGGGGGCGGAGCCCCGCTCGGAAACGGAGAAGGGGCGGGGTGGGGCCTTACGCGGCGGCGGCCAGCTCAGCCGGCGCGCCGATCGCGGCCAGCAGCGCCACGATGCGGTCCGACGCCAGCCCGTCCCCGAACGGGCTCGGCAGGGCGGCCAGCCGGGCGAGGCCCTCCGGGCCCTCCGCGAGGCGGCGGCGCGCCGCCTCGCCGATGGCGCGGCCCGGCTCGACGAGGTCCGCGAAGTCCGCCATGGCCTCCGGGCGCTCAGTGGAGCGGCGGACGACGACCAGCGGGCGGCCGAGGACCGTGCACTCCTCCTGGATGCCGCCGGAGTCGGAGACCAGCAGGGCGGAGTGCCGGGCGAGGGCCAGGAACTCGGAGTAGCCCAGCGGTGCCGTCACCGTCAGCGGAGCCAGCAGGTCCATGAGGCCGGCGGCCTCGATACGGGCGCGGGTGCGCGGGTGCAGCGGCAGGACGACCGGGCGGCCCGGCGTCGCGAGGGCGGCCAGCTCGGTCAGGATCGCCCGCAGCGCCTCGGCCGAGTCGGTGTTCTCGGGCCGGTGGACGGTCGCCAGGACGTAGCCGTCGGCGGTCAGCCCGTGGCGGTCCAGCAGCGCCGCGCGCTCGGTCGCGCCGGGGAGCTGGTTGTGGACGGCCTCGACGACGGTGTTGCCGGTGAGGGCGATCCGGGAGTCGGCGACGCCCTCGGCGAGGAGGTTGGCGCGGTTGTCCTCGGTGGCGGCGCAGAGCACGTCGGCGATGCTGTCGATGAGGACGCGGTTGTGCTCCTCGGGCATGTTGCGGTCGTGGCTGCGCAGACCGGCCTCGACGTGCAGCAGCGGGATGTCGCGGGCGTTGGCGGCCAGCGCGCCGGCGAGGGCGGCGTTGGTGTCGCCCTGGACGACGACGGCCAGCGGCGGCTCGGCGGTGAACAGCGCGTCGAGCTGGGCGAGGGCGGCGGATATCTGCACGGCGCGCGGCTGCCCGCCGACACCGGTGAGGAAGGTCGGCTCGGGCAGGCCCAGCTCGGTCAGGAAGCGGCCGGACAGCTCCTCGTCGTAGTGCTGACCGGTGTGCACCAGGTGAGCGGCAGGTCCCAGGAGGCGCACGAGGTCGGTGAGCTTGACCAGCTCGGGGCGCGTACCGAGAACGATCGCGCAGCTGCGGGGCGGCAGGGACATGCGGGGCTCCTGGGGCTGTCGGGGGCGGTGACAGTTCCAGAGAGTGGGTTGTCTTGGTTGCCGGGTTGGATGGGGTTTGGTTGCGGGACGGTAGCGAACGGATTTCGGGACTTTGGTCCCGGAGCGGGCTGAAATCGGCCCTTCACGCCCGGTAGCGGTAGCCCAGCCCCCGGACCGCCTCCAGGGGGTCCGCCGCCTCGTCGCCCGCCGCCTGGCGGAGCTTGCGCCGCAGCCGCAGCACCGCGAACTTCACGCGCTCCCGGCCGGTGCCCTCCGGGTCGTCCCACACGCGGTCGAGGAGCTGATCGGTGGTGATCACCCGGCCCCGGTTGCGGACGAGGACCTGAAGCAGGCGGTACTCGATGTCGCTGAGCCGGGTCTCGTGGCCCTGCCACACCGCCGAGCGGCGCTCGGGCACCAGGCGCAGCCCGTCGTCGCCGAAGGAGTCGCCGGCCCAGCGGGTGGGCGCGCTGCGGCGCAGCAGCGCCTCGACGCGGGCGAGGAGCTCGTCGTTGCCGAAGGGCTTGGGGAGGTAGTCGTCCGCGCCGGCGCGCAGGCCGCGCACGCGGTCGCTCTCGGCGCCCCGCGCGGTGAGCAGGAGCACGGGCAGGTCGCTCATGTCCCGGATGCGCTCCAGCACCTCCCAGCCGTCGAGGCCGGGCAGGCCGATGTCGAGGATCATCAGCGCGGGGCGCTCGGCGAACAGCAGCCGCAGCGCCTCCCGGCCGTCGTCGGCGGCCACGACCTCGTAGCCGTTGCGGGTGAGCAGGACGCGCAGGGCGAGGGCGAGGTCGGGGTCGTCCTCGACGACCAGGACGTGGGTGGTCATGACGTGACCTCCGCGTCGCCCGAAGCGGCGCCCGGAGCGGCGTCCGGAGCGCCCGCCGACGGGCTGTCCGGGGCGTCCGCCGACGGGTCGTCCGGAGCGCCCGCCGGCGGGCCCGCGATCGGCAGCCGGATGCGGAAGACCGCGCCCTCCCCCTCGCGCCCGCCGACGGCGATCGTGCCGCCGTGCCGTTCGACGACCGTGCGGCCGATGGCGAGGCCGAGACCGGTGCCCGGGTAGCCGCCGGAGCGGGCGTTGGGGGCCCGGACGAAGCCGGTGAAGATCTCGTGGCGGTACTTCTCGGGGATGCCGATGCCGGTGTCGGCGACCTCGATGTCCCAGTGGACGCCCCGGGGGGCGGCCGTGATGGAGACCCGGCCCCCGGCCGGGGTGAACTTCGCGGCGTTCTCCAGCAGATTGCCGATCACGTGCCGGAGCCGGTGGCGGTCGCCGCGCAGGGCGGGGCCGTCCTCGCAGTCCAGCACGGCGAAGACGCCCGCCGCCTCCAGTTCTCCCATGTGGTCCAGCAGGGCCTCCGCGAGCATGCCGGGCACGTCCACGGGGGCGAACTCCAGCTCCGGCCCGACGGCCCGCATCCGGGTCGTCAGCAGCAGGTCGGAGATCACCCGCTGCATCCGCCCGGCGTTGCGCCGGATGGCGTCGAGGAACGAGGCCTGCTCGCTGGTGAGGGTGCCGAAGGCGGGGTCGGCCAGGAGCTCGCCGAAGCTGCTGATGGAGGTGAGCGGGGTGCGCAGCTCGTGGGAGGCGGCGGCGGTGAAGGCGTTGCGCTGGCGGGCCAGCTCGGTCAGCGCGGCGTTGTCGCGCTTCAGGTCGTGCTCGCGCCGTTTGACGTCGGTGATGTCCGTAAACGTCCACAGGGCGCCCAGATAGGCGCTGTTCCTGCGCAGCGGCTCGACCTGGCGGCGGATGGTCCGTCCGTCGGTCAGCGGGATCTCGGCGACGCGGTGGACGTGGCGGCGGGCCAGGATCTCGTCCGGGGCGTGGGGCATGGAGACGTCGGTGGTGTCGGTGGTGGAGAACGCCCGGACGAGCTGGACGACCGTCCGCATGGGGGCGCCGGGGGAGAGGTCGGCCCTTCCGTCGAGGTCGAACATGGCGACGAACCTGCGGTTGACGGCGAGCACCTCGTCGGCCTGGCTCTGCAGGAGCGCGCCGGACGGCAGGGCCTCCAGGACCGCCTGGAGGCGGTCCCGGTCCTCCGAGGACATCATGACTCTCACCTCCGGAACCTCGCTTAAGGGATCTTCCGGAAGAACCGTATGACAAAGCGGATGCGCCCGCTTCCATCGCGGACCGGCGCCGGTGGCGACGCCCCGGCCCTCCGCGCGCCCCCGGTCCGTAGACTGGGCCGCGTGAGCGAGCGCCCCCTGAATGACGAGAACGGCGATCTCGAATCCGGCGAAACCGGTGCGTCCGGTCCCGCCGACCGGTTCGAGGAGATCGTCGATGCCGAGACCGACCGAGACCCCGACCTCGCCGTGATCGAGGCGGGCAGCCGCACCCTGCGCACCCAGTCGGGCCCGCCGCAGGGCGACGGCGTGCCGGCGCGCCCGGAGGACCCGGAGGTGGACCGGGCCCTGCGCGAGGTGGAGGCGGAGCTCGCGGGCCGCTGGGGCGAGACCAAGCTGGACCCGTCGCTGGTCCGCGTGGAGGCCCTGATGGACATCCTGGGGCAGCCGCAGCGCGCCTACCCCGCGATCCACATCACCGGCACCAACGGCAAGACCAGCACCGCCCGCATGATCGAGGCCCTGCTGGGCGCCTTCGACCTGCGCACCGGCCGCTACACCAGCCCGCACGTCCAGTCCGTCACCGAGCGGATCAGCCTGGACGGCGCCCCCATCGCCGCCGAGCGCTTCATCGAGACGTACCGGGACATCAAGCCGTACGTCGAGATGGTCGACGAACGCGAGGAACACCGGATGTCCTTCTTCGAGGTCATCACGGGCATGGCCTTCGCCGCCTTCGCGGACGCCCCCGTCGACGTGGCCGTCGTCGAGGTCGGCATGGGCGGCACCTGGGACGCCACGAACGTCGTCGACGGCACCGTCGCCGTGGTCACCCCGATCGCGCTCGACCACACCGACCGGCTCGGCTCCACGCCCGGCGACATCGCCACGGAGAAGGCCGGCATCGTGAAGTCCGGCGCCACCGTGGTGCTGGCCCAGCAGCCGGTGGACGCTGCGCAGGTGCTGCTCAAGCACTCCGTCGAGGTCGATGCCACGGTCGCCCGCGAGGGCATGGAGTTCGGCGTGGTCGCCCGGGAGGTCGCCGTCGGCGGCCAGCTGCTGACCCTGCGCGGCCTGGGCGGCGAGTACGAGGACGTCTTCCTCCCGCTGTACGGCGCCCACCAGGCGCACAACGCCGCCGTCGCCCTGGCCGCCGTCGAGGCGTTCTTCGGGATCGGCTCGCAGCACGCCCGTCCGCTCGACATCGACGTGGTCCGGCGCGCCTTCGCCTCGGTCACCTCGCCGGGCCGGCTGGAGGTCGTGCGCCGCAGCCCCACGGTGGTGCTGGACGCCGCGCACAACCCCGCGGGCGCCCGTGTCACCGCCGACGGCATCACCGAGGCGTTCGGCTTCAGCCGGCTGATCGGCGTCGTCGGCACCAGCGCCGACAAGGACGTCCGCGGGCTGCTGGAGGCCTTCGAGCCGATCTTCGCGGAGGTCGTCGTCACCCGTAACTCCACCCCGCGCGCGATGGACGTCGACGAGCTCGCCGGCCTGGCCGTCGAGGTCTTCGGCGCCGAGCGGGTGCAGGTCGAGCCGCGCCTGGACGACGCCCTGGAGGCCGCGATCACCCTCGCCGAGGAGGAGAGCGAGTACTCCGGCGCGGGCGTCCTGGTGACCGGTTCGGTGATCACCGTCGGCGAGGCCCGGCTGCTGCTGGGGAGGCGCTGACATGCGGACGCTGTGCGCCAGCACCCTGATCGGCGAGTTCTTCGTCATCGGTTTCGCCGGCCTGGTCGCCATGCAGACCTCCGACCTGTCCACGGGCACGGTCTGGGCCGTCAGCGGCACCGCCATGGTGCTGAGCGTGCTGCTGTGCGGCATGATCACCCGGCCCGGCGGCGTCCAGCTGGGCTGGGCGCTCCAGCTGGGCCTGATCGCGAGCGGCCTGGTCGTCCCGATGATGTTCATCCTGGGCGTGGTCTTCGCCGGTCTGTGGTGGGCCTCGGTCCACTACGGCCGCAAGGTCGACGAGGCGAAGGCCCGCTTCGCCCGGCTGACGGCGGAGGCGGAGGCGGCGGAGGGCACCGCCTGAGCGCCGGGCGAGGGCGCCGCCCGGGCGCCGGGCCGAGCCAGGGCCCGCCCCGGCCCCTCCGGGCCGAGTACCGGCGGGCCCGGGCGGGCCTGTAGCCTTCGCCCCACGCATCCGATCGCCTGCCCGCTAGGAGCCCGCAGTATGAGCCAGCGCACCCTCGTCCTCCTCAAGCCCGACGCGGTCCGCCGCGGCCTGGTCGGCGAGATCATCGGCCGTATCGAGCGGAAGGCCGGCTGGACGATCGGCGCGCTGGAGCTGCGCACCCTGGACCGCGCCACCCTGGAGCAGCACTACGCCGAGCACGTGGGCCGTGAGTTCTACGAGCCGCTGATGGGCTTCATGTCCTCCGGCCCGGTCGTGGCGCTGGTCGTCGAGGGCGAGCGCGTCGTCGAGGGCGTCCGCGCGCTGGCCGGCCCGACCGACCCGATCTCGGCCGCTCCCGGCTCCATCCGTGGTGACTTCGGCACCATCACGCGCGAGAACCTCATCCACGCCTCGGACTCCACCGAGTCCGCGGAGCGGGAAATCAAGATTTTCTTTCCCGGTCTCGCCTGATACCGGACCTGATACCGGATCAACCGGATCAGCCGAACAGGCATTCTGATCAGGGCGGTCGATTAATCCCTTCGGCCGCCCTTGGCATATGCGCGCCGATCGGGGGAACCTCTCACTCCGACACGACGTCACCATTACTGGGGCCAGCTCGTGTTCCGCCGACAATGGCGGAGGAACCCTCGCGCCACGTTCGAGTGGGCGAGACTACGATGAAGCTTCCGCGCCCGCAGCGCACCACCTGCCGACCTCGAGTAAGCATTCGCCCAAACTGGGAAGGCCAGACGTATCCTCATGGGGAACAACATGTCGTTCATCGGCCGTGACATGGCTGTCGACCTCGGGACCGCCAACACGCTGGTGTACGTCAGAGGCCGCGGGATCGTCCTCAACGAGCCGTCAGTCGTCGCGATCAATACCAACACCGGTGGGATCCTCGCGGTGGGCGCCGAAGCCAAGAAGATGATCGGCCGAACTCCGGGGAACATCGTCGCGGTGCGTCCGCTCAAGGACGGCGTCATCGCCGACTTCGAGATCACCGAGCGGATGCTCCGCTACTTCATCCTCAAAATCCACAAGCGCCGCTGGATGGCCCGCCCGCGGGTCGTGGTCTGTGTGCCCTCCGGAATCACCGGCGTCGAGCGCCGCGCCGTCATCGAGGCCTCCACCCAGGCCGGCGCCCGTCAGGTGCACATCATCGAGGAGCCCATGGCCGCGGCCATCGGTTCCGGCCTGCCCGTCCACGAGGCCACCGGCAACATGGTCGTCGACATCGGCGGCGGCACCACCGAGGTGGCTGTGATCTCGCTGGGCGGCATCGTCACCGCGCAGTCCATCCGCGTCGCCGGCGACGAGCTGGACAACGCGATCATCCAGCACATCAAGAAGGAGTACAGCCTCCTCCTCGGTGAGCGCACCGCCGAACAGATCAAGATCACCATCGGTTCGGCGTACGACCTGGAGCAGGACGAGCACACCGAGATCCGCGGCCGTGACCTGGTCAGCGGTCTGCCCAAGACCGTGGTCATCTCGGCCGCCGAGGTCCGCAAGGCCATCGAGGAGCCCGTCAACTCCATCGTCGACGCCGTCAAGACCACCCTCGACAAGTGCCCGCCCGAGCTGTCGGGTGACGTCATGGACCGCGGCATCGTTCTCACCGGCGGAGGGGCACTGCTGCGTGGCCTGGACGAGCGGCTGCGCCGCGAGACCGGGATGCCCATCCACATCGCCGAGGATCCGCTGGACTCCGTCGCCCTGGGCTCCGGCAAGTGCGTCGAGGAGTTCGAGGCGCTCCAGCAGGTCCTGGACGCCCAGCCCCGCCGGTGAACAAGCCGTGGCGATATCCCGTCCCCGGTGCACCGGCAGCGCCCAAACAACCTGATATACAGGCAGAACGCTCCCGATGACCGTCCGGGCCCGCAGCCGGGCGGTCCGACGAGAAGGGCACGCCGCCGCACGTGAGGGACACACGAGAGAGCCGGCTGCTGCTGGTCCTGCTGATCGCGATCGCCTTCGCGCTGATCACGGTCGACATCCGCGGCGGTGAGCAGTCCCCGCTCGACGGAGTGCGCCACGCGGCGGCCTCGGCCTTCGGACCGGTGGAGAAGGGCGTCGCCGCCGCGGTCGACCCGGTCGGCGAGGCCGTCGCCGCCGTCCGCGACTCCGGGGACCGCAGCAGCCGTATCGCCGAGCTGGAGCGCGAGAACACCGCTCTCAAGCAGCGCCTGGGCAGCGACGACCGCAACCGCGGCCGGCTCCGCGAGCTGGACGCCATGCTCAAGACCGCCGGCCGCGGCCAGTACGGCATCAAGGGCGCCCAGGTCATCGCCATAGGAGCCGCGCAGGGCTTCTCCTGGACGGTCACCATCGACATCGGCGCCAACGACGGCGTCCGCCGCGACATGACCGTGCTCAACGGCGACGGGCTCGTCGGCCGCGTCACCACCGTCGGCCCGGGCACGGCCACCGTCCTGCTCGCCAGCGACCCCAAGTTCACCGTCGGCACCCGCATGGAGAAGACCGGCGAGATCGGCTTCGCCAACGGCCAGGGCGACAGCTCCCTGCGCGTCGAACTCCTCAACGGCAAGGCCACCGTCCGCAAGGGCGACCGCCTCGTCACCTTCGGCTCCAGCCGGGACAAGCCCTTCGTCGCCGGCGTGCCCGTCGGCGAGGTCACCCATGTCGAGCCCGCGGGCGGCGGCCTCACCCGCACCCTCCTGGTCCGCCCCTTCGTCGGCTTCAGCAAGCTCGACCTGGTGGGCGTCGTCGTCCAGGCGCCCCACGACGACCCGCGCGACGCCGTGCTGCCGCCCAAGCCCGAGGCCCCCAAGCCCGCCCCCACCGTGACCGTCACCGTCACCCCCAGCCCGAGTGCCAAGCCCCAGGACTGAAGACCGATGCGCCTGAACCGGATCCTGCTCTCGACCGCGCTCGTGGTGGTGGCCCTCGTCGTCCAGGTGAGCGTCCTGGCCCGGCTCCACCTCCCCGGCGCGGTGCCCGACCTGATGCTCCTCGTCGTCGTCGGCCTCGCCCTGGTCTACGGCCACACCACCGGCTGTCTCGTCGGCTTCGGCGCGGGCCTCCTCGCCGACCTCGCGCCCCCCGCCGACCACGCCACCGGGCGCTACGCCCTGGTGCTCTGCCTCATCGGCTACCTGGTCGGCCTCGCCCGGCCGGAGAGCGGCAGGGTCCGCTCGGCCACCGTCCCCATGCTCGCCGTCGTCGGCGCGGCCGTCCTGTCCACGCTGCTCTACGCGGGCGTGGGCTCCCTCGTCGGGGACACCGCCGCCCGCCACGTGGGCCTGAGCGGCCTGGTGGCCACCGCGGCCTGCTACGACCTGCTGCTCGCGCCCTTCGTCGTCCCGCTCGTCATGGCCATGGCCCGCCGTACCGTCTCCGACCCGCTCGCCGGCGACGGCACGGCCGTCGCGGGCGGCGGCGACGGGGCGTACGGGCGGACGACCAAGGGCAGCTTCCGCGTCGGCCGGATGAGCCGCAGGAACCGGCTGGGCGGCCGCGGCCGGGGCGGCCGCCTCGGCGTCCAGCACGGCGGCCTGCTGCCGAGGGCCGGGCGCCGGCAGCCGAAGCTCAAGGGGGTCAAGCGCCTGTGAACGCGCTTTCCGAGGGACGGACGTCCCGGGTCACGATCCGGCTGATCGTCATTCAGATCCTGGTGTTCTCGCTGCTGCTCACCCTCGCCGGACGCCTGTGGTACCTCCAGATCCGCAACGGCGACCAGTACACCGCCGAGGCCGCCAGCAACCACATCCAGCAGGTCGTCGCCCCCGCCACCCGGGGCTCCATCCTCGACGCCCGGGGCGTGCCGCTCGCCGACAACGAGACCCGGCTCGTCGTCTCCGCGAACCGCACCGACCTGATGAAGATGAAGGACCGGGGCAAGGCCGTCCTCACCCGCCTCGCGGGCGTCCTGAACCTCAAGCCCGAGGACGTCTCCGCCAAGGTCCGGCTGTGCGACGCCAAGACCCCCAAGCCCTGCTGGGCCGGCTCGCCCTACCAGCCCATCCCCATCACCGACGAGGCCACCACCCAGCAGGCGCTCCAGATCCGCGAGCGCCAGGAGGACTTCCCCGGCGTCACCGCCGAGCCCACGGCCGTACGCCGCTACGCGGGCCCCGGCGGCTCCAACACCGCCCAGGTCCTCGGCTACCTCTCGCCCGTCACCGACGCCGAGATCACCAAGGCCAAGGACTCCCGCACCCCGCTGCTCCGCTCCGACCAGGTCGGCCGCTCCGGGCTGGAGCGGCAGTACGACTCCGAGCTGCGCGGCAGGGCGGGCGTCACCCGCTACGAGGTCGACAACCTCGGCCGCGTCATCGGCAAGGCCAAGAGCGACAAGGCCGTCCCCGGCGCCAACATCGTCACCAGCATCGACGCCCGTGTGCAGGCCATAGCGGAACGGGAGCTGGACCAGGCGATGAAGGACGCCCGCAAGGAGCTCGACCGCAACACCGGCGTCAACTACAAGGCCGACGCGGGCGCCGTCGTCGTACTGGAGTCGAAGACCGGCCGGGTGGTGGCCATGGCCTCCAACCCCACCTACGACCCCAACGCCTGGGTCGGCGGCATCTCCGGCAAGGACTACAAGGCCCTCACCGGCGAGGACTCCAACTACCCGCTGCTCAACCGGGCCATCCAGGGCCAGGCGGCCCCCGGCTCCATCTTCAAGGTCATCAGCACCACCGCCGCCGTCAAGGCCGGCTACGGCTTCACCGACCACTACAACTGCTCCAGCGCCTACAGCATCGGCAACCAGGTCTTCAAGAACTACGAGTCCAAGGGCTACGGCGCCATCGACCTCGGCCAGGCGCTGGAGGTCTCCTGCGACACCGTCTTCTACGACCTGGCCTACCGGCAGTGGCAGAAGGACGGCGGCAACAAGCCCCAGCACCCGGCGGACTGGTTCTACAAGACCGCCCACCAGTTCGGGCTCGGCAAGGAGACCGGCATCGACCTGCCCAACGAGGTCCGTGGCCGGGTCCCCGACCGCGAGTGGAAGAAGCGCTACTGGGAGGCCAACAAGGACGTCTGGTGCAAGCAGGGCGACAAGGACGACAGCTACGCCGGAAAGATCGCCAAGGAGAACTGCGAGTCCGGGATGCGGATGCGCGCCGGTGACTCCGTCAACTACTCCATCGGCCAGGGCGACACCCTCGTCACCCCCATCCAGATGGCCACCATCTACGCGGCCATAAGCAATGGCGGCACCCTCTGGAACCCCACCGTCGGCAAGGCGGTCATCAGCCCCGACGGCAAGCGCGTCCAGGAGATCAAGCCGGCCTCCCACGGCCGGCTGCCCGTCGACCGCACCCTGCGCGACCAGATCGACGGCGCCCTCGCCGGCGTCGCCACCAAGGGCACCGCCGCCTGGCGCTTCCAGGGCTGGCCGCAGGACCGGATCCCCATGCACGCCAAGACCGGCACCGCCGAGGTCTACGGCAAGCAGACCACGTCCTGGTTCGCCACCTACACCTCCGACTACACGGTCGTCATGACGATCGCCCAGGGCGGCACCGGCTCCGGCGCCTCCGGCCCGGCCGTGCGCAACATCTACAACGCGCTCTACGGCGTCGACGAGAAGGGCAAGGTCGACGACTCCAAGGCGCTGCTGCCGCACCCGGAGAGCGGACTCCCCAAGATCGAGAAGGACGGCACCATCGAGGCACAGCCCATCCCCACGGCCCCGCCGTCGCCCTCGTCGTCCAGCTCCGACGGCGCCTCGCCCCCGCCCTCGGCGTCCCCCGCGGACACCGGACTCCCGTCCCCTCCGCCGGAGACCCCGTCCGAGCCCGCGACCCGGCGGGAGGAGCAGAACCGATGAGCACCGCCCAGGGCTACCGGGTCCGCCGCTTCACCCCCGAACGCGGCGCCTGGTCCCGTCTCACCGCCCGCGACTCCGTGCTGCGCCGCCTCGACTGGGTGATACTGCTCGCCGCCCTCGCCCTGTCCGCCATCGGCACCCTGCTCGTCTACTCGGCCACCCGCAACCGCACCGAGCTCAACCAGGGCGACCCGTACTACTTCCTGCTGCGCAACCTGCTCAACACCGGCATCGGCCTGGCCATCGCCATCGCCACGGTCTGGGTCGGCAACCGGGCGCTGCGCGGCGCCGTCCCGATCCTCTACGGCATCTCCTGCCTCTTCACCCTGGCCGTGCTCACCCCGCTGGGCGCGACGATCAACGGCGCGCGCTCCTGGATCCAGCTCGGCGGCGGCTTCTCCATCCAGCCCTCCGAGTTCACGAAGATCACCATCGCGCTGGGGATGGCGATGCTGCTGGCTGGCAAGGTCGACGCGGGGGACCGCCGCCATCCCGACCACCGGACCGTGATGCAGGCCCTCGGCCTGGCCGCGCTGCCGATCGTGATCATCCTGCTGATGCCCGACCTCGGCTCGGTCATGGTGCTCGTGGTGATCGTGCTCGCCGTGCTCCTCGCCTCCGGGGCCTCCAACCGCTGGATCGCGGGCCTGCTGGGCACCGGCGTCCTCGGCTGCGTCCTCATCTGGCAGCTCGGGGTGCTCGACGAGTACCAGATCAACCGCTTCGCGGCCTTCGCCAACCCCGCCCTCGACCCCTCCGGCGTCGGCTACAACACCAACCAGGCGCGGATCGCCATCGGCTCCGGCGGGCTGTCCGGTTCCGGTCTCTTCCACGGCTCGCAGACCACGGGCCAGTTCGTGCCCGAGCAGCAGACCGACTTCATCTTCACCGTGGCCGGCGAGGAACTCGGCTTCGTGGGCGCGGGGACGATCGTCTTCCTGCTCGGTGTGGTCCTCTGGCGGGCCTGCCGGATCGCCCGGGAGTCCACCGAGCTCTACGGCACCATCGTGGCCGCCGGGATCATCGCCTGGTTCGCCTTCCAGAGCTTCGAGAACATCGGCATGACCCTGGGCATCATGCCCGTCACCGGACTGCCGCTGCCGTTCGTCTCCTACGGAGGGTCGTCGATGTTCGCCGCCTGGATAGCGGTGGGACTGCTCCAGTCGATCAAGGCGCAGCGGCCGGTTTCCGCGTAACCGGCCGTACGAGCAGCCGGTACGAGCAGCCGGTACGAGCGGCCGGTTTCCGCGCGGCCGGGCGGCAGGGGACTGCCGCCCGCGCCGTTCGCGCACTAGATTCGGCGTCATGGCGGACACCGTGAGAGAGATCGAGCGGAAGTACGAAGCCGGGAAGGATACGGGCGCGGCCCGGCTCCCGGACCTGAGCGGGGCCGCGCCGGTCTCGACCGTCACCGACGAGGGCGTGCGCGAGCTCGACGCCGTCTACTACGACACCGCCGACCGCCGGCTCGCCGCGGCCGGCATCACCCTGCGGCGGCGCACGGGCGGCCCGGACGAGGGCTGGCACCTCAAGCTCCCGGTCGCCGAACCGGCCACTCCGGGGGCGCGGGACGAGACCCGCGCGCCCCTGACTGTCTCAGCGATACCGCGCGCCCTCACGTCCCTGGTCCGCTCCCGCACCCGGGACGTCCCGCTGGCCCCCCTGATGCGGATCGTCTCGCGCCGGGAGGTCCGCCATCTGCTCGCCGAGGACGGCACGCTCCTGGCCGAGGCGAGCACCGACACGGTCACCGCCACCCGCCTCACCGACGGGAACCTGACCGACGGGAACCTCACCGACGGGACCACGGACGCCAAGGCCTCCGCCCACTGGACCGAGATCGAGATCGAGCTCGCCGAGGGCGCCGACCCCGCCCTGCTGGACACCCTCGACCCCCTGCTGCGCAAGGCCGGCCTGAGACCGTCCAAGGCGCCCAGCAAACTCGCCCGCGCGCTGCGCGAGACCGGCCTGGGCGAGCCCCCGCGCCGCACCGCCGCCGGCCCGGCAGCCAAGGCCCCCGCGGGCGACCACGTCCTGGCCTTCCTCCGCGCACAGGCCGAGGCCGTCGTCGCCCTCGACCCCGGCGCCCGGCTCGGCACCGAGGACGCGGTCCACCAGATGAGGGTCGCCACCCGCCGCCTGCGCTCCTCCTTCCGCAGCTACGGCAAGGTCCTCGACCGCCGGGCCACCGACCCGCTCGGCCAGGAGCTGAAGTGGCTCGCCGCCGAACTGGGCGTCGACCGCGACCGCGAGGTCCTCGCCGAACGACTGCGCGAACGCCTCGACGAACTCCCGCGCGCCCTCGTCCGAGGCCCCGTCCGCGCCCGGCTGCGCACCTGGTCCACAGCCGGCCGCAGAGGCTCCCGGAGACGGCTGACCGCCGTGCTCGACAGCGCCCGCTACCTGACCCTCCTCGACCGCCTCGACGCCCTCCTCGCCGACCCGCCCCTGCGCGAGGCCGCCGCCGGACCACCGGGCGCCGTGCTGGCCAAGGCGATGCTCCGCGACTACGGCCGGCTGGCCGGCCGCGTCGAGCACGCCCTCGCCACCGCCCCCGGCCACGACCGCGACACCGCGCTCCACGACGCCCGCAAGGCCGCCAAACGCGCCCGCTACGCCGCCGAGGCGGCGACCCCGGCGCTGGGCAAGGAGGCCAAGCGGTTCGCCCAGCAGATGAAGTCCGTCCAGACCCTGCTGGGCGACCACCAGGACAGCGTCATGGCCCGCGGCACCCTGCGCGCGATCGCCGCCGAGGCGGAGGGAGCGGGCGAGCCCACCTTCACCTTCGGGGTGCTCTACGGGCGCGAGGAGCGCCGCGCCGAGCAGGACGAGCGGGAGCTGCCGGGGCTGTGGGAGCGGGTGGCGGAGCGGATCTCGGCTGTCTCCCTACGCTGACCTGCGGTGATCGCGGCGGGCGGGGCTCCTCGCGCGGCACGTTACGCTAGAGAGTCGCACTGTGCCCGCTCACGAAGGTTCGCCCAGATGACTGCCGAATCGGTCTTCCCGCAGCTCGAGGCCCTGCTCCCGCATGTGCAGAAGCCCATCCAGTACGTGGGTGGCGAGCTGAACTCCACCGTCAAGCCGTGGGAGGAGTGCGACGTCCGCTGGTGCCTCATGTACCCGGACGCCTATGAGGTCGGGCTGCCCAACCAGGGCGTCATGATCCTCTACGAGGTCCTCAACGAGCGTGAGGGCGTCCTCGCCGAGCGCACCTACAGCGTGTGGCCGGACCTCGAAGCCCTGATGCGCGAGCACAAGGTGCCGCAGTTCACCGTGGACAGCCACCGGCCGGTCAAGGCGTTCGACGTCTTCGGCCTCAGCTTCTCCACCGAGCTCGGCTACACCAACATGCTCACCGCCCTGGACCTCGCCGGGATCCCGCTGGAGTCCAAGGACCGCACGATCGACGACCCGATCGTCCTCGCCGGCGGCCACGCGGCCTTCAACCCCGAGCCCGTCGCGGACTTCATCGACTGCGCCGTGATCGGCGACGGCGAGCAGGCCGTGCTGGAGATGACCGAGATCATCCGCGCCTGGAAGGCCGAGGGCCGCCCCGGCGGCCGCGACGAGGTGCTGCTGCGCCTCGCGAAGACCGGCGGCGTGTACGTCCCGCGCTTCTACGACGTCGAATACCTGCCCGACGGCCGTATCGCCCGTGTCGTGCCCAACCAGTCGGGCGTGCCGTGGCGGGTGTCCAAGCACACCGTCATGGACCTCGACGAGTGGCCGTACCCCAAGCAGCCGCTGGTGCCGCTGGCCGAGACCGTCCACGAGCGGATGTCGGTGGAGATCTTCCGCGGCTGCACCCGCGGCTGCCGCTTCTGCCAGGCCGGCATGATCACGCGCCCCGTGCGCGAGCGCAGCATCACCGGCATCGGCGAGATGGTCGAGAAGGGCCTCAAGGCGACCGGCTTCGAGGAGGTCGGCCTGCTGTCGCTGTCCTCCGCCGACCACACCGAGATCGGCGAGGTCGCCAAGGGCCTGGCCGACCGGTACGAAGAGGACAAGATCGGCCTCTCCCTGCCCTCGACCCGCGTCGACGCGTTCAACGTCGACCTGGCGAACGAGCTGACCCGCAACGGCCGCCGTTCCGGTCTGACGTTCGCCCCCGAGGGCGGCTCCGAGCGCATGCGCAAGGTCATCAACAAGATGGTCTCGGAGGAGGACCTCATCCGGACCGTCGCCACCGCCTACGGCAACGGCTGGCGCCAGGTGAAGCTGTACTTCATGTGCGGCCTCCCCACCGAGACCGACGAGGACGTGCTCCAGATCGCCGACATGGCGACGAACGTGATCGCCAAGGGCCGCGAGGTGTCGAAGTCCAACGACATCCGCTGCACCGTCTCCATCGGCGGTTTCGTGCCCAAGCCCCACACCCCCTTCCAGTGGGCGCCGCAGCTCTCCGCCGAGGAGACCGACGCCCGCCTGGAGAAGCTGCGCGACAAGATCCGCGGCGACAAGAAGTACGGCCGCTCCATCGGCTTCCGCTACCACGACGGCAAGCCCGGCATCGTCGAGGGCCTGCTCTCCCGCGGTGACCGCCGCCTCGGCGCCCTCATCCGCGCCGTCTACGAGGACGGCGGCCGCTTCGACGGCTGGCGCGAGCACTTCAGCTACGACCGCTGGATGAAGTGCGCCGAGGCGACGCTGCCCGAGCAGGGCGTCGACGTCGACTGGTACACCACCCGCGAGCGCACCTACGAGGAGGTCCTGCCCTGGGACCACCTGGACTCCGGTCTCGACAAGGACTGGCTCTGGGAGGACTGGCAGGACGCGCTCGACGAGACCGAGGTCGAGGACTGCCGCTGGACCCCGTGCTTCGACTGCGGCGTCTGCCCGCAGATGGACACCCACATCCAGATCGGCCCGACGGGCAAGAAGCTGCTGCCGCTCTCCGTGGTCAAGTGAGCCGGAGCCGGTGAGGGCGTGCGGGGCCGCAAGGCCCGTACGCCCCCGTACGGCCGGGCCCGCGCGCGTACGCTGGGCAGCAGCACGACCGCACTCAATGAAGGACTAGAACACTGGGCAAGCGACAGCCCGAAGGACCGCCGCCCGCACCCGCAGTGCAGCGCATCCGACTGCGCTACACCAAGCGCGGCCGCCTTCGGTTCACCAGCCACCGCGATTTCCAGCGCGCCTTCGAGCGGGCGCTGCGGCGCGCCGAGGTGCCCATGGCGTACTCGGCGGGCTTCACCCCGCACCCCAAGGTCTCCTACGCCAACGCCGCCCCCACCGGAACGGGCAGCGAGGCCGAGTACCTGGAGATCCAGCTCGCCGAGGTCCGCGACCCCGCGCACCTGCGGGCACTCCTCGACGAGTCGCTGCCGGCCGGGCTCGACATCGTCGACGCGGTGGAGGCCCACACCTCCTCCTTCGCCGACCGGCTCCAGGCCTCCGTGTGGGAGCTGCGCCTCGACGGCGTCGAGCCCGCGGACGCCCGGCGCGCGGTGGAGGCCTTCCTGGCCGCGGAGACCGTCGACGTCCAGCGCCGCACCAAAAACGGGTTGCGGACCTTCGACGCACGTGGCGCCGTGTCCCGACTCGAGGCCCTCGACGCTCCGGCCGATAGGCCGGGCGACGGTGCCTGTGCGATACTGCGGCTGGTTGTTCGGCACGTGACACCTGCCGTACGACCCGACGACGTCCTGTCCGGTCTCCGCGCTGTGGCCGACCTGGCGCCGCCGGTCCCCGCAGCGGTGACCAGGCTGGCGCAGGGGCTGCTCGATGAGGAGTCCGGCACGGTGACCGACCCGCTCGCGCCCGACCGCGACGCCGCCCAGGCCGCCCCATCCACGGCCGCCGGTACCGGCGCCGCGCAGCAGGTGCCGGAAGGTTCCGCGTAAGGACGGCCGTCGCCGCGCCGCCGCGCCACCAGGGAGCCACCCGGTCCGGCAGGCGCACTGACCAGGAGACTTTCGCCGGTGCCGGGACACTCGGAACCGGCGAGCGAGACTACAGCTCCCGTGCGGCGATCGCGCCCCGGGCCGCGGTACCGCGCTCATCACGCGGTGTCGTGGCCGGACCGGCGCGGCGCCCGGGAGCGTGACGGGAGAACCGCCCGCATGCTCGAATCCAATGAGCCCACGGAGCCGGGGGGCGCGCAGAGCGTTCCCGGCAACAACAATGACAATTCGCCCAGCGACACGCTGCCGCCGCGCCGCCGTCGCCGAGTGGCGTCCCGCCCCGCGGGGTCGCCTGTGACCTCCGGCGCGTCCGAGGCTCCGGCCCCGGCCGCCGAGGCCGCCGCCCCGGAGACCCCGGCGCGCCCGCGCCGCCGCGTCACCCGCAAGACCGCCGCCGCCACGGCCGCCGCCGAGCCCACCACGGCCGAGCCGGCCGAGGCCGCGTCCGAGGCCGCCCCGGCCGAGGAGACGCCCGCCCGCACCCGCCGCCGCGCGACGCGCAAGGCGACGGCCCCGGCCGGCGCGCCCGAGGGCGCCGCCGCCGAGGAGGCGCCCGCCGCTGCGGCCGAGGTCGAGGCCGAGGTCGAGGTCGGGGAGGCGCCTGCCGCCGCCCCCGCCCGTACCCGCCGTCGCGCCACCCGTAAGGCGACCGCCCCGGCCGGTGCGCCGCAGGCCGCCGAGCCGGCCGCCGCCGAGCCGGCCGTCGAGGCCGCGCCCGCCGAGGCTGCCGCGGCTCCGGCCGAGGAGGCCCCTGCCGCCGCCCCCGCCCGTACCCGCCGCCGTGCCACGCGCAAGGCGACGGCCCCGGCCGGTGCGCCGCAGGTCGCCGAGGAGGCGCCCGTCGCCGCCGCTGCCGAGGCCGAGGAGGCTCCGGCCGCCGAGCCCGCTCGTACGCGTCGTCGCGCCACCCGTAAGGCGTCCGCTCCGGCGGGTGCGCCGCAGGCTGCCGAGGTCGTCGAGGCCGAGCCGGTCGTTCCCGCTGCTGTGGAGGCCGTGATCGAGGCCGAGGCCGAGGTCGAGGAGGCGCCTGCCGCCGCCCCCGCTCGTACCCGTCGTCGTGCCACGCGCCGCGCGTCCGCCCCGGCCGGTGCGCCGCAGGCCGCTGAGGTCGTCGAGGCCGAGCCGGTCGTTCCCGCTGCTGTGGAAGCCGTGATCGAGGCCGAGGCCGAGGTCGAGGAGGCGCCTGCCGCCGCCCCCGCCCGTGCCCGTCGTCGTGCCACGCGCCGCGCGTCCGCCCCGGCCGGTGCGCCGCAGGCTGCCGAGGTCGTCGAGGCCGAGGCCGTCGTGCCCGCCGCCGTGGAGGCCGTGACCGAGGCCGAGGCGCCCGAGGCCGTCGCCGAGGCGCGCCCCGCCCGTTCGCGCCGTCGCGCCACCCGTAAGGCGACCGCCCCGGCGGGTGCCCCGCAGGCCGCCGAGGTCGTCGTCGAGGCCGAGGAGGAGGCGGAGGAGGCCCTGGAGGCCGCCGCCGAGCCCGTCGCCGAGGAGGCCCCGGCCCGTCCCGCCCGTACGCGTCGCCGTGCCACGCGAGCGGCCGGCAGCGCCGGTGCCGAGGAGGCCCCGGCCGCCGAGCAGGCCCCCGCCGGTGGCGGCCGTACGCGCCGTCGTGTCGCGGTCGAGGCCGCGCCGGTCGAGGAGGCCCCCGAGGGCGGCCGTCGCCGCCGCGCCGTCCGTCCGCCGACGGCCGTCTTCCAGGCGCCGGTCTTCGCCGAGCCGATGTTCCAGACGCCGGAGACCGCTGCCGCCGCCGCTGCGGCCGAGGCCGCCGTCGAGCCCGTGGCCGAGGAGGCCGCCGAGCCCGTCGTCGAGGAGCGCGGCCGTCGTCGCCGTCGCCGTCGCGGCGAGCCCGCCGAGCCGGTGGTCCCGGCCGCCCCGGTCGCCGAGGCGGTCGAGGAGGAGCCCGAGGCCCTGGAGGAGCAGGCCGAGGAGGCCGTCGCCGAGGACGAGGAGCTGGGCGAGCGCCCGTCGCGCCGTCGTCGTCGCGGTGGCCGCCGTCGCCGCCGTGGCGAGGCCGCCGAGATCGAGGGCGCCGAGGAGGAGGCTCCGGCCGAGGAGGGCGCCGAGCCCGCCGAGGAGGAGGCCGAGACCGAGGAGGCCGAGGAGTTCTCGTCCGCCGGCAGCCGTCGTCGCCGCCGTCGCCGTCGCCGCAGCGGTGAGGCCCTGGAGGCCGAGCCGGGCGCCGACGAGCCGGAGCGCACGGTCGTCAAGGTCCGTGAGCCGCGCGAGCGTGCCTCCCGCACCGAGGGCGGCACGGGCTTCGACGAGGTCCAGTCCATCAAGGGTTCGACCCGTATGGAGGCGAAGAAGCAGCGCCGCCGCGAGGGTCGTGAGCAGGGCCGCCGCCGGGTGCCGATCATCACCGAGGCCGAGTTCCTGGCCCGCCGCGAGGCCGTCGAGCGGGTGATGGTCGTGCGCCAGCACGGCGACCGCACCCAGATCGGTGTGCTCGAGGACAACATCCTCGTCGAGCACTTCGTCAACAAGGAGCAGGCCACCAGCTACGTCGGCAACGTCTACCTGGGCAAGGTCCAGAACGTGCTGCCGTCGATGGAGGCCGCGTTCGTCGACATCGGCAAGGGCCGCAACGCCGTCCTGTACGCGGGCGAGGTCAACTTCGAGGCGCTCGGCATGGGCAACGGCCCGCGCCGCATCGAGACCGCGCTGAAGTCCGGCCAGTCCGTGCTCGTCCAGGTCACCAAGGACCCGATCGGTCACAAGGGCGCCCGGCTGACCAGCCAGGTCTCCCTGCCCGGCCGCTACCTGGTCTATGTGCCCGAGGGCTCGATGACCGGCATCAGCCGCAAGCTGCCCGACACCGAGCGCGCGCGTCTGAAGCAGATCCTCAAGAAGATCGTCCCCGAGGACGCGGGCGTCATCGTGCGCACCGCCGCCGAGGGCGCGAGCGAGGACGAGCTGCGCCGTGACGTGGAGCGTCTCCAGGCGCAGTGGGAGGACATCAAGAAGAAGTCCAAGCAGATCTCGACGAGCGCGCCGAGCCTGCTGTACGGCGAGCCGGACATGACCGTCCGTGTCGTCCGCGACATCTTCAACGAGGACTTCTCCAAGGTCATCGTGAGCGGTGACGAGGCGTGGCAGACCATCCACGGCTATGTCTCGCACGTCGCTCCCGACCTGACGGACCGGCTCCAGAAGTGGACGTCCGAGGTCGACGTCTTCGCCACGTACCGGATCGACGAGCAGCTCTCGAAGGCGCTGGACCGCAAGGTCTGGCTGCCCAGTGGTGGCTCGCTGGTGATCGACCGGACCGAGGCGATGGTCGTCATCGACGTCAACACCGGCAAGTTCACCGGTCAGGGCGGCAACCTCGAGGAGACGGTCACCAGGAACAACCTGGAGGCGGCCGAGGAGATCGTGCGCCAGCTGCGGCTGCGCGACCTCGGCGGCATCATCGTGATCGACTTCATCGACATGGTGCTGGAGTCCAACCGGGACCTGGTGCTGCGGCGCCTGCTGGAGTGCCTGGGCCGGGACCGTACGAAGCACCAGGTCGCCGAGGTGACGTCGCTGGGCCTGGTCCAGATGACCCGTAAGCGGGTGGGCCAGGGCCTGCTGGAGTCCTTCTCCGAGTCCTGCGTCCACTGCAACGGTCGCGGTGTGATCGTCCACATGGAGCAGCCCACCTCCGTGGGCGGCGGTGGCGGTGCCGTCGGCGGCAAGCGCGGCAAGAAGAAGGGCAAGGCCGCGGCCGAGCCGGTCGTCGAGGCCGCTCCGGCCGTCGCCGAGGCTCCCGCCGAGGCGCCCGAGCTGGAGCCGGTGACGGTGGCCGAGGCGGATCTGGTGCCCACGGTCGGCGGTGACGACGAGTGGTTCAGCAGCCCGGCCGAGGCCGAGGAGGCCGCCCGCCGCGGTGGCCGTACGCGCCGCCGGGCGACCCGCAAGGCGTCCGCGCCGAAGCCGGAGGCCCCGGCCGAGGCGGAGGTCGTGGTGGTCAAGGCCGCCCCGGCCGAGCCCGCCGCGCGGCCCGAGCCCGAGGCGGCCCCCGCGCCGGTCGTCGAGCCCGAGCCCGAGGCCGCTCCCGAGGCCGCCGCGCCGGTGGCCGAGGAGGCCGCCCCGGCCCGTCCGCGCCGTCGTGCCACCCGTAAGGCGTCCGCTCCGGCGGGTTCGCCCGCCGGGGCCGAGGACACCGCTGTGGTCGTCGTCGCCGCGCCGGAGCCCGAGGCCCTGCCGGCCGAGGAGCCCGTGGTGGTGGCCGAGGCCGACGTCGAGGTGATGGCCGACGCGGAGCCCGAGGCCGCCCCCGCCAAGAAGACGGCCCGTAAGACGGCCGCCAAGAAGGCGCCGGCGAAGAAGGCGACCACGGCCAAGAAGGCGGCGGCCAAGAAGACCACCACCGCCAAGAAGGCGACGGCGAAGAAGGCGGCCACCAAGACGGCCGCCAAGAAGGCGCCCGCCAAGCGGACGACGAAGAAGGCCGTGGCGGCCGAGCCCGCCGCGGAGGACTGAAGTCACCACCCCGCCGGGGGGGGGGCCCGGCGGGGCCGCCCCCGCGGGGGGGGGGGGGCGGGCCCCCGGGGGGGGGGGCCGCCCCCGGGCCCGGGGGCGGGGGGGGTAACGGTTTGGGGTGTAACCCCCGGGCCAAACCCGGCC
>NZ_JBIAUP010000009.1:0-319217 GCF_042892945.1 Streptomyces sp. NPDC001678 | reverse complement strand
ACGGCATCCACCGCGTCTGCTCCGACGAACAACTCCCCTGGTCCTTCCTCACCCACACCGGACTGACCATCCACCCCCAACAACCACAGAACTAATGAAAACATCAGTAGACGACCGTTACGAGCTGCTGGCCCGGGCCCACGCGGCTCCGTCGGACCGCCATCGGTCCCTGCGGGCAGCCATCGAGTGGAGCCATGACCTGTGCTCGGAGCATGAACGTCTCACCTGGGCACGGCTGTCGGTGTTCGCCGGCGGGTCGGCCTTGAGGCCGTGGAGAGCATCTGCTCGGGAGACGGAATCTCCCGGGAAGCCGTCTTCCAGGCGGTGGACGGGCTGGTGGAGAAGTGGATCCTGCTGCGCGAGGACGCCGGCGGCCGCGCCAGGTACCGGCTGCTGGAGGCGATCCGGCAGTACGGACTGCAACGGCTACGGGAACGCGACGAGGAAGCGGCATTGCGCCATTGGCACCGTGTGATCACTTCCTGGAGGTGGCCGAACAGGCGGAGGCGCACTGGTTCGGTCCCGGTCAGCTCGCGTTGTTCACTCGGCTGCGCAGCGAGCACGCCAGCCTCCGCGCGGCTCTGGAATGCTGCCTCGGCGAAGCGGATCCCCGCGGACTCCGGCTTCGTATGGCGGGAGCGTTGTGGATCTACTGGCTGGCGTGCGGGCTGCAACAGGAAGGCCGACTCTGGCTGGACCGAGCGCTCGCGCACGACGACACCCCGGGCCCGCGGCGGGCCACGGCCCTGTGGGCCAACGGCTACCTCGCCGCTCTGCAGGGCGACACGCCCTTGGCGTTAAAGATGTTCGAGGAGTGCCGGGACCTGGCCCGGCGCCTCGGTGACCGGGCCATGCCGGCGCACACCGTCTATGCCTCGGGGCTGGCCCGGCTCAACGGCCAGGACCTGGCGACGGCCGTGGCACTGCTGGCTGAAGGCGTCCGGCTGGAGCGGGCTCTCCTCAGTGGCGCCACCCCTCATGCGAACATCGCCGAGGGGCTTCTGGGACTGGCCGCCTGCCTGAGCAGAGAGGGCGACTCCGCCATCGGCATCCTCCAGCGGAGCCGGCCGCCACCGAGGCTCACGGCGAGCGACTGTCCAACAAGGAGATCGCGAACCGGCTGGTCGTCGCGCCACGCACCGTCGAAGGCGCCTAGCGCGACTCCTGGCCAAACTCGGTTCACCTCCCGGGTCCAAGTGGCTTCCTAGGTCGCCAAGCGGCGGTATGCCACAGGCGATGGGCAGGCAACGTCGCAAACGGTCGGCGTAGACCGCCCCGGCGATGGCTCCACGGCAGGAACCGCCCGAGGTAAACACCATGACGGTGGGGGCACCAGGCCTCGGCCGCGATGCGGTCCGCGTCCTCCATGGGCCAGCGGTAGACGCTCGTGGAGATGGCCGGGACGCCCCCGGACCCGGCCCGCCCACCTCATCAGCGACAAGGGATACAGCTCCAGAGCCATACGCACCTGGCTGCGGAAGCGGGGCATCCGTCACACCATCCCCGAGCGGTCCGACCAGATCCGCAACCGGCTCCGGCGCGGCAGCCACGGCAACCGGCCCCCGATGTTCGACAGACAGGTCTACAGACAGCGCAACGTCATGGAACGGTGCTTCAACCGCCTCAAGGAATGGTGCGGCATCGCTGCTGATGTGGGCGTGACATTTGACGACAACTCCTCGGCAATGCGGCCCGGTTCGAGACCCATTCGACACTGGAGGTTGAAGAACCGATCAGTCGGCCCACACCCGCACCAGGCAGCGGCCGGCGTGCGGTGGGGGTGGGTCGGTGAATGAAGTCCTGCCGTGCAGGACGGCCATGTTGTCCACCAGCAGCAGGTCACCGCGGCGGAGCCGCACGCGCAAGGCCATACGAGGGTCCGCCAGGACCTCGTCGAAGGCGTCCAGAGCGGCAACCTGAGCGGTGGACAGCGAGAGCCCGTGCTCTTGCTGGCCGCGGGTGATCCAGTACCGGTTGTACTGCACGTGCAGGCGACCGGCGCTGCGCCGGAAGACGGGGTAGATGTGTTCGAAGTCCGGCCCGCGGCCGAAGTGGAAGTCCTGGTAGAGGTCGGGCAGGACATCCGGTCGGGTCCTGAGCAGTACGTCGTGTACGGCGTAGCCGCTCACCAGCACCGATTCGCCGCCGTGGCGCGCCGGGCGGATGCACAGCATGCCCAGCAGTCGGGGAGGTCCGGGGAATTTCGCCCGGTCGGTGTGCAGGGCGAGGGCTCTCTCGGGGCGGTGCGGACGTGCCGGGGGTGCGGGGACGGGGGCCGCAGCCGTCACCAGGTTGTCGCCCGGGTGGTCCGGGTTCACAGGGCGCACGTCGCCCAGCGGTGCCATGAGCCGCCGACACACCTCGACGCACTCTTCATCGGTCAACGTGTCAAGGTCGATGCCGCGTACCACCGCCAGCCCGGGACCGTGGCTCAGGCACTGCGCGGCCCGAGCCACAGGATCGACACCATCCCGGCCTGAGGGCACGTCGCCGGTGGCACTCCCGGGTGCCCGGGCGAGCAGCGGGGGGTGTAGCTGGACCAGCCAGTCCCGTTCTTCCAGCGTCGCGCCCTGCCACGCGGAGGGCCCCGCGGCCGCAATCGGTATGTCCATCAGCGGGCTCCTTCCGCCTTTCGGTCCTGTCCCTGTGGTCGGGACGACACTGAGGTGGTCGCAATCGGAGCGGTGGAGAGAATACTCCTCGCCGGCCTTGCGATGTCCGCCGATCACCGAACGGTGCCTCCCCAACCGTTCGCCGGAGTCGACGCCTTCGCGGGCGATGCGGCCGCCAACCCGCTTGCCTGCCAGCTGTTTCCCCTGGTGGGGGGACGTCGTAGGCCCATCACCAGGAGAGAACGTGCTCCCTCCGGGAAGGCAGGAAGGAGGGCAGGCAGGAAGGCTGGCAGGCTTCTCAGGGGCGGACCAGCACGCCCATTGTGCCGAACGCGTGCGACGCCCCGTACTGCTCGTCGCCCCGGAAGGTGGCGACGTAGCCGTTGGTCAGAGTGCCGGCGCTCGCCGTACCCAGGCGGAGGGGTCCGATGCACGCGGCTTCGCCCTCGGCGCCGGTGACGGCGCGGCAGATCTCGCTGCCGTCGGGGGTCGTGAAGTCCACACGCTTGCCCCTGAGTGCCTTGCCGGTCTCGGCGTCGTACAGAAAGGCCCTCGCGCCGATGGAGGGCGGGAAGAGGTTGGCGTTCGCGTTCTCGGCGAAGAGGCGCGTCGCATGCGGTTCGCGGGAGCCGTGCTCCCCGTGGGCCGAGGCGGCTTGCGTGCAGGACAGGACCGTGGCGGCGGCGAGGACCGCGGCGCCGAACCAGGACCGTACGGACATGGAGTCTCCTTGAGCGGCGGGTTCCGGAGCTGAATGATCTGCTCCTCATACTGTTCGCCTAACGGTGAGATACGGCGCAGGTTACGGGGCGAACGGACCGGGTCGGCGCGGCGCACGTCCCGCCAACTACGTGACCGAGTAGAGGGATTGACACGACCGGTGCCAGTTCTACAGTTCCCTCGTGCTGTATTTGCTGGCGCTGCCCCCGACCGACTCCGTCACCGAGGGTTACCTCCCGGCTGCCGCCCGACTAGGGCTTGACGTCACGCTGCTCACCGACGCACCCGAAGCGCACCGACGGGCCTACGAGGGGCGCGGCGGGGACGCGTGGCCCCGGATCGCCATCGTCCCCTGCGAGGTACGCGACTTCCGCGAGGTGATCGCCCGCATCGCGGCGCTCGACCGCCGGCCGGAGGCCGTGTTCACCAACAGTGACCACCTCCAGGTGCAAGCGGCGCTCGCTGCCGAGTGGTTCGGCCTGCCGGGCAAGGGCTGGCGGGCCGCGCTGCTCACCAAGAACAAGGCGCAGATGCGGCGGACCCTCGCCGAGGCGGGGCTGGAGACCGTATGGAGCGCGGAGTTGACCCGGCCCGGGGACGCGGAGGATGTCCGGCCGCCCTTCCCTTGTGTGGTCAAACCCCGCGAAGGGGTTGCCAGTGAGGACGCCGAGCTGGTCGGGGACCGCGCGGAACTGCTCCGCCACTGCCGGGACGTGTGGTCCCGGCGGCCCGGCCTGCCCTTGGTAGTCGAGGATTACCTGCCGGGGCCGTTGCGCACCCTGGAGACCCTGGGGGATGGACGCTCCCTGCACATCCTCGGCTCCTTCCATGAAGTGGATGTCCCGCCACCGCACTTCGTCCTGCGGCGCGCCGATCTGCTGCCCGCGCCGCCCCGGACGCACGTGGAGCAGGTCGTCGCACGGCTCGAGGCCCTCGGTGTCGGGTTCGGCGCCTGCCACACCGAGTTCGTGGTCCAGGGCGAGCGGGTCCGCGTGATCGAAGTCAACTACCGCTCGGCCGGCGACCAGGCCGACCTCGGTCTCGCCGAGGCGCTCGGCATCCCCTTGTTCGAGCACATCCTCGGCGTCCACCTCGGCCACCTGCTCCCGGCCGACCTCGGCGCACGGAAAGCAAGCCGGCTGCTCCGTATCGAGACCGTGTGTGCCGAGCGCGCCGGAGCCCTCACGTCCGCGCCGGGGCCCGTGGAGTGGGACCGGGACGGGGTGCGGCTGGTCTACCGGCCGCAGCGCGAGATCGGCGAGGAGCACCCACTTCACCACTCCGACCGCGACCACCTCGGCGTCATGCGGGTCACTGGACCCGACCAGGACCGGATCGGACGTGTCGTGGCAGCGTTCCTCGCCGCCCATCGCTGGGAGATCGCGTGACGGCGGAGGAGGACGAAATCCTCGCCCGGGCCCTCGGCGCGCTGCTGCGGGAAGACCCGTATCACCTGCGCCCCGGGGCGGTCGTCGAGCGACGGCCCGACGGCGACTGGCTCGTCCTTCCCGAGGTGGACATTCCCGTACGTCCCGACGGCTTCCAGTGCGAGATCCGGGTTCGCCCGGTCCCCGGCCTCGGTGCCGTACTGGACCGGCTGCGCGAGGGCGTGGCCGAGCGGGACCTGCCGGGTTTCGACGCCTTCCGTGCCGAATGCGACCAGGCTGTGGCCATGGTCCGGTTGCAGTGGCGGGAGCGGTCGCGCGTCGTCGCGAGGCTGGCCGAGGAGCACGGGCCCGTGGAGGAGTGGACGGGGGTGCGGGGTTCCCTCGCATTCGAGGCGCTGGCCGCCTTCCGGGACCATCCGGTCTACCCCACCGGCCGGGTGCGCAACGGTCTCGACGAGCGCCAACTCCTCGCATACGCACCGGAATTCCGGCCCGTGTTCGGCCTGCGCTGGCTCGTTCTGCCGGGTGACGCGCTGACCCTCGGGCGGCGGGCCCGGCTGCCGCACTGGTGGCCGACCCCCGCCTCCCTCGGCCTGGTCCGGCCCGGCGACGGGTACCTGGCGCTGCCCGTCCACCCGCTCACCGCCGAGGGCCCCCTCGCCGAGGCCGTCACCGCCGCCGGCCTCGGCGGCAGCGCGCGGCTCGCCGAGACAACGTGGCCGGCCGTGGTCCCCACGCTGTCCATGCGGACCGTCGCCGTCATCGACGACCCCGGCGTCCACATCAAACTTCCCCTGGCCACGTCCACCTTGGGACTGCTCAACCGGCGCACCATCAAACCGGGTGTCCTGCCCAACGGCGAGTGCGGGCAGCGACTGGTGGCGGAGATCGCGGCCCGTGAGCCCCGCTTCGCCGACGCTGTGCTGTTCACCGATGAACGCACCCACCTCGGCGCGGGCCACGAACTGCTCGCCGCGCTGGTCCGCCGCTACCCGGCCGGCCTCGACGACGCCCATGTGGTGCCGGTCGCCGCCCTGCTGGCCACCTGCCCCGACGGCCGTCCCGTCGTCGACGTGCTCGCCGAGTGCCACTACGAGGGCTCGGCGGTCGCGCTGCTCGACGCCTACCTGCGGTTGCTGTTGGACTGGCACACCACCCTTTTCTCCTATGGCATCGCGCTGGAATCGCACCAGCAGAACACCTCGATCGTCCTCGACGGCCACGGCGGCCTCCCCCGGATGCGGCTGCTGCTCAAAGACAACGACGGGCCACGCGTGCACCCTGCGCGCCTTGCCGCACGGATCGGCGAGGCGGCAGCCGCCGGCCTGCTGGGCTTCACCGACCCTCGAGTCCTCGTCACCGACGACGGCCCGCTGGCAGACCTGTTCACGACCGTGACCGTTCATCTGTGTGCGGCTGCCCTTGCCTTCGAACTGGCCGAACGCGGCCGGGGCCCGTTGGCCACCTGGCTGGGGCTCCTCCGGGACCGGCTCGTCGAAGCCATCGACCGGCTTCCCGCGGGACCGGCCGCGGTGCTGCGCGCCCGGGTGCTCAAGGCGCCCCGGCTGCCGATCAAGGCGATGGTCACCGCCGGAACGCTGTTCAGCAAGGACCGCTCGGGGGCCGTGGACATCAACAAGTACTACGTCGACGGGCCCAACTACCTACTCCCCCACTGATTCAGGGCGGCCGGCATGACCACCGCCCCCGGCCCACAGCATGTTGCCCAAGTGGGCCCTGCCCGGGGAGCCGAAGCCGGCCCACGACCCGGCCGTGGCCACGGTGACCGAGCGTCGGCGGGCGAAGGCCACCGAGCTGAAAGCTCGGACCGGTGGGCTCCGGGACGAGCTCCTGCTCAGACCCGGGTGATGGCCACCGTGGTGGGGCCGGAGGCGGAGGTGAGGCCTTGAGGGGTCAGGCAGGCGGCTTGCCGGCAGGCGAGCAGGGTCACCTCGGCGGTCAGGACGCACGCCGTCGCGGCGAGGAAACGCTCGGCAAGCGCGAACGCATACGATTCGGGCTCCGACGCCGCGTGCCGGGCGCCGATCGCCAGCACGGAGTTGCTGATCGAACTCACGGGGATAAGACGGGTGTTGTCTCCGTCGCTGTAGACCTCGGGGTGGTCCATCAGCAGGCGGGCGTCTGCCCGGAACCGGTCAACGGAAGACGTACAAAAGGAATTCACTATATGGCCGACGCCACGCCCTTGCCCGACGCGGTTCAGGTGGCCGTGGTCGGCGGCGGACCCGTCGGTCTGCAGTTGGCCGGGAAGCTGGGTCTTCGGGGCATCAGCTGTGTCGTGCTCGAACGGGACGTCCGGCTGTCGCAGGCGGCCCGCGCACTCGTCCTGCACTCCCGGACCCTGGAATTCCTCGACATGCGCGAAATCGCCGAACCCTTTCTCGCCCACGGGCACCGATACCGGCACTACCCCCTGGGTTCCGAAGGGTCCGTCGCGCCTTTCGCCGCCCTGGACAGCCCTTTCCTTATGCGCTCGCACTGCCTCAGCACCGCACCACAGCGCTGTTGGAGGAATACGCCCTCAAGAACGGCGCGCTCATCGCCCGCGGGGCGGAAGTCACCGGAATCGGGCAGGACGAGGACGGCGCCGAGCTGACCGTCCGGCGTGCGGACGGTGTGCGGCGGATACGTGCCGACTACATCGCCGGGTGCGACGGCGCACGGAGTGCCGTGCGCCGGCTGTCGGGCATAGCCGCGTCGCACACCGTGCACCCCTACGACGTCATTTCGGTCGACGCACGGCTCGACCTCGAGCCGCAACAGCCGTGGAGCCGATGGGGGCCGGACGGTATGGTGCTGCTCCTGCCGTTCGGCGACGGACGGTGGCGCGTCATCCTCTACCCCTACCGTCGCCCCGAGGCCGGTGACGCAGGGACCGACGCCCCCGACGCGGCCCGGGTCCAGGCGCTGCTGTACCGGATCGCGGGCCGCGAGCTCGCGCTGCACGAGGTCGAGTGGCTCAGCCGCTATCGCTGCGAGCACCGCCACGCGGTCCGGTACCGGCGCCACCGCGTCGTGCTGGTGGGCGATGCCGCCTCGATGCCTACGCCGAGGAACGGCGTCGCTCCGCCACCCACGTCATGCGGCTCACCGCCGCCATGCTCCACTTCAACGCGCTGCCCTCGCCCTGGGGGCACGCAATCCGCGCCGTCGTCCTCACCGCCCTTCGCCCGCCCCTCCCGCGACGACGCCTCGCCGCTTGCCTGGCCGGCCTGCCGGGGAGCGCCGCACGGCGCGGCACATGCGCCCGCAGCGGCGCGCGGGCCCCCGATGTGCCGCTGTCGGCCACGGCGACCACCGCCCCCGGCAGGCTGTTCGAGGCCCTCAGAGCAGGCCGTCATGTGCACCTGACCTCCACCCGTGGTACGCCGGATGCCCGAGCGCCCGGCATCACGATGCCCATGGTGACCGTCCGGTCCGCGGCCGGCCGGCAGCCGGCAGCCGTGCATCGTCCGTCCGGACGGGCACTATCTGTGAGTCCGGATCCGTGAATCCCGGATCCGTGAATCCCGGCCCCCCACCGGACGACTCCCGGGCCCGGACGGCGACGCCCGGCCGCGTACCGTGTCTCGCCCCCTTCGCCTGCCACGCGGCACTGCTCTGCGGAGCGCTCGCCATCGCCTCCGTCACGGCGGCCGTGCCCGCGATCGCGGCCGACCTGGAGATGAAGCCCGTCCAGACCCAGTGGTTCGCCGCCGCCTATCAACTCACCTGCGGTCCTCTGCAACTCGGGGTAAGCCACTTCGCCGATCGGTACGGTGCCCGCCGTATCCTGCTCGTCGCCCGACTGGTCCAGGGCGTCGGTGGTGCCGCCCTCTCGCCCGTCAGCCTCGCCCTGCTGCTCACCCTGCGCGGTAGAACGGAGAGCGAGCCCCGTGTCCGTGCCGTCGCGGGGTGGGTCTCCACCGCCGCCGCGGCCGCCTGCCTCGGGCCGGTACTGGGTGGCCTGCTCACCAGCCTGCTGGGCTGGCGGGCGGTCTTCGCCGCCCTCACCCTCCTCGCGACCGTCAGCGCGGGCTGCGCCCTTCACGCGCTCGGCGGCCCCGGCCCCTCACCGACATCGCCCTGGCAGGCTGTGGACGTCGTCGGAATCGTCCTGTGCACGGGGGCCGCCGTCGCCGCGCTGATCACGCTGACCGCTCCGACGGTCACCGCTTCCGCACCGGTACAGGCGTCGACCGGGCTACTGACCGCGACATTGACCGGCCTTCTCGTCCTCCGGACGCGACGTCACCCCCAGGGTGCTCTGGACGCCGGGTTGCTGCGGCAGGCGGTCACGCGCCGAGCCCTGCTCGTCCTGCCGGCACTCTTCGGCGCGAACTCCGCCTTCACCTTCCTCACGTACTTCACTCTGACCCGCGCATACGGTCTGAGTCCACTCTCGGCGGCGCGACGGGGCCGGCGGCGGCAGGAGCCGCACTCTCCCTGGTCGGGCACCCTCCCCGGACTTGCGGGGCATCGACCTGCGACGCGCTCGGCACAGCGCAGGGCGCCCAACTCGCCCTCGTCCTACTGGGATCGCTCACTGTCGCTATGGCTTTCGCGCTGACGAGCCGGCGACACGAGCGGACGTGACCGCGTCACCTGGGCCGTGCGCCACGGGCACCGACCCTCGCCTTCAGAAACCTGCCGGATCGATTGGGGAAGTAGTCCTCCAGCACGCCTTCCCGGTGGACGTCGAGCGTGGCGCAGTGCAGTCCGCCGCCGAAGGAGGCCACGTCCCAGAACGCCACGAGCACGACCTCGAGGCCCAGCCGGTCGAGCTGTTTCATCTGCTCGGTCTCGCTCGCTTCCACGAGGTCCGTACTATCCAGGTCGGCGTTCCGCGAGCGCGCGCGTCAACGCGTCGTGCCAACGCGGCGCATCAGGGAGTAATCGCCAATTCCTGCGGATCGGTTGGTGTGACTCAATGCCCTCCGTTGGTGGGCTTCGCCGTCAGTATCAACCCAGCTCTGACGCGTGCGGGGATGTTGGGCTGGTGCCGGCGAGAGTGCGTGGGCGCGAGCCGACGAGTGATCTCAGCATGCCGACTCCCGCCACGACCGCAGCCAGGTGAAGCACCGCGGCGATGGCGAGGTTTTCCGGCTGGGTGACGTCGTCGGGGTGGGCCAGTGCCACGAAGAGCGTGATGGGAAGTCTCCAGCCGCTCCATGTGAAGAGCGAGCCCGATCCGAGCCAGCCGAGCGCCAGCAGGAGCCGGTGGGACCCTCGGGTCGTACGTTGTCGGGCGAGCACCCGGACGGCGGCGGATCCGGCGAGGGCCCAGAGTGCACCCAGGCCCGTCAGCAGGTACCCATTGGTGTCCCTCTGCGCCGGATGTGCGACTCCGAGGGTGCCACCCACTGCCCAATACGCCCAGACAAGACCGACGACGGCTGCGACGGCAGCGGCCCATGGCACAGCCGCACGGCTGTCGTCCCCGACTCGCGCGGTGAAGGCTTCCGGCCAGCGCCGCCGCAGGTAGGCGGGGAGCGCGAGGGCCAGCCCCAGCCCCATCCCGATAAAGCTGAACTGGATCAGTGCGCCTTCCCAGCCGGGCATGGCGGAGTCGTCGCCCCCGCTGTTCGTCGCGCCGTCGTGCCCCGCGTCCAGCAGCGTACTGAGCACGGCGTAGGGCAAGATCGACACGAGGAACCCTGCTCCCGTCCAGGCGCAGAAGGCCACCAGCCACCCCGGTGCCCGCATGCCCCAGGGCCGTACCAGGGCGAGCGCCAGGGTGATACCGATCCCCGCCATGCCGATGGTCACGGTGTTGAGCAGGACCCACCCGGCCAGGTTGAAACCCTCCCCGATCGGTGCCAGTCCGAGCAGCGAGCCGACGACCCACGACACCTTGATCAACAGATAGGGCGCCATTGCCAGCGCCGCCCCGTATCCCGCGCACCGTCCAACCCGATCCCAGCGTTCCACCCGGATACCCCTTTCTCAGCAGGACCTCCAGCCTCGGGCACCACCTTGCTCATGTACGTCCACCACGGGGAGCGTTCACCTCCGTCGGACGGCGGAGCCCGGCCTCGTCATCCAGGCGGACCGGGCGCGCGAGCCGGCCTCACGAACGCTCATTCACAACTCACCAGCTCAGTGGCCGGAGGCGCTCATACCGCGAGGACGGGGGCCGTTCGACGGGTTGTCCTCGTTCGAAGCAGGCTCCGGTGCGGACGAGGACGCCGCTGTCCCCTGCTCAGGCGGTCATCGCCAGTGATAGGGCATATCGGTTCGCGTTGTCGGTCCACCACTGATCCAGTCGCAGGCCTGCCCGTGCCAGTTCGGAGCGGATGTCCTTCTGACGGAACTTGACCGATATGCCCACATGCAGACGCTCTCCGGCTGAGAAGGTGACGGCACGGTCCAGCGAGGCGAGTGTGACGGTGTGGGAGCGGCGGGCCCGCAGCGCGTTCTCGATGCGACCCAGGTGTGGGTTCCAGGTCACGTCGTGGTCGAAGTCGCGGAGGCGGAAGTTCGCGCCGAGTTCCCGGTTGAGGACCGTCAGGCCGTTCTTGACGAACGCGGCGGTGACTCCGGCGCGGTCGTCGTAGGCGGCTTTCAGGGTCACTTCGTCCTTCACCAGGTCGGTGCCCAGGAGAAGCCCGTCACCCCGGCGCAGCTGACCCCGCACAGTGACCAGGAACCGTTGTCGTTCGGCGGGGCGGAAGTTTCCGTAGGTGGCCCCGAAGAAAGTGAACAGGACGGGGGCGGCCTGTGGGTCCAGGCCGAGCGGTGAGCTGAAGTCGGCGGCGCGTGGCTGGATGTCCAGCCCGGGGTAGTCGGCGCGCAGGGTCCGCGCCACGTCCCGGAGGCCGGCCTCGCTGACGTCGACGGGAACGTACCGTTCCAGCGATCCCTCCGCGCTCAGAGCGTCGAGCAGCAACCGGGTCTTCCCGGCGGAGCCCGCGCCGAGGTCGACCAGGGTACGGGGACGAATCCGGGCCGCGACGTCCGCGCCGTGCCGGGCGACGATCTCTCGTTCGGCCTCGTCGATGTAGTACTCGGGCTGCTGGGCGATGGCCGTGTAGAGCGCGCTGCCGCGGGCGTCGTAGAGCCATTTGGTGGCGAGGCGTTTGGGGGTGGTCATCAGCCCGGCGAGCAACTCGCGGTGCTCGGCGGCGACCGCCGTTCCGAAGGTTGCCGCGCTGGTGGCGGACAGGGTCATTGCGTCTCCCTCGTATGGGGACCGAGGGCACCCTCAGGCGGTGTGCGCCCAGATCAGCCAGTGATATCCGGAGTCGGAGGTGTCCGCCCTGGTGGGGACCGGTGGCATCCAGACAGCCGGCGGATTGCCGGGCTCGGGGCGTGCCAGGTCCTTGACCGTCCAGGCGCCGGCCTGCCAGCCGTCGGCCGCGAGCTGCGTCACGGGATCCGCCCAGCCGCTGGCCCACAGCACTCCGAGCTCGTCCAGACTCCTGAGGACCGGCGCGTAGTGCGCCGCGGCGAACACGTCGGGGTGCACGTGGTCGCACCACAGCTGGCTGCCGGGGGCCGACATGCCTCGAACGGTGCGCAGCAGCGTGTGACAGGCGTCGGCGTCGAGGTAGGGCAGCAGCCCTTCGACGACCCACAGCGTCCGGGCCAGAGGGTCGAAGCCGGACTCTCGCAACCGCCGGTCCCAGTCCTCGCTCAGATCGGCTGCCACCTCGACGCGCCGGCAGACCGGCCGCGCGGCCGCCCCGGCCTGAGCGAGCCGCAGGCTCCTGGCTTCCAGCAGGGCGGGAAGGTCCACCTCCATATAGACCAGGTCCGTGGGAAGCTCCAGCCGCAGGACCCGGGACTCCAGGCCCGCGGCCAGGGAGACCACCTGCCGGACACCGTCCTCGGCGGCCGCTCGGACCACCTCGTCCCCCAGCCGGGCACGTACCGGAACGACCGGGGGCGAGTAGCCGAGGACGGACACCACGACGTCGTGCCACTGTCGGCGCTCCGCTTCGGTGCACAGTGTCAGCGGGTCCTCCAAGAACCGGTCCGCACGTGCGGTCTCCAGTTCTCTTGCTGCCGCGGTCCACCCCGCGGTGGAACTGATGGTCTGCACGACGCCTCCTAGGGCTGGAAAGCTGCTCCTGTTACGGCTGGTGTTCCTGGGGCAGCCTGTCGTGCGGGGGGTTTTCACGGCATCGTGGAAACCCACGATCTTTCGGTGACGGCGTGGCGGGGGCAGCGGCAGCGGCAGCGGCAGCGGCGAATGGTGATCCGGTTCCGGCGGTCGAACGGTGGCTGTCACCCCGCACGATGGCCGAGTCGACCGCGCCTTCTATTCCGGGTCCTCGTCCGCCGGCTGCCTGGGCCCGATTCAGGCCGCACCACGAGGCATCTCCGCCGGTGGCGTCACGGGCGTCGAGGAGAGCGGTCAGGGTTGGCGGGTTCCGGCATCGGCCATCAACGTAGCCACGGGCCGGGCGCCTGCTCCCCCTCCCCCCGGAGCCGGCCCACAGAGCCGCGGAGACTGCCCTTGAATGCGGCCGACTCGTCGAACGACCCGACGAGCACACCGCAGCGAGCTCGACGTCCGGTGTCGGCACCCCCGTACTGCGGGTGTCAGGGGGCGGTGCGCCCCGCTGCCCGGCCATCCGCCGCCATCACACCCTCGCCACGAACCACGCGCCAGAAGCAGATGAGCGCTGCTGGATCACATCCCCACGCTGGTCCGGACCGGATGCGTGGCTGGATAAGTCCTATGTGACAGCTTGGCCGGTTTTAAAGCCGTGATATTGCCGGGAAGTTAACACAGAGACATGATCACTGCTCGTATCGACCTGATCACTCATCCAGGAGCCGAGAAGTGATACGCCGAACCGCTCTCCGCGCCCTCGCCACCGTCGCCGCGACCGCTACCCTCGCCCTGCCCCTCACGCAGGGAGCCCAGGCGGCCGCCCCGGACACGACCGCATCGGACACGACCACCCCGGCGACCGTCGTCACCGCTGCCGCCCCTGCTACGGGCGAGTTCGGCTTCTTTCTCTACACGGGCATCGCCGTACGCACGGTCGACCACCCCAGCCGGGTACGCCTGGCCGACACCGGGTTCCTGCGCTCCCACCCGCGCGTCGAGGTCCGCTACGGCGACCCCGGCCACTCGGACCGGGCCCGCATCGTCGCCTCGGCGACGACCCTGACGTAGCGAGCCACAAGCCCCGGCCCCGGCGCCCACCACGGTCGTGACCGGCGACGACCGCGCCGCCACCGCCGTCACGGCGCGACCGAGGCCCTGAGCAGCAGATCGCCGCCCCCCCCCTCGTTTCCGTCAGCCTCTCACATGCCCTCGTTTCACGAGATCTCACACAAAGGAGTCATCAATTCTCATGGAAAAACGTCGGAGACTTCTCACCTTCACCGCTGTGGGTGCGGTCATATGCACCGCTGGATTCATGCCGTCGGTCAGCCAGGCCGCCGCCAGCGGCAATGGGGAGAAGAAGGGGACCTACGCCGAAACGCACGGCCTGACGCCGGATGACGTCAAGAACATCAACGCACTGAACGAAAGAGCCCTGGCTCTGGGCCAGCCTGGCAAGCCTCCGACGGAATTACCTCCGAGCGCCGGCCCGTCCTTCCGGGCCCCCGACTCTGTCGACGACAGGGAGACTCCTCCCGCCGAGCCGCTCGACAGGATGCCGGACGCGTACCGGGCCTACGGAGGCAGGGCCACCACCGTCGTCGACAACTACATACGCAAGTGGCAGCAGGTCCACAGTCACCGTGACGGCAAGAAACAGCAAATGACCGAAGAGCAGCGAGAGAAGCTGTCCTACGGTTGCGTCGGCGTCACCTGGGTCAATTCGGGCCCCTACCCGGCGAACAGATTGGCGTTCGCGTTCTTCGATGAGAACAAGTACAAGAACGACCTCAAAACCACCAGCCCCAGACCCAATGAAACGCGGGCGGAGTTCGAGGGCCGCATCGCCAAGGACAGTTTCGACGAGGGGAAGGGATTCAAGCGGGCACGTGATGTGGCATCCATCATGAACAAGGCCCTGGAAAACGCCCACGACGAGGGGGCCTACATCGACAACCTCAAGACAGAGCTGACGAACAACAATGACGCTCTGCTCCACGAGGACAGCCGCTCGAACTTCTACTCGGCGCTGAGGAACACACCGTCTTTCAAAGAGAGAGACGGAGGCAACCACGACCCGTCCAAGATGAAGGCGGTCATCTACTCCAAGCACTTCTGGAGCGGACAGGACCAGCGGGGCCCCTCCGACAGGAGGAAGTTCGGCGACCCGGAAGCCTTCCGCCCCGACCGGGGCACCGGCCTGGTCGACATGTCGAAGGACAGAAGCATCCCGCGCAGTCCCGCCAACCCTGGCGAAAGCTGGGTCAATTTCGACTACGGCTGGTTCGGGGCTCAAACAGAAGCGGATGCCGACAAGACGATATGGACCCACGGCGACCACTACCACGCACCCAACAGCGGCCTGGGCCCCATGCACGTATACGAGAGCAAGTTCCGTAACTGGTCTGCCGGGTACGCGGACTTCGACCGCGGAGCGTACATGATCACGTTCATACCCAAGAGCTGGAACACCGCCCCCGCCAAGGTGAAGCAAGGCTGGCCGTAACAGAACCGGGCACCGGCGGAGATCCTCCAGGTCGCAGACTGCGCGGCGTTGCCCGCCCCGTCGCCCGGTCGGCGCCCCGCCCGCCGGGACGAGGGCCACGGTCCGTCCCCGCAAGTGGAGTCCGGGCGGGCCGGGGCGCCAAGTCACGCCTCGGTGCTGGTCATTGTGAGGACCACCAGGTCGACGAGGTGACGGCGGTGAAGCCCAGCGACTCGTACAGCGGCCGTCCGAGCTGCGAGGCGGTGAGTGTCACCGGAAGGTTCGCCATGGGCACGAGTGAGCCGAGCATGACGGCCCGCCCGGCGCCGCGCGAGCGGTGCGCCGACGCCGTGCCGACCCAGTAGTGGCCGCCGACCCCGTCGTGGACGACGGTGACACCGGCTCCGACCGCCTCGCCGTCAAGGACGACGAGAAAGACGTCCACACCTGGCTGCTCGATCAGTGTCGTGGGGAACAACTCGCCAGGACGGTAGGGGGTGAATCTGATCAGCTCGAAGCCCTCGATCACGATCTGCTCGGCAGTCCGCAGCTCGTCCGTCCGCTGGACTCGGATCACCTCCGTCGCGGGAGCGGGTGCAGGACCAGGCGGGCGCACCATGACCGGCATCTGCCAGTTACGCAAGCCCAGGTGACTCAGATCGGTGGAGCTGAACGGATCCTCGGCATCCACCGGTCCGACCGATCGGCCGGCCAGCGCGGTCAGCTCGGCGAGCTCGTGCGCGTCGAGGTCGGGTTCCTGCAGCAAGACGCGTGTCCCGGCGCGGTCGCCGCCCACCACGGCGAGGAAGCCGCGTCGGCGGATCACCTCGTGGCCGCGGGAGTTTCCGAGCGCGGCCCAGAACGCGGCGGAGTTACGGGCCTGGCGTATCGCCGCGTCGTCGAAGGCCACGGGGTGATCCGGACGGTCCTGCCTGCTTCGATCCTCGACACGAGTGTCGGGGGAGGTCTGCCGAGTGTTGGCCACGGATGGCTCCTGTTCAGTTGCTGTGCTGTGATCCAGGCGAAGGAGCAGGCGGGACCCGAGCAGAAGCCGACTCGGGTCTTCGTCACGCCTCCGGCCCAACAACGTAATGTCCCTGATAGCCGGGCCGATCTCAACCAAGATTGCTGAGCATTCACCCGTCTTGGACACCGTGTCGCCTCAGCAGTGCGGCGACCTCCGCAGCCGAGATGATGCCGGTCTCCAGGAACTGCTCCAACAGCCCGGACTGCACAAAGGCCAGATCCACTCTCGTCCCTCCCCGCAGGCGGACAGAGCTCTCTTCAGCTCACCCGTCCCCCACCACCACGACGGAGCGAAACTGAACCACAGATCTCATGAGACAGAACTGAACAGCGGAAAGGAGGAGGCCGTGATCGCGATCGACGGAGCCGCGTGCGCCCGCAACCTCGCCCTGAACGATCGGCTGCGGGCACTGAAGGGGCACGGGGTCGGCTGGGTCGCCGGATACAGCGAAGACCTCCACCCCGACGGGACAACCACCCTGTGGACATGCCCCACGCCGCCCGGACAACACCCCGCCGGCAATGTCTGGACGTACTGGAAGGACCCGGCGGACACCATCCCCATCGGGCCTACGACGATCCTGGCCCGCACCGACCTGATGCGCGCGGCTCCCATGGGCGGCCTCGTCCAGGGCGAGGACTACATGGCCGCAATCGGCACCACCTGCCTCGCCCCCGGCATCCTGCTGCCCCTACCGGTCTACCGGTACCGCAAACACGCAGGTCAGATGACGCAGCAGGACGGCTACGGCGAGCTGGAGGCAGCCGCACGGCGGCACGCGTGGAACTTCGGGCGCAGCCTGCGAACCACCCTTACCGTGTCCGACCTTCTAGGTTCCGCGGTTTCACGAGCACTTCCGCGTGACCATGAGCATCGTTCGAACATTTCCACGTGATCAGTCCCCTTCGGCCACCCGCAGTTGGGGGACTTCGGCGAGCCGGGCCGTGGCGACGGGTCCGTTCGGCACGCGGTATGGCGCACTACTCAGGCGTCTACGCCTCCGCAACGACGGGCGGCACCAGACGTTTACAAGAGCCGCCTGGTGTCGGCCCGCCCGCTGCTCGCCGACTTCGATCCGTCGATGTGCGGCATCTACGTTTGGTGCGTGTGGATCAGCCCGGGTCGGTACCGCAGACGTAGTACGCCTTACCCAGCCCCTTGACCGTGCCGGTCAGCAGACCGACGGCGGCTCCCGCCGCTGCACCTTCGGGGCCCGCGGCAGCACCGACGGAAGCGCCGGTCCCCGCAGCGCCCAGCAGTGCGGACAGGATCGCTCCTTCCCCCATGCTCTTGCCAAGGATTTTCGCCATGCATTTGTTCCACTCGTCGGAGTTCTTAGGGTGCTCCTTTTCGGGGATCGGCCATATCGCGGGGCGCACCGTGCCCATCGGCGTGAATGAGGTGTACCGGACCGAGGTGGCGGCGTGCGTGAACCCGGTGTTCACGATGCCGGTGGACGCTCCCTTGAACGAAGCGGTCTTGGCGGCCGGGGCCGCAGCGGTCTTGGCGGTGGTGTAGCTGACGGCGGGCATGGTCATGGAGCCGTCGATGGTGTCACCAGGTGCGTTCTCGATGGTCTGCGTGATGACGTTGCCGGACACGGTCAGACCGACCGAGTGGGTGATCCCTTTGGTGTCCACGACCGTGCTCGGCTTGATGGTGCCGATGGTGTTGCCCGTGACGGTGTCGGTGAGCTTCAGCTTGTTGGGGCCGTCCTGCGACGCGATGGTGCCGTCGGGGAGATCCGGGGTGAACGAGGCCTTCGTGGCCATGGTCAGCGCCGGTGCGTCAGCGCTCGTCACATTCGCGGTGCCGGGCTGGTTCGGGCTGGTGTGGGCGACGTACATCGTGGAGCCGGCCGCCGAATTGATGACGGGGACGGTCACGGTGGCGTCCGTCGTCCACGGCTGGTTGTCGGTGTTGAACGTCCACGTACCGGTGACCTTCTTGCCGACGGCCGCGAAGTCGACCCATCCGTAGTTCTTGCTGGGGACGGTCACGGCGATGCCGTTGATGGTCGACTCGTCGGACTGGTAGGTGGTGGTCGACTGGAGCTGGGTGGAAACCATGGCCTGGACCGGGACGGACACACCGACCGAGGACGACAGGCCCACACCGAACGATTGCGACCAGCCGGAGTGATAGATCGTGGTGAAGACCTGCGTCACCTTGTCGCCGGTGTCGTTGTACCAGACCGACGAGGCGGGCTGACGGGGCAGCGCCTCGGGCTGTCCCTCGGACTTCTGCGTCCACGAACAGGTGGAGGTCTTCTTGGAGCACAGGTCGGCGTAGTAGTCCAGCGCCAGGCTCCTGGCTTCGGCCGCCTTCGACGCGGGAACCGTCCACTCCTGGGCCACGCTGCCGTTGCAGATGTTGGGCTGGGCGAGGATGCCCCACAGGTGCAGGCCGCCCCGGTTGTCCATGCACCACTCGGTACCGCTGCGGTCGTCACGGCGGACGATCCCGAAGGTGTTGGGCTTGCCGTCCACGGGACGGAAGTGCCACTGCTCGCCGTCCTGGCCGCATGACTTCTGTGTGGCCGGCTGGGTGGCGTAGATGCATTTCCCGGACGACGTATTGGCGATGTTGAACTGGCCGGGGTCACCCAGCTTGATGAGGCGGAAGTTCTGGTAGTTGGTGCCGTCCGGCGTGACGGAGATCTGGTTTCCGTCGTTGTTGCCCGTCGCGTTGAGGGTGCCGTTACCGTTGGTGAACGTGTAGGCGTCCGCCGCGGCTGCGGCCGGGGTCGCGGTCAGGGCGAGAGCCGGGCCCAGCAGAGCGGCGGCGGTGAACGGGACGACCAACAGTCGCCCGACGCGTCTGAAAGAGGGTCTCATCTCAGTCTTCCTGTGAGGTGTCTATGTCGCGCTTACGTACTAGTCACCCCAGGCCAGGCGGAATATTACCTTCCATCACGTGATCCCCATCTCGTATGCGTTCAAGACACATCTATGACTGGTTCTCTTCTCCAGGCACCGAGAGATCGAGGATCCACGTCGAGCACTAACGCCACCAAACCCCAGCAACGCTGGTCTGGTGACACCCTCATCGGACATGTGCCACATCAGCTCTGCTCGTGATCGCCACACAAGCACGCTGCTCATTACACGCGGAATCCAGCGTTTCCCCAGGAACCACTGCTCATGAAGTCGCGCCCCCTACAAGCCTGTACGTTCCGCACCTCGATGGGCAGTGCGTGCACAAATCCGGGGTTCAGCGCTCAATTCCTCCGGCTGCAGTTGACAGCTACTGTCCTCTTACGAGCGTTCGGTGGATTTGACCGTTATGCCCAATATGGCCCGGGGCTTGGTCTTGCTGGTGGGGGACGGATTGGAGCAGCTCCCCTTCACGGCCCGTAGGGAACGACGGGTCATGATCGACTGCCACGCTGACTGTGTTGCGCTCAGTCCAGCAGTTGCTCGTCCACGCCTCGGCGGACGGCTCGGAGCCGGCTCTGCTGCGACGGGCGGCCGATCTGTGGGGTCGCGGGCGTGCCCTGTGCGACCAGCTCGGCACGATCCGGGCCGACCTTGAGCGACGGCGCCCCAGGCCACGGCGCTGGTGGGCATCCTTTTCGACGCCTACTGCCAGGCATGGGAAGCCCTGGACCGGGCGAGGGCGTTCCTGGCCGTCACCGGGCTCATCTATCCAACTGGCATCGCCACGTTGCCGCTGTACACGCAGTTCACCGCCGTGCCAGCCGTGGAGTCGTGGCCCCGCCGTGAGGAAGCCACCCCGGAGGACACCTACCACCTTTACCCGACGTCCCCGATCGAGCATCCAGGGTCGGCCGCGTCGACCGGGAACACGCCGAACGTGTAGCCCAGGAGGTCGGAACCGAGCCCAGCGAGATCCCGGCAACTCTTCGCCTGCTCGGCGCCGACGGCGCGCAAATCGGCGAAGACGGACGGCAGGTGTCGACGTCGCTGGGCCTGGAACCGTGGGAAGCCCGCCGTTTCCAGGTTTTGGCCGAGGTGGGCAGCGATGTGCCGACGGGCCAAAGCGTGGCACTTGAGGCATACCTGATTCAGTCCGATGAGCGCGTCGCGGGTGCGCTCGGCATGGTGCTGCTCGGCCCCGATGAGTGAGGGAGCCGTGGGTGACCACGGTACAGCCGTATCCGCGCACCGAACCCGCACTGATGGTCTACGAGAGCCGGTTAGATCTGGCCCGGCTGCTGTGACTCAGATCGGTGGGCGACCCGAAGGTCGCTGCGCTGCCGACCTGGCCCAGGGTGCCGGCCAGGTGTCAGGACGCCAACAGGACGCCAACAGGGATCCGCTATTTCAAGAAGCCGGCCACGGCCTGCGGTACATACACTTCGTCGAGCCAGGCGGATTGAAGAACCATAGAAATTACTTCCTCCCAGTGATCCCGGACAACCTGGCGAACATCGTCGTCGTGATACAGACGGAGACAGAATTGACAGTGGTGAGCGTAGCGATCCTCCCATTTGATATCAGGATTATGGCGCGACGCCCAGGCGATGATGCGCTCGGGCCCCTCGTAATGGATCCACAGCTTCAGAAAATCTGCTTCGGAGTCGGTGATGGCGCGACGCAATGCGCCTTGCCGACCCACGTGACCCACGTTGAGTTCCGGCACGGTCCTCATGCCCAGGCCGCAGCAAGCGCCAACCCTTCCATCCGCTTGGATCGTGTAGGTCTGCAGGACGCTATCACAGCCAGGACGCATTCCAACGTTGTACCGATTCACCGCATTTTCCGGAGGATAGGAATACGTAGCACTGTGGTCCATGGGCATCCACGGGCTGGTCTTGACGGAAAGATGTTTGCACTCCTCCGCGCTCAACTGTGCCACCATGGGGTGGTTCAGAAATTTCTCTCGAGTCACACTGTTGTCGCTCTTGAGCTCGATCATGACATGCACAGGCAAGGCTCGTTCACATGCCGCTCTTACTGCACATGCAACCCGTTCAATCGGAACGAATTTCACATGCTCATCGCCCGTACTGTAGTTAATCTCTGAGAGGCCTGCAGCGATGAGCGCTTCGAGTTTCTTTCGGGCCGCTTCGAGATTGCGCGCCCAGTAAGCATTCGTCACCAAACGTACCGGGAAATCCAGGCTTCTTGCGTGTCTGATGCCGAGGAGAAGATCTTTCCACCGCAGGGTCGCTTCACCCCCAGTGAAAACCACGTTTCGGAAACCCAGTTCTCTTGCCTTGTCGAGAGCCGAGATGATGTGGTGGATTTCGAGCCTGGCCCGTTCCCGGGGGCTGGACAGTGTGCCACAGTCGGAGCATGCCGCCGGGCATGTAAATGTAGGCATGATCGAGAGGGTACGCGGCCCCTGGTAGAAGTGTCGCTGGGGGCTCAATGCGATTCCCGTGGCCACTTCAGTCGGCATGCGTATCTCCTGCCCGGCCTTTATCCAGCACGGAGCCTCTCTCGCGGAGTTCGGCAGCGTAGCGGATGAGGGAGTCGATCGTGACTCTCACGTATGGCGAACCATAAATTCCGGCATCGCGGTGACGTGCTTCTGTCGGTGGCCCACCGGTACTGAACTCCGAAGAGTGCGTAAATGACTGAGTGGCGTGAGCTTCACCCTCCACACGCACATCGGTCCTTGTGATGACTCCGCTGGCGATAATAGCACTGCTCGTGATGAAAGTTTCTCCGTCGGGTCCCGAAAGTCTCCCGATCTCGCGAACTTCCCTGAGCAGGGCGAGGATGGCGTGATCTCCTCCATGTTCAATCACCGCACGACCGAAGTCCGCCATGAATTCCGTCTCGGAAAGCGGCCGACCCCGACGCTCTTGCGCGTACCGCCTCAGCCACTCCAGAAGATCAGGATTCGTAAATACTGCATACAGTAGTTGATTGGAAGCGGACGCCACCTGAGGAGGCAGCGGTGTGGCTCCGGTGTAAGCACACAGAACTTCGGACGGGTTCTTTACGAACCTTTCACGCAGCTCGGCATCCAGCGACATTTCCCTGAACAATTCGCCCGTGCGATCGATAATGTCAGGGCGACGAAGAATCAACTGCTCTTGATCGCAAGTGCTCACGATGCCCTCCGGGAAAGCGATGGCCGCCGTAACCTGATCTTACGAGCAGGATGCACGATGCGCTGTTCACGGATCGGCCGAACAGCGCACTCTCCTGCCTGACCAGCAGGAATAGGCGACGGCGCGGTGTGTCGCCAGCGTCACGGGTTTTCAGGAGACCCGTGCGGCGGTTGAGTCGGCCCGAACGTTCGGCATACGCGCTTCGAGCCTGCCCCTGGAGACGCCAGGCAAGGCAAGCCACGTAGACAGAGCCGTTGTCGCCTGATCGGACGCCCCGACAGGGTGGACGGTGGCAGGCAACCGCCCGGCTTCAGCCGCGAAACCGACAAGCAACGTGCTCGCGAGCCAGCGCAGCGGCGCACTCGGACACTTCCTCGGCCTGGCCATAGGACGCTCAGCGGCGGCGTTCGCCGTTGGCAGTCGCGGCCGTCGTGATCAGATAGTCGGCGAAGTGCTCGGTCAGCGGCTCCCCGGTGAGCGGTTCCAGGAAGAGGAACTGCCCCTGGGGGTTGACCTCCAGCCAGACAGGTTCACCACCTGGTGTGAGCTTGAGGTCGATGATGCCCATGGGCAGCCCCAGCCGATCGAGCACCGTGCGGACCAGCCGGGCCAAGTCCGGGGGGACCGGCCACCGCGTGATCGGGACGTTGAGGTCGGGGCGCCAGTCCAGCTCCTCCGTCTCGATGAGCGCCGCGAACATGCGCTCGCCGAAGCAGTTGAGCCTGATGTGGTGCCGGCCCGGAACGTACTCCTGGTACGTCGCCGGGCACACCGCGAAGGACTCCGCGGGCAGCGCCTGTGGGTCCTCGATCCACCGCGTGTACAAGGACGGGCCTCGCGCGCCCACGACGGGCTTGACGATGACCTGCCCGATCTCGCGGGTGAAGTCCACCACCTCGTCACGTGACTGCGTGATCAGCGTCCGCGGCACACGGAAGCCGGCCTGCCGGGCTACCCACAGCTGGTAGACCTTGTCCGAAGCCCGGTCGGTCGCCTCCGGCGGCGAAATCCACTCGCCGTGGAACGAAGCGGCGAGGATGCCCCCCAGCGCTCCACGGCAGTCGTTGTTCACCAGGCTGACCTGCTGCGCGCCGAGACCCGCGCCGTCCGAGCCGGCGGCGGACATGGTGAGCTGCTGGTCGGCCCGCGCGCGCCGCCACCACAGCAACTCCGCCTGCGCGGGGGGCACCGTCCGGCCCTCCGACGTCGGCACCGCCGCCGAGGCGTCGGAGCCGTCCGGCATCCCGGACAAGTGCCAGGTCAGGCCGGGCTTACCACTCACCGCGTCGCACTCCAGGATGTGGAACTCCTCACCGCGGGCGCGCACCGCGTGCTGCACCGCTATGGCGTGAAGGTCGTCGTGGAAAGACAGGGCCAGGATCATGCCGCGTCGCACATGTCGGAGCAGCAGTGGGGCCCGCACCCCGTCTCACAGGCGTGGCCGGCCAGACTCTCGGCGGAGACCTCCAGACCGGTGGTGGTCCGAAGGGCCTCCTCCCAGGCCCGCAGCTCCTCGGGGGTCTTCAGCTCTACGAATCCGGTCGCCTGGGTGCTGAACACCACCGGCGGGGCGGTGCTGGTAAAGCTGTCCTGCTTCTGGTCCAAGGGATCGCCAAGCTTGAAGCCGTTCATGGTCACGGCCTCCCTCAATTGCTTCTTTCGCCCCCGAGCCTCGATTTCTGGATTCCTTCTCCTTCCACTGAATCACCGCTGTACCTGGGCCGCATCCGGACGACAGTCGCCTGGTAGATCTTTCAACTATACCCCAGACCTGCGCGTTTCCCGGGGCAAGCGGCGGCGGCCTCGACAAGACCGCGGCCGCGATGGAGCGCATGGGCCTCACCCCGGCCGCCATCGATCTTGCCGACGCCGATCCCTACTCCCTCGACGCAACAACGGCTCTCCTGTAGTCCTGGTGGTGGCACGGAACAAGTCGCACCTCTCGTCAACGAGCGGGCAGTGGCCATCACCGAGCTTCCGCCCCCACCGCTAGCGAGCAGCAGCCATCCGATCGAGTGCCCGCAGGCCAGCGCCGCGGCGGTGCTGGCATCGCGGCCGCCCCGGAGCTGAGTCAGCCGCAGAAGTGGGGGTCATAGGGCACGCCAGGCATGAGCCTCCCCCACTCCTGCCGGGTGACGGTGCCGGAAATAGCATGGCAGATCCGTGACTTGGCGTGCGCAGGGCTCAGGTCCCAGATCCGGATGGTGTCGTCGCCGACGGAGATCATCCTGTCCCCGCCGGGCATGAAGAGCACCCCGTTGGCACTGCCCTGGTGACCGGTCAGGGTGCTAACCAGGGTGCGCCCGGCCACATCGAAGAGCTGGATGGTGCCGTCGTTGGTACAGGCGGCCAGCTTCCGGCCGTCCGGGCTGAACCGGACCCGGTTCACATACCCGCCCTGGATGCTCAGCGTGGCGATCCGGTGCCGGGTGGCGGCCTTCCACAGGACGACTGTACCGTCCTGGCTGGCGGTAGCGATCAGCGTTCCGTCCGGGCTGAAGGACGCCTCGAAGACCGGCCCGCCGCCGGGTGTGAACGAGCCCAGTTTCCGGTGCGAGGCGGTGTCCCACACCGACACCACGCCGCTGTCCCCGAAGGTGGTGTAGTGCTTGCCGTCCGGGGCGTACTCCAGGCCATAGGCGGGGCCGATGCCCAAGCCGGTGGTGGACAGCAGCCGGTGCGAGGCGACGTCCCACAGCCGCAGCTTGCTCTCCAAGCTGGTGGTGGCCAGGGTGCGCCCGTCCGGGCCGAAGACCGACCGGAGGAGCTTGGTGTCGCCCGAGGAGAGCGTGGCGCGCAGCCGGTGCGAAGTGACCTCCCAGATCCGGGCGTTGCCGTCCTCTCCGGCCGTGGCAAGCAAACGCCCGTCCGGGCTGAACTCAATGCCATAGGTACCCATGGTGTTACCCGGAAGCGAGCCCGTCCGGCGGCGAGTGGTCAGGTCCCACAGTCCGATGGAGTTGTCATTGCCGTCGTATGCCGCCACCGTCCGGCCGTCGGGACTCAACGCCACCTGCGCCTGGGCAGAGTTGAGGACGAGCGTGAGGTAGCTGGTGTCGGTGGACCACAGCCGTAGCGTCCCGTCCGCGCTGCCGGTGGCGAACGTCCGCCCGTCCGGCGCGAAGTCCACGCTCATCACCGGCCCCAGATGCCCGGTGACGTCGGGCCCCACCACCTTGTTGGCCACACCCCACAGAAGGATGTCGTTGTTATTGCTGGCGGCAGCCAGCAGCACACCGTCCGGACTGAACCGGACGTCCTTCAACTGCGAGTTGCCCGAGATGTCGTCCAGTACCTTGCGCCGCGCGACGTCCCACATCTTTACGTCCCCGTCCTCCCCGCAGGACGCCAGTCGCTTGCTGTCCGCTGAGAAGGCCAAGCTGGTCACGGCGCCCTGGTGCCCGGTGAGCGCGACGGGCTGCCGGTCCGTACCCACGTCCCACAGCTGTACGGTGTTGTCGTCGCCGCCGGTGGCCAGCAGCCGTCCGTCCCGCGAGAAGGCCACCGCCAGCAGTCCCCGCTCCTGGGGCCAGGGGGCCGACGGCACCGTGAGAGTGGCCACGGTGCGGTATCCGTCGGCGGTCTCCAACAGCCGTACGGTCCGGTCCGCCCCGGCGGAGGCGAGCAATTTCCCGTCGGGGCTGAACGCCACTGCGTTGACCGCCCCTTGGTAGCCGGTGAGCACCGCCACCGACTGGCGGGTGGCCGGGTTCCACAGCCGTACTGTGCCATCCGCCCCGGCGGACGCGAGCAGGTTCCCGTCGGGACTGAACGCCACCCGGTTCACCGCCCTGTGATGGCCTGGGAGCACTGCCAGCGCCCGGCGGGTGGCCGGATCCCACAGTCGCACCGTGCCGTCCTCCCCGCCCGAGGCCAGCAGCTTGCCGTCGGGCGCGTACGCCACGCCGTACACCGTCCCCCGGTGCCCGGTCAGCTTCCCGCTGAACAAGCTCGTCTGCTCGCTGAGCAGGGCACTGCGCGCCTCCACGGTCGGCGCTTGCCGGTATGCCTCCAACGCCACCAGCATCTGGGCGTCCGGGCGTGCGGCGGCCAGTGAGCCGGCCTTGGCTGCCAGCTCTCGGGAGAGCGCGGTGCGCGTCTCCGACAGCGCCAGCTTCTGCTCCTGCTGGAACACGATGAAGCCCACCACCAGGGCCAGCAGCGCCATGCCCAGCACTCCGGCCAGCAGACGCAGCCGCCGGGTACGCCGCCGCTCTGCCCGTAGTTCATCCGCCTCCCGTTCCACCCCGGCGTCCAGGAAGGCGCGTTCGCGCGCCGACAGCCGCTTCCGGTTCCCGGCCTCGGCCGCCCACTCGTGTGCCGTCGCCAGTCGGGTGCCCCGGTAGAGCAGGGAGCCGTCGCGGCCGTGCTGCTCCCAGCCCTCCGCGTCGGTGGCCAGCCGCTGGTGGGTGCGCAGCCCGATCCGGTCGTCATCGATCCAGTTCCGCAACCGGGGCCAGGCGTGGAGCAGTTCCTCGTGGGCGATCTCGGCGGTCTGGCGGCCCAGGGTCACCAGGCGGGCGGCAGCCAGCGCCTGAAGCGCTTCGGCCGCGCGGGCGGGGTCGGGCAGTTCGGCCACCGTGGCTTCGTGGTCGATCGGCCGGCTGGTGTCGGCGGTCTCGCCCACCTGTACCATCCGGGTCAGCAGCAGCCGGGCGGCTTCCTTCCCCGGATCGTTCAGCGCGTCGTATGTGTTCTCGGCGGTGACCGCCACCGCGCGGATGATGCCTCCCGCTGTCAGATAGCCGTCCAGGGTGAGGGTGCGGTCCGATCGTCGCTCCCAGGTGGCCCGCAGGGCGTGGGCCAGCAGTGGCAGCCCTGCTGATGCCCCGGCCAGATCGCTGGTGATCACCTCGGCCAGTCCTGGCTGCAGCGCTAGACCGGTGGCGTGGGCCGGGCCCTCGATCGCCTCCTGGAGTTCTTCCCTGTCCAGCGGGCCGACCACCACCTGCCCGCCCTCCAGGGCGGGCCGCAGCTCCGGGTAATGGGCGCAGTGCCCGTAGAAGTCGGCCCGCACCCCGAGCACCACCAGTGCCGGCGGCCGCTGCCCGTCCTCCCCGCAGGCCGCCGCGCACAAGGCCGCGACGAAGGAGGCGCGTTCGCTCTCCCCGGCGCACAGAGTGAAGGTCTCCTCGAACTGATCGACCACCAGAACCAGCCGGCTCTCCGACACGTCACCGCCGTTACGGGCCCGCAGGGCGGCTCGGACGGCGCGTGGCACCACCGCCGGGTCCGCCCGTACCGCGGCCGGGGTCGGCCGGACGCCCGGTGGCATCAGCGCCCCGATACGGGCCGTCAGCTCGTCCAGCGGCCGTCCGGTAGGGGTGAACGCCAGGTACGGCCAGGCCCGCGCGCCCGGCACCCGTACCCCGCCCGCCGCCAGCGCGGGCAGCAGTCCGGCCCGCAGCAGGGATGACTTCCCCGACCCGGAGGGGCCGATCACGAACAGCGGCCGGGGATGGTCCAGTTGCCCGGCCAGCCGCTCGCACAGCACCTCGGTCAGCCGTCGCCTGCCGAAGAACCACTGGCTGCTCCCGGGACCGAAGGAGGCCAGGCCCGGATAAGGGCACACCGCCGGGCCCGGCCCGGCGAGTGTGGCATCGTCCGGTTCCGGCGCCCGGTAGGCCGGGTTGGGCGCCAGCACCAGGGACTGCGCCCACTCGCTGGTCTGCCGGCTGGGGCGGGGGCACCCCCGGGCGGGCAGAGCGCGGTAAAGGAACCGATAGGCGTCATCGAGGGCCAGCCGGGCGGGCCCGGAGGGGTCCCCGTGCCGCAGGAAGCCGATCAGCTCCCCGGTGAACGCGGTGTGGGGTTCGCCGTCCGGGGCCAGCGCAAGCCGGCTGCGCGCCGCCGCGGTCAGCACATAGCCGCCGTGTACCTCCACCAGACCGGTGGGATCGCCCGCGCTCTGGGCCAGGGTGCTCACGGCCCGGCCCGAGTAGCAGCAGTCCAGGACCACCACCAACGCCCGGGCCGGGCTGGACAGAAGGCAGTCGCGGACCGCCGAGTACGCCAGGCAGGTATGGGCCAGCCGGTTGGGCCGGGAGTCCGCCGCCGCCGTGGCCAGGTACAACTCCCCGCTGGGGCTGAGCAGTCCATGCCCCACAAAGTGGATGAACAGCACGCCCTCGGCCTCGTCCGAGACCTGGGCCAGCGCCAGGCCCAGCTCGGTCGGATGGGCGGGGTCGCAGATGATCCGCAACCCCTCCTCGGCCAGGCCGCACCGCTCCACCAGCACCTGTCCCAGATCCGTCAAGGTGCCCCGGACCGCGGGTACATCGGGCAGCCCGGAGCCGGCCCGGTGGCTGCCGGTACCGAACAGCAGCGCGCGAGCGCCGGGGGTGGCCAGCCCCAGCCCCGGTTCAGGGTGCGGAAGGTCCTCCGGTGTCCGTGTCATCGTCCTCGCCGCCCAGTACCGAGAGCCGGTCGATCAGGTGCCGCACCTCCGCCGCGTCGGCGCCGCGCACGCGCTTCGCCGACACCTCGATCTCGCGTCCGTGCTTGTCGGTCACTCTCAGCCGCAGGTTGTGTGTGCGATAGCGGACCCAGGTGACCAGGGCTGTGGCCAACACCACCGCCCCGTCCCGACCGAGGCTGACGATCAACTCTCCGGCCGAGGGGCCACCGAGGGTGCCCTTCGGCGGGGCCTGGTACACCGGGCGTACCCGGCCCCGCAGTTCATCCTCGGCGGTGAGCCAGATGAAGAGCGAACCCAGTTCCTCGGGGAAATCCTCCGGCGCATCCGAATCCACCAGTACCACCCGAACACTCCCCGATTCCCCCATATGCCCACGGTAGCGCCGGCGTGGACCGGCCGAAAGGGGCCCACACCAGTCCGCACCCTCAGCGCTTCCCCTCCCCACGCGAACGCGGCTGGGACCCGCCGGCTCTGGCAGCCCTTGCCGGTGCACCGCGTGCACGGGGTGCCGTTCGAGAACGAGCACCCCATGCACATCGACGCCACTGCGCCACACTCGACGTCCACCGCGAAGGTGTACTCGAGAGCTTCTGCCCCAAGCGATCCGGCAGGTTCTGAGCCCGAGGGTCAGTGTCCGTGGCGCCGGACAATACCGGTCTCTCCGGAGCGCAAGCGTGGCGAGGCCGGGTCAGCCCGGTTCGTGGACGCCGTTGTTCCGGGTCAGCACGCTCGGGTCCCGGCTGGCGATGTCCGAGTGCGGGCCGCCCTGGTGGGTGGACGGGGCGGTGGGCGGTGTGGCGGGCTCCTTTGCGGCGGAAGGCCTGGGCGGCGGCTCCTGCTTCACGTGGCCCGTCACGTGCTGCGGCTGCGCCTGCGGCTTTGGCTGTGGCAGGGGCTCGTACGGTTTGGCCGGCGGGTGCGGTGCGTTGTCCGGTGGCAGGGTGGGCAGGTGGGTGGGTGCTGTCCCGTGTTGCGGTTGCTTCCCGGCCGATGTTGTGGGCGGTGTGGTGGGCGCCTGCGGTGCCGGTTCCTCTGCCTTGTCCTCTTCGGCGGGGGCTTTCGTGGGAGCCTTCGTGGGGGGTGTCTCCGGGGAGTCGGCTGCGGGCTGCGGGCGGGGCGGCGTGGGGGAATGTTTCTCGGGTGACGGCTTCCCCGCGGCCGCCGGACGGTCGGCGGGCGGCCCGGCCGGTGCTGGTTCCTTCCCCTCACCCGTCGCCGGCCTTCCTCCTTCCTCGGGCGCCTGGTCGCGCGGGGCGCTCAGCGACGGTGGCAGGAGGGCCAGGTGGTCGACGTCCGTGCCGGGTGTCAGGGCGCCGGTGGACAGCCCACCCCACAGGGCCAGGGCGGCCAGGGCCGATACGACGAGGTTGCGGCCGGCGGTGGGCCGTCGTCCCCAGCCATGCGCCGGCGGTTTCACCGCCGGGTGGCCGGGCGTCGGCGGGTCGATCGAGGAGACCGAGGCGACCGGCTGCATTCCCTGCTGCTCGCCGCCGGTCAGAGCCTCGATGCCGAGGAGGGCAACGAAGGTGGGCAGCAAGCGTGCCACGAGACGGCTGATGTTGGCCTTACACGTCTCACAGTCCTTGATGTGGGACTTCAGGGGCCCGCAGGCCTCGTGAGGCAGGGCTGCCGTGCTCTTGGGATCGTCAAGAATCTCCCGGATCTCCGGGTGTTCGCCCATGACCTCCTTCAGTATCGACGTGAGCGTGCCACAGCGGTTCCCCGACGGGGGCGCGGGGGCGTCCTGTGGCGGCTTGCTCAGCTGGTTCCAGGGTTTTCGGCTGTCGGGGTCCCGGGCCAGCAGGTTGACCTCCAGCGCCGCCCTCAGGGCTTTACGGTGCCGCTGGGCACGGCTGTCGGCCTGGACGGGGCTACAGCCCAGCTCCGCGCCCAGCCGGGCCCCGCTGAGACGGCGTACGTAATGCAGCTGATACAGCCGCTGCTGGTCCTCCGGCATGGCCCGCAGGACAGCCTTGGCGAAGATGAGGCCCTCACTCGTGCACAGGCGGTTCAGCGCCGCCTCCTCCAGGCTCAGCCGGCTGGAGTCCTGCCACACCAGCGACTCGGCGTCGAGCCGGTACACGTTCCGGGCCCGCTGCTTGCCGATCGCGCGGCCATGGTCGAGACAGCGCTTCCGGGCGACGCTGAAGACCCAGCTCCTGAGGTGCTGTGGGACTGCCTTGCCGTCGCGCAGCAGCTGCCATATTGACGCCCGTGTCACCGCTGCCGCATCCTCGCCATCTCGCCGGTCCGAGAAGTGCCGTCGGCAGTACTGCCCCAGCTGGGCCTCGTAGCGCCGGAGGATCTCGCTGATCACGGCGTCGCGCTCTTCGGGGCCCGTCGCGGTGCGCAGGCGGGCGACCAGGTCCTTGTCGTCGTAGTCCCTGATCCTGTCGGGGTGCTGGGCTGTGGTCACGGCGTCACCTCGTCGACGCATGGTGCGGACGTCCCGTTAAAACGTGCCGCAACGAGCGGCACGCTGGTGGACCGGCGGTGGCAGTCGTGCACGAGCCCGGCCATCACGCGAAGGTCCTGGCGGCCCAGCCGGAGCAGGAAGTCTTTGACGAGCACGCCGGCGCCCAGCGCGGCGAGATCTCGCACGACTCCCTCAGGCATGGCCCAATCGGTCACGACGGTGATGGTTCCGAGCGCGATGGTGCGGATCAGACTGTTTGTCATGAGCCGTTTGTCCATCGTTCCTTCTCTCCAATCGGTGTCGTGAGAGAAGGGGTGATCAACAGGTCGGAATCATCGCGTTTTCCGCGAGAAAGCAGGAAAGATACGCATGGATCGTCCTCGGCGCTCAAATGATCAATCGCCGGAGAGGTGACGGCCCGGTACCGGACCATCGGCGCACCTCATACAGAAACCGTAAGGTCACCGGCCGACCCGATCCGCCGGGAGTCACCAGGCCACCGCCAACAGCAAGATCAGCACCGTAGGTGGTCTAAGCACCTTCCGGCAGCGGCCGCCTCCCCACCGAAGGAAGGCTTCACGACGAACGTCGCGCGCTGCGACGAGCGCCCCGACGTACCACCGCGTCTGTTCGGACAGGCATGATCCTGGTCGGTTGCAGCCTGATCGCTCTTATCGTTGAACTGCTCTCCGGCACAGCCGGCCACCTGACCTGCCGTGGCCAGGCCACGCATCCGTAGTTCCGGCTCGCACGGCCATCAACCTCGCGGCGATTCTCACCCTGGCTGCCACACTCGCCGCAGCCAGACAGGTCTCCATCCGATGGGGCACGACGCCTGAGGCACCAAGTCCTGGCGGGCGAAGGCCTCGTACGCCCACTCGCCGAAGAGGACGAAGCGGACCTCCTCCACCGACGTCTCCGTCTCCCGCACCGTCTCCACCGCGATGCGCGCCGCGTCCTCCATCGGCCAGCGGTAGACACCCGTGGAGATCGCCGGGAACGCCACCGTCCTCGCGCCCAGCTCGTCCGCGACCCGCAGGGACTCCCGATAGCAGGACGCGAGCAGAGATTCGTCACCACCGCCGAAAACCTGGAACACCGGGCCCACGGTGTTGAGCGTTGACCCACCACTCACGCAGCGAGCGTCAGCGCCCGAGCCCCTGAGGGGAGAGGGAGCGCGGTCACCTGCTCGCCGTCGAGCATGAGCTCGGCGGTGTGCGTTGCCGGGTCCACGACCACCGAGACGGTGCCGGGGCCCGGGCGTGAGTGAGAGCCGTCGAAGCGCAGCTCGGCCAAGCGGACCGGGGCGGGAAAGCCCTTCCCGTACTCGAACCGCACGCCCCGCTTGCCGACGAACCCCCTGACACCCCGGGTGATCAGCTTCTCTCGGCGCTCTACTGGGAACGCCGAGTCCCACCACTTGGCGTAGGTGAGGACCGGGCACTTACAGGAAGCCGCCCGGCAGTCACTCGCGTGATCCTTCACGTCCATCCATCGAGTCACCGGTTTGGCGTTCGGCGCTCTGGTGAGTGCCTCCCGTTCGGTGGCCACGCCGGTCAGGTGATGGAAGGTGGTCAGGTGATGGAAGGCGGTCCGGGGTGGGTGGGGTCTCTCTCGTGGGCGGGAACAGGTGGTGTGGAGGCGGGCTCAGGGCTCGATGGCGAGGTGTTCGATGAGGTCGTCGCGCAGCGTGAACCGATAGCGGAGATCAATGGTGCCGCCGGGGAAGTCGCCTTCGAGGTGGTGTGTGGCGGTGTAGTGGGCCGTGTCGGTCTCCTGAGCGTTCGTGAGATGGATGGTGTAGGTGAATTCGGTGGCGGATCGGTCCAGCCACTGCTCGATCGCGGCTCTGCCCTGGTAGGTGTTGCCGTCGTCGATCACTATGGCGTCGTCGGTGAACGTCGTGACCGCGGTGGAGGTGTCGTGGGCGCGGTGCGCTGTGAGGTAGCGGGTGATCACCTTGGGCAGGTCGTCCGGGGTGATGGTTCGGGGCTGGTTGTCGTGCATGACGCTCCTGATGGTGGTGGCGGGTTCAGACGGTGGGGGTGGTGGCGCCGTCGATGACGTGTTCGGCGCCGACGATGGCCGAGGCGCGGTCGGAAACGAGGAAGGCGACGAGCTCGGCAACTTCCTCGGGCTGGTTGGGACGGCCGAGCGGGATGCCTCCGAGGGAGTCCATGAGCCGGCCCAGCGCCGCTTCCTGGGTGATACCGGCGTCGTGGGCGATCCGGGCGACGAGGTTGTCGGCGGCCGAGGTCTGGACGAAGCCGGGTGAGGCGGTGTTGACGCGGACACCGTGGGGGGCGACCTCGTTGGCCAGTCCTTTGCTGTAGGTCGTGAGGGCGGCTTTGGCAGCGGCGTAGGCCAGGGTGCCGTTCCACAGCGGCATGCGGCGCTGGATCGAGGTGACGTGCACGATCGCGCCCCTGCCTTTGGCGAGCATGTGCGGTAGGAGTGCGCGGTCCAGGCGGACGGCGGCCAGCAGGTTCGTGTTCAGCTCCTTTGCCCAGTCGTCCTCGCCGAGCGCGGCGAATCCTCCTGCCGGTGCCTCGGAGCCGCCGAGGGTGTTGACCAGGATGTCGACGCCTCCCACGCGGGCGTCCACCTCGGAGGCGACGTGGGCGGCGCCTCCGGCGGTGGACAGGTCGGCGGCGATGAAGGTCTTCTCCTCGACGTCGTCGGGGCGGCTGCGGGCGGTGACCAGCACGGTCGCACCGGCCTGGGCCAGGCGTCGGGCGATGGCGGCTCCGGTGCCCTTGGTGCCGCCTGTGACCAGAGCGCGTCGGCCTTCGAGGGATTCGCTGATGGATGTGGTCACGGTGTGCTCCGCTCCCGGGCGCGGAGATACGAGGCGCCGCTCCCGTCTCAACTGCTAAAGTAGAAGCCACTAACTTCGACTCTAGCAGTAACTGAGGGGATGGTCGCCGTGGCAAGCCGGATCAGGCTGGAGGACCGGGAGTGCCCGCTGTCCACGACGGTGGAACACGTCGGCGAGTGGTGGACACTGCTGATCCTCCACGACGCCTTCGACGGCTACACCCGCTTCGACCAGTTCCAGGAGAGCCTGGGCATCTCCTCCAGCATGCTCACCACCCGGCTGAAGACCCTGGTCGCGGACGGTCTGCTGGAGCGCCGGCCGTACCAGACCAGCCCCGTCAGGCACGAGTACGTCCTGACCGAACTCGGGCGCTCCCTGCGCCCGGTGATCGTCGCCCTGGCCGCGTGGGGCAACTCCCGCCTCACGCCGACGGAACGCAGCATGATCCTCGTCGACGCGCACAGCGGCGAGGAAGTCGAGCCCGTGGTCGTCGACGCCAAAACCGGCCGCCGACTCGACGACAGCGCCGCCTACGTCTTCACCGCGGGCCCCGCAGCAAGCGACGCGATGCGCAGCCGCTACGCGGCACGGCCGGCCATTCCCGCGGAAGAGGCGAAAGCAGGCCCGGAAGCTTCTCGTACAGCCTTGAGCAGGGCCGCGAGCACGGGCTGCGCCTGACCAGCCTCGCGGAACGGCTTGTCGCCGACGACGCGGGCGCCCAGTGCTCGCGCAGGTTCGGAGACACGTTCACACGTCGCGGTGCCGTACGACGACCACCGCGAGAGCGACCGCGACCAGCGGCCAGAGGGCGTACGCGATCCAGGAGCCGGGGAGCGTGGCGGTGTAGCCCAGGGATCCGGGATCCGGCTCCCAGGTCTGGACCAGGCGGGTCCAGGCGGCCGAGACCATCGTGTGCTTGATGTCCGCCGACCAGCGGTTGCTCGCCGAGAACATGGTGGGCAGCATCAGCAGGGTGAAGACGCTGGTGAGCATGGTCCCGACGGCATGCCGGAGCAGAACGCCAAAGCCCAGGCCGACCAGGGCACACACCGGGGCCAGCAGCGCGGATGCCACCAGCGGACGGACCACGTCGGCGTGGGTGATCGGAACGTCGGCGCCGTGCCCGTCCAGGATGGCCTGGGAGACCAGGAAGGATCCGATGGAGGCGGCCGTGCCGACTGCGGTCCACAGCACGGCGGTGACGACCGCCTTGGCCAGTACCACCGCACCACGGGAGGGGACGGCCACGGTGGTGGTGCGGATCAGCCCGCTGCTGTACTCGCTCACGACGGTGAGGGCGCCCATGCTGCCGGCGACGAGTATCAGCGTCAGGTAACCGGTCGACGGGTAGGCGTCGTAGACCAGGAACGCGCCGGGTTCGGAGCCTGCGGCTTTGTCCGCCAGTGCGGCCACGGCGCCGGACCCGATGACGAACAGGGTGATGAAGGCGAGGGCCCACGGGGTGGAGCGCAGGGACCGCGTCTTGATCCACTCGGAGGCGATCAGGTCGCGGAACCGGGCGGGCGGCTCGGTGAGAAACGCGGCCGACGTGGTCGCGGGGGCGGATGTCCGTGTGGTCATCGCGGCTGTCCTGCCTGGTATTCGACGCTGTCGGCGGTGAGTTCCGTGAAGGCCGCCTCCAGCGAGGCGGTTCGGGAGGTCAACTCGTTCAACAAGATCCCGTTCGCGAAGGCGAGCGCGGCGATCCGGTCCGTCGCCAGTCCGGTCACGACGAGCTTCTCGGCGCCCGCCGATCCCTCCGGCTCGACCGACGCGCCGGCGGCGGTCAGCACCCCCGTCAGCTCGGCGGCCTGCCGCGTGCCCACCACCACTCCAAGGCCGGCGCTGCGGGCCGCGAAGTCCCGTACCGACTCGGCGGCGATGAGCCGGCCCCGGCCGATGACGATGAGCTGGTCGGCGGTGTTCTCCATCTCCGACATGAGGTGGCTGGAGAGGAAGACCGTGCGGCCCTCGGCCGCGAGGCGCTGGAAGAGGCGGCGCATCCGGTGCGTCCGCCGTGCACCTGGCCCGCGTCCAGGAGGGCGCCGACGTGCCGCAGTCCCCGGGCGTGGCCGCGGAAGGGGGCTCCGCTGACGGTGGCGGTGCCGCCGGTGGGGGCTTCCAGGCCGAGGATCATCCGCAGGGTGGTGGACTTGCCGGCTCCGTTGGGGCCGAGGAAGCCCGTGACCTGGCCTGGCCGCACGGTGAAGGACAGCTGGTCGACGGCGGTCTTGGCGCCGTAGCGCTTGGTGAGTTCGTTGACTTCGATCACATGGACAACCCTGCCGGGATGGCTCCGTCCGGTCATGGGACCGTGGGCGGCAATCACCCCCCGCCGCCTTCGCCCGTGGGCGTAAGCCCACGGGCCGATGCCGCGGAGGCCAGCGGCTGGATAACCTCGCGGGATGATCGACATACCGACCACCCCGTTGCCCGCGCGTGTCGCAGGGCACGACCTTCCTCCTGCGCGGGCACTCCGCCTCCAGAGGGCGCGCCGCCGATGACGAGAACGAAGGTCATGGCATGGGCGGGGGGGGTGCTTTACGTCCTCGCGGTGGGTCTGCTCGTAGGAGGCGCGCCGCGGGCTTCGGGCACGGTCCACGGCATCGGGGCACTGCTGGCGGCGAGCCTCCTCGTCGGGGTCCTGCGACGCAGCCCGGTGCTGGCCCTGACCCTGACGCTCTTGGGGTCCACGGCCGTGGTGGTGGGCCCCCCGAGCTCCGCCGGTGTGGATCTGTCGGCTTCCTACCAGGGCCAGTTCCTGTCGTATCTGGCGGTGGACCTCGTCCTGGGCTTCCTCGTCGCCACCCGCGCGCGGCGGGCTTCGACCGTCGCCGCGGTCATCTCCCTCGTCGTCCAGGTCCTGCTCGTCGGCGGCTTCGCGCACGGCGACAGCCTGATCCTCAACCTCCTGATCGCCCTCCTGGCGATGGCCGCGTCCTGCACGATGGGTCTGCTGAGCCGCGAGCGACGCGAGCACGCGGTGGAGCTGCGCGCGCACGAGGTGGCCGAGGCCGTCGTTACCGAACGGCTGTGGATCGCACGGGAGTTGCACGACATGGTCGCGCACAGCATCGGCATCATCGCCATCCAGGCCGGGGTGGGGAGCCGGGTCATCGGGACACAGCCCGCGCAGGCCCAGGAGGCGCTGCGAGCCATCGAAGCCACCAGCAGAGAGACCTTGTCAGGGCTGCGGCGCACGCTGGTGGCACTGCGCGCAGCAGCCCGGCCGCCCCGGCCATGTCGCCCTCGGCCCGGGCCCGGCCGGCCGCCACGGTCCGTTCCTCCAGCACCTCGACATCCAGGCATCCCTCAGGCAGCTGCAGGACATAGCCGTTGTCCGCCATGGGCAAGACCCTCGGGCGCGCCCGGTCGGTCTCCAGGACGCGCCGCAGCCGCGAGGCATACGTGCGCAGCACCGTCACAGCGCGGGCCGGAGGATCCTCCCACAGGGCGCCGAGGAGCACGTCGATGGAGACGGTCCGGCGCGCGTGCATCGCCAGCATCGCCCACTGCTGAGGTGGCCCGAGATCCAGTTCCCTCTCCCCACTCCAGGCGCGCACAGGACCGAGAACACACAACCGTAGCCGCCTCGCGCCCTCGACGGCTGACGCGCCGAAAGAGCCATTCATACCGGCAATCATCATCCGCGATCATTACCTACCAGTAATCCATCGGACGCCGGACACCATGAAACCCCGCCCTCAACTCCCAGCGCGCCCGGCCCCTGCACCGGCCCGAGGGGACACGAGCGCCGACGAACAACGGCGGGCACCGGACGGGCCGCCTCGGACGCGCCATATCCCAGGCCCGCCACACCAGCTCCACAGCCGCCCCCACGCCGGCGTGAACTGCGTCGCCGCCGGATCCTGCCGGTGATCTCCCGCAAGGGATCTCCGAGCATCAAGAGCCTGGGCAAAGCTCCGATTCGTCGTCGAGCAGACCTTCGCACTACTCCACCGGTTCAAACGCCTCGCCGTCCGCTGGGAACGACGACTCGAACTCCACGACGCCTTCGTCCGTCTCGCTGGCCTGCAGCATGATCTGCTGGCGCCGGCTCAAGAGACAGGTAGCGTGATCACCTGAGGGTTGAGTGAAAATCCAGACCGGATGCGACGGCAAACGCCACCCCGGATCCGATGGACCATGGCGTCCGTCTGGGCGGCACCGGGCCCGACCACATCGGCGGACTATGAGGGAAGGACGCATCTGTGTCGCACGACATGGTGAAAGCGAGTGAGCTGCTGACCCAGGACGAGGTCGAACTGCTGACTCGTGCACTCCTGGAATGGGGCGGACCCGCGCACTGCAGCGATCAACTCGCGGTCGGCATGGGGTTCGGCGGCGCACAGGACCTACTCGACCAGGGCCGTAGGCTCCGGAACGCGCTCCGCGAAGACGCACCCCTCAACGCAGCGGACTGGGCGCGGACACTTCTGGCTACAGAGATCGTCTTCGTCAGCGACCTTGCTGGTTCGGGCGTCGAATGGTCAACGACCACGGGGCGCGATGACGAGGCGACGATCAGGATGCTGCGCGTAATCCAGCGGAAGCTGGCCCGGACGGTCAGCCGCTATTACGGAAAGCGACCGAGCGAGTAGTAGCCCAGAAGATCGCTTCGTCAGCTTGCACCATTCGAAGATCTCTCCCGACCGATTCACCCTGGGCCAACTTAGAAGATCCTTGCTACGAGCTCCAAGGGGGCGTTCACGAGCGACCCGAGCCCTGACGTTGCCCCTGGACGAGGCGGTAGACCTCCCGGGCCACATACCGCTTCAGGCAGCGGATAATCTCACGCCGGGTCTTCCCCTCCGTAACCCGCCTCTCGTAATACGCCGAGCGTCGCGCACGCACGAATGAGAGCTCGGCGATTCAAGCCGGTCAGCTCTTCCCGAAGCGCCGGATCGGCAGTGACCAGGACCGCTTTGAGCTGGTTAGTGGCCTGGGTACAGGATTTGACAGCCGAGTCCCTGGCCACGGTGTACATACGCACGATCCCGATCGGGCCGTTCCCCGACTTCGCCCGCGAGCACGCACGGCCGCTGAGCACGGCATGAGCGGCAGCTTCCGCATCACCCTGGTCGGTTTTACCCCGCCGACGACGAGCCGAACGCCCCGGCCCAGGGGCCTCGATGACGTCGATTCCTTGTGACAGCAGATACCGGGACAGGGCCGCCCCGTCCGGACCAGGTGCAGACCGGCTCAGCTTCACATGACGAGATCACTGCCCTGACAGGTGCCGCCGGTTCTGGCCTACGCCGTGGGCAGTGCCGCGGGCAGCTGGTGCCTTAGAGACTCTGCCAGCAGCGCCAGCAGCGTCTGGTTCTCCCGGTTCGCTGTGAGGGCCCGCGCATGGAGAGTTCCGGCAAGCTGGGCGAAGCGTTCGCGTACCCTGACGGGTGGCCAGGAGACGGTGGTGTGCAGAAAGGCCCGCGCGCTCACCTCACGCGCTGCGGTGCCCTGCGCCAATCCGGACGGCTCGGCGCTTCGGGAGCGGATCTCGTGCAGCAGCCACCATGCGTCGGTCGGTTCGGCGGGTCGTACTCCGAGCACCCCGCGGCCCACGATGACGGGGTCCGGTTGATAGCGGCCCGCACCTCACCCGGCTTGGATGCCACCAGCACCGCATTCGGCAGACAGATCTCACTGCCCTGGCCGGCAGTGTCTCCCCATCGTTCCGCGGTCCGGTCGAGGTACGGCAACGGGTTGCGCAGCACGTCGGCAGGCGCCACCCATGCGGTGCCGTCCCCTTCCGGAATGGACGCCGTGGGTTTGGGCGCGGCTCCCGTGTACGCCCGGACGACGTCCTTGAACGTATGGTGGGGCCATGTGTGGCGGTCGGCAGCCGCGACGGCGAAGTGCGCGTCCGCCAGCGCGACGGCGGTCGCTGCGATCCGCTCGTTGGCTGCCGCCTTGCCTTCAATGATCTCTACGGTGCGTACTACGCGGCCTCGCGTGTCGGGGGGCGGCAGCGCAATGGGCAGTCGCCGCAGCTTGGCCAGGCCGAGCGTGGCTTGCGCCGAGCCGGAGGCGTGGGCATTGCACCACGCCCGTACGGCTGGTGCCGTGAGCCAGACTCGGAGCCACTCCGCCATCGCCGGGTCGACGCAGCGCACAATCGCTACGGACCGTGCCGCGTTCCAGCCCTCGTGCTCACCGTGGATCGTCGCGGCTTCGCCGATCCGCCCGACGAGGACGACGACATCACCGCTCCGTAGTCGGGTTCGCGGGCTGTTGCTGTCCACCTCACGGCTGATCAGCATGGGCTCCGCGGCACGTATGCGGCCGTCGGCGATGTCACCGGCGCGCAGCATGGGCACCCCGTCGGGGTCCGGTCGCCCAGGTCGAGTGATCCCGTATCCCACGAGATCCACACCGCCGAGTGCACCGAACTCGACCCAAGTCCAGTCGCCAGTCACAGTTCCCCCAGAATGTTGCGGAGTTCGGCCTCCAGGCGCGCGGCGTCTGAGAAGTGCCCGTACAGCTCGCGGGTCAGCTCGGCCACCCGCTGTTCGGCGGGCTGAGGGGCAGAGCCCGTGGTCGAGGCACCGACGTAGCTACGCGTCTGGAGGTTGAACTCCCGGGCCGCGATCTCGTCGACAGTTACCGAACGGCACCAGCCCGCACGGTCCCGGTAGCCAACGCTGCACCAGGAGCGGTACGTGCCGGAGATGCGGTCAATATCCTCCTTGGCCAGGGTGTGCCGGCCCCGCCCTGTGGTGATTCCCAGCTCTGGAGCCTGGACGAAGAGGACCTGCCCTTTGCGCTCAGCGGCCTTCGCCTTGTCTAAGATCCACACGGAGGGACTAATACCCGTGTGCGCAAACACTCCAGGGGGTAGCGACACGACGGCGGAGAGGACATCGTGAAAGACCAGCCCTTCGCGGATGCCCTTAGCTGCTCCCCCCCCCACGAACGCCGCCCCCTCCGGTAGGAGCATCGCTGCCCGCCCTCGGTCCGTCAGCTTGCTCACCACATGCTGTGCCCAGGCGAAGTTCGCGTTACTTCTGGGTGGTACCCCATACCGCCAGCGTGGGTCGTACCGGCGTAGGTCATCACCCACGAGCTTGAGGTTGAACGGGGGGATTGGCATACACCACGTCGAAGGCGCTATTGGGGCTGTCATCGGCCCGGATACTGTCGACCGGCTGTGCGCCGAGGTCCGCAGAAAGCCCATGAGCGGTAAGGTTCATCCACGCAACCTGCCGGGCCAGCGGGCTGATGTCCCGGCCGGTCAGCCCGACGGCTGACTACGGACCCTGGTGCTCGCGTACGTAGCGTGCCGACTCGACCAGGAAGCCCCCCGAGCCACAAGCAGGGTCGAATACCTGCTCGCCCGACCGGGGGTCGAGCATCTCGACCAACAGCCGAACGAGATGGCGCGGAGTGAAGTAGTTCCCGCCTGATTTCGCGCGGGAGAGCCACTCCAGGCACTCCTCGAGGAGCTCGACGGGCCGTTCCACACGGTCGATCAGCCAGAGCACCTCCCGCAGGAGGGGCCCGGCCACGAGGTAGTCCGGGAAGTGCGTGGACGGCGGCCGCCCACCATGCGGGTAGGACGACGCCCATGCGTCCAGCGCTCTCTTGAGAGCCCAAGTCAGCTGATGTTCCCCCGCCTGGACCCCGTCGCCCAGCTCCCGCCTGAGCCAGACCCCGGTACCGGGGCCCCGAAGCTCACCCCATCGCCCCCATTCTCATGGCCGGTGGCTGAGCACGGCGCCTCCGGGCCCGGTGTGACCCGCCGGAGGCCAGGCCACTCGGCCCGTCACGGATGGGTGAGAGTGCGCGCCCTGGTTCGCGGCTTCTCCAGAGAGGCAGTGACATGTCCAAGCCATCGGTATAGGGTTTCGCCCATCGTTACCCACGGTCAACCCATGGCCAACGGTTGCTCGTTACTCGTTGCTGCACTCCTCGGCGAAGCACCCAACTCCCCTCACCCCTGCCGACGTGCCACGAACTCGGTTGTGCGCGTCGCAGAAAGGCATGTCCGTGTCCCGAATACGACTCCGGAGACCCACCGTTCTGGCCGCGCTGGCAGGTATCGGCACCTGTCTGGCGACGCTCGCCGCACCGTCCGCCTCCGCGAGCACGCCGCCGCAGGCCGGCACCTGCACGATCGCCCCTACGGGCAAGGCGTCCGAGGCACCGCCCAGTTGTCTTGGCGTCACCGCTTCTCTCGACCGCCTGCCCACCGTCGGCGAGCAGGCCACCCTCACCGTGGATGTCACAGCGCAGACCAGCGTCAAGCGCGCCGGCCTGTCGGTCCAGCTGCCGCCCGCGCTCCGGATGAGCGACAACGGCTCCGGCCTCACCGCGGCCACGACGGACACCTTCGGCCAGCGCGCCGGCCGGGTGCTCACCCTCACCCCCGGCACCCGTGCCATCAAGCTCAAGGTGAAGGCCGTCGCCACCGGACCGGCCCAGATCCAGGCGGACATCAGCGACATCGACCGACCCGACCCGCGCCGCGCGGGGCACGACTCGGTGGAGCTCACCATCGGCAGGGCCGGCGGTTCCTCCGCCAAGGGCATGTCGGTCACCAAGGCCGACACGGCCCCGGTCCAGGCCCCCGCGCCCGGCACCCACCCGCCGCGTCTCGCCTCCCCCAAGGCTCCCGCCCCGGGGCCGGCCGCCTCCGGTCCGGCTTCCCCGCGCGCCACCGCCCCTGCCGCTCCCTCCGCCCAGGTCTGCGTCAGCGGCACCTACCGCAACCGCTTCCAGTCCGCCGAGGGCGGCAGCTGGAACGGCAAGGCCAACCGGGACGAGCCCGTCAGCAACGCCAACATCACCCTGTGGGGCAAGCCGACCGCCAACAGCGGTACGCAGAAGCTCGCCACAGGGATGACCGGCAACGGCGACGGCAGGTTCAACCTCTGCTACACCCCGAGCACCTCCGTCACCTCCAAGCTCTGGGTGGAGTTCCAGACCCAGGCCGGCGGGATGTGGTCAGTGGTCGACGGCAACGGTCGCCTCTACTCCACCGCCACGTACTCGCAGGACAACGTCTCGCGCGGCATCAGCCTGGGTGATGTGTACGCCAACAGCGGCCAGAGCCGCGCCTGGCACGCGTTCGACACGCTCAACAAACTGTGGTGGAACCGCGGTTCCACGACCACCTGCTGGGCTGCCAGCCAGAGCGACGGCCGCTGCACCCCGATCACGGTGCAGTGGTACCCCGGCTCCACCGACGGCACGTACTGGACCACCAACGAGGACAAGATCCACCTCGCGGACAATGACCCCGACTCCGAGCACACCACCGTCCACGAGGCCGGCCACGCCCTCATGGGCAAGCTCTACAACGGCTGGTGGCCGAACGTGACCAACTGCTCGCCCCACTACGTCAACCGCGCTTCCTCCACCAGCTGCGGCTGGACCGAGGGCTTCGCCAACGCGGTGTCGTTCCACACCTTCAACGACACCACCTACTACTGGGGCAACGGCAGCTCCCTGAACCTCGCCAACGACCGCACCACCACCGGCATCGACCAGGGCGACACCTGCGAGGCCCGCGTCGCCACCGCGCTGCTCGACCTGTGGTCCCAGGTCGACGGCGGCTGGACCAGGAGCAACACCATGATGTCCAAGACCTGGCAGTCCAGCTTCCGCGAGTACTTCCTCACCGACCGGCCCGATTACGGCCTGGACACCGGCGCCAAGGCCCGGAACATCCTCTACAACCACACCATCCAGTACTGATCCACCGTCACCTGCCGCATGGCCCCGGGAGCCGCTCGGCAGGCGGGGCCACGCTTGTGCCGCACATCGGCGATGTGTGGGCCATGACCTGCCACGACGGCGTCGGCGAGGGATGTTGGAGGAGGTGACGCCACGGACCGACGACCTGCGCACGTAGGGCACGCACGGGCCGGTCCGCTCCTCCTTGTTCTCGTTTGAGCACGGGCGGCCCCCCGACTCGGGGGTGGTTCAGGGGAAGCCCCTAGGCTGGCGGGATGGGCAACACTTTCGGCAGCGGCGACACGGGTGACGACCTGTACCTGTCCAACGGCGGGACGGCCGTCTTCATCGACGTGCTGTGGCTGGCCGTATCGGACCTCGCCCGCCGGCCGTGGGACTTCCGGTTCGCCGCACTCCTGGCCCTGCAGGACCAGACCGTCATGGGACGCGGGGTCGTCGGATTCGACCTGGAAGACATCGACTGGGGCGGCACCCCGGCCGAGCGGGCGCGGAACAAGGACTTCGTGCTGCGGGTGATCGACCTCGCGCTGGAACGGCACCGCTGGGACGAGCTCAACTACGAACCGCCGTACGTATCCGGCTACCTCCAGCAGTACCGGGCCACGCTCGATGCCTTCACCCCACCGCCGCGCCCCGCCGACGAGGAGGTCTTCCCGGCCCCGGACATGGCCGTCACGGCCTCGTGCGTCCGCCACCGGGTCCTGGACGCCCTGCCCTACTGGGCAGGCTGCGTCTTCTGCACCGGGGACACGATGCGATCGCCCACCGACCAAGCGGGACAGGAGTCCACCGCCACGACGCAGCACCCCGGCGGCGACAGCCCCGCACGATAACCGGCCCCCACGACTCCGCAATCGGCGCACCCGCGACTCCGCGCGCGGAAGGCGCCCCCCGGAGACCGCTGACAGCCGGCGCGGGTATTCACGGATCTCGCGGATCTCGCGGATCTCGCGGGAGGAGCACACCCCGTCAGCGAGCGGCAACGACTCTCCGGGGCGCACAGCCCGCCACGCTGTTCGGCGTTCCGTCCATCTGGCCACTGAACCTCACCGTCGCCTTCTGTGCCCGAGTTCAGGCGTAGGAGTCCTCGACGGCGGCTCGGCGTACTGTGCGCAGCGCCGACCTGAGGCTGTCCAGATCGGTCGAGCCCAGGGCGAGGCGGATCGCCTGTGGTGTGTGCGGCGAGGTGGTGAACGGCTCCGCCGTGGTGACCGAGATGTGCCGGCGCACGAGGGTGGCGGTCAGACGGTCGGCGCGCGCGTCGTCGGGCAGTGGCAGCCAGGTGAAGTAGGACGAGGGGTGGCCGATGAGCGGGAGGCCCGCCAGCTCCTGCCTGACGACTGCCTGGCGCGTCTTGGCGTCGTCTCGTTTGCGCGCTTCCAGGTCGTTCACCGTGCCGTCGTCGAGCCAGCGGCAGGCGATGGCGGTGGTGAGGGCGGGGGTGTTCCAGGTGGTCGCCCGGATGGTGCGTTCGAGCGAGGGCACCGCGGGTGGCGGGGCGAGGACGAAGCCGACCCGCAGGCCGGTGGCGATGCTCTTGGAAAGCCCCGAGACGTAGACGGTGATGTCCGGCGCGGTTGCGGCCAGAGGCGGTGGAGGGTCCTCGACCAGGTAGGCGTACGAGGCGTCCTCGATGATGAGCGGACCGTGCTGTCGGGCGATCCTGATCAGGCGGGTGCGGTCGGTTGCCGGCATGACCCAGCCCAGAGGGTTGTGCAGGGTGGGCATGGTGTAGATCGCGCGCACCGGGCGGGTCGCGCACAGTTTCTCCAGAGCATCGAGATCCGGTCCGTCGGCGGTGGTGGGGATGGGTTCCAGGTCGAGATGGAAGGCGTGCGCGAGCACCTTGAAACCCGGGTAGGTGAGTGCGTCGACCGCGACGACGTCGCCGGCGTTCAGCGTGGCCATGATGGTGATGGCCAGGCCGTGCTGGGCGCCGTTGGTGATGAGGATCCGATCCGCGTCGGCGGTGATTCCCCGGCGTCCGAGGTGTCGTGCGATGGCGGCCCTGTCCTGTGGACGCCCTCGGTGCGGTTGGTAGCGCAGCAGCGAGTCGAGATCACCGGAGGTGGCCACCTCTCGCAGCGCCTGCCGCAGGAGATCGGCCTGGCCGGGCAGCGACGGGTAGTTGAAGTTGAGGTCGACCGTGTCCGGGGCGACGGCTTGCTGATCGATGCCGTGACCGGCGGGGATCGTGATGTCACGTACGAACGTCCCGCGGCCCTGTTCCCGGCTCACCAGGCCCATCGCGTCCAGCTCGGCGTACACCCGGGTCGCGGTCACCACGGCGATGCCCTCGCGGGCGGCGAGAGAGCGGTGGGTCGGCAGCCGCGCCCCCGGGGCGAGGCGCCCGGTCCGGATGTCGGATGCGAGCGCGTCGACCAGCTTCTTGTATCGCGAGGCTGCCACTCACCGGATTGTATCCATGACAATTCTTTGGCTGTCCTGCTCACGGGTCCTTACCGTCGAGTCCAGTCCCACTCATCCGGAAAGGACAGCCGTCGTGCACATCGCCATCCTCACCTTCGAGGGCTACAACGAGCTCGACTCCCTGATCGCGCTCGGTGTGCTCAACCGCATCAAGACCGATGACCGGCGCGTCACCATCGCGACCCCCAGCCCCAAGGTGACGTCGATGAACGGGGTGGTCATCGAGCAGATGTCCACTCTTGAGGAGGCCTGCGCCGCTGACGCCGTCATCGTCGGCAGCGGCGTCGCCACCCGCGAGGTCACCGAAGACCCGGCGATCATGCGCGTTCTGCGGGGCCTGGACCCCTCGCGCCAGCTCATCGCGGCGCAGTGCTCCGGCGCGCTCGTGCTGGCCGGGCTCGGCCTGCTCGACGGCATCCCCGCCTGCACCGACCTCACCACCAAGCCATGGGTCGTCGCCGCCGGCGTCGAGGTCCTCAACCAGCCCTTCTACGCAAAGGACAACATCGCCACCGCCGGTGGCTGCCTGGCCTCGCACTACCTCGCCGCCTGGATCATCGCCCGCCTTGAAGGGCACGACGCCGCCGAAGGCGCGCTGCACTATGTCGCCCCGGTCGGTGAGAAGGAGGAATACGTCGAACGCGCCTGGCGCAACATCGCCCCCTACCTGCCCGCTCCCGCCCCGGCGCTCGTCTGACCAACCAGTCGCAAGCGACGGCCGGCCAGGAAGCCGCGACCTTCGCGACGACATCCGGACGGCGCGGGCTCTCCGGGGCGACCGCAGCGGCGACGGTCCTCCCTCGACAACTCCGCGAGCGTCTGCTCGCACACGGTGAACCAGACCGGAGCCGGCCCGCCGGGGCGGGGGCGGGCGCACTTGCCAGTGGACTCACCAAGTGGCCGTGGAGCAGCGGCTCGACAGCCGCTGCTCCCCCATCACGGTGCGGTGTAGCCTCCGTCGATCAGGTGGTGGCTGCCCTGGATGAAGGAGGCGCGGTCGGAGAGGAGGAACGCGACGAGTTCGGCGACTTCCTGCGGCCGTCCCAGGCGTCCTTGCGGGTGGAGGGAGACCAGGCCGGAGCGGAGGGTGGCGTCGATGCCGGCGAGTAGCGGGGTGTCGACGAAGCCCGGTGCGACGGCGTTGACCCGGATGTTCCGGTTGGCGTATTCGAGGGCGGCGGTCCTGGTCAGGCCGATGACCCCGTGCTTGGCGGCGACATAGGCGGAGCCGCCCGGGAAGCCGGTCACAGCGAGTACGGACGCCATATTGACGATCGCGCCGCCGCCCGCGGCGAGCAGCGCGGGGATCTCGTACCGCAGGGAGTGGAAGACTCCGTGCAGGTTGGTGGCGACGACGTGGTGCCAGGCCCCGACGTCGTACGTACCGGTCTTCTGTGGGATGTCGGCGATGCCGGCGTTGTTCACGGCGAGATGCAGGCCTCCGTGTGTGTCGACGGTGTGCGCGACGGCGGCCTCCACCGAGGCCGGATCGGTGACGTCGACGGCGACGGCGTTCGCGTCACGTTCAGCGGCGCGCAGTGCGGCAGCAGCCTGTTCGGCGCCGGCGAGGTTGGAGTCGGCGAGGACGACGGTCGCCCCGCCCTCGGCGAGGCGGCGGGCGACGGCGAGCCCGATGCCGGAAGCGGCCCCGGTGACCAGGGCGACCCGGCTGGCGAACTCGACGGGAACGGTACTCATCGGCGGGGGGCTCCATTCGCTCGCTCGTGGGGCGAGGTACCGGCCGGCTCCGGTGCTCGCGCGGCTCTGGCCGGCGGCGGACCGACGGGGCTGCCGGGCCGTGTCTCGATGGGGTGAACGGGCGACGGTCACTTGGAAAGGCGTGTCGGCACATCGTGAACGGCTGTCAGCCTCCCCATTTCACAGCCCATCCCACACTTGCCGAACAAGGTGCGCGGGAGCCCCTGAGGGCTGGTCGAGGGAGTACGCGCCTGGGGCGTGCCCCGGGCGCTGCCGCGCGCATCCCGGGTGCCGCCAGTGTCCTTGGGCACCATCCGCCCGGCCCGTACCGGCAATCCGAGCGGGTGCGGTGCGCTTGCGGCGGTCTCACCGCCACCACTCCGAGCGAGCGCACCGCCCCGGGCAGTCGCGTGATACGGAGGACAGGGCAGTGACCGCCCGCTCGGGACGCAGCCGACTGCCGTGGACGCGACCCCGCGCGGCACGGCCAGTTCGACTGGACCGGCCCCGTCGCCTGGGGGGCTGCCGCTGGTTGCTCGGGTGCGGTCGCGGCTCTGGTCATGGAACCGGGACCACTGGGCCGTTGTACCGGCTGGGACGGTCAGGTCGACGCCGCCCAGGACGGAGAACGCGTCGACCTCGGCGAAGGCCCGGGCTCACCGGGTACGGGTCAGGAGCGGTCGGCGGCTGCGTTCGTGCGGGTGGCGACGGTGGCGGTGGCCATCGCGGTGAGGAAGCGCTCGGCGGTGTCGAGTTCGGCCGGGGTGAAGGCGTCCATCGCGGTGAGCAGCGTGTCGATGGCGGGGCCGAAGAACGACCAGCCGAGGTCGACTGCCTGTGGTTCGACGGTGAGCAGGACCCGCCGGCGGTCGGTGGTGTCGCGTTCGCGGCGGACCAGGCCGAGCCGCTCCAGCCGGTCGATGAGGGTGGTGGTGCCGGCGGAGTTGAGGCGGAGCCGTTCGCCGAGTCGGCCGGGGGTCACGGGGCGCTCGGCCCGGGCGGCGTCGAGAAGGGCGATCAGGGCCCGCAGGTCGGTGGGGTGCAGTCCATGGCGGGCGGCGAACTCCGCGGCAAGCAGGTCGAACTCCACGGTCACCGCGCGCAATTGGTGGACCAGTCGCAGCCGGGGATCCTGCTGGCTCTCCTCGGTACTCATTGACGTGCCATCCTCTCGCTCGCCTAGTATCTCGCTCAGCGAGAGAATATGTCATGCGATCTCCCGAGGAGCCGGTGTGTCCGAAACGTTCTTCGCTGCCTACGACGCGCTGTCGGCCCGCTGGCCGGCCGGCACTGCCACGCGGACCGTGCCCACGCCGTACGGCCCGACCCGGGTGCACACCTACGGCCCGCCGGACGCCCCGCCGCTGGTGCTGCTGCACGGCGGCGGGGCCACTGGCACGGCGTGGTTCGCCAACGCCCCGGCGCTGGGTACCCGGCACCGGGTGTACGCGGTCGACATCCTCGGCGACGTAGGCCGCAGCGAACGCACGGGCTTGCCGCTGCGCACGTCGCAGGACCTCATGACATGGCTGGACGCCGTGCTGGACGGGCTGGGGCTGCCGACAGCCGCCCTGTGCGGGCACTCGTACGGTGGCTGGGTGGCCGCCGCGTACGCGCTGCACGCGCCGCGGCGGGTGCGACACCTCGCGCTGCTCGACCCGACCCAGGTGTTCGGCGGGTACCGGCCTGGCTACCTGCTGCGCGCGCTGCCGATGCTGCTGCGGCCCACCGTGCGGCGAGTCGGCGCGTTCCTCGACTGGGAGGCCGCGGGGACCGGTGTGGACGAGGACTTCAAGCGCCTGTACGTGCTGGGCGCGGCCCTGCGGCGACGGCCGGTGGTGGGGCGGACGCTCGACCCGACACCACTCGCCATGCCGGTGCTGGTGCTGTTCGCCGGGCGCAGCCGGGTGCACGACGCCGAAGCGACGGCGGACCGGGCCCGTCGGCTGCTGCCGCGGGCCCGGGTCGAAGTGCTGCCGGGGCTGGGCCACCACGCGCTGCCCATCGCCGGCGCCGCGGCCGTGGACACGATCGTGCTGGAGTTCCTCGACACGCGCGGGGTGTCCGCCCCGGTGAACGACCCCTGACGGGAGCGGTGGGCGGCTGTCGCGGTCGCGGCGTCGAGGACGTCTTACTCAGGTGTCCGGAGTCGCCGGCGGGCTTCACGTCCACGGTCAGGACCCGGCCGGCCCGGGATCTCCGGTGCGCGAGGGCCCGCGGCGTTATCGTGGCCGTATGGACGAGAAGCGGGCGCTTCGCGTCGTGGACGCGTTGCGGCAGCGGGGCACGGATGCCCACCTCGCCCGCGAGGGCGTCTACCGGATCGGCGTGCGCGTGGTCCTGCGCGACGGCCGCGAGGCGGTCTGGGACACCGACGACACAGCCGGCCTGGAAGCACAGATCATGCGGGACGGGGTCCTCGTCGGCTTCGTGCCGTGCATCGAGGGCTCCGCGGACTTCGACATCGACCAGACCGTCGACGCCATCGCCCGGGCCGACTACGACCAGCCGATCGCCCGCGAGCGACCCACAGCCCCGCCACCGTCCGCCCCGCTCCCCCGGGAAGGCGGCGTCTTCCGCCGCTTCCTCGGCGGCTTCCGCGAGCGCTGAGCCGAGGACCAGCCACTTCGGTAGTCAGTGTGGAGTCCGCGCCCTCCTGCCAGAGGGACCGGACATGCCATAGGGCATGGTCCGCCTCAGCCGGGCCACCCCCTCGACGAAGCCGGCGCCATCTGGCGCCGGCCGCGATTGTCCGCGGCTCCGCCGAGACGCTGACCGCGGCGCGCCGCGCCGTGGTCGATGAGTCGACCGGTTCCCGGCGGAGTTCGCCGCGAACTTGGACGGAGAGAGCCCGGTGGACCGTCTCGTGGGAAACGTGCCTCTCCGGCCGCAGTGGGCGAGCGGCTCCGCAGGGGCTCGGGCCGGGCGGACGCTCTCCGTGAACAGGCGAGTCAGTCACCCCGCCCGCGCGGCGAACACCTCGTACGCCCGCTCGTCGAAGAGGACGAAGCGGACCTCCTCCACGCTCGTCTCCGTCCCCCGCACCGTCTCCACCGCGATGCGCGCCGCGTCCTCCATCGGCCAGCGGTAGACACCCATGGAGATCGCCGGGAACGCCACCGTCCTCGCGCCCAGCTCGTCCGCGACCCGCAGGGACTCCCGGCAGCAGGACGCCAGCAGAGATTCGTCACCACCGCCGGAAATCCGAAAAACCGGGCCCGCGGCGTGAAGGAATTACCCAGCGCTACGGCCCGAGCCCCCCGCGACGTGCCAGGGAGCGAATGCGTTCGTCAGCCCGGCGAGGGCGGTGCGCAGCTCCGGGTGGTGCCGCAGGAGAACCGTGAGCATGGTGTTGTCGTCGATCCAGGCCATGCCGGCCTTCGAGTACACCTCGGGGGTGTAGTACTCGGTGAAGAAGCGGTCACTGTTGAGCCGGCGCGAGGCCATCAGGATGAAGATGCGGAACGCCGTGTCGCTGAAGGCGAATCCGGCCGGGAGCTTCTCCGCGTACATCCCGACCGTCAGGTCGACCTTCTCGATGTCGCCGTCGTAGAGCCGCTCGATCTCCTTGGCCCATACCCGATTGTCCGTCATTTCCTCGAAACTCCCGGCGGGCTTCAGCCGCAGCAGCCGCCGGAATTCGTTGTAGCGGGGAACTCCCATTTCCCGGCTGCGCAGGATGTCGGTGGCGGCGAGGTCCTGCAGATGGCCGTCCGGGCGCTCGTACTCCTGCAGGAACCTGGGGAAGTTGTGCAGGGTCACCAGACCCGGAGGGAGCGTTCCGAAGCTGTAGAGCAGGTCTGCCGCGTCCGTGCTCTGCAGGACCCGCAGCGCCGCGGGGCCGGCGATGTCCCGGAAGGTGCACTGGCGCAGCGTGGCGTTGTCGGCGGCAGAGCGCAGGTGCCATTCGTCGCGGATGAGCGGGTGCATGCGGTAGACGGCGGCGAATTCCTCGGTGAGGGCGTACGGGATGCCGTAGTGGTCGGTCTCGCCGCCGGGGATGCCGCTGATGACCTCGCTGTCACTGATCCGGCCGAAGAGGTTGTGGACGCGCTCTCCGGCAACGCCCCACCAGTTGGCGCGCAGCGCCTTGACGGTGGTGGGGTGGCTGATCACCGCCGGCGTCCACTCCGTGGTGTGGATCTTGGCGAGGAGGGCCGCGTTGACGAGCCGGGCGCGCTGGAACAGTTCTTCGTCGCTCCAGTCCGGGTACGCGGCGTGCAGGTGGTCGCAGATCGCGTTGTGTTCCCGGGTGAACAGGTCGTGCATCATGGCCAGGCCCAGCCAGAAGCCGGGGACGGAGGTGGGGTCGGGAACGGCGCCCGAAGCCGGTGGGACGCGTTCGTCGTCCCACAGGTGGAGTTTGCCCAGCGCTCCGGTGCGCTTCCAGCGCTGTTCCTCCTCGTTCGCCCCGTAGATCTGGGAGGCGTCCCACCAGTGGGAGAAGACGTTGACGCGGGTGTCGGGCGTTCCCGCCGGGGCCTTCGGGTCCCTGGTCGGGTCATCCGGCGTCCGCATGATCCGCATGGGCTGCTCTGGCCAGGTGTCGTCGTCCATGAGCGGCACTTCCCAGGGCCGGTCCGTGGGGCTGGTGCCGTGACTGAACCAGTCGCGGATCATGAACTGCAGCCAGGCCGCGACCAGGGAGTTGACCGATTCGGCCGCGATGAGCTCGCGGCGGGTGAGCACGGCGCGGCTGACCTCGCGCGGATTGGGCCGGGACAGCACGTCCTCGGCCGTGGTGGGGGCGATCGCGTCGAGCGGAATGTTGCGGCCGAAACGGGTGCCCGCCATGCCCATGCGCGGCTCGTCGAGGTCGTTGTAGCTGCCGTCGGCGGACCGGTTGACCTTGTGGTCCCCGGACGGCGGCCCGGGGTCGGGCAGGTTGACCGAGGGCAGTCGGTTGGTGTCGTGGAGGTTCTTCTGACGGAGCCTGACCCGTAGACCGAAGAGGACCAGCAGGCCGGGGGTGACGGCGAGTTTGTCCCAGCCGACGCGCCGGTCGACGTAGGCGGCGATGCCGGTGACGATCCTCCAGGGGAGGGTGGAGCGGTATCCGGAACCGGACCGGCGGGGGGTGCGTCGTCGCGTGCTCATGGCGGTACTCCTTGGGCGTCGGCGAGTATCACGTCGCTCGCCTTCTCACTGATCATGTAGACCGGAGTGACGATGAAGAATCCGGGGATGCGGGGGAAGACCGAGGCGTCCACGATCCTCAGGCCGCCCACGCCGCGCACCCGGAAACGGCTGTCCACGACGGCCTCCGGGGCGTCGGCCCGGCCCATCCTGCAGGTGCACGACGCGTGGTGGCCCCACGCCTCGTCCTGGACGAAACGGCGGATCTGTTCGTGGTCGCGGATCTCCTCGCCGGGCCACAGCTCCTGGAGGATCACGGACCCGGCCTTGCGGTTCATGCGGCGCACGAAGCACACGGCCTCCACCACCGCCTCGAGGTCCAGGCCGTCCTTGTCCGTACCTTCGGTGAAGTAGTGGAAGTTCACCAGCGGAGTGTCGAGGGGGTCGGTGGACCGCAGCCGCACCCGGCCCCCCGTGTTGCGCGTGCGGCTCTTGAGGACTGCCCAGGTGAACCGGTCCCTGTGGCGTGTCAGGTCGCGCGAGTAGCCGGGGAAGTAGCCGCGGAAGTCGAAGGGCCCACCGAAGATGAACAGGTCGGGCGCGTCCAGCTCCGGGCGGGACTTACGGGTGATACCGACGACGGCACCATTGGTCGTGTACAGGCCTTCGCCGCGCTGCCAGGCGCGGTAGCAGCGGTCCGGCTCGGTTCCGGGCGCGGGTGCGTGGAAGTCGCAGTCCTTGAGGACCGGGAACTCCCGGTCCATCCGGCTGACCACACCGACCTCGTAGCGGTCCTGCAGGTTGGCGCCCACGCCCTCCAGATCGACGCGCACGGGAATGCCGTGCCGCTCCAGTTCCTCGCGCGGACCGATGCCGGAGAGCATCAGCAGCTGAGGGGTGTTGAAGGCCCCGGCCGCCAGGACGACCTCGCGGGAGGCCAGCACCCTGCACCGGGCCGGCTGCCCGGTGCCGTGCGGGCTGAGCGGGTCGGCGCGATAGGCGTGCGGCAGGTCCAGGCAGTCGACGCCGACGGCCCTTCCGCCGTCGTCCAGCACGATGCGCTCGGCCAGGGTGTGCGTACGGATGACGAGGTGGCCGGGGTGGCCGCGCTGTACGGCCAGGACGCGCTCGCGCGCGGCGCTGCGGCGCCCGCCGGCCGTGGAGAGGGGAATCTGCCAGAGCCCTTGCAGGGCATCCGTCTGCACCGACCAGTCATTGGGGTCGACGAGGTGTTCCAGCCCTTCCTCCGGACGTAGCGGTCGGTGGAGGAAATCCGCGAGCGTCTCTTCCGCTGCCGAGAGGATGACCTTCAGCAGCTGCTTGTCCTGGACGATCAGCTCCGGGTTCGCGAGAGCGGTCGTCAACCAGCCGTCGAATCCGTGCCGCGAATAGTTGCGGTACTTGTCGGCGATAAAGGGCAGTCGCTTCACGAGCTCGGCCAGTAGGGGGTTCGCGGGCGGCTTCCTGGGCCTGTCCCGGTACTCGCAGCGCTCCAGCCGCTCGAAGTAGCCGCGCATGGCGGTGCTGTTCCACGAGGCGTCGCCGGTCTCCTCGGCTATCGCGTCCCAGTCCTGGTTGTACGGATAAACGGTGATCAGCGCGTGGTGCGCGGTGCAGCCGCCGAGCGTCCCGGCACGCGGGTAGAGGATGCCCCGGTCCGGCACGATCTTGCTGTCGCGCCGGTGCTGCTGTTCGTCGGCGTAGTGCCGTACGAAGTAGTCCCAGCGCTGGACGGGATCCTCGGAGGCGTCGGCGTGGAAGGCGGGCACCGCGTAGTTGTCGTTCTCGTCGGCGCCGCCCGCGTCGAGCAGCAGGACGCGCATCCCCGCGGCGGCGAGGTTGGCCGCCAGCGGTCCACCCCCCGCGCCCGCGCCGACGACGATGTAGTCGAAGCCGGTCTCGACGGCGGAAGCGTGAGGCTCCGCGGTCACTTCCGCTTCCTCTTCCCGCAGTCGTCGGTGACGGAGGCGGTCGCGCTGATGGCCAGGACCGTGTTGGTGGCCGAGATGAGGGTGGTCAGTGCCGCCGTGCGGGGTGCGAGTTGGCCGCGGATGCCGAGTCCGGCCGCCGTCGCGGTGTCGCTGCCGTGGATCAGAATGCCCTCGCGCAGGTCCTCCCGGAGCCGCTCGCCGTGGTTGGTGAGCAGATCGAGGCCGAGGAGGATCGTACGGATCCCGAAGAGCCGGAAGGCATAGACGGCCGCCGGGCTGAGCTCACGGTCGGGGTCGAGGCGGTGGATGAGCACGGAGGGCATCAGCAGGCCGGTGACCCCGTTGAGGAGCCGGACCCCGGCGAGTGCGTACACCGTGACGGGGCGGCGGGTGGCACTGTTCTTGGCCATGATGTCTCCCTGAAGACGCAGGGTCACTGATTTCCACGCTATGGGTGCGGCAGGTCGGACGCACCTTGGGGGATCGTCCCCTCTCGGAATGCCTGCACTGTCTCGTCGAAGGCGGGGTCTGCGAAGTAGTGCGAATGACCCAAGGTCGCCGGGTAGCAAGGGTTCCCTTTCCGTCGCCCGAAATGCGAGGGGTCGAGGAGCCGCTGGTCGATCGGGAGCTTCCCTCCGGGGTCCTTCGGGGGTGGTTCGAGCACCCAGCCACCGATCGGATCGCTCAGCCGGTAGAGATTGCGCCAGCACCAGCGGTGTGGATCGGCGGGCGGTCCTTCGGGGGTGAGCAGTCCACCGAGCCTTTCGAGGCTTTCGCCATCGAAGTACGCAGGGAAGAAGCGGACGAAGAGGGTGGTCAGCGGGCAGCCGTAGGTGAGCAGACGGATCCGCGTGCCGGCTTTGGCCGCGCTCTGCAGGACCAGGGCGGCCCCGACGACCGTTCCCTGGGAGTGACAGGAAACGATCACAAAGCCCCGGTCGGCCGGAGGCGCCTCCTTGGGGCCGGTCAGGAAGTCGAGCCTCACGAGCAGGTCGGGGACGGTGCGTTCGGCGTAACAGGGCGGCGCCAAGGGATGCGTCGCACGCGGCCAGAACGTACCGATGTCCCAGACGATGCCCACGGTCCGACGGAATAGAGGATTGCGGTAGGCCTGTCTCCCCGCCCACAGGAGCCCCAGGAAGCCGGCGCTGAGGGCGAGGTTGGACACCAGGGTCAGCGTGGGATGGCCGGTGACGAGGCGCGGGCCCGGCCTCCAGAACAGGAAGACACCCGCCACCGTCACAACGGCGGCCAGGGAGAGGAAGACTCCGAGCGCCCTCTGGCCGGCCCCCTCGACCGACTGTGCGCGTGCCCAGCTCCGGGCGATCTGCCGGAGACGCCGGGGGTCGCTGCGGGTTTCCTCGCCACCGCATTCCTTGCTGCCGGATTCCTCGCCACCGTATTCCTCGTGGACCATCTCCATGAAGCCCCGGCAGGCGCGGCAGATTCTCCGCCAGGAGCACAGCAGCAGCACGCCGGCGAAGACGATGAGGAGGGTAAAACCCGCACCTCCCCAGAAGTACGCGTCCGGCACCAGCATCGAGATCTGCTCCCCGGTCTGCTGCGTCCTCCTGCTCGACGGAGCCACCGGGGTGCCCAGGATTTCCGCCGTGCGCAGCATGAGCCCCGCTGCCAGGGATTGCGCCATCCCCCAGCCGAGAAACGCGGCACCGGTCAGGGCGAGGCCGTGCCATGCAGGCCGGGGCAGCTCGGGGAGGGGCGAGGACGCCCGGGCGTCCCTGTGCCTACGGATCTGCGAGAACAGAAGGAACGCGAGGAGGACCAGCTGGACGACGAGCAGCCAATGGATCCATGCCACTTCCCACGGCAACTGGCCCGCAGGCGAATCAACGTTCCCACTCGTCCATGACGCGGCCACGCCACCGCCGAGGACAAGGCCGGCCCCGGCCCACGGCAGGAGCCGATAGGCGTCACGCTCGCGCCGGCCGGCCGGGTCGTCCGTCCTGGGTCTCGGGCGTTCCGCAGTTCTGGAGCGTAGGACCATGACCACGACGAATGCCACCGTGGCCAGCGCCAGCACCAGGGGCAGAGTGCGGAAGAAGTGCACCCCCCAGGTCCAGTTCGCACTGTCGGTCAGCGCCCCTGGTCCCCGCTCCGGGCCCTTGAGCAGCGGGGCGAGCAGGAACACCGCCGTCAGCGCAAAGGCACCCGCGACGTGGAGCGCGCGCAGGCGCCGGACGGGCTCCCGCCCGTTCCACAGCTTTCGGTCTTCCAGCGGTGTTTCGTTCCGGGGATCGCCGGAGCTCTGCGGCACGCGCTGCACCTCGGCGACTTCCCACGTTTTGTTGCCCAGGTACCACAGCAATGCGATCAGGGCGACCGGCACCAGGGCCGCCACGGTGAGGTGGCGCCCGGTGGCATTGAGCCAGCTGTACTGCAGCCATTGCAACCAGCCCGTGCCCCCCATGCATTGCTTGCCCGTAGAGTGCGGTACGGCGGCGTTGCCGCATTGCCAGCCGATCAGGTCCACGGAGGCCGACACCGCCGCGAGGACGTAGGTCGCGGTGAGCGAGAAGGCGAGCACTCGCTGGACCCATCCCCGGAACCCCACAGTCCAGTCCGGTTTCCTCATTTCCTGCACGGTGTGGCCGGGATCCGTGTAATAGGCCATGTTGACAAACATGAACGGCAGCAAGAGAAGCCACAGCGCCCGCTGGCCGTCGCCCGACGTCAATCCTCCCCATGAATAGGCCTCACGCCGGAATTCTTTGGTGTCATGCGCCGTGGTCTCGTTCTCCCACTGGCGCCGGTAGAAGCCGGCCTCTTTGTCACCCGCTACGCATTCCACCAGAGGGTGCTCCAGCGACGATTCCGGCGGGGTTCCCGACACCCCGTGGACCCGCAATTCCGTCCATCCCTTGGTGTCGGAGTCGACGTAAAGGTCCATAACCGCCTCCCGACGCATGAGACCTCTCTTCTCAGGCTCACCCCCGCACCACGCGCATGCCAACCGGGGCGAAGCGGACTTCCGCCACCAAGGTCAGCGTCTGCCGGACAGCCTCAACCGCGATGCGGGCCGTACCCTCCAGCCGGAGAAGCAGGTCACCTCACCTGTACAGAGAACGCCTCGTACGCCCGCTCGTCGAAGAGGACGAAGCGGACCTCCTCCACGTTCGTTTCCGCTGCCCGCACCGTCTCGACCGCGATGCGGGCCGCGTCCTCCATGGGCCAGCGGAAGATGCCCGTCGAAATCGCCGGGAACGCCACCGTGCGGGCACCCAGTTCGTCCGCCACGCGCAGGGACTCGCGGTGGCAGGACGCCAGCAGCTCCGAGCGGTCCTCCTCCTGGGAGTACACCGGGCCCACCGTGTGGATGACCCACCGCGCGGGCAGCCGGCCCGCCGGGGTGGCCACCGCCCGGCCCGTGGGGAGGCCCTTGCCGTAGTGGGAGGCGCGCAGGGCGCGGCAGGCGGCGAGGATTTCGGGGCCGCCCGCGCGGTGGATGGCGCCGTCGACGCCGCCGCCTCCGAGGAGGGAGGAGTTCGCCGCGTTGACGATGGCGTCGACGTGCTGCCCGGTGATGTCGCCCTGGACACAGATGATGGTGGTCATGGCACCGTATTCAGCCACATTCCACCGGTAAGGGGTACTCCGGCCTGCGGTTTTCCCGTGAGATCGCCGAGATCCGCCCGTTCGGGAAGCGGAAACCGGGCAACCTGTCAGCGGGCCTGTGCCTCCTTCTGTTGTGTGCGGCCGCGCCGCCACGCACGAGGCGTGGGCCTCATTGACTTCATCGCGTACGGCACGCGGGAAAACGAGGGATACATGGGCGTGGGAGGAAGGGCCGCACTCCGGGCGGGGGCGGGGCGGGGGCGTGGGGCCGAGCTGATGATGCTGGGCTTCGCGGTGCTGCTCACCGTGCTCGGTTACGCCTCCGTGGGGGTGGCCGTCGACGGCCGTGTGCCCGAGGCGCTGCCGGGATACGCTCTGGGGCTTTCGGCGGCCGCCGCGGTCGCGCACGCCGTGGTGCGGGTGTTCGCGCCGTACGCGGACCCGCTGATCCTGCCGATCGCGATCGGGCTGAGCGGGCTGGGGCTGGTGCTGATCCACCGGCTGGACATCTCGTACGCGCTCCGCTGGCACTCCGAGCCGTTCGAGCGGAACCAGCTGATGTGGAGCGGCATCGGGCTCGCCGTCTGTCTGGGCATCGTGGCGCTGCTGAAGGACCACCGGCTGCTCCAGCGGTACACCTACATCATGGTGTTCGCGGCGCTGGTGCTGCTGATGGCCCCGGCGTTCTTCGGCGCGGACGCCTACGGCGCCAAGCGGTGGATCAAGCTGGGCGCGCTGTCGTTCCAGCCGGGCGAGTTCGTCAAGATCGCCATCGCGGTGTTCTTCGCGGGGTACCTGACCGTGCACAAGGACGCGCTGGCGCTGGCCGGGCGGCGGGTGATGGGGTTCCAGCTGCCGCGCGGGCGGCAGTTCGGGCCGATCGCCGGGGTGTGGGTGCTGAGCCTGCTGGTCCTGATCTTCGAGCGGGACCTGGGGACGTCGCTCATCTTCTTCGGGCTCTTTGTGATCATGCTCTATGTGGCCACCGAACGCACCAGCTGGGTGCTGACGGGGCTGCTGATGTTCGCTGTCGGAGCGGTCGTGGTGGCGTCCTTCGAGCCGCATGTCCACGGCCGTGTCGCCGCCTGGCTCCACCCGATGGACTACTACAAGGTGCCCCGGCCGCCCGGGATCGTCTCGGACCAGGCCGCGCAGGCCCTGTTCAGCTTCGGCAGCGGCGGCGTCCTGGGCACCGGCCTGGGGCGGGGGCACTCCGACCTCATCAAGTTCGCCGGGCGCAGCGACTTCATCCTCACCACGGTCGGCGAGGAGCTCGGGCTCGTCGGCATGATGGCCCTGTTCCTGCTGTTCGCGCTGCTGATCGAGCGGGGGCTGCGGACCGCGCTCGACGCCCGTGACCCGTTCGGGAAGCTGCTGGCCACGGGGCTGTCGGGGGCGCTGGCCCTTCAGGTGTTCGTGGTCTCCGGAGGCGTCATGGGCCTCATTCCGCTGACCGGCAAGGCGCTTCCCTTCCTCGCCTCCGGCGGTTCCTCGCAGGTGGCCACGTGGATACTCATCGCACTGCTGCTCAAGATCAGCGATTCCGCGCGCAGGCCCGCCCCCGGACCGGCGGCCGGGGCGGACGACCAGGCCACCCAGTTGATCCGGCGCTAGCCGGCATCGAGCCCGGGTCAGGCCTGCTCGCCGGCGTCCTTCGCCCACAGGGAACGGACGTGGCCGAGGTGGCGCGTCATGCACGCCTCGGCGGCCTCGGCGTCCCCCGTCAGCATCACGTCGAGGAGCTCCAGGTGCTCCTCGGCCGAGTGGATCAGCTCGCCGCGCTCGTCCAGTGCGTCCAGGCCGTACAGGCGCGAGCGCTTGCGGAGGTCGCCGACGGTCTCGACGAGGCGTTCGTTGCCGGACAGGGCCAGCAGCGCGAGGTGGAACTGCCGGTCGGCCTCCAGATAGCCGATGAGGTCGTGGTCGCGCGCGGCGCGCACGATCTCCTCGGCGACCGGGCGGAGCGCCTCCAGCTCCTCGCGGGCGGCGGTGCGTGTGATCCGGCCGACCGTGGGAACCTCGATCAGCGTGCGGATCTCGGTGTACTGGTCCAGGTCCCGCTCGTTGACCTCGGTCACCCGGAAGCCCTTGTTGCGGACCGGCTCGACGAGGCCCTCGCGGGCCAGGTCGAGCATGGCCTCCCGCACGGGCGTGGCGGAGACGCCGAAGTCCTCCGCGAGCCCGGGCGCCGAGTAGACCTGGCCGGGGCGGAGTTCGCCGGAGATCAGCGCGGCCCGCAGGGCGTGGGCCACCTGGTCGCGCAGCCGCTCGGTGGCGGTGATGAGGTTGCGCTGCTTCAGGTGTCCCATGGTGTCCCGACTCCCTTTTCGTGCTCCGGTCCGGACCATCCAGCGTACAATGTCACATTGCGTTACGGAGTCAGGGTGTAGGTCCTGCTCGACGTGTAGAACTCCAGGGCCGCGCGGCCCTGTTCGCGTGGACCGTGCCCGGACGCCTTCGCGCCGCCGAAGGGCAGGTGGAAGTCGACTCCGGTGGACGGGGCGTTGACGCGGATCATGCCCGTGTCCAGGCGGTCCAGGGCGTCGAGCGTCATGGCGAGGTCCCCGGTGTGGACCGAGGTGACCAGTCCGTGGGGGACGGAGTTGGCGATCCGTACCGCCTCCGCCACGTCGTCCGCCGGCAGGAGGGCGGCGATCGGGCCGAAGACCTCCTCGCTCAGCAGCCGGTGACCCTCCGGCACCTTCTCGGCCAGGGTGGGGGCCACGTACCAGCCAGGGCCCTCAGGGGCGCGCCCCTCGGCGAGCGTGTGAAGGCCCTCCCGGGCCCGCTCGAAGCGGTCGCGCGCCCGCTCGGAGACGAGCGGCCCGCACACGGTGGCCGGGTCCGCCGGATCGCCCACCGGCAGTGTGCGCAGCGCTTCGGCCAGGGCCTCGCGCAGCGGCTCCCGGGCAGCGCCCACCGCGATCACCCTGCTGGTGGCGGTGCACTTCTGGCCCGCGTACCCGGCGATCGCGGCGGCGATGTGGGCGGCGGCCCGTTCGATGTCGGCGTCGGGCAGGACGATCGCCGCGTTGAGACCGCCCATCTCGGCCTGCACCGGGATGCCTCGGGCGGTGGCCGCGCGGACGACCGCGTTGCCGACGGCCGTGGAGCCGGTGAAGGAGACGACGTCGGCGGTGGCGACGAGGGCCTCGCCCTCCTCGGCGCCGCCGGGGACGAGGGTGAACACCCCGTCCGGCAGCGCCTCCTGGACGATGCCGGCCAGGCGCCGGGCGCACGCCGTGGCCTCGGGGGCGGGCTTGAGGACGACGGCGTTGCCCGTGGCCAGCGCCGGGGCGGCCTTCCAGGACGGAATGGCGAGGGGGAAGTTCCAGGGGGTGATCAGGCCGGCGACGCCGTGCGGGCGGCGTCGGGTGAGCAGCAGCCCGGGGCCGGCGGCCGGCTCGTGGACGGTTCCCGTGGGCTCGTAGGGGGCCTGGGCGTAGTACCGCCAGATCGCGGCGGTGCGGGCCACCTCGGCCCGCGCCTCGGCGAACGGCTTGCCCACCTCCCGTACGGCGAGCCCGGCCAGTTCCCCGGCGGTCGCCTCGATGGCGGTCGCGACGGCGGTGAGCGCCGAGGAGCGGGCGGCCGCGCCGCCGGACAGCCATTGCGGCTGGGCGGCGCGCGCCCGTTCGACGGCCGCCGCGACGCCGGGCGCTCCGGCCGCCGGGAACTCGGCGACGACGTCGGAGGGGGCGGCCGGGTTGCGGGAGACGAGGGACGTCGTGGAGACAGGGGACGTCATAGCAGGAAGCCTCCGGGGAAGGGGTCGTCCGGGTCGAGGAAGTACTGGGCCGTGCCGGTGATCCAGGCCCGGCCGGTGATGGTGGGGACGACCGCGGGCACCCCGCCCACCTCGGTCTCCCCCACCAGACGGCCGGTGAAGCGCGTGCCGATGAAGGACTCGTTGACGAAGTCGCGGCCGAGCGGCAGCAGCCCCCGGGCGTGCAGCTGCGCCATCCGGGCGGAGGTTCCGGTGCCGCAGGGGGAACGGTCGAACCACCCCGGGTGGATGGCCATCGCGTGCCGCGAGTGGTGGGCGTCCGAGCCGGGCGCGGCGAGGTAGACGTGTTTGAGGCCGCTGATGCCGGGGTCCTCGGGGTGGACGGGCCGGTCCGGCGAGGCGTTGACGGCGGCCATGACCGCGAGTCCGGCGGCGAGCAGGTCGTCCTTGCGGGACCGGTCGAAGGGCAGGCCCAGCGCGTCCAGTTCGACGAACGCGTAGAAGTTGCCGCCGAAGGCGAGGTCGTACGTCACCGTGCCGTATCCGGGCACGTCCACCTTGCGGTCGAGACCGAGGCAGAAGGCGGGCACGTTGGTGATCGTGGCGGACCGCGCGGCGCCGTCCTCCACCCGTACGTCGACGGTGACCGGGCCGGCCGGGGCGTCGAGGCGCACGGTGGTGACGGGCTCGGTGACGGGCACCATGCCGGTCTCGACGAGGACGGTGGCGACGCCGATGGTGCCGTGCCCGCACATGGGCAGCACGCCGGACACCTCGATGAACAGGACGCCGTAGTCGGCGTCGGGGCGGGTGGGGGGCTGGAGGATCGCGCCGCTCATGGAGGCGTGGCCGCGCGGCTCGGTCATCAGGAGCGTCCGGAGGTGGTCCAGGTGCTCGATGAAGTGGAGCCGGCGTTCGGCCATGGTGGCACCGGGGATCACCCCGACGCCGCCGGTGATGACGCGGGTGGGCATGCCCTCGGTGTGCGAGTCGACGGCGTGGAAGACATGACGGGTGCGCACGGACGTCCTTTCGGGAGACGGAAGGGACGGAAGGGATGGTGGGGTCGATAGGGGCTGCTCAGCGGTGTCCGTCGGCGAGGGCCTTCTCGGTGGCGGCGCGCACCGCCGCCTCGGCCGCGCCGGTCAGCGGCAGACGGGGGTGGCGGGTGGGGCCGCCGCGGCGTCCGGCAATGTCCATGGACAGCTTGATCGCCTGGACGAACTCGGTCTTCGAGTCCCAGCGCAGCAGCGGGTGGAGGGCCCGGTACAGCGGCAGGGCCTTGGTCAGGTCCCCGGCGACGGCGGCGTGGTAGAGCTCGGCGCAGGCGGCGGGGAGGGCGTTGGGGTAGCCGGCGACCCAGCCGACGGCCCCGGCGACGGCGAGTTCGAGGAGGACGTCGTCGGCGCCGATGAGCAGGTCGAGCCCGGGGGCCAGCTCGGCGAGCTCGTAGGCGCGCCGGACGTCGCCGGAGAACTCCTTGACGGCCACGATGTGGCCGTCGGCGTGCAGCCGGGCGAGCAGGGCGGGAGTGAGGTCGACCTTGGTGTCGAGGGGGTTGTTGTAGGCGACGACGGGTATGCCGGCCCGGGCGACCTCGGCGTAGTGGGCGCGTACGGCGGCCTCGTCGGCCCGGTAGGCGTTCGGGGGCAGCAGCAGGACGGACCCGCAGCCCGCCTCGGCGGCCTGCTCGGCCCAGCGGCGGGCCTCGGCGGCGCCGTACGCGGCGACGCCGGGCATCACCCGGGCGCCGTCGCCGGCCGCCTCGACGGCGGTGCGGACGACGCGGGCGCGCTCGTCGGGGGTGAGGGTCTGGTACTCGCCGAGGGAGCCGTTGGGCACGACGCCGTCGCAGCCGTTGTCGAGGAGCCAGCGCACGTGCTCGGCGTAGGCGTCGTGGTCGACGGACAGGTCGTCGCGCAGCGGCAGCGCGGTGGCGACCATGATGCCGCGCCAGGGGTGGGTGGGGGTCCAGGAGTTGACGGTCATGGTGCGGTGGGCCTCTCTGTCTCGGGTTCTGTCTCGTGTTCTGTGCCGGGCTGTCCTGCGGGCTCGGAGCCGAGGGCCCCGAGCGGTACGGGTACGGCCAGTGGTCTGCGCTCGGCGGACGGCGGCACGGTCCCCTCCGCCGTGCCGCCGTCCGTCGTGCCTTCCGCCGCCAGGCAGGCGACGGCCGCCCCGCACATCCGCCCCTGGCACCAGCCCATGCCGGCGCGGGTGAGGAGCTTGACGGTGCGGGCGTCGTGGGCGCCGAGGTCGCGCACCGCCTCGCGGACGCGGCCGGCGGTGACCTCCTCGCAGCGGCAGACGTCGGTGTCGTCGGTGAGCCACCCCGTCCAGCCCCGGCCGGGGGCGTGGGCGGCGGCCATGGCCCCGGCGAAGGCGCGCAGCCGGGCCCGCTCGCGGCGCAGCCGCCGCAGCCGGGTGCCGCCGGTGAGCGGGGGGCGGCCGCCGAGGCGGGCGGCTATGGCGAGGCCGGCCAGCTCGCCCTCGGCGCGGGCCAGTTCCCAGCCGCCGACGCCGCCGGGCTCGCCCGCGGCCCACAGGCCGGGGACGGAGGTGCGCTGGAAGCCGTCCAGGACGAGCGCGGTGGTGCCGTCGGGGGTGCGGCGGGTGGCGCAGCCGAGGGTGGTGGCCAGTTCGATCCGGGGTACGAGCCCGTGGCCGACGGCCAGCGCGTCGCAGGCGACGCGGCGGCCGGTGCCGGGCAGCGGCCGCCAGTGCCGGTCGAGGCGGGCGATGGTGACGGCCTCCACCCGGTCGGTGCCGTGCACCTGGGTGACGGCGCCGCGGGTGTGCACGGGGACGCGATGGCGCAGCAGCGCCGTACCGTGGGTGGCCGCTTCAAGGAGCTTGTGGGGGTTGGTGGCGAGGGCGCGGGGGTGGCGGGCGTAGCCGGTGTAGCCGGAGGCGTCGACGACGGCGGGGACGTCCGCCCCGGCGGCGGCGAGCGAGGAGGCGACGGCGAGGAGCAGCGGCCCGCTGCCGGCGACGACGACGCGTCCGCCGGGCAGGACGAGCCCGGACTTCAGCATGGCCTGGGCTCCGCCGGCGCCCACGACGCCGGGCAGGGTCCAGCCGGGGAAGGGGAGTTGCCGTTCGTAGGCGCCGGTGGCGAGCAGGACGGCGCGTGCCCGTACGGTCACCGGTTCGTCGGCCTCGCCGTCGGCGCCGGTGAGGGCGTGCACGGTCCAGCGGTTCTCGGCCTCGCGGGTGACGGTCCACACGTGGTGTCCGGCGAGGTGGGTGACGCCGCCGGCGGCGAGGCGGTCGCGGAGCCGGGCGAAGGCGGGCCAGTGGTGGTGGAGGGACTGCGGCCGGGCCGCGCCGAGGGCGGGGTCGGGGTGGCGGAAGTACTGGCCGCCGGTGTGCGCGGCGGAGTCCAGCAGGGCGACGGTCAGGCCCGCTTCGTCGGCGGCGACGGCTCCGGCGAGGCCGGCGGGGCCGGCGCCGATGACGGCGAGGTCGTACGCCTCGGACGACGCGGGCCGCCCGGACGGCACGCCCTTCCCGGGCGGCGAGGCGGGCGAGGTCGGCTCAGACGGCGAGGTCGGCATGCCCGTGACCCTCCTGGGTGGTGACGCGGTCGCCGGGGCGGGCGGGCACGAGACAGGCGCGGCGGTTGGGGCGGCCGTTGACGGTGGCGAGGCAGTCGTAGCACTGCCCGATGCCGCAGAACGCGCCGCGCGGGCGCCCGCCGTCGCGGGTGGTGCGCCAGGCGAGGATGCCCGCCGCCCAGAGCGCGGCGGCGATCGTCTGGCCGGGCAGGGCGGGCACGGCGCGGCCGTCGAAGGTGATGGCGAACGGCGGTCCGGGGTCCGCCCCGACCAGGTCGGCGGGGGTACGGGCCACTGCGGGCCTCCTCTCGGGGATGGGGTGGGGTGGGCGGCGGGGCCGGGCCCTGGACGGACAGGTGACGTACGACGGACGGGCTTCGGAGAGCGGAGGACGACGGACGTCGGGCGGGCGGACTTGGGACGGCTTCGGGCAGCGGACGGACGGGCTTCGGACGGCGGGCGGTGACGGCAGGCGGCAGGCGGTGCCGTCGGGCGGCAGACGGCGCAGGCCAGGCGGCGAGGGCCGGGCAGCGGGCGTCAGGCAGCCGGAGCGAAACGGCCGGGCCGGAACGGTCCGGTGTCGAGCGGGGGTTCGGCGCCCGTCAGGAGCCGGGCGACGATCAGGCCGGTGGCCGGGGCGAGGCCGATGCCGGCGCCTTCGTGGCCGCAGGCGTGCAGCAGCCCGGGGACGCGCGGGTCGGCCCCGATGGCGGGCAGGTGGTCGGGCAGGTACGGGCGGAACCCCGCGTACGTCCGCATCGCCCGCACCCCGGCCAGGACCGGGAACAGGGCCGTGGCCCGGGCGGCGAGGAGGCGCAGCGCCTCGACGGACGGGGTGCGGTCGAAGCCGACCCGTTCGCGGCTGGCGCCGATGAGGACCGGGCCCGCCGGGGTGCCCTCGACGACCGCCGAGGTCTGGAGCGCCGCCGAGTCGCTGGCGACGTCGGCGACGTAGTCCGCCGCGTACACCTTGTGCCGCACCAGGCGCGGCAGCGGTTCGGTGACGAGCACGAAGCCCCGGCGGGGCAGGACGGGCAGGTGGGTGCCGGCGAGGCGGGCGAGGTCGCCGCCCCACGCTCCGGCCGCGTTCACGACGAGCGGGGCACGCACGGTGCCGGCCGGAGTACGGACGCCGCGCACCCCGCCGTCCGGGCCGGTGAGGATCGCGGTGACCTCCTCGCCGATGCGCACCCGGGCGCCCGAGGCGCGCAGCAGGTGGGCGGCGGCGAGGGCGGGCTGGACCTGGGCGTCCTGGGGGTAGTGGAAGCCGCCGGCGAGGCCGGGGGCCAGGTGGGGCTCCAGGTCGGGCAGGCGGTCCGCGGGTATCTCGTGGGCGGTGACGCCCGCCGTCGTCTGCGCCGCGGCGAAGTCCCGCAGCGCCTTCATGCCGGCGTCGGCGGAGGCGACGACCAGGCCGCCCTTGGGCTCGTACTCGACGCGGTCCGGGAGCCGCCCGGACAGGTCGTGCCACAATCGGGCGGACAGCAGGGCGAGTTCGAGTTCGGGGCCGGGTTCCTTGTCGGAGACCAGCAGATTGCCCTCGCCCGCCCCCGTGGTCCCGCCCGCGACGGGACCACGGTCGAGCACGGTGACGGAGAGGCCGTCGCGGGCGGCGTAGTAGGCACAGGCCGCGCCGACCACGCCCGCTCCGACGACGATGACGTCCGGGGAGTCGCTCATGAACACGGCAGTAATATTTCACATTGCACTGCTGCTGCCAAGGCCCTGACAACGCCTCACCAAGGCACTTTCCCGGGATCAGCCCTGGGTCAACACCCCATCAACTCCCCCATCCACCCCTCGATTCCGTCCGGCGTGCGCGGCAGCGCCCCCGACATCAGCCGCGCCCCCTCGGCCGTGATCACCAGGTCGTCCTCGATCCGCACCCCGATGCCGCGCAGTTCGGGCGGCAGCGTCTCGTCGTCGGGCTGGAGGTAGAGCCCGGGTTCGACGGTGAGCACCTGCCCCTCCTCCAGGACGCCGTCGAGATAGGCGTCCGCCCGGGCCTGGGCGCAGTCGTGGACGTCCAGGCCGAGCATGTGGCCGCTGCTGCAGAGGGTGTAACGGCGGTGGAAGTCGCCTTCCGCGCTCTTGAGGACGCCCCACTCCACGAGGCCTTCCGCGATGACCCGCATGGCGGCCCGGTGGAAGTCACGGAAGCTCGCGCCCGGTTCGAGGGCGGCGATGCCCGCCTCCTGCGCGGCGAGGACCAGCTCGTACACCTGGCGCTGGACGGGCGAGAAGCGGCCGGAGAGCGGCAGGGTGCGGGTGATGTCGGCGGTGTAGAGGGTGTCCGTCTCCACCCCGGCGTCCAGCAGGAGCAGTTCACGGGGGTCGAGGGGCCCGTCGTTGCGTATCCAGTGCAGCACGCACGCGTGCGCTCCGGAGGCGGCGATGGTCTCGTAGCCGGTGCCGTTGCCCTCGGCGCGGGCGCGCAGGCCGAAGACGCCCTCGATCCACCGCTCGCCGCGCGGGTGGGCCAGCGCGCGCGGCAGCGCCCGGACGACGTCCTCGAATCCGGCGGTGGTGTGGTCCACGGCCAGCTGGAGCTGTTCGACCTCCCAGGCGTCCTTGACCAGCCGCAGCTCACTGAGGGCGGAGGCGAGTTCGGCGTCGGTGGACGCGGCGCGGCCGGGAGGCAGCCGACCGGGGTCGTCGAGGGGGACGCAGCGGATGCCGGTCATACGCTCGGCCTCGGCCAGGTCGGGGCGCCGGCCGACCCAGAACTCGCCGTAGCGGCGGTCCCGGTAGAACTCCTCGCCCGTGCGCGGCGAGCGGGGCCGCACATGGAGGACGGCTTCATGGCCGTGCGGGCCATCGGGCTCCATGACCAGCACGTGGCCCGCCTGTTCCTCACCCGTCAGCCCGGTGAGCCAGGCGTACGCGCTGTGCGGCCGGAAGCGGTGGTCGCAGTCGTTGGACCGGACCTTCAGCCACCCGGCGGGGACGATCAGCCGCTCGCCGGGGAAGCGCGCGGACAGCCGGGCGCGGCGGGCGGCGGCGAGGTCCGCGACGGGCAGCCGGACGCCGCCGGGGAGCGGGGTGGCCGCCCAGCCGCCCGCCATGAAGCGCTCCAGCTCAGGCGATACGGGGAGGTCGTGACTGACGGTCCGGAGCGCGGTGGACGCGGGTTCGCGCATGAACTCCTCCTCGGACACGGATACATAACGGAGTAGCTGACATCTTGTCAGTGCAATTTCACATTACTACGTTACACATCACATGGCGCCTCACCGGTCCCCCACGTACCGCCTGTCACAGGGTGGTTGATGCCCGGTGGGCCGTCGGCCTCCGGCGTGCGCGCCTTCTTCCACCGCGCGCCGCCGCTCCACACCTCCCACACAGGAGTTCATCGGTGTTCCACTCCGCCACCGTGCGCAGATCCCTGCTCACCACCGCGATAGCGCTGACCCTCTCGGCCACGGCCGTCCAGACCGGCTACGCGCTCTCCTCCCCCACCCCCGCGAGACCCGCCGCCCCCACCACGGCCGTACGGTCCGACGCCCTCACGCCCAACCCCTTCGACGAGGTCACCCGCCTGGCCAAGGCCCCCGAGCCGGAGACGGGCAAGACCAGCGCGCCCGGCGGGCTGACCGACGGGCGCGTGCCCGGCCCGCAGCCGGGCAAGAAGGGCAAGGACGGCAAGAATCCGGCGCCGTCCGTCGCCCCGCGCGTCACCCTCGGCGGCTCGAGCGTTCCCTGCACGGTCGACGGCGTCAGCAGGCTCTCCCCCGAGCAGTTCGCCGACTTCCTCATGGACCCGGCCGTCACCGCCGACGGCTGCCTGCGCGACATCCTGTGGACCTGGGACCAGCGACTGGTCACGGTCTTCTCGAAGGAGAACGTCCGAGCCGTCGCCCAGCGCGCCGAGCGCTACGGCTACTGGCACGACGGGAAGAACACCTCCCACACGCTGGAGATGTTCACCTACCTCCACGCGGCGGCCTACCACGACTTCTCGCACGACGAGATCGACCTCTCCGACGCCACGACCGTCGAGGCCGTCCGCCGGGCGGTGTACTACTTCGGCATCGCACAGCACACGTTCGACGCCACCCGCGTCAACGGCGAGACCCTGCGCGAGGCCCTGTACGCCGCGAGCTCCCCCGGGCTGCGTCAGTCCCAGCTCCCGCTGATGAAGCGGATCCTGGGCATGTTCGACGCCTCCCACCCCGACACCGCCAAGGACGCGGGCTGGGGCGGTGCCGCGCTGGGCGCGCTGTCCGTGAGCTACCTGGGCGTCTACAACAACGACACCGCCTTCCGCTCGGCCGTCGCCGCCGACCCGGCCTACCGCGCCGCCCTCAAGGCGTTCGCCGGTTACTCCCACCTCAAGGGCACGGACAACGCCTGGGTGGCCCGCGACGCGGTCAACGAGTACGGCCGCCTCGGCCAGATCGACGCGCTCAAGGGCGAGGTCACCTCCGCGCTGGGCGGGCTGCTGGACACGGTCGTCCGCGCCTTCGGCCAGGGCAGCGAGCCCTGGGGCAAGACCGTCGCCTGGCTCAACGAGTACGGCGCCTGCAAGCAGTACGGGGTGTGCAAGGCGGACATCGACCGGCGCCTGTTCCCGTACACGTACACCTACGACAACGGCGGCATCAAGGTCCGTACCGCGCTCGACCGGGCCACCGTCGACCGGCTGTACTACGCGAGCAAGCAGGTCAAGGCGCAGTACCACCGGGTGCTCGGCACCGACCAGCCGCTGGCGGGCGACACCAACTCCACGCTGAACATCGTCCTGTACGCCTCCCGCTCGGACTACGAGATCTACCACCCGCTGCTGACCGGCATGGGCACCAACAACGGCGGCATCTACATCGAGAACGGCGCCACCTTCTACACCTACGAGCGCCGCGTGCCCCAGGACTCCACGCTCACCCTCGAAGAGCTCTTCCGCCACGAGTACACCCACTACCTCAATGGCCGCTGGGCGGTGCCCGGCAGCTTCGGCGAGGGCCCGTGGTACCAGAACGACCGCACCACGGCGATGGACGAGGGCACCGCCGAGTTCTTCGACGGATCGACGCGCGGCGACGGCATACGGGTGCGCAAGTCGCTGGTGCAGGGCATCATCAACGACACGGCGGGCGGCAAGCCGCGCATGACCGTCGACCAGCTGCTGCACGCCGAGTACGACCGCGACGGCTTCCGGTTCTACAACTACGCCGGCACGTTCTTCGAGTACCTGTGGAGCGAGCGGCCGTCGCTGCTGCGGGAGATGTACGGCTATCTGCGCGCGAACGACGTGGCGGGCTTCGACGCCTGGCGCAGCCGCATGGGCCGCGACTGGTATGTGCAGCGCGATTACGACGCGTTCCTCGACAAGCAGATCGGCAAGGTCAAGGACCTCTACGTGCCGGCCACCGCGTTCACCCCGGTGAACCAGCTGCGGGACGCCTCGGCCTCCGCCGTCCGCTCGTCCTTCACCGCGGCGACCGGCCAGTCGCCCGACTGCCGGGCCGCGGGCTCCTCCGACCGCCCGCGCTTCGTCTGCACCGGCCGGATCACCGCGAACCTCAGCAGCCCGGGCGACGCCGACCTGGTCTTCAAGGACATGTCCAAGACGGTCGACTACTTCATCCTCGACCGCGCCAAGGCGGGCGCCAACAACCTCGCCGACATGAACTGCTCCTTCGGCAAGGTCGACCTGTGGTCCGGCCGTCCCGTAGGCACGGCGGACTACAGCTGTGAGGGGCCGCTGCGCGGCTGACCCGTCCGGGTGAGGTCGCCCCCGCCGGGCCGGGGGCGGCCTCCGGACATCTTCCTGCGGAACGGGAATAGCCGGGCGGCTTTCGGTATTTCATGGGACGGCACGCGCGATACGGACGGATCCGCGCGCGGGTTCCCGGACGAAGAGACGATGAAAGGGACGGATGACATGCCGCTGCAGGGTGAGTACGAGCCGAGCCCGGCCAAGTGGGTGCGGGACCAGGTCGAGCTGATCGAGAGCTCCGGGGGCGCCGAGGGGACCACCCTGCGGGGCGTGCCGGTCATCCTCCTGACGACCCGGGGCGCGAAGAGCGGCAAGCTCCGCAAGACGCCGCTCATGCGGGTGGAGCACGAGGGCGCGTACGCCGCCGTCGCCTCGAAGGGCGGCGCCCCCAAGCACCCGGTCTGGTACCACAACCTCCTCGCCGACCCCCGGGTGGAGCTGCGGGACGGCACGCTGCTCCAGGACATGACGGCCCGTCAGGTATCCGGCGAGGAGCGGGCCGCGTGGTGGGCGCGGGCCGTCGAGGTGTGGCCGGACTACGCCGAGTACCGGGAGAAGACCTCCCGGGAGATCCCCGTCTTCGTCCTGGAGCCGTCCCGCACCGCGCACTGACGTCTCTCGGCCGCGCCGGGACACGGGTGGCATGGGACCGGGGTGTCCGGGCAGACGCACGACGAACTGTCGTCCCGGCTCACCCGGAGGAGATTCCATGCTGCTCGCCCACCCTGCCGTGCTCGACGAGCTCGTCCGGCGGTACACAGCGCTCGAGCGCGCACTGGCATCGGGTGACGGGGACCCCGCGACCCGGCGGCGGCTGGACGACGTCGTCTACACCCTGTGCGTGTCGACGGGCACCCGTGACATCGACGCGGCCCTGGCCGCCGCGCGACGCCGGGTGCCCGGAGCGGGCCGGGCGGCGGACTGACCTCCGCCGCCTTCGGCCGCTGCTGGTGCTAGCAGGCCTGGACGTACCAGACCGGGCCCCAGTTGCCGTTGACCGGGCCGTAGGGGGCCGGCGGAGTGGTGTAGATCCAGTCCCGGTTCTTGTTGTACATGAAGGCCTGGGTGCCCCTGGACTGGTTGTTCTGCCAGGAACCACCGCTGTTCCAGCCGTCCGGGATCTCCTGAAGGACATCGCACTTGGAGATGTTCCACTGGTCGCCCGAGCGGTTGGAACCCTTCCAGCCGCAGAAGTACAGGTACGGACAGGAAGCGGCCAGGGCGTTCGTGGGGGCGGAGCGGGCCGGCGGGCCGTTCAGCTCCCGCGCGTACGTCTCGCCGGGCACCGTGACCAGGATGGTGCCGCCCTTCAGGGCGATCTTGTTGAGCGCGATCCGCCGGCCGTCCGTCGCGTCGACATACGCGTCGACGCGCTGCCGCAGCCCGGCCACCTGGTCGGCTGTCAGGCCCGCGCGGACGGCCTGGTCCGCGAAGGCGGTCCGCGTGTCGGCGGCGCTGTTCGTCGGCATGATGGCGGCGGACAGTCCGGCGAAGGCCACGGCCGCGGCGAGGGCGGCTCTGTGGGATGTGCGCATGGGTCCTCCATCCGAGGAAAGGGGATGTGCGCGTACGGGCGGTTGCCCCCCTGCTGCCTATCGCAGGGGCAGGCACGTCGCCAGGGCGAGGACCGGCCGGGGCGGGCAAACACGCCAGGCGCCCACCAGGGTTCATGCGGCGCACCCCGGATGACGACGGCGACAAGTCGGCCGGATTACCGACCGGCCACGTCCGCCAGGTAGTCGTCCAGGGTCCGGCGCGGCAGCCAGCCCTGGGCACGCGCCTTGCCGGTGTCCAGGACGACCGGGTGGGCGAGCTGGTCCACGGCGTAGCGCGAGAGCGCGGCCCCGGCCTCCGGGCGCAGCCGCGCCGCCGCCTCGGCGGCGCGGGCGGCGGACCGGGCCAGGCCGAGCGGCAGATGACGGATCCGGGCCCGGACGCCATGGGCCCGCAGCACCCGGCGCAGGGCCGCGTCACGGCCGTGGGCGACGGCGTCGGCGATGTTGTAGGCGCCCGGCGGCCAGCCGGGCGCGGCGAGCGCGGCGTCGGCGAGGTTCTCCACGGCCGTCAGGCTCAGCGGTACGTCCGGGCCGGGCAGCAGGAGCGTGCCGGCGCGGACGCGGGAGCGCAGCCGGGGCAACAGGTGGGGGTCGCCCGGGCCGTAGACGGCCCGGGGGCGCAGGACGACCGCGCCGGCGTCCAGGGCCAGGCGCTCGCCGGCGGCCTTGGTGCGGCCGTAGGCGTTGAGCTGGCCGGAGACCGGGTGGTCCTCGCGGACCAGGGAGCGGTCGGCGCGGGGGTCGTAGACGCTGGCGCTGCCGATCCAGACGACGGGGCGCCCGGCGGCGGCGTCCATCAGACGGGCGGTTCCCTCGACGTTGACGGCGCGCATCAGGGCCTCGGCGCGGGAGCCGGGGGCGGGGTCGCCGACGGCGGCCGCGCAGTGGACGACCACATCGGCGCCCGCGAGGCCGGGCGCCTCGCGCGCGGCGTCCCAGGGGACGTGCCGGCCCACGGGGCCGGGGCGGCGCCCCACGCACACCACGTCCGCGAACCGGGCCGCGGCGAGGGCGATGTGGGAGCCGCAGAAGCCGCTCGCCCCGGTGACGGCGATACGGAGCTGCGCCGCCGGGCTCATGCCGCCTCCCGTGCCGGGTGCCCGCCGGGCGCGACGACCAGCGAGCGCCAGCCGGGCAGCGCGGCCCGGCGGTCGGCGCGGGCGCGGACGACGACGGGGCGGTGGGGGGCGAGGGCGTACAGGAAGTCCTCCAGCTGGGCGGTGACGAGCCGGGCCCCGGGGCAGGCGTGCGGTCCGGCGCCGAAGACGAGCCGGGACAGGGCGGGTTCGGCCGGGTGGTGGCAGTCGGGGTCGTCGGTGTGCGCGCGGACGGCGTGGCGGGCGACGAGCAGCAGCCGGTCGCCCGCCCGTACGGGGCGGCCGCCCAGCGTGCCCGGTCCGGCGGCGACGCGGGGCAGCAGCGGGGACGGCGCGGTGACGCGCAGCAGCTCCCGGGCCAGGGCGGGGCGCAGCGTGTCGTCGGCGGCCCGGTCCCACCAGCCGGCGTCCGCGCACCAGGCGGCGGCGCGGGGCAGTGCGGCGACGACGGTGGTGACGGAGGCGACGGCGAGCATCGCCCGTGCGGCGGCGTCGGTCGCGGCCGTGTCGCGGCCGGGCCCGTCGAGCGCGTCCAGCAGCCGTCGTACGGCGTCGTCGGCGTCGGCACCGGCCCGGGACCAGGATCGGGGCCAAGGCCGGGGCGGGGAGGGCAGGTGTTCCCGCACGGCCGCCGCGGCGGCATCGGCGGCGGCGTCGGCGAGCCGCACCGGGTCGGCGTCCACCCCCAGCAGGGCGCACGCCGTAACTCCGGCCGTCTTCCGGGCCAGGGCCACGAGGTCGACGTCCCGCCCCTCGGCCAGCGGGGCGAGGCCGCGCGCGAGCGTGTCCTGCCACAGCGGCCGGAGGCGGGCCACGCCCCCGGCGGACAACCCGTCGGCGAGCCCCCGCCGCGCGGCGCGGTGTGCCGCGCCCTGCTGGTCGAACAGGACGCCGCCAGCGGCGTCGCCGGGGCCGGTGCCGGCTCCCAGCGCGGACCGGGCGGCCCCGCCGGTCGTCCCGGCGGCCACCCGGTCCAGCGGCAGGCGGGTCAGGGCGTGCCGCAGGGCGTCGGCGTCGTTGACGATCAGGGTGCGGCCGATGCGGAGGACGGGCTTGTGGCGCGCGGCGGCGAGCAGGGTGAAGAGGACGGGGTGCGCGGCTGTGTAAACCTGCCGGTCCCGCCGACGTGCGGCGGCGGTGCCGACCGAGCGCGTCGGCGAGGCCGAACGGGCGGGCGAGGGCGGGGGGAAGGGCACCGTGGGGCCTGCGGGCACGCCAAGGACCGTGGGCCCGCCGAGTGCCACGGGCGCGGCGGCAGCCGTGGCCTCACCGGGATCCCCTGCCGGTGAGGCCATCGTCGCGGACGGGCTTATGGCAGCGCCGGTGACCCCGGCAAGCCCCGCCGTCACCGTTGCGGCGAAGGGGCAGCTCTTCAACAGCGTCCGTCGCGGGTCATCGGCCGCATGGGTCGTGATTCGCTCTGTCGTCATGTCATGTCTCTCTTCCGGCTGATGAGGCACGCCGCGATTCGCGCGGGCACCCGGCGGGGGCGCGGCTCCGCCCCGCGAGCAACGCCGCCGCCTTCCGTGCGGCGGCCGCGCGGTCCGGTTTGCGGGAGCGACCCGCGAGGGGGATGTCCGTGAAGAGGACGGCGTCGGGGCGGGCCGTGCCCATGCGGGCGAAGGGGGCCGCGAGTGCGGCGCGCAGGGCGCGTGGGTCCGCACCAGCGGCGGGCTGGACGAGGGCGGCGAGTCGTTCGTCGCCGTCGGGCGCGGGGACGCCGACGAGCAGGGCGAGTTCGACGCCGGGGACGTGCAGGGCCGGTTCGTAAAGGCCGGGGTAGATGTTCTCGGCGCCGCGCAGCACCATGTCCTTGCAGCGGCCCTCGAGGACGATCCGGCCGTCCGCGTCCAGGCGGGCCCGGTCGCCGGTGCGGACCCAGGGGTCGGGGTCCTCGCCGAGGTAGCGGTGGCGGGCGGCGGCCCCGGACAGGAGCAGTTCGCCGTCGGTGTCGCGGCGGGCCCCGACGCCGGGCAGCGGGGTGCCCACGAGGTCGCCGTCGCCCGTGAACGCGGCCTTCTCGGCCTGTTCCACGGCGGCGGCCGGGAAGAGTTCCGTCAGGGCGTAGACGCCCCACGCCTCGGTGGCCCCGGCGCGTTTGACGCGCGCGAGCAGTTCGGCGCTCGCGGGTGCCGAGCCCGTCCAGACGCCGCCCGTGAAGGGGGCGCCGGCGCCGAGCGCCGCCCGGAGCCGCGGGGGCGTCAGATACGTGGCCTGGGGGCGGAGCCGGGCCAGTTGACGGGCGAGGACGCGGGGCCGGCGGGCGGGGAGCGCGACCGGGGCGCCTTGGGCCAGGGACGGTACGAGGACGAAGAAGGTGCCGCCGAGCACGGGCCGGCCGGGGCGGGGCGCGACGAGTCCGGTGACGGCGCTCATGCCCGCCGCGAGGGAGGAGCGGGTGTGCACCACGGCGCGGGGGCGCGCGGTCGTCCCGGAGGTGAAGACGACGGCCGCGTCGCCGTCGTCGTCCGGCCGGGCGGGCAGGGCGGTGCGCGGCGCCGTGAGGTCCAGGGGCGCGGCGCAGCCGGGGAGTCGGGGGCCGAGGGTGGCGACGGGGCCGAGCTCGCCCAGGTCGGGCAGGGCGAGCCGGGCGCGGCGGGCCAGGGGCCGGGCCCAGCCGGCGGCGGCCTGGGCGGTGGCGTCGGCGAGGACGAGGGCGGGCCGGGCCAGGGCGAGGCGGGCGCGCAGCACGTCGGGGCCCGCGCCGGGGTCGAGGACGGCGGCGCGCAGGCCCAGCCGGTCGGCGGCGAGCAGGACGGCGAGGGCACGGGGGCCGGGGCGTACGGCGACGCCGAGGGTGTCGCCGGCGGCGAGGCCCCGGGCGTGGAGGGCGGCGGCGTAGGCGTCGGCGAGTTCGGCGAGGTCGCCCCGGGTGGCGCGGACGCGGACCGCCCCGGTGCGGGTGGTGGTGAGGACGGCGGGGTGGTGGGGGCGGCGGCGCAGGGCGTGGTCGAGGCGGTCGAGCATCAGCGCGGGTCCTCCCCGAGCGGGCCGCAGCCTTTGTCCAGGTACCAGCGGGCGGTGCCGGCGAGGCCGTAGGCGCGCAGGCGGCGGGTGGAGTTCTCCACGACCATGTCCTTGGCGTGGGTGATGGCCGTGGTGTGGCGGCGGACGCGGTTGAGGAAGGCCCGGTCGGTGGGCGAGGGGCGCCGTGGCATGCCGCCGACGGTCAGATAGAGCCCGGCGGTGATGGCCATGTTGTTGCCGGCGTGCATCCGGTAGGGGGCGAGGTAGCCGTGCCGGCGGGCGTGGGCGGGGCGCAGCCGGCCGAAGGCGGCGGCGAGCGCGACGGCGGTGCGGAAGGCGGCGCGGCCGAGGGGTCCGTGTTCGTCGCGGCGGGCGTCGATCCGGCCGCACACCAGTCGTGGGCCGGGCCGCCGGGTGAGCGCGGCGCGGGCGGCGGCGGTCCAGCCGGGCCGGGGCAGGCAGTCGGCGTCGGTGCGGGCGAGGTAGCCGGCGCCGTGGTCGATGGCGTGGCGGAAGGCGGTGTCGACGGCGCAGCCCACGCCCTTCTCGGGCTCCTCCAGGACGTGGACGGGGAAGGGGGCGCGGGCGGCGAATTCCCGGGCGATGCGGCCGGTGCCGTCGGTGGAGGCGTTGTCGACGACGACGAGTGTGAAGTCGCGGTCGTGCTGGGCGGCGAGGGCGCGCAGGGTGTCGCCGATGCGGGCCTCTTCCTGGTGGGCGGGGACGACGACCCACAGTTCGGTGGTCACGCGGCCGCCTCCGACTTCTCCCAGACCATGGTCATGACGCTGATGCCGCCGCCGAGGCCGACGAACAGGACGCGGTCGCCGGGGGCCAGTTCGCCGTGGATCCGGTCGAGCTGGACGCCGAGGGTGGCACTGGCGATGTTGCCGAGTTCGGGCACGGTGAGGACGAGCTTGTCCCGGGGGACGCCGCTGAGCTCGACGAAGCGTTCCAGGTAGGGCAGGGTCACCTGGTGGACGAGGACGTGGCGGTAGTCGTCCCAGTCCAGGCCGGTGCGCCTGTGTACGCGGTCGAGGACGGCGGTGCCGCTCTTCTCGAACACCTCGCGCAGTTCGCGGCCGTCGCCGTGGAAGTAGGTGTGCTCCTCCGAGCGCGGGTGGCGGGAGCCGCCGCCGGGGATGCCGCCGACGGACCAGTGCTCGGAGTGGGTCTCGGTGCCGATGTCGAGGATGCCGCCCCGGTCGACCGGCTCGACCACGACGGCGGCGCCGGCGTCCCCGAAGGTGTAGCCGGCGAAGCCGTCGCGGAACTGCCCGGGGCCGGCGGGGGCGCGGCGGATCGCGCGGCTGGGGGTCTCCCCGGTGACGACCAGGGCGCGCCGGGCGCGGCCGGCCAGGATCATGGCGCGGGCGGTGTCGATGCCGTTGAGGAAGCTGTTGCAGGCGTTGCTGACGTCGAGGGCGTGCGCGGTGGAGCCCAGGGCGGCCTGGACGATGTGCGCGGTGGCCGGTTCGGCGACGTCGCGCGTCGCGGAGGCGTATATCAGCAGGTCGATGTCGAGCGGGTGGAGACCGGCGGAGCGCAGGGCGCGGCGGGCCGCGCCGAGGGCGAGCGTCGAGGCGTACTCGCCGTCGGCCGCGACGCGGCGGGTGACGATGCCGGTGGTGCGCCGGAAGAGCCCCCGGGGCAGCGGGAGCCCGGCGGCGCGGGCCACCTCCTCCTGCAACCGCTCGGAGGTCAGGGTCCGTTCGGGCAGGTACGACCCGGTGGCGGTGATGCCGGCCCCGCCCCGGGGCCGGCACACGGTCTTGCTGTTCTCGCACATGCCGTCAAGCTTCCGGCCGCTTCCGGGTGACGGCGTGAGTACGCGTACTCAAGTGCGGCTGAGGAGATCAGGCAGAACGGTGGGCTCCGCTCTGAGCCGCGGATACAGGGCGTGCGGACGTACAGACTTACGGACGTGCGACGGTCAGTCGCAGCGGGACGTGGCGCACAGCCGCCACTGGGCGGGCCAGTCGGGGGCTCCGCCGCCGGGCGCGTTCTCGGTGATCTGCCAGTAGCGGTCGCGGTTCCACTCGCGGGCGGTCACCTTGAGCCGCTTGTCGGGCAGTTCGGTGACGGTGCTCGGCTGGCTGAGGCCGACGCCGGTCTCGGGGACCTTGCCCATGGGGGCCGGCGGCTGCCAGACGCCGTCGTCGGGCGTCTGGGCGCGCGACTCCATGCCGCCCTGCGCGGAGCGGGAGGAGGCCATGGCGACGAGCGTGCCGTCGGAGCGGGTGAAGAGCACGAGGAAGCCGTGGTACGGGGCCGGGGACAGACCGAAGTTCTCGGGGGCGGACCAGGCGCCGCCGTCCGGGCCCTGGACGGCGTGGCAGAAGCCGCCGTGGTCGAGCCAGAACAGCTCCAGGCCGCCCGCGGCGTTCTCGGTGGCGGTGAGGAAGGAGGCCTTGGGGCCCACGGTGCCGGCGCTGACGCGCTCCCAGGCTCCGTAGGCGCCGCCGGGCCCGCTCTGCGCGCGGTGCCAGACGAAGGGCAGGCCCTGGGTGGCCGTGCTGTCGTAGAACGCCTGGAACTGGTCGACGCGGCCGTCGGACCGGGGCACGGAGACCGGGTCGCCCGCCGCGCCCGTGGCCACGCCGCGCGCTCCGTCGTCCATGGCGCAGCCGCTCGCGGCGGTGGCCCGTGGGCCGGGCTGCGCCGCGGGAGCCGGCGGCGCGACCGCCAGGGCTCCGGCGCAGGCGAGGGCCAGGGCGGCGACGGCACGTAAGGAACCTCTCAGTGATCTCCCCATGGCCAACTCCTACCCCACGAGGGCCACTTCACACACCAGTTCGCGCTGGGCGGTGCGGGCCGCCGCCGGACCGCCCAGCGGAATTTCCAATTCCATCGTAATTCGCTATTTTGACCGCGGATCAGGAATTCCGGAGGGCCGGCCGCCTTTCTTCTTCCGCATGCCCGTGCATTTTTAACACGTTTTTATCGAAGCGTTCTAGTAAAGCGTTTAAGGAAGACATATATGTCTGGCAGAAGTTCACGCTCGGTGTGGTCGGCCGGTCTCGTCACCGCCACGATGGCCGCGGGGCTGTTCGCCGCCGCGCCCGCGGGTGCGGTCACGGGCCCCGAGGCCAAGGACGGCGCCTATGCCTACACCGCCAAGCTCGACATCGGCGGGGGCAAGCGGTCCTGTACGGCCGCGCTGGTCGACGCGCAGTGGGTCGTGACCGCGGCGAGCTGCTTCACCGACACCGCCCAGCAGGCCACCTCCCTGGCGCACGGCAAGCCGTCCCTCAAGACGACCGCCACCGTCGGCCGCGCCGACCTCGGCACCGACGCCGGTATCGTCACCGAGGTCGTGGAGCTGGTGCCCCAGGCCGGCCGTGACCTGGTCCTGGCCCGGCTGGCCCAGCCGGCCACCGGCGTCTCCCCCGTGGCCCTGGCCGCCGCCGCGCCCGCCAAGGGCGAGGTCCTCAAGGCCGTCGGATTCGGCCGGACGAAGACCGAGTGGGTGCCCAACAAGGCGCACACCGCCACGGCCACCGTGGACGGCCTCGCCGCCACCACCGTGAACATCACCGGCAAGAGCCTCGACGACTCTCTGTGCAAGGGCGACATGGGCGCCCCGCTGCTGCGCGAGAAGGACGGCAAGACCGAGCTGGTCGGCGTCAACACCGGCTCCTGGCAGGGCGGTTGCCTGGGCGCCGCTGCGGGCGAGACCCGCACCGGCGCGGTCGCCACCCGCACCGACGACCTGGGCGACTGGATCCGCACCACCGTCAAGAACACCACCAGCCTGGTGGGCGTCGGCTCGGGCCGCTGCATGGACATGTCCAGCGACAAGGGCACCACCACGCCGTGGCTGTGGAACTGCTGGGGCGGCAACAACCAGAAGTGGACCTACACCGCCGACAAGGAGCTGCGCGTCTTCGGTGACATGTGCCTCGACGCGGCCGGCGGCGGCACGACCGGCGGCACCCCGCTGATCATCTGGTCCTGCAACGGCGGCGCCAACCAGAAGTGGAACCTCAACGCCGACGGCAGCATCACCGGCGTCCCCTCCGGCCTCTGCGTGGACGTCTCGCACGAGGCGACCGAGAACGACTCCCCGATCGGCCTGTGGTACTGCAACGGCGGCAACCACCAGAAGTGGAACCGCGTCTGACGCGGACCGCGCCACACACCTGTGCCCCCTGTCCGTCCGGTGACCGCCGGACGGACAGGGGGCACACGCCTGTGCGGACTACGACCCGGCGGGCGCGGGGCTCCCGGCGGCCTGGGCCGTCTCGATGTCCTCGTGGAAATCGGTGGTCGCCTCGGCGGCGGCCGCCCCGGAGACCAGCAGGCACGCCAGCAGCGCGGCAGCCACGCTCCGCGCCCGGACGAAGGAGCCCCGCGTGACCGGCGGCGCGGACAGCAGCGCCGCCACCCTGCGGGGCACCGGCCCCGCGGCCGCCGGCAGCGCGCCCACCGGCCGTGCCCGGCCGGTGGGCGCGGCCGAGGCGGCCAGCGCCGCGCGCGCCACGGCCCGGGCCGCCAGCCTGCGGTCGCCGACCGCGGCGGCGGCCGCCTCGTCGGCCCATCGCTCCGCCTGGAAGGCCAGCGGTTCGCGCAGGCCGCGCAGCGCGGGGTGCGCGCAGGCGGCCAGCCGTGCGAGCAGCAGCAAAAGGTGGTGCCGGCCCGCCAGATGGGCCCGCTCGTGGGCCAGCAGCACCGCGCGTTCGTCCGCGTCGAGGCCGCGCAGCATGCCGGCGGTGACGACCACGCCGCCCGGCCGGCCGGGCAGGGCATAGGCGTCGGCCCCCGCCACGGGCAGCACCGTGAGGTCGCCCGCGCGGGAGTGCCCGGCGAGCTCCCGGGCGGCCTGGGCCCGCGCGGCACGGTGGCCGTGCAGCACCCGGACGACGGCGGCGGCCACCGCCCCGGCGGCCAGGGCCGCCACGACGCCGACGGGCACGGCCGCGGGCGCGATGCGCTCCAGCAGCGGCACGGACAGATGACCGAGCGACGCCACCACGGGCAGCCGCAGCACCGCCGCGCCCGCCAGCAGCGCCAGGGCGGTCCCGGACAGGCAGGCGAGGGTGACAGCGGTGGCGACGAGGAGCAGCGCCGCCGGGCGCGGCGGCAGGGCGGCGGCCAGCCGGCGGGCGGCCGGCACGGCGAGGAAGGGGATGATCAGCGGCGCCCAGACGGCCCAGGTCACGGCCGGTTCCCCGGCTCGGCGGCCTGCTCCAGCAGCTCCCTGAGCACCACCTCGTCGGCGGAGGAGAGCCGGGAGACGAAGCGGGCGAGCACGCCCTGCCGGTCGTCGCCCTTGTCCAGCTCGGTGTGCATGCGCTGGGCGGCGAGGGCGGCCCGGTCCTCCACGGCCGGGCTGTAGGCGTACGCGCGCCCGGCCCGGACCCGGTCGAGGGTGCCCTTGGCGTGGAGCCGGGCCAGGGTGGTGGCGACCGTGGTGCGCGCGAGGGGCTCGGTGAGCGCGGCCTGGACCTCCGGCGGGGTGAGCGGGCGGTCGGCCGCCCAGAGGACGACCAGTACGGCGGCTTCCAGCTCACCGGCCTGTCGGCGTATGTCCTCGGTCACCGGAACCGTCCTCTCATCACGATCGTCTACTGTCATGTAGACCGTCTATCGGAATGTAGACGATGGCGTGCCGGTCGGCACACCCGTCCGCCCTCGATTATGGGAGGCCCCGCGCCCCATGCTCGCACCACCCTCCGCCCTTCCGGCCACCCCCGTACCGGCCGCGTCCGCGCCGTCGGGTCCCTCGCTCGCCTTCGACGGCTCGACGATCGACGGCGGCTGGTACACGGACGTCACCCAGCTGGCGCGGCACTCCGCCCGCCTGCTCAACGACGTCATGTCCGCGTGGTCCTCCTACGGGCTCGCCCTGTTCGCGCTGCTGATGCTGGTGGTGTGGTGGCGGGCACGGCGCGCGGACGCCGCGACGATGGCCCGCGCCCTGGCCGTGCCCGTCGTGGTCGTCCTCGTCTACGGCGTGGACATGGTGCTGAAGTCGGTGGTGCGCGAGGTGCGGCCCTGCCGGTCGATCCCGCACAGCTTCACGCTGGAGTCCTGCCCCGCGCCGTCCGACTGGGCCTTCCCCAGCAATCACACGGTCATCGCCTTCTCCGCCGCCACCGCGCTGTGGCTGCTGGACCGGAAGCTGGGGGCGCTCGCCTTCCTGGCGGCCGTGGCGATGGGCTTCTCCCGGATCTGGGTCGGCGCCCACTATCCGCACGACGTCGCCGCCGGAGCGCTGGTGGGTGTGCTGGTCGCACTGCCCCTGGCGGCGGCCTCCGAACGGGCGGCGCCCTGGGTGGAGCGCGCCCGGAACGGCAGGCTCCGCCCGCTGCTGGCCGCCGACTGAGCGCGAGCCGGGCAACGGGCGCTCCCCCGGCACGACGCCGGGGCGAGCGCCCGTCGCATGCGGCGACGCCAGTCAGCGCCCCCGGCCGCCCCGGGCGTCGGCCCGGCCCCGGATGCCGGCCTGTCCCCGGGCGTCGGCCTGGACGAGGGCGTGGGTGCCGCTGGTCCGCCAGGGCGCCCCGCCGCTCTCCAGCGCGGTCACCGTCGCCTCGTCCAGGCCCGTGATCACATCGGATTTGAGGGTGCGCAGCGCGACGACCGGCCCCGGGAAGTGGGCGGTCCGCTCGGTGAAGGGCGTCGTGGCCGGCCAGTGCCGGTCGCCGACGAGCCGGCGGTAGTTCAGATCGCCCTTCATGACGGTCACCGTCGCCGCCGCGAACTCGTCGCGCAGCTCCCCGGGCATCTCGTCGTACGGCAGCGGGGCACAGAAGAACGCGTGGGCGCGCACCTCCAGTTCCCCGGCGGCCATCGCCCGCCACAGCCGCCCGCCCGCCGCCGCGGCGCCCCTCCCCGGTGCCCGGCGGAGCCGGCGCAGGGCGTCGGCCACGTCGGCCATGGTGGCGTCGGAGACGTAGTACGGGTACGGCTTGACGTGGAGGACGGCACGGCGGGCCCGGCCGCTCCGCAGGAGGTGGTCGAGGAGAAGCAGGTCGGGGATGAGCTCCGGCCCGGCGTTGTCCGCGACGAGGTGGACCTCGGCCGGGCGGCCCTCCGGCAGCAGGGCCCAGAACAGGGCGCTGTCGTCCGCGACGAGAGCCGGGCCCGCGCCGGTGGCGGCCATGTCGCCGGCGGTGATACGGAAGCCCAGGTCGGCGCGGTTGCCCCAGAGCGCGGCCCGCAGCAGGGCCGCGTCATGCGCGGCGGGGTCCGCCTCCTCCAGCTCGTCGAGGACGGCCAGCGCGTCGTCGACCGCCGGGCCGGCGAGCTCCGCGTGCTTGAACGGGGCGAAGGGATCCACGCCCTGCCAGGGGCCGGGCGCGAAGTAGCCGACGGCGTCGAGGAGCCTGCGGTAGAAGTAGCTCTCGGCCCACAGGAACGGCGCGGCGAACCACGAGGTGCCGAGGTGACCCCGGTCCCAGGCCCGCCACCGCTCTTGGTCGTGGGCGCCGGCGGGCAGCGGCTCGATGACGCCCTCGGCGGTCTCGGCCAAGAGCGCGTCGAGGGCCCGGTGCTGCTCCGGCCCGTAGGGGGAGGCGTCGCGCAGCCGCTGGACGAGCGCGGGGTGACGCTTGGCCCACACCTCCCACGCGAACGAGCCGGGCTCGTCGCTCCGGATCACGGGGGCGTCGACGGGTGCGGGCATGGCCTTCACTTCTCCTCCACGGTGCGGCTGCTCCGCACCGTACCCGGCGGCGGGTCCGCCGGGCCCGGCGCGTCAGGCCCTACCGGGCGTCACTTGAGGGCGCTGCGCTTCTTCCACTGGTCCCAGTTCTCCTGCCAGACCTCCAGGCCGTTGCCGACGTCCGTGATTTTGGTGCTGTCGGTGTTCTTGACCTCGACGGTCGAGCCGATCAGCAGGAAGTCGTAGATCTTCTTGGCGTCGCTGGTGGTCATGCCGAAGCAGCCGTGGCTGTTGTTCTCCACGCCGATGGAGTTGTTCCAGGGCGCGGAGTGGAGGAAGGTACCGGAGGCGGTGAGGTGGGTGACCCACTTGGATTCCAGCATCCACTCGTTGCCGTGGCCGATGGTGGAGGAGTCCATGGTCTCGTCCGCGTTCTTGCTGCGCACGGTGTGGATGCCGCCCCGGGTGGGGTCCGTCGGGGAGCCGGCGGAGCCCATGATGTGGCCGACCTCCTTGCCGTCCTCGTACATCGTCAGCTTGTGGGCGGGGACGTCGATGACGGCCTTGCGGTCGGCGCCTATGGTGAAGCCGAAGTCGTAGTTCCGCGCGAACCAGCCGCCCTCGCCGGAGTCGACGCCGGAGAGGTTGCCCTTCACGGAGACCTTGGTGCCGGTGGGCCAGTAGTCCTTGGGCCGCCAGTCGATGCGGTCCTGGCCCGACCAGTCCTTGACCCAGCCCCAGGCGCCCTCCACCTTCGGCTGGGTGGTGACGGTCAGGGACTTCTCTATCTCCGCGCGCTTCTCCTTGTCGACGGGGTGGTCGAAAAGGATGGAGACCGGCATGCCCGTGCCGACGGTCGCGCCGTTGCCAGGGGTGTTGGTGAGCTTGTTGACCTTGTCGGCCTGCTCGGTGGTGAAGGTCGCGGAGGCGGTGGACTCCTTGCCCTTGCCGCTCTTGCCGCCCTTGGCCTTGGTGTGCACGGTGTAGGTGGCGCCGGGCCCGGCGTTGCCGTCCGAGGTCCAGGAGGCGCCGTCACCGGAGAGCTTCCCCTCGACCTTGTTGCCCTTGCCGTCCTTCACCTCCACCTCGGTGAGCCGCCCGCCGTCGGCCTTCACCGAGATCGGCGAGCCGAGTTTGACGGCCGTCCCGCTCCCGGGAGTGATGGTCACCTTGGCCTCCGCCCCGGCGTCGGCCCCGGAACCGGAGCCGCCCGAGCAGGCGGTGAGGACGAGGGAGCCCATGAGGGCGGAGGCCCACAGGGTGGAGCGACGGCCCGTTCCGACGTGCACGTGAATCAACCTTTCTCGCACTTTCTCGCAGTGACAGACACCTCTACAGATGATCTGCACGCTTGTACGGTTGCACGGAGAAACGAAACATTTGCGCGATACAGCCAGTAGGGCGCCGGACGCCCTGTTCGTACGTCACCTCACGGGACGTCACGACCCCCGGGCGCCCCGGAATCCCCGCGCCGAAACCTCCGCCCGGCGTCGACAACCCGATCGACGGATCCCGCGCCGGATCCTTCCCCCGGCCCCGAAGCGGGCGCGTACCGTCCGGTCGTGAACGGTGTGTGGAGGACGCCCGGGCGCGCCGAGGGGGACGGGGACATGACCACTCAACACCAGGGGACCACCGGAGCCGGGCCGGGCGACGGGCGGCCGCCCCGCCGTGCCGTCCTGCGGTACGGGGCGGCGGGCGCGGCCGGGGCCGGCGCCGCCGGTCTCGCCGGGCCCGCCGGCGCGTTCGCCGCCCCGCGCGGCGGCGGGAGCGGACGACGTGGGGGCGGGAGCGGACGACGCGGGGGACGCCGGGTGGCCGTGCTGGGCGCGGGAGTCGGCGGGCTGACCGTCGCGCACGAGCTCGCCGAGCGCGGCTTCGAGGTGACCGTGGTCGAGCGCCGCGCCGTCGCCGGCGGCAAGGCCCGCTCCCTGTACGTTCCGCACAGCGGCACCGGAGGCCGCCGCGACCTGCCCGGCGAGCACGGCCACCGAGGGGTCTTCGGCTTCTACCACAACCTCCCCGACACCCTCCGGCGGATCCCGCTGCCCGGCGGCGGCACCGTCTTCGGCCGGCTGACACCGGTGACCTGGATCGAGCTCGCCCGCACCGGCAACCGCCCGGACATCCCCCTCCCCGTCAGGCCCGGCTCGCTCTCCCTGTCCGGCGCACCGCTGCTGGTCGCCACGCTCGGCGGGCTGCTCGCGGAGGGCCTGCGGCTGCCGCCGTGGGAGGCGGCCCACTTCGCCCGGCTGGCCGTGACGCTGTTCACCAGCTGCGACGAGCGCCGGTTCGGCCAGTGGGAACACCTGGGCTGGTGGGACTACATCGAGGCGGACCGTATGTCCGAGGACTATCAAAAGCTGCTCGGCGGCGGGGTGCAGCTGCTCCAGGCCCTGCGGCCCCCGACCGCCAGCGCCCGCACCTGCGGCCAGGGCCTGGAGGCCATCTTCTACGACGTGCTCGGGCTCGGCAGCGACGGGCCCGCCGACCGGGTCTTCGCCGGCCCCACCAGCGAGGAGTGGATCGACCCGTGGGTCGCCCAGCTGCGCTCCCTCGGCGTCCGGTTCGCCTTCGGCCGGACAGTGGACCGGCTGCAGTGCCGCGCCGGGCGCGTCGTCTCCGCGACCGCCCGCGACCACCGGGGTGCGACGGAACGCATCGACGCCGACTGGTTCGTCGCGGCCGTCCCCGCCGACCGGGCCGTACGGCTGTGGGACGCCGCCTTGCGCGCCGCCGACCCCCGGCTCGCGGCCATGGACGGGCTGCGGCACACCTGGTGCAACGGCATCCAGTACTTCCTCCGCCGGCCGGCGCCGGTCATCGCCGGGCACATCGTGCACGTCGACTCCCCGTGGAAGCTGGTGTCGATCAGCCAGTCGAAGCTCTGGCGCGCGCCCTACGCGCGGACGTGGGGCGACGGCCAGGTGCGGGAGTCGCTGTCCGTGGACGTCTCCGACTGGGAGACACCGGGCATCCTCTATGGCAGACCCGCCCGGCACTGCACCCGCGAGGAGGTCGCCCGGGAGGTGTGGGCGCAGATGCGCGCCCACCTCGGCCGGGCCGGCCGGTCCGTCCTGGACGACTCCCTGCTGCACTCGTGGTACCTGGACGAGGCGATCACCGAGGGCCCGGACGGGCTGCGCGAGGACGACCCGTACTTCCTCAACAGCACCGGCTCCTGGGAGCTGCGCCCGGACGCCGTGACCGCCGTGGGGAATCTGTTCCTCGCCGCGGACTACGTCCGGGCGTACGCCAATGTCGACTTCGCCTCGATGGAGACGGCCAACGAGGCGGGCCGGCGGGCGGCCGCCGGGGTGCTGGCCGCCGCCGGGGCCTCGGAGGCGCCCGAGGTGCGGACGTTCCGGGGGTACGAGGCGCCGGAGTTCGCCGTGCTCAAGCGCGAGGACCGGGAGCGCTGGCGGCGCGGGCTGCCGCACGTCCTGGACACCGGGCGGCGGTGACGGCCGGGCCGTGCTCCCCGGCGGCGGCCCGGGCGGGGAGCACGGGCGGTGTCAGCCGAGGCGCGCGGTGACGGCGGCCAGCTTCTCGACGCCGGCGGCGAACTCCTCGGGGGTCAGGGCCTGGAAGGGCAGGCGGAGGAAGACCGTGCCGGCGGGCGGGGTGGCGGACCCCGGGTAGAACGCCGAGCCCCGGGTCAGGAGCACGCCGTCCGTCTTCGCGGCAGCCAGGAACGTCGTCTCGTCCGTGGGAACGGGCAGGTGCACGCTGACGTAGTAGCCGCCCTCGGGGACGGTGATCAGCGCGTCGTCCCCGAGGTGCCGGCGGACGGCGGCCACGGCCGCGTCATGACGGGGCTTCAGGAAGCGACGGGCCCGCTCGATGTTGCTCGTGGCCAGCCCGGCGGCCAGGCTCCGGGCGGCGACGGCCTGGAGGAGGGGCGCGGGAGAGAGGTAGGTGCCCTCGGCGAGGGCGGCGAGCGCGGTCACCGTGTCGGGCTCGGCGATGACGTAGCCGACGCGCAGCCCGGGGCTGAGGATCTTGCTCAGGGAGCCCACGGTCAGTACGCGCCCGCCGGGCGAGAGCTCGGCCAGCGAGGCGGGGGCGGTCCCTTCGAAGCGCAGTTCCCGGTAGGGGATGTCCTCGACGAGGACGAAACCGTGCTCCTCGGCGAGGCCCACCAGTTCGCGGCGCTTGTCCTCGGCGGTGGTGACGCCACTGGGGTTCTGGAAGTCGGGGATGACGTAGACGAAGGCGGGCACCCGTTCGGCGAGGCGCTCGCGCAGGACGTCGAGGTCGAGGCCGTCGTGACGGAGGGGGATGCCCGTCACCCGGGCGCCGTGGCGCTCGAATATCTGCACGGCGCGGTCGTAGGTGGGGGCCTCGACGTAGACCTCCGGCCCGGTGTCGCGCAGGAGGTGGGCGGCGAGCAGGTCGAGGGCCTGGAGGGAGCCGTTGGTGACGAAGATCCGCTCAGGGTCGGCGGCGTGGAACTTCGCGAGTTCCTCGCGCAGGGCGAGGTCGCCGGTGTGGTTGCCGATGGGCGCGTACTGGAAGACGTCGTCACGCCGGTCGGCGAGGACGGCCGCGGCCTGGGCGGCGAGTTCCTGGGCGGGGATGGCCTCGCGCGGGGGGATGCCACGGGAGAAGGGGAACATACGTGCCTCCGGTCTCGGGATATGGCTGTGGGGACGGGCCCCGTAAGGGGCGCGGGGAACTGCGCGACCAGCCACGGACGGCCCGCAGCCGACTGACCGCGCATTCCGGCGGAACGCTCAGAGATGGTGGGCGGCCGGTACGACGAGATCGCGCCCGATGTCCGCGACGCCATCGACACCGAGCTGGAGCAGCGTGTCCTCGATCTCCTGGCGCAACAACTCCAGCACCGCGCGGACGCCGTCACGCCCGGCGAGGGCGAGCCCCCAGAGGTAGGGGCGGCCCAGGCACACGGCGTCGGCGCCCAGGGCGAGGGCCTTGACGACGTGGACGCCGGAGCGGATGCCGCCGTCGACGAGGACGACGCCCCGGTCGCCCACGGCGGAGGCGACCTGGTCCAGCGCGACCAGGCTGGGGATCTCGCCGTCGAGCTGGCGGCCGCCGTGGTTGGAGACGATGACGCCCTGGGCGCCGAGGTCGAAGCAGCGGCGGGCGTCCTCGGGGCCGAGGATGCCCTTCACCAGCAGGGGCAGCGTGCTCCACTCCCGGATCCGGCGCAGGTCGTCCCAGGTCAGGGGGAGCCGGTCGATGCGGGCGTTGGCGGGGATGTCGCCTTCGAGGACGCCCAGGGCCCGCAGGGTGCCGAAGTCGACGAAGGGCGGGGTGCGGAAGCCGGAGCGCAGCGTGGAGACGCGGCGGGCCGCGTGGCTGGCGTCCACGGTGACGACGAGGGCCGACGCCCCGGCCTTCTCCGCCAGGGCGACGGTGGCGGCGACGTCGTCGAGGGAGCGGTAGGCGTAGAGCTGGAACCAGCTTCCGCCGGGCGCGGATTCGGCGATCTCGGGGTAGGCGTAATGGCTGTCGGTGCTGACGACGGAGATCGTGCCGGCGTCCTCGGCGGCCAGCGCCGTGGCGATCTCGGCCTGTTCGTGGAGCAGCCGCTGGGGGCTGGTGGGGGCGAGCAGCACGGGCAGGGAGAGCTGTTGGCCGAGGACGCCGGTGCGGGTGTCGGGGGTGGTGCCCGCGCCTCCGAGGGCGCGGGGGCGCAGCCACACCCGGTCGAAGGCGGCGGTGTTGGCGCGCACGGTCTCCTGGGTGCCGGCGCCTCCGGCCACATAGGCCCGGATGTCGGCGGAGAGCATGGTCTCCGCGGCGCGTTCGAAGTCCGGCAAGGTCAGCAGTCCGGCGAGTTCCATGTGTGCAGCCACTGAATGTCCTCCGGGGAGAAGGGACTTTCTCTGGTCAGCCGAATTGGTCGAAGGCCATCTTCACCACCATGCCCGTCACCACGAGGACGAGGACGGTGCGGACGAATCCCGAGCCCTTCTTGAGCGCCATGCGGGAGCCCAGCAGGGCGCCGGTTATGTTGCCGACCGCCATGCCGAGTCCCAGGGTCCACAGGACGTTTCCCTGGACCGCGAAGACGGCCAGAGCGCCGAGGTTGGAACCGGCGTTGACGACTTTGGCCATGGCCGCGCTCTCGAGGAACTGTTTGGCCAGGAGGGAGGTGAAGAGGATGATGAGGAAGGTGCCGACGCCGGGCCCGAACAGGCCGTCGTAGAACCCGATGCCGCAGCCCGCGACGGCGATGACGCACATGCGGCGGCGGGTGCTCGTGGCCGACTCCAGGCTCTGTACGCCGAAGTTCGGGCGGAAGGCGACGAAGAGGGCGACGGACACCAGCAGCACCATGATGACGGGGCGGAACCAGTCGGTGGGGAAGCTGGCGGCGGACAGCGCGCCGAGTGCCGCCGAGGGGACGGCCAGTCCGGCCGCCGGCAGGACGACGGAGCGGTCCAGCTCGGTGCGGCGGGCGTACATGACGGCCGCGGTGGACGTGCCCATGATCGCGGCTATCTTGTTGGTGCCCAGCGCGGTCGCGGGCGGGAACTGCGGGAAGGTCAGCAGCAGTACGGGGATGAGCAGCACTCCCCCGCCGCCCACGACGGCGTCCACCCAGCCCGCGGCGCCCGCGGCCAGGAGCAGCCCGGCCACGTCGTACCAGTCCATGTCGTCCTCGATTTCACGTGCCGGAACGATGCCGGGTGCCCGCCGCCGGCCCGGCGGGCACCTTGATCACACCACGCCCCGGATCTCGGCCATCCTGGGGATCACCCGCGGCCGTCGCATCATGCGCCGGGCCCACAGGGGGGTGGAGCGCAGCGAGTAGAAGCGGCGCAGCCAGCGGTCCGCACCGTCGTAGCGGGGCGCGAACGCCGAACGGCCGTGGGCGGCGACGTGGTTGTCGACGATGACGAGGTCTCCGGGTTCGAGGACGATGTCCTGGCACACGGTCTCCAGCGCCCGTGCGAGGGCCTTCAGGGCGTGGGCGCCCCGGGCGTCGGCGGCGTGGGTGTGGTGGGAGTTGAAGCGCAGGAAGGCCCGGCCGGGGTCGCCGAAGATCACGGGGTGGGGGCCGGAGACGGGTGGTGGCCCGGCGGCGGCGTCGCGGGTGAAGGACGACGGGTAGGCGCTGTGGTAGACGGGCAGTCGCAGCGCTTCGACGTCCTCGGGGGTCAGATGGGCGACGGCCTCGCGGACGGAGGCGACCCGGGTGGCGGCGACGCCGTCGTGGTCGCGGCGCAGGCAGAGCAGGCCCAGGAAGTCCGGGCGCAGCGGGTGGTGGACGTTCTCGGTGTGGAAGTCGAAGGCCACGGAGCCGCTGTTCTCGATGCGGGTCTCCTCCCCGGGCACGGGGTGGACGTCGTGGATGAGGGCGCCGGACTTCTCGTCCTGGTATCCGACGAGGGCGCCGAGGAGGTCGGCGACGAGGGTGAGGGTTCCGTCGGTCGGGTGGCCGTCGAGGGCGGCGGTGCCCCGGCCGGCGGGGGTGGGCGGGACGTCCCCGACCTCGATGCCGCGCAGCAGGACGTGGCCGTGGGGGGAGGTGCCCTCGGCGAAGTCGAGGAGGGTCTCGCGCAGGGCCGGCGGCAGGTCCCGTCGGAGGAAGGACATGGCGCCCTCGCCGGCGTCGGGGAAGCGGGCGGCTATTTCGGAGAGCGTCCATAATTTCTCCCGGTCCGGCCCGCTCAGCCGGTGGGTCCGTTTTATTTCCGCTAAGAGGGCCACGGTGTTTCCTCCAGGCAAGTGCGAACACGGGCGCAGGCGCTTTTCCGAAAACGGCGCGACAAAGGGCGCGACAAGGAAAGGAGGAGTGGGGAAGAAGTGGGGGGAATTCGGTGGCGGCAAAGGTGCGATCACGCTATCCGGGAAGGTCAAATCATGTCAACGAGAGGTTTCGGACAGCTGACAAGGGCATTTCACAAAGCCGCATTCCTCCCACCACCCCCTTTCTCGCATCTGGATCATGACCCTGAGCTGCGGTGGCGGAATCGCCTCGAGCGAGGCACGACCGAGACTCCAGCGGCCTGCGACGAAGCGTTCCGGCCAGCCGCTTTCATGGAACGTAAAGTTCCGGCAATGCATTGGTGTTATCGCACGAGCTGCGGGGGTCGGCGTAAGGAACTTGTAACACGGAGTTCCCTGACGCGCCGCCGCACCCGTGGTTGGCTTTCCAAGGTCATCCGCGTTTCCCCTTCCCGCCCTTTCTCCAGGGAGTTCCGTGTCCACCGTCTGCCGCCCCGTGCTCTGTCTTCCCGAACACACCGTGACCCTCGACGAGGCCGTCTCCCATATGGGCGCACTGCACTCCGGCCATCCGAGGATCGGCACGGCCCTGCGGCTGATGCGCAACACCTCGGTGCGCACCCGGCACCTCGTCGACCCCTTCGCGGACGTCATACGCCCGCGGACGTTCGGCGAGCGCATGCGCCGCTACGCGGAGGCCGGTACGGGCTTGGGTGTACGGGCCGCCCTGGGCGCGCTCGCCGAGGCCCGTACCGCGCCGGAGGAGGTCGACCACCTCGTGCTCGTCTCGTGCACCGGGTATCTGCTGCCGGGGCTCGACGCGCACGTCGCGGGCCGGCTGGGGCTGCGCCGGGACGTCCGCCGGCTGGCCTTCGCCCAGGTCGGCTGCGCGGGCGGCGCTTACGCGCTGGCGCGGGCCCGGGAGCTGGCGGCCGTCCGTCCGGGGTCCGTCACCCTGGTCGTCGCGGTCGAGCTGTGCTCGCTGTCGTACCAGGCGGGGGACGACCGGATCGCCTCCTTCGTCTCGACCGCGCTCTTCGGTGACGCGGCGGCGGCCTGTGTCGTCCGGGAGGACCGGCCCGGGCTGCGGCTCGGCGCCTCCTACGAGGACCTGGCGCCGGACACCCTGGGCCACATCTCCTACGAGGTCGACGAGCTCGGCTTCCACTTCGACACCAACCCGCGGATATCGCGCGTGGTCGCGGAGGCGATGCCCGGCCTGCGGCGCTGGCTGGAGGACGAGACGCCCGTGCTCGCGCCGCAGCCCGACTTCCTGATCGGCCACACCGGCGGGCCGCGCATCATGTACGAGGTCAGCAAGGGGCTGGGCATCCCGCCGGCCATGTTCGAGCTCAGCGAGAACTCCCTCACCCGGCGCGGCAACACCGCGAGCGTGGTCGTCCTCGACGTGCTGGAACAGACCTTCGACGACCCGCCGCGCGCCGGGGCCCAGGGGCTGGTCGTCGCGTTCGGGCCCGGGGTCACCACGGTGGCCGTGACCGGCACCTGGGTCGAGCCGTAGCGGGTGCGGGGACGGACGGGGGCCGCCCCCGCGCGAGCGCGAGGGCGGCCCCCGTCGCCGGGTGGTGCGGCTCAGTCCGTGCGGAGCGCCGGGTCGCTGACGCCGGGCTCGCCGTTCTCGACGTGTCCGGCGAACCGGCGCAGGAAGCCGGGGTCCCCCTCGCAGACCACCGTGATGTCGTACCAGCGCTTGCCGTGGCGCGTGTCCACGGTGTGGGTCACGGTCCGGCCCGCCCGCACGGTGATCGTCTCGTGCTCGCCGCCGTAGGCGTCGGTGACGGTCAGCCGCCGGTCCGTTCCGCCCGGGTTGGTCAGGGTCAGCTCCAGACGGCCGTGGCGGCCCTCGTGGCGGGCGATGACCTCGGGGGCGGCGGTGGTGCCGGGGCCCTTGAAGACGCGCAGGAAGCCGTTGGGGCCGTGCACCGACAGGTCGTAGGCGCCCTTGGAGTACGCCGTGTTCCAGGTGTCGGAGATCTTCTTGCCGGCCTCGGTGGTGTACGTCCACGGGCCGTCCGTACGGTTCCCGGAGGTGACCGTGAAGGCGGCCCCGGCGTGCTCGCCCCCGCTGAAGGTGAGGGTGAAGCGCCCGGTCGAAGGGGTCGCGGCGCCGTCCGTCAGGGGTGCGTAGGGCAGCGGCCGGGTGCGCTTCGTGCCCCGCTCCTGCCGGGGCATGGCGGGGCTGGCGGGCGGCTTCGGCACATAGTCGGGGTGGCGCTCGCGGTCCTTGGGGGCGTATCCGTCGGTGTCCGGCAGGTCGGCGGGCTCCGTGTCCTTCAGCCGGAAGTCGAACGCCGAGGTGAGGTCGCCGCAGATGGCGCGGCGCCAGGGCGAGACATTGGGCTCGGCCACCCCGAAGCGGCGCTCCATGAACCGGATGATCGAGGTGTGGTCGAAGGTCTCGGAGCAGACGAAGCCGCCGGTGCTCCACGGGGAGACGACGATCATCGGAACGCGCTGGCCGAGGCCGTAGGGGCCGGCGGCGTAGTGGCCGTTGCCCTTGAAGACGTCGAGGGCGGTGTCGACGGTGGACAGGCCCTGTGCGGCGGAGGCGGGCGGGAAGGGCGGGGCGACGTGGTCGAAGTAGCCGTCGTTCTCGTCGTAGGTGATGAACAGGGCCGTCCTGCTCCACACCTCCGGGTCGGCGGTGAGGGCGTCGAGGACCTGGGAGATGTACCAGGCGCCGTAGTTGACGGGCCAGTTCGGGTGCTCGGAGAAGGCCTCGGGGGCGGCGATCCAGGAGATCTGCGGGAGCCGTCCTGCCTTCACGTCGGCCCGCAGGACGTCGAAGTAGCCGTCGCCGTTCTTGACGTCCGTGCCGGTGCGGGCCTTGTCGTGGAGCGGGTCGCCGGGCTTGGCGTTGCGGTAGGCGTCGAAGTAGAGGAGGGAGTTGTCGCCGTAGTTGCCGCGGTAGGCGTCGTTGATCCAGCCCCATGATCCGGCCTTGTCCAGGCCGTCGCCCCGGTCCTGGTAGATCTTCCAGGAGATCCCGGCCTTCTCCAGCCGCTCGGGGTAGGTCGTCCAGCCGTAGCCGGCCTCCTCGTTGCCGAGGACCGGGCCGGCGCCCTTGCCGTCGTTTCCGGTGTGGCCCGTCCACATGTAGTAGCGATTGGGGTCGGTGGCGCCGATGAACGAGCAGTGGTAGGCGTCGCAGACGGTGAAGGCGTCGGCGAGCGCGTAGTGGAAGGGGATGTCCTCGCGCGTCAGGTACGCCATCGTGCCCGCGGACTTCGCGGGGATCCACCGGTCGTACTTGCCGTTGTTCCAGGCCTTGTGCCCGCCGGCCCAGTCGTGGTTGAGGCCCGCGATGAACTGCATGCCCAGGTCCTCGGCGTCCGGGTGGTAGGGCAGGACGTCCTTGGCGCCGTCGGGCTGGTGGAAGACCGTCTTCCCGTTCTCCAGGTGCATCGGGCGGGGGTCGCCGAAGCCGCGGACGCCCTTGAGGGAGCCGAAGTAGTGATCGAAGGACCGGTTCTCCTGCATCAGGACGACGATGTGCTCGATGTCCTGGATGCTGCCGGAGCGGCGGCGGGCGGGGATGGCGGCGGCACGGTCGATGCTGCTCGACAGGGCCGCGAAGCCCGCGGTGGCGCCGGCGATCTGGAGGAAACGCCGTCGATTGAGTTCAGCCATGGGTGAGGGACCTCTTGGGTGTGAGGGCTGACAGCAGCAGAGTGGTCCAAGAGCATCCAGCGCCGGGGAAGCGGTGGTGTCGCCAGTGTGACGGCGGGTGGTACACGGAGGGAACAGGCGTGCGGGGCCGGAAAAACGGCGAGGGGCCGGACACCCGATGGGTGTCCGGCCCCTGGAGCCGTCAGCGACGGCGGTGGTGGATCAGGCGTCGCCGCCGGTGGCGACGGCCTTCTCGGCCGCGGCCTCCTGCTGGGCGCGGGCGACCTTGCCCCGCACCAGGTACCAGCCGCCGACCAGGGCGGCCACGATGACCGGCAGGCAGTACACCGTGTCGCGACCGGCGCCCGGCTCGGCCGCCATCAGACCGAGCACACCGGCCAGGAAGACCAGGGTGATGATCTGGGTGTACGGGGCCCAGGGGAGCTTGTAGCCGGGGCGGGCGACCCGGCCGTCCTTGGACCGGCGCCAGAAGAGCAGGGAGCAGACCATGATCATGCCCCAGGTGCCGATGATGCCGATGGCGGCGAAGTTCAGCACGATCTCGAAGGCGTCCGCCGGGACGACGAAGTTCAGGCCGACACCCAGGACACAGAAGAACGCGGTGAGCAGGATGCCGCCGTAGGGCACCTGGCCCTTGTTCATCAGGCCCGTGAACTTCGGCGCGGAGCCGGACATCGCCATCGAGCGGAGGATGCGGCCGGTGGAGTACAGGCCGGAGTTCAGGCTGGAGAGCGCCGCGGTGAGGACCACGAGGTTCATCACACCGGCCGCGCCCGGGATGCCGACCTTCGACAGGACGGTGACGAAGGGGCTCTCGCCGGCGTGGTAGGCGGTGTACGGCAGCAGGAACGCGAGCAGGATGACCGAGCCGACGTAGAAGAGGCCGACACGCCACATGATCGAGTTGATCGCCTTCGGCATGATCTTCTCGGGGTTCTTGGTCTCGCCCGCCGCGACACCGCACAGCTCGACGGAGGCGTAGGCGAAGACGACACCCTGGATGACGAGCAGCATCGGCATCACACCGGTCGGGAAGATCCCGCCGTGGTCGACGATGTTGGAGATGCCCGGGGTGCTGTCGCCGACCTTGTGGCTGCTGGCCAGCAGGAAGATACCGACGACCATGAAGATCGTGATCGCGGCGACCTTGATGATCGCGAACCAGAACTCCATCTCACCGAAGTACTTCACGGAGATCAGGTTCACCGTGAGGACGACCGCGAGGGCGATCAGCGCGAGCACCCACTGCGGGATGTCGCTGAACATTTTCCAGTAATGGGTGTAGGTCGCGACGGCGGTGATATCCGCGATACCGGTCGTGGCCCAGTTCAGGAAGTAGAGCCAGCCGGCCGTGAAGGCGCCCTTCTCCCCCATGAACTCACGGGCGTAGCTGACGAACGCGCCGGAGGACGGACGGTAGAGGACGAGCTCGCCCAGCGCCCGGACGACGAAGAAGGCGAAGAGGCCGCACACCGCGTAGGCGATGAAAAGGGACGGGCCCGCGTTGTGGAGACGGCCACCGGCGCCGAGGAAGAGGCCGGTACCGATCGCTCCACCGATCGCGATCATGTTGACGTGGCGGGACTTGAGGTCCTTGCTGTAGCCCGCGTCGCCCGCGTCGACGTGCGTGGACGTCGCCGCGGGAGCCGGGGTGTCGGCCGCAGTGAGGGTGCGGTCACTCATGTATTTCTTCGCCTTCGTTCCGTGGGGGAGGCAGGACCGGGCCGCACGCTGATGTGGGGGTGACCTCCATGCCCGGGGAAAGGCCGCGCACGGCCCTCTCCCCTGCATCGCCGGGGCTTCCCGGCGATGGCCCGGTGTTCTTTCCGGGAACCGGCTGGCGACGCCGGTCCTCGGTGGTGTTTCACGAGGTCATGCGGTGAATGGTGAGAGGCGCGCAAGGATTCCGTCAAGGGTTAACGGAAAGTTGACATTTTCGAAAGCCCGGACTAGGCGGGGCTTACCCCGTCCTTATTTTGACTTTCCGCTACGGGCCATGAACGGCGGGTGGATATCGCTGCCCATTCCACCTATCCCGCGCGCCGCCCGGGCCGGTCGCCCATTTCCCGTCCCCCACGCCACCTTTCGACGGCCGGCGGCACCCCGGGGGGCCGCTCCGGGGCACGGAGAAGGGGCCCCGGCGATGCCGGGGCCCCTGTGTCCTTCCACACCCTGGTGACCAGGGTCACATATCACTCAGTGTTCCTCTTCGTTCCCGGATCCATTGCCGCTGATCACGGGGATGTCGTTCAGGATGTGCGAGAGCGGGTCGTCGCCGTCCTGAATGGTGGAGTTGTCCGTGCACTGCTGCTGTTGCTGCGAGGTGAGGACCGGGACGTCCTCGATGCCCACGTTGATCAGGAGCAGGAGCGACTGAAGGCCGAGCTTGCCCACGCCGATGCACAGCTTGTCGAGGCTGCCCTGGACGGCGGTCATCTGCGGGCTCTCGTGACCGCCGGTCACCGTGGTCCCGTGCTCGGTTTCCGACCCGTTGCCGTTCAGGGTGGTCAAACCGTCACGATCGAGCGCCGCGACCGGGGCGGCGGCGATCCCGACCGCCGTGGCCGTGAGGGCGACCGTCGCGAGTACCTTGTGGAGCACGTCCCTGCCTTTCGGTCGAGTGTTCCTCCCGAGCGGGAGGCGACCTGAGTAACTCCGGCATTTCGGAGAGGTTCCGAGCACTCACTCGTTCGTCCCAGCGGCGCCCCGGGCGGAGCCCCACTCCTCCTATTAGCGGGCCCGACGCGCCCCGGTCGCCTCTCCCCGCCGCGCCCAAAAATGCCTTATGTTCGCATTTTGACTCTTTGTTATTAGGCTACGAACGCGCGCTTGCCGACCCGCGAAGGACGCCCCCGTGATGCTCCTCCACCGGCCCCGTCAGTCGTCCCTCGTGCGATGTGCCTACGGCACCCCGCGCCGTGCCCTGGGCACGCTCCTCCTGCTGGGGCTGGTCGCCCTGGCCGCGGCGGTGGGGGGCCACGGGGTCGGGGAGCGCCTCGCCCCGGGCGGCTGGACACCGGCCCGGGCGCAGTCCACCCGGGCCGACGCCTTCCTGGCCGAGCGCTTCGGGGCCGGGCAGCCCCATCTCGTCCTGGTCGCCACGGCGCCGGGGCCGGTCGACGCCCCCGCGGCCGCCCGGGCGGGCCGGGCGCTGACCGAGCGGCTCGCCGCCGACCCCCACACCGCCTGGGTGCGCGGCTACTGGCCGCGGGCCCGGCCCGAGCTGCGCGGCCGGGACGGGCGCTCCGCCTGCGTCGGGGTGCGGTTCCACGGGGACGAGCGCGCCGTGCTGGCGGCCGCCAAGGCCGTCACGGCCCGCGAGGCCGGGCGGGCGGGGCCGCTGGAGATCACGGTCGCCGGTGAGGCGGCGCTGTTCGCCGAGATGGAGCGGCTGAGCACCGAGGGCGCCACGGTCGCCGAGATGATCATCGCCCCGCTGGTGCTGCTGATCATGCTGTGGATCTTCGGGAGCCTGGTGGCGGCGCTCCTGCCGGTCGTCGTCGGGGCCTTCGCCGTCGTCACCACCACCGCGCTGCTGCGACTGCTGAGCGAGGTGATGACGGTCTCGGTCTTCGTCCTGAACATCGCCACCGCGCTCGGCTTCGGGCTGGCCGTCGACTACTGCCTGCTGATGGTCAGCCGCTACCGCGAGGAGCTCGCGGCGGGGGCGGCGCCCGTACGGGCCGCCGGGCGGGTCCTCGCGACCGCGGGCCGGGCCGTCGCCTTCTCGGCGACCACCGTGGCGGCGGCGCTGGGCGCCCTGCTGGTCTTCCCCCTGCCGCTGACGCGCTCGCTGGCCCTGGGCGGGGCGGCCGTCGCGGTGTGCTCGGCGGCCGGGGCACTGCTGGTGCTGCCCGCGCTGCTGGTGCTGCTCGGCCCCCGGGTCAACCGCTACGACGTCTTCGCCCGCTGGCGCCGGGGCGGCCGCCGGGCCTTCGCCGAGGGCCGCTGGTACCGGCTGGCCATGTGGGTGACCCGGCGGCCCGCGGCCGTCGCCCTCGGCACGCTGCTGCTGCTCGGGCTGCTGGCCGCGCCCGGGGTGGACGCGCGGTTCGGCATGTACGACGACCGTATTCTCCCGGCGTCCTCGCCGGTCGCCCGGGCCTCGCAGCGGCTGCGCGCCGATTTCGACGGCGAGAGCGGCACCGCGGCGAGCGTCGTCCTCCCGGACGTCCGTGTGACGCCCCCGCCGGCCGCCGCCCCGGCCGTGGCGGCGGCCGCGGCGGACGGCGCGACGGACCCGGAGGACCCGGCGGCCCCCGAGGACGCCGCCGTGGACGAACCGGCGGGCCGGGCGGGCACCGGCGGCTCCTCCGGGGCGCCCGACGCCTCCACCGCGGCCGTGGACGCCTACGCCACCCGCCTCTCCCGCCTCCCCGGCGTACGGCGGGTGCGGACGGCCACGGGCGTCTACGCCCACGGCCGTCGCACGGCGGAGCCCGGGCCCTGGGCGGCGGGGTTCACGGGGCCCACCGGCACCTGGCTGAGCGTGACGCCCAGCGCCGCCTCCGTCCTCTCCCCCGACGGCCGGCTGCTCACGGAGCGGCTGCGCCACGAGCCCGCGCCCACGGCGGCCCTGGTGGGCGGGCCGGGCGCCCGGCTGACCGACACCGAGGACGCGTTCGGCGACCGGCTGCCCGCGGCCGTGCTGATCACCGTGGCCGCCACGCTGGTGCTGCTGTTCGCCTACACGCGCAGCCTGCTCGTGCCCGTCAAGGCCGTGCTGCTCAACGCGCTGAGCCTGGCGGCGACGTTCGGGATCATCGTCGCCGTCTTCCAGCAGGGCCGGCTCGACGCGCTGCTGGGGCCGCTCGACGGTCCCCGCACCACCGATGTGGTCATCCCCGCGGTGATGTTCTGCACCGCGTTCGGCCTCTCCATGGACTACGAGGTCTTCCTCCTCTCCCGCATCCTCGAGGAGCATCGCCGGGGCAGCCCCACCGACCTCGCGGTCGCCGTGGGGCTCCAGCGCACCGCGCGGCTGTTCACCTCGGCCGCGCTGGTCTTCGCCGTCGTCATGGGCTCCCTCGCCGCCTGCGACCTCGTCATGCTCCAGCTGATCGGCTTCGGGCTGGCCGTCGCCGTGCTCCTCGACTGCACGCTCGTCCGCGCCCTGCTCGTCCCCGCGATCATGTCGCTGGCCGGCCGTGCCAACTGGTGGCCCGCCACGCGCCGGGGCGCCCGCCCCGGTCCCGATACCGCGGGCCGCACGAGCCACCGGCCGTCGGCGCCCGCCGGACGGGCGTAAAACCGCCACGCCCCCGTCCCCCTGGCGGCGGTCCTCCCCCGGCCACGGCCTGGCGGCGCGTGGCGGGACAGGGGTCGTACGCCACGGGCGGCGGCCCGCCGGCTCCGTAGGGCGACCGACGCGCCTGCCGCCCGGAGCGGCCCGGCGGCCGCATACTGCGATCACGGCGCCGGACCGGAACCGGGGCGTCAGGAGGGCCGCGTGTCATGATCAGCACATCGCTCGCCGTGAGCACGACCCGCCGCAGGCTGCTGTACGCGCTGGCGGCCGCCGGCGGCGTCGCCGTGGGGGGCGGGCCGGGGGCGGCGGCACGGGGGCGGGAGGCCGGGGCCGACACGGGGAAGGCGCGGGAGATCCGGGCCGAGTTCCTCCACGCCTGGACGGGCTACAAGCGGTTCGCGTGGGGGCACGACGAGGTGCTGCCGGTATCGGGCGGGCACCGGGAGTTCTTCGCCGCCGGGCATCCGGTCGGGCTGTCGATCGTCGAGTCGCTCGACACCCACTTCCTGATGGGGCTCGACGACGAGGTCGGCCTGTGCCTCGACTGGATCGACGACCGGCTGGACCTCGACATCGACGCCCCATTCCAGGTCTTCGAGACGACCATCCGGCTGGTCGGCGGGCTGCTCGCGGGGTATCTGGTCACCGGCCGGAGGGCGCTGCTGGAGCTGTGCGCCGACCTGACCGACCGGCTGCTGCCCGCCTTCACCCGCTCCCCCACCGGCATGCCCTACCGCTTCGTCAACCTCCGTACGGGCGCGGTCTCGGGCCGTACGACGCCGCTGGCCGAGATCGGCACCCACATCCTCGAATTCGGTCTGCTGTCCGAACTCACCGGTGACCCGCGTTATCTGCGGGCCGCCAAGGGGGCGCTGGGCGCGGTGGTGCGGCGGCGGTCCTCGCTCGATCTGCTCGCCACCACCATGAACGTGGAGACGGGCGAATGGGCGGACCGGGCGGCGATCGCCGTCAACCCCCCGGTGGACTCCTTCTACGAGTATCTGTGGGGCGCCTGGACGATGTTCCGGGACGAGGACTGCCGGCAGTGGTTCCGGACGCTCACGGCGGCGATCAAGAAGCACCAGGCGGAGCGGTCGGACGGGCTGCTGTGGTTCCGGCAGGTGGACTTCCGCACCGGCGCCCCGCTGGGACGGCGCCAGTCCTCGCTGGCCGTCGCGGTCCTCCCGGTGGGCGGCGACAACGCCCTGGCGTCGGACTACTACCGCTCCTGGACCGCCGTCCTCGACAAGTACGCCGTCATCCCCGAGGAGATCGACTATCCGGGGCTCAAGGTCACCGACCCCCGCAACGAGCTGCGTCCCGAGTACGCCAACTGCGCCTTCGAGCTGTACTGGCAGACCGGGGACCCCTTCTACCGCACCACGGCGTGGCGCTACTTCCAGAACCTCAAGGCCCACCACCGCGTCCCCGACGGCTACACGGTCGTCGCCGACGTCACCCGCCGGCCCATGGCCAAGGGCGACCACTGCCCCGCGTACGTCTTCGCCGAGAACTTCAAATGGCTGTACCTCACCTTCTCGGACACCCCCCGCTTCGACTACGCGCGCGGGTATCTGAGCACGGAGGGCAAGGTGCTGCGCGGCGCCCGGCCGCCCGCCCGGGCCCGGCTCGGCTGGCTCTGACTCGAACTCCCGTTTACACGCAACCCTGTTGTGCGCCAAAGCGTCTTGAGGGGTGACAGCTGCCGCCGGGCTCCGGCCGGCGGCACGGGGGAAGCGTGTACGGGGGTACCGCATGACCGAGACAGTGATCAGCGCTGCCGGAAAGCAGGAAGCCGCGGCGGAGCTCACGCCCTTCGTCGACGCGTTGCGCGTCCCGCCGGTGCTGCGGCCCGGCCGGGCCGAGGCGCGCAGCGGCATCGAGATCGACCAGACCGCCACCTGGGCGCGCCTGCACTCGCAGCTGCCGCCCACCCGGGTGTGGACGTACGGGGGCCACTTCCCGGGGCCGACCATCGAGGTCCGGCGGGGCCGCCGGCTCCGCGTCACCTGGAACAACCGGCTGACGGGCGCGCACCCGGTGGTGGCCGTCGAGGCCGTGCCCGTACCGGGCGGGCCCGACCCGGCGGACGAGCCGGGGCGCGGCGGGGCGGTGCCGCTGGCCGAGGTGGCCGCGCTGCCCGCGTGGACGGTCACGCATGTGCACGGCGCGAACACCGGGGGCGGCAACGACGGCTGGACGGAGAACGCCGTCTCGCCCGGCGACAGCCAGCTCGCCGAATATCCCAACGACCACCGGGCCGTGGCCTGGTGGTACCACGACCACGCGATGGACATCACCCGCTGGAACGTCTTCGCGGGCCTGGCCGGGATGTACCTGGTGCGGGACGACGAGGAGGACGCCCTGCGGCTGCCGCGCGGCGAGTACGAGATCCCGCTGATCGTCCAGGACCGCAATCTCGACCGGGACGAGGACGGCCGGCTGACGGGCGCTCTGCTGCACAAGACCGTCGTCGTGGCCCACGACGCCGCGGGGAAGAACCTCACCCGGGCGTTCACCGGCCCGTACACGCTGGTCAACGGCGTCATCTGGCCGCATCTGGACGTGGCGGCCCGGTGGTACCGGTTCCGGGTCCTCAACGCCGCCAACGGCCGGACGTATCTGCTCCGGCTGGTCGACGACGAGACCGGCGAGCCGGTGCGCGGCGCGATGTGGCAGATCGGCACGGACGGCGGGCTGCTGCCGCGGCCGGTGGCGCTGGACGAGCCGCTGCCCGTGGCGCCCGCCGAGCGCCTCGACGTGCTCATCGACTTCGGCGCGCTGCGCGGCCGCCGGGTCCGGCTGGTCAACGCGGCCGAGGGGGTGCGCTATCCGCAGATCATGCAGTTCCGGGTGGACGACGAGGAGGTACGGGACCCGTTCACGCTGCCGGAGGTCATCTCCGCCTCGTTCCGGCGTCTCACTCATGAGACCGTGCCGGAGCACGGCCACCGGCTGCTCGCCCTCACCCCGCCCGGCACGGCCGGCAACGGCCACCCGGGGCTGTGGGAGATGCATCCGGTGGAGCCCGGCGCGGTGACCGTGCCGAGCGAGGGGGTGATCCAGCTCCAGGGCCCGGACGGCACGGTGCGCACCTACCGCCGGGGCGCCACGGCCTTCGACGACGCGCTGGGCTTCATGGTCGAGCACGGCGCGTGGGAGCAGTGGAGCTTCGTCAACCTGGGCGGCCCCATGCACCCGATGCACATCCATCTGATCGACTTCCAGGTGCTGGGCCGGGAGCTCTATCCGACGGGCGCGGGGAGCGGCTTCGACCAGGCGCTGGGCGGTACGCGCACCCCGCTGGCGTACGGCGGGACGGCGCCGGTGTCGGACAGCGACGCGGGCTGGAAGGACGTGATCCAGGTGCCGCCGGGTCAGCTGGTGAAGGTCATCGGCCGGTTCGAGGGCGCGAAGGGCCGGTTCATGTACCACTGCCATCTGCTGGAGCACGAGGACATGGGGATGATGCGGCCGTATGTCGTCATGCCGCGTGAGGTGATGGTCTTCCACCATGGCACGGGTGGCGGTCATGACGGCGGCCACGACGGTGGTCATGACGACGGCGGTGGCCATGACGGCCACGGTGGTCACGGCGGTTGACCGGTGCCGTCCGGCCGGTACCGCCCCCGGTCCCGGGAGCGCTCGCCGCTCCCGGGCGGGGCGGTACCGGCGGCGGTCACTTCGCGGCGGGCAGCGTGCCGAGGAAGTCCAGGAGCGCGGCGTTGACCTCGTCGGGGCGCTCCTGCTGCGTCCAGTGGCCGCAGCCCGGCAGGGTCACCCTGCGGTGGAGCTTCGGCACCAGGTGCGTCAGGTTCGCCAGCACCTGGTCCATGCCGGGGAAGGAGCGCACCACGTCGCGGTCCCCCTCCATGAACAGCGCGGGAACGTCGACGGCCCGGTTCTGGAAGGGGGCGGTGAGCTCCCAGTTGCGGTCAATGTTGCGGTACCAGTTGAGGCCGCCGGTGAAGGCGTGGTCGCCGTGGTTGGCGTACTCCCGGGCGAAGGTGGCGATGTCGTCCTCGGTGAGCCAGCCGGGGAGCCCGTCGGGCTCGGGCATCGAGTCCAGCAGGGCCTCCCCCTTGGGGACGACCCAGGGGCGGGGCGGGTCGGTGACGGGGCTGTCGCCGGAGGCGCCGACGAGCAGCCGGCGGAAGACCGCCGTGGGGTCCGCCGCGAGTTCGGCGTCGGCGCGGCCGGGCTCCTGGAAGTAGATCTGGTAGAAGCCGTCGCCGAGCACCGATCCGAGGGCGGTCAGCGGCGGTACGGGGCCGCGCGGGACCGGCGGCACGCTCAGGCCCACGACACCGCGTACGACGTCGGGGCGGAACAGGGCGGTGTGCCAGGCGACGGGGGCGCCCCAGTCGTGCCCGACGACCACCGCGCTCTCCTCGCCGAGCGCGTGGATCAGGGCGATGACGTCGCCGGTGAGGTGGAAGATGCTGTAGGCGTCGATGGCCTCGGGCTGTTCGCTGCGGCCGTAGCCGCGCTGGTCGGGCGCGACCACGCGGTAGCCGGCCTCGGACAGCGGCCCGAACTGGTGGCGCCAGGAGTACCAGCTCTCCGGGAAGCCGTGCAGCAGCAGGACCAGCGGCCCCTGCCCCTGTTCCGCGATGTGCAGCCTGACGCCGTTGACTTCGACAGTGCTGTGCTTGACCGCGCTGGTCACATGCCCTCCTGCGATTCACCTGCGAAACGTGCCGTCTCGGGTCAACGGTAGAGGGAATCCGTCTGTTCCGCCCCGGTGTTCGGGGCCGGGACGGCCGGTGGCCCCGGGAACTCCCGGGGCCACCGGCCGAAACCCGGTCGGCGTCCGGAACGGGGTTCAGGACGGGGCGCCGCGGGCGACGAGGGCGCGCACCAGCCGGCAGGTGGTCGCGGAGGGCTCGCGCACCCCGATCTGGACCGCCGCCGTCCGTATCCTGCGGTCCGTCGCCCGGTCGGGGGTGTAGACGCCGGAGTGCAGCAGGGCGATGGCCAGGCGCATCGCCTTCAGCTGGCGGTTGTACGTCTCGTACCAGTCGCGCGGCTGTCCCGCGGGCAGGCGTTTCTTGGGCAGGGTGGGAAGGCTCGGCAGATTCGGATGCGGTTGCGGTGTTGCGACAGCGGCCATGGGCGTCCTCCTCCAGAGGTCGTGGACTCTTGCTCCACACCCCCGATTCTACTGCCGGGCACTGACAATCGCCCCAGCTCAGAAGGGGTTTGCCGGGAGCGGCCCGGCCGCCGCCGGAGCCGCTCCCACCGCTTGTCGCCCCCGGCCCGGAGGCCGGGTGGCATCGGCCTACTTGTGCGCTGCCGCCGGAGCGGGCGTGGCACAGGCGATGTCGGTGCTCGTCTGGAAGACGCCGTCCTTCTTCGCCTGGCCGCCCTGGTACTCGTAGTAGAGGTACGAGTAGAGCTCGATCTTCCGGCTGGGGCCGCAGGCCGAGTCGGGGGCGATCTGGTAGGTCAGCTTGGCGGTGCGGGTGGCTCCCGGGAGGATCGGCACGTGGTAGCGCAGGGTGCCGCTCTGGTTGACCGCGTCGCACTGCACGGTGTCGCCGGTGCAGGACTTGAACGCGTACTTCAGGGCGGGGTCCTGCGAGGTGTTCCAGGTGGGCTGGATCGACTGGTACACGAACTGGGTGTTCGTGGTCTGGTCGTTGGTGAAGGTGAGGGTCACCGTGACCGTGTCGCCGGGCTTGGCGGTCGCCTTGTCGACGGTGAGCGTCATGGGCGCGGCGGGGGCGGCGGAGGCCGGCTGGGCCATGCAGGTCAGGCCGGCGGCGAGGGCGAGAGTGGCGGACAGACCGAGGCGTCTGAATCTCTGTGAGCGCATGGCCGAGGACAGTAGACACGCGACCGCGGCCTGACAGCACCCCCGGATGAGGATCGGCCAAGGTTTAGCCCGGCGATGTGACGTACGTTGCTGGTGCGTGGCCCGATGACACATGGGGACAGGTGTGCGAAGTTGGCCGGGATGTGTTGATGAGGCGTGCCGAAAGGGGACGGAAGAGCGCCGACAACGCCCCGGAGGGGTGTGGTTCGCGCCGTCGGCCGGGCTCCGCCCGGCTCGTGAAGCGGGTACGGAGAAGCCAGGAGCGTCATGCCCCTTTATGCGCGGAAGTCGTGAATATTGCCGTCCGCCCTATTGGGATGGGCCGCCGGTCGCTGAACACTCGACTCATGCGTCCGCTCGCCGCCGCCCCCGTCGCGATCGTGGGCATAGCCGGGATGTTCCCCAAGGCAAACGACGTCCGGGAGTTCTGGGACAACGTCGTCTCGGGCCGGGACTGTACGGCCGAGGTGCCGCCCGCCTGGTGGAGCCTCGACGACCACTACGACCCGGACCCCTTCGCCCCGGACCGCACCTACGCCCGCCGCGGCGCGTTCCTGACGCCCCCGCTGTTCGACCCGCGCGCGTACGGGATGACACCGCGGGCCGTGGACTCCACCGGCCTGGTCCAGCTGCTCGGCATGATGGTGGCCGAGGACGTGCTCCGCGACGCCGGCTGCCCGGGCGCCACCTGGTACGACCCCGCCCGCAGCGGTGTGGTGCTCGGCGTGTGCGGCACCAACTCCACCCTGATACCGCTGGCCGCGCGGCTGCTGGCCCCCGCCCTCGCCCGGGCCGTCGCCGCGCACGGGGCGCCGGAGGAGGAGGCCCGGCGGATCGTCCGGACGTACCTCGCGCGCCTGCCCGCGTGGACCGAGGACTCCTTCCCCGGAGTGCTGGGGAACGTCGTGGCCGGGCGGATCGCCAACCGCTTCGACCTGGGGGCGGCCAACCACACCGTGGACGCGGCCTGCGCCAGCTCGCTGGCGGCGCTGCGGGCCGCTGTCGACGAGCTGGTCTCCCACCGGGCCGACCTGATGATCACCGGGGGCTGCGACGCCGACAACTCCATCGTCTCGTTCATATGCTTCAGCAAAACTCCCGCCCTCTCCCCGAGCGGCCGGGTGCGTCCCTTCGACGCCGGGGCGGACGGCACCCTGATCGGCGAGGGCGTCGGCATGCTGGCGCTGCGGCGCCTCGCCGACGCCGAACGGGACGGCCAGCGGATCTACGCCGTCCTTCGGGGGCTGGGCGGCTCCAGCGACGGCCGGGGCACGAGCATCTACGCGCCCTGCGGCGACGGGCAGCTCACCGCGCTGCGCCGCGCCTACCGCGACGCGGACTGCCCGCCCCGCTCGGTGGGGCTGATCGAGGCGCACGGCACGGGCACCCCGGCCGGGGACGAGGCCGAACTGGCCGCCCTCAACCGGCTCATGGCCGCCGGAACGGAAGGCGAAGCACCTGGGGGCGACCGGTTCGTCGCCGTCGGCAGCGTCAAGTCGCAGATCGGGCACACCAAGGCGGCGGCCGGGGCCGCCGGGCTCATCAAGGCGGCCCTGGCGCTGCACCACAAGGTGCTGCCACCCACCCTCCATGTGGAGCGGCCCGGCCCGGAAGCCGCCCGCGCCGACAGTGTCCTGTACCTCAACACCGCGGCGCGCCCCTGGATCCGCGACCCGGGGCGCCCGGTCCGCCGGGCGGGGGTGTCCGCCTTCGGGTTCGGCGGGGTCAACTACCACGCCGTACTGGAGGAGCACCGGCCCGCGTCCGGCGCGGAGCCCCCGGCCGGGCACCGCGTCCCCCGGGCCCTGCTGTGGCACGCGCCCGGCCCCGACGAGCTCCTCGCCCGGCTGGAGCGCGGCGAGGACCCGGACGAAGGCTCCGGCGAGGGACCCGTCCCGCCCGGGCACGCCCGCCTCGGGTTCGTCGCCGCGGACGCCGAGCACCGGGCCGCGCTCCTGGCCACCGCCGTCGAACAGCTGCGGAACAGCCCCGGGCGCGACGCGTGGCGGCACGAGCGCGGCATCCACTACCGGCGGACGGCGCTCCCCGAGGGCACCCGCGTGGGCGCGCTGTTCGCCGGGCAGGGCAGCCAGTACGTGGGGATGGGACTGGGCGCGCTGCTCGCCGTGCCGCCGGTGCGCGCGGCCTTCGACGCGGCGGGCGCGCTCTTCCCTCCCTCGGACACCCTCGCGCGCACGGTGTTCCCGCCGCCGTGCCCGGCCGGTGACGCCCGGCGGGCCGAGGAGCGCCTGCGCCGCACCGCCTACGCCCAGCCCGCCGTCGGCGCGCTGGCGATGGGCCAGTACCGGTTCCTGGCGGAGCTGGGCCTCACCCCGCACGCGGTCCTCGGCCACAGCTTCGGCGAGCTGACGGCGCTGTGGGCGGCCGGCGTCCTCGACGACGCCGCCCTCCCGGCCCTCGCGCGGGCCCGGGGGCTGGCGATGGAGGAGGTGACCGAGGGGACGGACCCGGGGGCGCTGGTGGCGGTGCGCGCCCCGCAGGAGAGGGTGCGGGAGCTCCTCGCCGCGTACCCGGGGCTGGTGGTGTCCTGCCGCAACGCCCCGGACGAGCAGGTCCTGGGCGGCCCCACGCCCCTGCTGGAACGTTTCGTGACGCACTGCGCCGGGCTCTCGGTGCCCGTACGGCGGCTGCCGGTCGCCGCCGCCTTCCACACCCCGCTCGTCGCCCGGGCCCACGACGCCTTCGCCGCCGCGTGCGCCGTCACGGACTTCGCCGCACCGCGCCTGCGGGTGTACGCGAACACGGCGGGGGCCACCTACGGGCACGGCCCGGACGCCGACCGCCGGACGCTGGCCGAGCAGCTGCGGAACCCGGTGGACTTCGCGGCCCGGGTACGGGAGATGCACGAGGACGGTGTCGGGGTGTTCGTCGAGTTCGGCCCCCGGCGCGTGCTGACCGCGCTCGTGGAGCGCACGCTCGCCGGGCGGCGGGTGGAGACGGTCGCCTGCGACTCCGGGCCGGACGCCGACGGCGCGGCCGCCCTCAAGGAGGCGGCCCTCCGGCTCGCCGTGCTCGGCCTCCCGCTCGTCGGGCTCAACCGCTACGACGCCCCTCCCGCACCCGGACGGCCGGCGCCCTCGAAGGTCGCCCGGCGGCTGGAGGGCCCGAACTTCGCCGCCCTGGCATCACAGCGAGCGGCGGAACGTCAGACTCCGGAACACCAGACTCAGGAACGGCGGGCCACGGAACGGCAGACGGACGACGCGGACGGGCGGGGACGGCCCTGGTGGGCCACGCCCGGAAGCGCCCCCGGGGCGGCGGTCCCCGCGGCGGACGCGGCGGCCCTGACGCGTGCCGCCGCCGAGCACCTGGCCGTCCACACCCGGTTCCTGGACGGCCAGCTGGCCACCGCCGAGGAGCTGGGCCGGCTGCTGCGCGCGGGCGCGGCGAACGGCGGGGTCGACGCCTCCCTGGCCGCGGCCGTCCGGGCCATCGCGGACCACAACGTGGCGGTGGGGCAGGCGCACACGCGCGCGAGCGAGGTCGTCACCCGGCTGCTCGGCCCCGGTGCCCCGGCCCCCTCCCCCAGCGGCACCCGCCCCGAGGCGGACGTCCCCGCCGCGCCCGTCACCGCCCCGGACGGACCGTCACCGGACCGCTCCGCCCTCGCGGAACTCGTCGCCGCCCACCGGAACGGCGGGCCCGGCCGCCCGGCGGCGGGCGAACCGGCGGCCCTCGACCGGGAGACAGGCCTTGACCGGGAAGAAGTGGAGCGGGTCTTCTACCAAGTGGTCGCCGAGAAGACCGGCTACGACATCGGCATGATCGAGCCGCATCACTCGATCCAGGAGGACCTGGGCATCGACTCGCTCAAACAGGTGGAGATCGCGGCGGAGGTCTGGCGCCGCTACCCGGTGATCACCAGGGATGATCTCTTCCGGTTCAGCGAGGCCCGGACCGTGGCCGAGCTCACCGAGATGCTGGAACGCGTCCTCGTCGACCCGGTCGGCGCGCTCCGCCGCACCGAGGACGTCCCGCTCGGGCGCGCCTTCCCCGTCCTGCGTCCGCTGCCCGCCGTGGACGTACGGACGGACGCCTACCCGGACCGGCCGTGCGCCGTCCTGCTGGACGACGGCGGCGCGCTCTGCGCGGCGGCGGCCGGGGCGCTCCGCCCCGCGGGCTGGCGCGTCCTGCGGCTGCTGCTGCCCGGGGCCGGTGCGCCGGCCGAGGACGTCCAGGTCCTGGCCGACCTGTCCGAGGAGGCGCTCGTGCACGGTGTGGGCGCGCTGCTCGCGGCGGTGGAACGCGTCGACCTGTGCGCGATCGCCATGAGCCGCCCCACCGGTTCGGAGGCCGGCGAGGCGATCGCCCGGCTGCGGCACGCCGTACTCGTCGCCAAGCACCTGTGCCCTCCGCTGAAGGAGGCCGCCGCACGCGGTACCCGGGCGGCCTTCGTCGCGCTCACCGGGCTGGACGGCCGCCTCGGGTACGGGGGCGCGGGCGGCGACCCGGTGGCGGCGCTGGCCGGGGGCCTCGGCGGTCTCGTCAAGTCCGTGGCGCTGGAGGCCTCCTCGCTCTTCTGCCGCGCGTTGGACGTCGCCCCGGAGCTGTCCGCCGACGCGATCGGCGCGGCGTTCCTGGCGGAGGTCTCCGACTGCGCCACCGACGTCCGCGAGGTCGGCTGGGACGGCTCCCTGCGCCGCACCCCCGTGCTGGCCGACGCCCCGGACCCCGCCGTGCCCGCGCGACCGGCCCCGGCGGAGCTCACCGCCGACGATCTGCTGCTGGTCACCGGCGGGGCCTCGGGCATCACCGCGTGGTGCGTGGCCGCTCTGGCCGCCGAACGGCCCTGCGGCTTCGTGCTGCTGGGCCGCTCCGAGCTCGCCGACGCCCACGACCCGGCCGACGGCCAGATCGACGGACAGATCGACGAGCCGCCCCGGCACCGCCGGATCCGGGCCCTGGTCGAGGAGTTGCGCTCCCGGGGCGCCGAGGCCCACTACGTCGCGGCGGACGTCCGCGACGCCGCCGCGCTGGCCACGGCCCTCGCACCGTACGCCGGCCGCGTCACGGGAGTGGTGCACGGCGCCGGGGTGCTCGGTGACTCGACGCTCGGAGAGCTGACGGCCGACTCCGTCGCCCGGGTGGTCGACACCAAACTCGCGGGACTGCACAACGTGCTCTCCTGCCTCGACCCGGGCCAACTGCGGCGGCTGGTCCTCTTCGCCTCCGTGTCGGGCTACTGGGGCAATGTGCGGCAGACGGACTACGCCCTGGCCAACGAGGCGCTCACCCGCTACGGCCTGGCCTTCGCGGCGGCGCACCCCCATTGCCGGGTGACGCCCGTCGTCTGGGGGCCGTGGGAGGGCGGCATGGCCGCCCGTCTGAGCGACCTGTACGTCCAGCACGGCATCCCCGTGCTGACGCGGAGCGCCGGCTGCGAGCACTTCGTCGAACTGATGGGTCCGGGCCACGCCGGCGGTGCCGTCGTCATCGGGCCGCTGCGCGCGCCGTTCACGCTCGCCACCGAGCCGCCGGGCGCGGGCCTGGCCGCCCGGCGCGACCTGGCCGGCCTGGAGGCGGAGCCGGCACTGCGCGACCACCGCTGGTCGGGGGCGCCGCTGCTGCCGCTGACCGCCGCCGTCGGCTGGGGCCTCCACCTCCTGGAGCGCTGCCGGGGAGGGGCCGGGCCGGTGACGGAGTGCCGGGACTTCCGCGCCCGGCGGGGCCTGTACCTCGACGGCTCCCAGCCTGGGCACGCCCTGGCCCGGCTGGTGCCGGACCCGGCGGAGCCGGGCGCCGCCGTGGTCACGGTGCGCGCGGTGGACGACGGCCGGGAAACCCAGGTGCTCTACGAGGGCCGCTACCGGGGGTCCGGGCGGGCGCCCGGACCACCCCGCCGGGAGGACCTGCCTCAGCGCCCGTTCCGGGACGAGCCGCACCCCGTCTACGCGGCGGGCGGCTTCTTCCACGGGCCGTCCCTGCGGGGGCTCGGGGCCGTGCTGGAGGAGGGCCCGGACCGGCTGGTCGTGGGGGCGGCGCTACGGGACCCGGGCCTCGCCCACGGCGCGTACGGGGGGCGGCTGTACAGCCCGTGCCTCGCCGATCTGCTGGTCCAGGCGGGGGCGCTGCTGGGGCTGGCGCGCCTCGGGCGCGCCCCGGCGCCCGTCGGCGTCGAGCGCGTCGAGCTGTTCGCCCCGCTGCCCGACGGGGAGCCGTTCGTCGTCGTGGCCGAGCTCGTGTCCGCGTCGGTCATCGACCTGCGGTGCGACGTCACCGCGTGCGATCCGGACGGCCGGGTGCTCCAGCGCTGGACGGGGCTGACGCTCGTCCTCGTCGCCGAGGGGGAGCTCAAGGCCCGCCTCACCGCGCCCCGGACCGCCCCGGCGGCGGACCGACGGTGAGGACGGCGATGGACGGACTCGGCTTCGACGGCGTCCCCCTGGAGCCACCCCGGCTGTCGCCACCGGCCCCCACGGCCCGGTCCACCGACCCGCCGGCCGAACCTGCGGCCGACGGCGCCCACGGCCCGGCGACCGGCGCCGCCCCGGCCGAGGAGCCGCCACGCGGAGGCCGGGCAACACCCCCGGCGCCACCGGCAGCGAACAGCACGGCGGCGGCTCACACGGACATCGTCCGGCGGCCGGAACCCGACGCCACGACGGCCCTCGACGGCACGCCCGACCCCACGGACGTGGCCCGGACGCTCGCGCGCGAAGTGCAGCGGGCCCACGCGGCGGTGCTCGCCGCCCACCGGGCCATCAGCGCCTGGCAGACCGGCCTCGTCGCGGCCGGGACCGGCCTCGCCCCGGAGGATCCCGGGGCGCCCGCGCCGGAAGCCTCCCGCCCGGACGGCGCGCCCGGCTCGTGGGAGCGGTACGGCGGCCCCGCGTCGGCGCTCCTCGCCGGGGCCCGCGCGCCGGCCGACGCCACGGCTCCCCGGCCGTGCCCCGAGGTGTTCACCGTGACCTGGCACGATCCGGTGCCGTACGCGCCCGCCCCGCTCCGCGTCCGCTCGGCACCGGACGGGAGCCGCGAGGTCCTCGACGGCGCGCACCGCGTCCTCACGCTCCGCGCGACCGGCGAGGAGCCGCCACGGCGTCACGTCCCGCGGTTCCCGGAGGAGTTCCACCCGCACGCGGTGACGGACGTCCGCCGGCTGACCTGCGCGGAGCTCGACGCGCTCGCCGCCGGGGACGTCGCGGGCGTGTTCGGCCCCGCCCACGACCAGCGGGGCCTGGAGCCGGACGAGCTGCCCGCGCCCTGGCCGGCCCCGCTGCTGGAGGAGATCACGGTCGGCCCGCGCGCGGGCCGGTACGGCCAGGGCCTGCTGACCGCCACCGTGCGGCCGGCCGCCGGGGACGGCGGCCCGCAGTGGCCGTACTTGGTCGCGGCGGCCCTGGAGGCGCTGCGCGTGTACGCCTTCCACCAGGGGCTGCACCTGTGCCTGCCCGGGGCACGGGTGCTCCCGCTGACCGGCCGTCCCGTGCGTGTGGAGTGGCGGGGCGGTGCGGCCGGGCCGGGAGCGGGCGGCGAGCCGTGGCGGCTGACGGCGGAGGTGGCCGAACTCGGGCTGCTGCCGCGCCCGTACGCGGTCGCCGACTGCGAGATCGTCTCCGGCGGGCGGGTCGTGGCACGGCTGCACGGCCTCGGCGCGACGGTACGGGAGCGGCCCGGCGCCGGCCTGCTGCCGCACCCGGACCGGCTCAGCTGCCGCAGGACGTCCTCCGGCGCCCGGGCCCGCTTCCACGAGCTGCACATCGCCCGGGGCGCCGAGGGCCATCCGTCGACGTTCGACGCGCGCGGCGAGGGGATCAGCACACCGGTCCGGCCCCGCCTGCCGCGCGCGGGGCTGCGCGCGGTCGACCGGGGCGTCGTCTTCCGCGAGAGCGACGGGCCGGACCGGGCGGGCGCCCGGCTGGTCACCGAGCACGACGTCCCGGCGGACCCCTGGTACTGCCGGGAACACGGCGGTGGCGTACCGGCCTTCGCCCTGATGGAGATGGCCCTTCAGCCCCTCGGGCTGCTCGGGGGGCTCTCCGGCCTCTTGTGGACGTATCCCGACCGGGCCTTCGTCTGCCGCAATCTCGAGGGCCGGGCCCGGCTGACCCGGGCGTGCGACCCGCGCTCGGCCACGGTCGTCCAGGAGTCCGTGCTGCTGTCCGCGGCCGTCCTGCCGGGGGCGGTGATCGACCGGTACCGCTTCTCGCTGAGCACCGGCGGCGAGGTCTTCTTCGAGGGCGAGGCGACGCACGGCTACCTCACCTCCGAGGTCCTCGCCCTGCAGCAGGGGCTGGACGGCGGCCGGGAGACGCCCCCGTGGCTGGAGCGGCGGCCCGTCGCCCCGGCCGGGGCGCGGCGGCTGGACGCACGGCACGACGCCCGGCTGGGGCGGGGCCGGCTGGCGTTGCTGGAGGACGTGGTGGTGGTCCCCGGGGGCGGGGAGCACGGCGCCGGCTATGTGCTGTGCGCCAAGGCGGTGGACCCCGGCGACTGGTTCTTCGGCCGGCACTTCCCCCACGACCCGGTGCTGCCCGGGTCGGTCGGTGTGCAGATGCTCTTCCAGGCCGTGCGGGCCTTCGCGCTGTACACGGGGCTCGCCGGCGAGCCGCCGGGGCCGGGTCCCGATCCCGTGCCGGGCGAGGAGCTGCGCTGGACCTACCGGGGCCAGATCCTGCGCGGGCACCGGCGGGTGCGCGGTGAGGTCCACATCCGCGAGGTCCGCGCGGCCGGCGGCACGGTGCTGCTGCGCGCCGACGGCGGTGTGTGGCGCGACGGCCTGCGGATCTACCGGGCCGACAACATCACCGTGGCCCTGCCGGACGCCCGCCGGAGCACACCGTGAGGGGGCTCCGGCCCCGGGGCCGTCCTCACTCCACGACCGTGTGCTCCGCCTCCGTGTTCTCCTCCTCCACCGCCCGGCGCAGCTGGGCGTCCTGGATGAGGCTCGTGGGGTACAGGGCGCGGCCGAGGGCGTAGGGCTGGGCGTACACGGCGATCAGCTGGCGGATCTTCGCGCTGTCGGCCTGGGAGGGCACATGGACGGCCTGGACGGGGACGGCCTCGTCGTCGTCCGCACCGGGGAGACCGGCCCACATCTCCTCGGCGGCGCTCATCAGCTCGTCCGCCTCGTCGCGCAGACGGTGCCAGGCACCGTCCCGTACTGCCTGCTCCATGGCGGAGAGCGAGCCGAGGATGGTGACGTAGTCCTCGGCCAGGCGCTCCTCCTCGGGGGTCGGTTCCAGCGCCTTGACGGCCAACTCGGTTGCGTACACGGACACCTCCACGAACGGACGGGGGGATCCGGGACCACGCGTACGGTCCCGGCCCACGGCATCGTCGCGCCCCGGGTGCGCGGCCGTCACTGTGCACTCTGACCGTGCTGCCATTTATCACCCGCTCGGCCGAGCGGCGGATCCCCGCGACACCGCGCGGCCGTGGCTGTTGACTGTGCGCCATGCGGATTTCCTGGATGACGGACCGGGCGCCTGTCCCGGTGCCGCCCGCCCGTCGCCGTCGGCGGGTCGTGCCCCGGCTGCTGCTCGTGGCCGCCGCCGCGGTCTGTGCCTTCCTGCCGCCGGGGGCGGCGCCGGGTGGCGGGGAGCCGCCCGGGGTGGTCTCGGCGCGGCCGCTGACGGCGCTCGACGAGGCGTTCGGGGCGTACGCCGAGCGGGTGCGCGATCCGGGCCACTGGACCGGTGGGGACAGTACGTACTCGGTGCCGACGCCCGGCGGTGAACTGTGGGTCTTCTCGGACACGTTCCTGGGCACGGTGCGGCCCGACGGCTCCCGCTCCCCCGTCGCCGGGGAGGGCGGGACGACGCCGTTCGTCCACAACAGCTTCGTGCTGTGGCCCGCCTCCGGCGCCCCGCGCACGGTGACCGGCCGGGACCGGGCCGGGCGGCCCGATTCCCTGGTGGCGCCGCCGAACGCGGGCGAGTGGTACTGGGCGCGGGCCGGGATCCCCGACGGCCGGGGCGTCGCGGTCGTCTACGCCCGGTACGCGCGGACCGGCGCCGGGCCGCTGGACGTGGCCTGGCGCGGCTCGGTGGTGGCGCGCTTCGGCGAGGGGCGGCTCTCGCGGCCGGAGTCGGTCGCACCGCTGCCGTCGTCGGCCGGGATCTCCTGGGGCGCGTGGCTGGCCCAGGAGGGGGACCGCACCTATGTCTACGGCACCGAGGCCGCGCCCTCGGGCGGGAGTTACCTCCATCTGGCCCGGGTGGACGGTCCGGGCCTGCGCGGGCCCTGGCACTACCGGGCCGCCGACGGCTCGTGGTCCCGCGAGGAGTCCCGGGCCGCCCGGCTCGCCGGCCCCGGCGGGGCGGCGCTGCGGGTCTCGGACGAGCTGAGCGTGGTCCGGCACGGGGCCTGGTACGCGCTGGTCGGCCAGCGGGTGGACGTGCCGTTCAGCGCGGAGCTGCGGCTGGCCTGGGCGCGCTCCCCCGGTGGGCCGTTCACGGCGCCGCGCACGGTGTACACGGCGCCGGAGGCGGGCCCGGGCGGCAGCTACCGGAACCCGAACGTCCTGGCGTACAACCCGCACGAGCATCCGGAGCTGGAGCACGGCACGGACGAGCTGGTCGTCTCCTACAACGTCAACAGCCTCGTCCCCCGGGACGTGATCGACCGGGCGAGCGTCTACCGCCCCCGTTTCCTGCGGATCCGGACCGCCCGTTGACCGGCCGTCAGAGCCCGGCGTCCATGGCCAGCCGCCGTACCCCGGGCAGGTGGCCGTCGAGCTCGCCGGGCTCGAACCGGCACATGCCCACGACGTGCCAGAACTCGCCCGCGATGTCGCCGTCGAACTTGTAGCCCCCCGAGGGGTTGAGGGCGGCCCAGCCGCCGGGGACGCCGATGAGGGTGGCCCGGGCGGCCGGTTCGCCGTCCTCCGGCAGCGACCAGAGCCGTACCGTGCCGTCCTCGGCGCCGCTGGCCAGCAGGGAGCCGTCGGGGCTGAAGGCGAGGGTGAGGATCCGGCCGGTGTGTCCGGTGAGCCGGCCGGTCCCGGCACCCGTCAGGGGGTCCCACAGGCGGACGGTCCGGTCGTCGCCGGCGGTGGCCAGCAGGGAGCGGCTCGGGTGGGCGGCGGCCGTCCACAGCCGTCCCGTGTGGCCCCGCAGCCGGTGGACGACGGCGCCGTCCTGCCAGACGAGGGCCTGTCCGTCCCAGGAGGCGCTGGCCAGCCAGGCGTCGCCGGGACCGTGGACGACCGCGTACACCCGGTCGGTGTGGCCGGCGAGTTCGGCGACGAGACGGCTCCGGCCGAGGTCCCACAGGCGGACGAACGAGTCGTCGCAGCCGGTGGCCAGACCGGTGCCGTCCGCGGTGAAGGACAGGGAGCGCACCCGGCCCCGGTGCTGGCCGAGGGTGGTCACATGGGCGCCGGTGCTGCGGTACCACAGCCGGACGGTGTCGTCGTCGTTGGCGGTGGCGAGGATCTCGCCGTCGGCGCTGAAGGTCTCGGCCCAGACGTGGTCGGTCTCGGCGTCGATCTCGCGCTGGTACTCGCCGGTCTCGGCGTTCCACACATAGACGTCGCCGTCGCTGCTGGAGGTGGCGAGCAGCGGGCCGCGCGGGCTGAACACAGCGGAGACCAGCCGGTCGTTGTCGCCCGTGAGCTCGCGTACCCGGCGGCCGGTGGCGGGTTCCCAGATCCGGACGACGCCGTCGTTGCCGCAGGCCGCGAGCTGGGTGCCCGAGGCGCCGAAGGCCAGGCTGACGACCTTGCGGCCGTGGCCGCGCAGGACGTTGCGGCCCCGGCCGGTGGTGGTGTCCCACAGCCGTACCGAGCCGTCGTTGCCGGCCGACACCAGCAGCGGTCCCGACTCCGGGGCCGCCGGGCCGCCGTGGGGCCTGAAGCGGCAGGCCCACACCGAGCCCTGGTGGTCGGCGGGCTGCCGGCGCAGGGGCGCGGCCGTCCAGCCGGCCGCGGGCGGGGCGCCCTGGGTGATCCGCCAGAGCCGGACCGAGCCGTCGCTGCCGCCGGCCGCCAGCATGCCGCCCTCGGGGTCGAAGACCACCTGGTAGACGGCGCCGCCGCCGAGCAGCGGGGGACCCGCCGCCTCGCCCGTGCGCGGGTCCCACAGCATGACGTGGCCCTCGGTGTCGCCGCTGGCCAGCAGGGTGCCGGAGGGGTGGAAGTCCAGGGTGTAGACGCGGCCCGGGTGGCCGGTGCAGGTGTGCAGCGGGCGCAGGGTGGCGACGTCCCAGATCCGGACGGTGCCCCCGTCGCCCTCGCCCATGTCGCCGGTGGCGAGCAGGGTGCCGTCGGGGCTGAAGCGGGCGCGGTAGACGGCTCCCCGGTGGCCGTCGAGCTCGCCGAGGAGCCGGCCGGAGCGGGTGTCCCACAGCCGTACGCACGCGGCGGCGTCGCCGGTGGCCAGGACGGTGCCGTCGGGGCTGAACACGGCGGTGTAGACGGGCGCCTTGTGGCCGGGGAGGCGGTGGGTCACGGTGCCGGTGGCCACGTCCCAGAGGGTGACGGTGCCGTCGGCGTCACCGGTGGCCAGCCGCTCCCCGCTGAGGTCCAGGGAGACGGGCCAGACGCCGTCGGCGTGGACCTCGAGCCGGTGGAGGCTCCGGCCGGAGACGGGGTCCCACAGCCGTACGGTGCCGTCCGAGCCGCCCGTGGCGAGCACCCCGCCGCGGAACTTGACGGCGTAGACGCGGCCCGTGTGGCCGTGGAGGGTACGCAGGGCGGTGCCCGTGGCGGCGTCGCAGACCAGGACGCCGCCGTCCTCGCCGCCGAGGGCGAGGAGTTCGCCGCCGGGGCTGAAGGAGACGGGTTCGGGCAGCCGGCTGGTGCGCATGTCGAAGCCGTAGGGCACGCCGACCGCCGCGGGGCGGAAGCCGGCCTCGGCGGTCAGGCCGGGGGCGACGGCGGCCGCGCGGAGTTCGGGGGTGTCCAGGACGGCCGGTTCGGTGACCGCGTTGATCACGGCCGCGCGGTGCCAGCTGCCGCCGTCGACCCGGACGCCGCGCAGATCGGTGCCGATGAGCCGGGCCCGGCGCAGGTCGGCGCCGCGCAGGTCGGCGCCGCGCAGGTCGGCGTCGTCGAGGCGGGCGCCGGCGAGGCGGGTGTCGCGCAGGATCGCGCCGGAGAAGTCGGCGCCGACCAGGCCGGCGTCGGTGAGGTCGGCGCGGGTGAGGTCGACGCCGGAGAAGTCGCGGTAGGAGAGGTCCTCCCCGGCGAGGACGGCGCCACGCAGATCGGTGTGGGCGGGGATCCGCAGCCTGCTGAGGATCTTCATGGCGTTGGCCCTGGCCGTCTCGCCGGCCGCGCCCTCCGCCGCGCCGTCCTCGCCGCCGAGGGCCCGTTCGGCCCATTGCTGGCAGGTGCGGTGGTCGGCGAGGTCGCAGAGGAACTCCACCGCCAGCCGGCTGAACGGGCGGCGGGCCAGGAGGTCGGCCTCGCCCGTCTCGCCCCGCCCGAGCCGCACCGCGGCCTCGCGGGCCACCAGCCACTCGGCCACGGACCCGTGGATGAACCGGAACAGGCCGTCGTCGGTGCGCACCAGCAGGCTGCCGGATCCGACGGAGTGGGCGGCCTGGGGCACCGACAGCCGGGAGTCGGCGAGTTCGGTGAGGGTCTCGGCCACGTCGTTGAGCTCGTCCAGGCGCAGGGCGCTCTCGCCGCTCTCCCACAGCCGCAGGGCGAGGGTGGTGACGGCCTGCCACAGCTGCGTCAGGTCCAGGCCGGGGGCGCCGCCGGGGCCGCCCCGGGCGCGCCGGGCCTCGAAGCGCAGCCAGGAGGTGAAGACCTCCTCGTAGAGCCCGGCGGGGCTGAGCGCCCGGCCGGCGCCCGCGACGGCGCGCAGCCGGTCGTGGTCGAGGTCGGCGACGAAGCTGAGCAGCCGGGGGTTGCGGCACAGGGCAAGCAGGTCGGGGATGCCCTCCAGCAGCCGGAGCCGGCGGTCGGCGGCCTGTGCGTCGCCGTAGCGGTTCACCAGGTAGGAGCGGATCTGCTGGGGGGTGAACTCCTGGACGGCGAGCACCCGGCGCTGCGGGAGCAGCCCGACGCGCTCGCCGAGCGCGGTGAGCACCTGGGCCTGGGAGCGGAAGTGCTGGGTGCGGCTGCTGACGACGATCTTGGCGCTGTCGACGGCGGCGTCGAGGAGCACCTGGAGGTGGTCGGCGGCCCGGTCGTAGGTGACCTGGTTGACGAGTTCGTCGAAGCCGTCGAAGAGCAGGACGATCCGGCCCTGTCCGAGCATGTACCGGAAGGCGCGCAGGTCGATGGTGTCGACGCCCTGGCCGGCGAGGTGGGCGGCGACGAGCCCGTCGAGGGTGTGGGCCCGGTCGAGGCCGCTGAGCTGGATGAGCACCGGGACCAGGTGGGGCAGTTCGGCGGGGACGCGGCGGGCGATCTCGCGCAGGGCGAAGGTCTTGCCGTGCCCGAAGTCGCCGAGGAGCAGCAGGAAGCGGCCGTGGTCGGCGTCGAGGAGGCGCAGCACGTCGTCGACGAGCCCGTCGCGTTCCGTGCCGCCGGGGCGTTCCAGTTCGCGGTAGCGCTGGGGGAGGTAGAGGGCGGGCTGGTACTGGGGGTCGGCGCTGAGCCGCTCGGTCTGGGCGGCGACGTAGCCGCGCAGGTCCAGCAGGCCCTGGAACTCGGTGAAGCTGCGGACGAGGACGCCGCGGCGGCGGGCGTGTTCGCGGAGCTCCCGTGAGGGCGGCGGGCCGTCGTGGACGAGTTCGGCGTCGGGGTCGGCGCCGGAGGCGTGGACGTGGTCGATGAAGCTGTCGACGTCCTCGGCGCGCGGGGTGCCGACGAGGACGCCGACGCGCTGCTGCCGCACGAAACCGGACTCGGTCCAGGTGACGAGCAGGCCGGGCGGGTCGCCGGGCAGGCGGCGGAGCTGGACGTGCCGGTGGCGGACGCGGCAGACCTCGGCGACGCGGGAGAGCAGGGCCTCCTGGGGTCCTTCGACGACGCGGGCCTCGTCGGTTCCGCCGGGCGGCCGGCCGGGGGTGGTGGAGCCGGGGGTTCCGGGGATCGGGGTCTCGGGGGTGGGGGTGGCGGGCCGTTCGGGGCCGAAGACGTGGTGGGCGCCGCGCCAGCCGAGGGTGTAGCGGCGGGGGGCCTCGCCGGGGCTCTCGGGCCAGCGGGTGAGACCGTCGCGGGTGATCTCCAGGAGGCGGTACCGGCCGGGGGCGGCGGCGCCCAGGACGGGCAGGTCGCGGCCGGTCAGGGGCAGGACGGCGGCGGTGGGGGCGGCCGTGGCGGTGGGGCGGGCGGTGGTGGCCGGGCCGTGGAGCAGCAGGTGGAGCCGGGGCGCGGTGAGCCGGGCGAGGACGTCGGTGTCGCGCAGGGTCGCGGCGGCGGGGCGCCGGCCGGCCGCGGGGCCGCCGGCGCGGCCGGGGTCGGGGCCCAGGGCGCGGCCGGGCACGGGGGCCGTGGGGGCGGGGTCCGGGGCGGTGCCGGAATCGGGCGCGAGGGTGCCCCGGGTCTCCGGGGCGTGGCGCAGGGCGCCGAGGCGCAGCCAGCCCTCGCGTTCGTAGGAGCGCAGGGCCTGGGCGAACCAGGCGGCCTGTTCGGGGCCGAGCAGTCCGTACTGGTCCTCGGGGCGGTGGCTGTGGGCCATGGAGGAGTTGAGGCCGGCGACGACGGTGCGCAGGGCCGGGACGGGGAAGAGGGTCCAGGGCTGGTCGCCGTCGAAGACGGCGTCGAGGCCCTGGTAGAGCTCGCGGAAGAGGCGGGCGTAGTGGCGCCACTTGGGCCAGTAGGGCGGCCGGGGGCGCATCTCGTCGGCCTCGCAGGTGGCGAAGTAGGCGCGGCAGGCGGCCTGGCTGACGTCCTGTCCGCCGGGGACGATCGCGAGCCGGTCGGCGGCGAGGCCGAGGCGGGCGCGCAGGCCGGTGAGGAAGGTCAGGGCCTGGTCGCACTCGCGGGGGCTGCCGGAGGCGGTGAGGTCGCCGGTGACGACGAGGAGGTCGGGGGCGGGGGCCCCGGCGTCGGTGAGTTCCACGAGGTCGCTCCAGACGGCGGCCTGGAGCTCGGCGGGGTCGGTGCCGCGCCCGAAGCCGGGGCCGGCGAGGTGGAGCACGGAGACGCTGTCCCGGGCACGGTGGCCGGTGGTGGCCTGGGGGTAGCCGGGGGCGGCCGCGGGGCGGCGGCGGCCGGCCCAGCCGGGGCTGCCGGGTCCGGGCCCGGCGGGCGGGACGCTCACGACGGGGGCGGGGGCGGGGCCGTGGGGGTGGCCGGGGAAGCCGGGGTGGTGGTCGGGGCGGGCCCGGCCGTCGAGGGCGTGGCCGACGCGGGTGAGGAGGAGTTCACGGGCGGCGGCGGTGTCGTGGACGCCGACGAGGTCGACGTAGGTGATGGTGGCGAGGAGTCCCTCGACGGGGATGTCCTCCACGCGCACGGTGATCAGTCTGCGCTCGGGGGCGTCGGGGTCGGCGCGCAGTGCGGCCTGCCACTCCATGCGCCCGTAGCGGGAGCGTTCGTAGTTGCGGGAGAGAACGGCGATGACGGCGACGGACTCGCTGACGCCGCGGTCCATGAAGTCGACGAAGTTGGTGCCCGGTACGAAGTCCCAGGCCTGGAGGACGGTGCGGTAGCCGGCCTCCTCCAGGGTCCAGGCGATCCAGGCCGCCCAGCGCTCGTCCGCCGGGGAGTAGCTGATGAAGAAGTCCAACGGCCTTTGTCGTCCGTCGTTTTCCTGGCGTGCCACCATGACTCCATCCTAGGAACGGAGTTCCCCGGGGTCACTGTGTTCGTCATGAACGCTGTGCCATGCTCGGGCCGTGCGTGTCTTACGACGGCTGTCCTCGTGGCTGCATCCCCTGGACTGGCTCGCGGGCGGGATCCTGGCCTGTGGCCTGCTGTTCCTGGCGACGGGGCTGCTTCCGGCGGGGTCGGCCGGGGACGCGATGCGGCGGATCGCGCCCTTGCTGGCGTTCCTGGGCACGGTGATCGTTCTGGCCGAACTCACCAGCCGGGCCGAGGTGTTCGACGTGGTGGCCTCGGGGGTGGCGCGGGTCGGGCGGGGCAGTTACGCGAGGCTGTTCGTGTTGTGTGTGGTGTTCGCCTCGGTCACCACGATCACGCTCAATCTCGATACGACGGCCGTGCTGCTGACGCCGGTGATGCTGGCGCTGGCGGGCCGGGTGGGGATCGCGGCGGTGCCGCTGGCGATGACGACGGTGTGGCTGGCCAATACGGCGAGTCTGCTGCTGCCGGTGTCGAATCTGACGAATCTGCTGGCGGCGGACCGGGTGGCGCTCTCCCCCATGGGGCTCGCGGAGCGGATGTGGGCGCCCCAACTGGCGTCGGTCGCGGTGACGATGGGGTGTCTGTGGCTGTTCTACTGGCGCCGTGACCGCCGGGGTGCGCAGCGCTACGTTCCGCCGGAGGTCCACCGGCCCGCCGACCGGGTGCTGTTCCGGGTGTGCGCGGTGGCCTGCGCGGGTTTCCTGCTCGCGATCCTGATCGACGCGGTGCCGCTGTGGACGGCGTCGGCGGTGGCGGCCGCGCTCGCCGTGGCGGCCTTCGCGGTACGGCGACGCGCGGCACTGCGGCTGTCGTTGGTGCCGTGGCGACTGCTGGTCCTGGTGCCGGGGTTGTTCCTGGTGGTGGAGACGGTCAATGTCAACGGGCTCCACAAGCTGCTGGCGCGGGCGGTGGGCACGGACGGCGGTCTGCCGGGGATGCTGCGGGCGGCGGGAGTGGGCGGGGGGCTGGCCAACGCGCTCAACAACCTGCCGGTCTATCTGGCGGGCGAGTCGGCCGTGCCCGTGGGCAATCACGACCAGTTGCTGGCCCTGCTGATCGGCACCAACGTCGGCCCGGTGATCACCCCTTGGGCCTCCCTGGCGACGCTGCTGTGGTTCGAGCGCTGCCACGCGCAGGGTGTGCGGGTGTCCCCGGTCCGGTTCATGGGGACGGGCGCGGTACTGGCCGTCGGCGCCCTCCTGGCGTCCGTCGGCGCGCTGGCCGTCTCGAGGTGACCGGCTCCTACGGCGTGGGCGCCGTCGTGGGGCGTCCCTCCGCGACCAGTTCCAGGAGGTAGGGGAGGTCCTCCGGCCGTCCGGCGACGAAGCTGCGGTCGGTGTCGGGGCCGCCGACGCCGCCGTGGAAGGCGCCGCCGTCCAGGGACCGGATGGCCAGGCCCGCCTCGGCGGCCAGCAGCGCCCCGGCGGGCAGGTCGATGGCCTCGGCGCGGTAGCCGACGAAGCCGTCGATGTCGCCGCGGGCCAGCATCGCCCAGGCCAGCAGGGGCGCCCACAGCTGGAGCACCCGCCGGGAGCGCGCCTCCAGGGCGTCCTTGAGGGCGCGCGCCACCGGGTCCCGGCGGGCGACCGCGTGGCCCTGGGTCCAGGCCAGCAGGGGCCCGGCGGCGGACGGGCGGCCCGCGGGCCCGGTCAGCCGGCCGCGCGGCCCGTACGCGCCGCGGCCCGCCGAGGCCGTCCACGTGCGGTCGGTCACCGGGTCGTGCACGACGCCGAGCACCGGCGCCTCGCCGACGCACAGGGCGATGCCGACGGCGTAGGCGGGCAGGCCGATGACGACGTTGTTGCTGCCGTCGAGGGGGTCCACCAGCCAGGTGCGGCCGGTCCGCGCGCCGGGCGCCGCGGGGACGGGGCCCGCCTCCTCGGAGAGGATCCGGTCGCCGGGGAAGTTCTCCCGGAGCCGCCCGACCACCAGGCGCTCGGCCAGCAGGTCGAGTTCGGTGACCACGTCGCCGCGGTCGTCCTTGGCCCGCACGCCGTAGTCGTCGTGGAAGCGCGAGCGCAGCAGCGCGCCCGCCTCCTGGGCGGCGCCGACGGCCACCCGGCGCTCCGCCGCCAGGGACCCCGCCGGGCCGCCCGGGCCCGGGGACCCGGCGCGGCCGTCGTCATCGGCAGTGGTGTCCATCGATCCTCCTCAGGACGGTGCGGGCCGTCCGGGCGGTCTGCTCGGCGTCGCATGTCTGTCGTACCACCCGGTGCGCGGGGCCATGCACCGGTCCGAGGGTGAGGTCGCGGCGCCCGGGCAGGGACCGGCCGAGCAGCAGGGTGGCCGCGGCGGTGCCCGGGGGGACGACGGTGGTGTGGAACTCCCCCGCGGGGAGCCGGTAGATCCCGCCGGCGACGCCGGTCTCCTCGGCGCCGGGCGCACAGCTCACCAGGCGTGGAGTCGGCCGGATCTCGTCCACCGCCGGGGCGTCGCCCGACCCGTCGGCCGGGCACGGGACGGAGGCGGTGCTGCGGACCTCGAAGAGCCGGTGCGTGGGCCGTTCGGGGTCGTCGCGCACCCGGACCCGCAGATTGCCGACCTGCCCGTACAGCACACAGCTGGCCAGGTCCCAGCTGTGCGCGTGCACGGGCGAGGTGGTCAGCCGGGCGGGTGGCTCCGCCGTCGCCTCGTCGAAGACATGGACGCACACCCCCCGGTCGCCCTCGCGCCGCACCGGGAGACAGAGGAACCCCAGCGGATGGCGGACGGCGCGCAGTGCGCGCCGCCCGGAGGCGACCTCCTCCAGGACCGTCGCGGCCGCCGCGAACAGCTCGCCGGCCGCCGCCCCGTCTCTCGTCCCCCTCGCCATGGCCTGTTCGATGCGGCGGTAGTCCACGGGGCTGCGCACGGGAAGCTCACCTCCGGTACGGGTTCTCCGCATGCAGGGCCTTGTCGATGATGTCGCCCACGTCGCGGTCGGTGTAGGAGGCCGGGAGCGGCAGGCCGAGTCCTTCCAGGAGCCGGACGACCTCGTCGACAGTGGGCTCGTCGCCGAGCGGGACGGTGCGGGTGAGGTCCAGGGTGTGGGCCTGTTCCCGGCTCTGGTGGAGCTCGGTGACGTAGTAGTCGTAGAGCGGACGGTCGCGCTCCACCAGCAGGTTGACGCGCTGGGGGTCGTCCTGAGTGATGATCAGGCAGGAGTTGGAGAGGTCGAAGCGGAGCGTGGGGACGACGGAGGAGAGATGGACGTCGATCTCCAGGGTGTCCAGGCGCTGCCGGTACCAGCAGGCGGCGAGCACGGTGGCGAGGGACTCCTTGCGGGTCCGGTCGGCGCTCCATGCCTCGGCGGGCACCGCGTGCAGCCGGTGGGCGAAGGTCTGGCGGAAGCGCGCGTACGCCGCGCAGGCCTGCTCGTCGGCCGGGCTGACGATGTCGATCTTCATCATGAGGGAGCGGCGCTGCCGCTGGGCCTCCCGGACGCAGACGGGGAGGGTCACGGCACGCAGATAGGTGCCGGTGCCGCCCTTGAAGATCCAGCGGTCGGTGGTCAGCCGGGCCCGGTCCAGGGCCGCCTCCAGCTCGGCGCCGGACAGCGAGCGCACCATGGTGAGGTCCTCCAGGGCGTGCCGGGTGCCGCTCATGGCCGCGCGGATGTCCTCCTGCCGGCGCCGGCGCTCGGTCAGCGTCCCGAACACCAGCGCGGCCAGGACCAGCAGGATCGCCCCGGAGGTGATGTTGCTCTGGACCGGCTGGTCGAGGACGTCGAGGACGCCGATGGTCAGGGCCGCGCCCAGGGCGATGACACCGTCGAGGTTCCTGATGGTCCAGGCGACGGCGTTCTCCACGCCCCGTCCCAGCCGTGCCGCAGTGCCCGCCATGGCCCCCAGCCTCTCCCCCGGTTACGGCAATCGTAGGAGCCGGGGACGGCGGGCGGCCAGGCATATACCCGGTGACAGGTACGTTCCGCGCCAGGGCGGCCCTCGGTGCGGCGCCGGGGGCGAACCGGCCGGGGGCGGGGGCGCGTTGTGCTCAGCCGCCGGTCACCCGCAGGGTCGTGGGCCAGCCGTGGCGGTCGAGGATCCGGTAGAGCTCCTTGATGTCGGCGGGGCGCAGTTTGACGCAGCCGTGCGAGGTGTAGTCGGTGGGGCCGTCCCAGCGCTGGTAGCCGCCCCGGCCCTGGCCGCCGGAGCGGGTCATCTGGCTGTGGATGAACAGTTCGGTGCGGTCGGTGCCGTCGTGGCAGCGCTTGGTGCCGAGTTCGACGGCGTAGCCCTTGATGAGGTTGCCGTCGTACGCGGTGTGGTGGCGGCCCAGGGTGTAGGTGCCGTCGGGCAGCCAGCCCCGGCCGCGCAGGCACTCGTCGGCCACCCTGCCCGAGCCGGCGCGGTAGCTGACGACGGTCCGGCCGTGCCGGACGTAGGTCAGCCGGGAGTCGTCCGGGGTGTGCTTGGTGAACCTCAGGTAGGTGCCGCCCCCGCCGGCCGTCGCCCGGTCCGCCGGGGCGAGCAGGGCCGTGGTGGCGAGCGCGGCGGCCAGCGCGCCGCGCAGGAGGGCGACGCGGACCGGGGAGGACGCGGGACGTGGCATCAGGAGGTCTCCTTCGGAGCGGCCGGTGGTCACGGGACGGACGGGGTGGCGGACGGACGGGGTGGGGCGAAGATCACAGGCCGGGGCGGGATTCGGCCGGTGGAGCGCTGAGTACGGTGAGCGGGTGCCCAAGCAGAACCTGTTCCCGACCCTGGCGCGCTGGCGGCGCCGGGCCGCCTCGGCGGCCGTCCACCGCGGCGCCCGCTGGGTGCGGGAGGCCGGGGCCGTGACCGCCGAGTGCCCGGGCCCGTACCGCTTCCGCCGGCTCGGCCGGCACTCCCGGCTCGCCTTTCCGCAGGGCACCATCTTCGGGGAGCCGTGGATCGAGATCGGCGAGCACTGCGTCATCGCCCAGGACGTGACGCTCACCGCCGGGATGCTGCCCGGACTCGACCTGGGGCGCGAGACGATCGTACGGCTGGGCGACGGCGTGGTGCTGGGGCGCGGCAGCCATGTGATCGCCGACGCGCCGCTGACCATCGGGGACGACTGCTTCTTCGGCCCGGGCGTGTACATCACGACGACCAACCACAGCTACGACGACCCCGATGTGCCCGTCGGCAAGCAGTGGCCGCGCAGCGAGGCCGTGGAGATCGGCTCGGGCAGCTGGCTGGGCACCGGGGTGGTGGTCCTGCCCGGCGCGCGGCTCGGCCGGAACGTGGTCGCCGCGGCGGGTGCCGTCGTCCGGGGCGAGGTGCCCGACCACGCGGTGGTCGCGGGGGCGCCCGCCCGGATCGTGCGCACCTGGGACCGGGACACGGGCTGGCAGCCGCCGTTGCGCACACCGGCTCCCGTGCCCGTCCCCGAGGGCGTCACGGCCGAGCAGCTGAAGCGGCTGGCGCCGGGCCCGGCGGACGGCGGCTGAGCGCGGCCGCCCGCGCTCACCAGGCCACGGGCAGGGTCTCGGGGCCCCTGTTGATGGAGCCCCGCCGCCAGCGCATGTCCTTCGGCTCGACGGCCAGGCGCAGCCGGGGGAAGCGGTCCAGCAGAGTGGAGAGCATGACCTCGGCCTCCATCCGCGTCAGCAGCGCGCCCACGCAGTAGTGGGCGCCGTGGCCGAAGGACAGGTTGGGGGCCTCGTCCCGGCCGAGGTCGAGGCGGTCGGGTTCGGTGAAGACCGAGGAGTCCCGGTTGGCGGCCAGGTAGGAGACGTAGACGACGTCGCCGTCGCGGATGGTGGTGTCCGCGACGGTCAGGTCGGCGGTGGCGATCCGGGGCAGGCCGACGCCGTTGCGGTGGGGGATGTAGCGCAGCAGCTCCTCCACGGCCCCGGGCAGCAGCTCCGGCTCGGTGCGCAGCCGCTCCAGCTGGTCGGGGTGGGTGAGCAGCGCGTAGACCATGTTGGAGACCTGGTTGCGCACCGCGTCCATGCCGTTGAGGACGAGCATGACGGCGAGCGAGACCAGTTCGGCGCGGCTGAGCTCCTCCTGCGCGTGGGCGGCGACCAGGGCGCTGAAGAGGTCGTCGCCGGGGTCGGTGAGACGGCGGTCGGCCAGGGCGCGGAAGTAGCCGGCGATCTCGCGTTTGACCGCCTCGCTCTCCGCCTGGGTGTGGTCGCTGGAGAGGATGACGCCGCGCCAGGTCTGGAGCAGGTCGATGTCGCGGGTGGGCACGCCGAGCAGATCGCCGATCAGCTGGGCGGGCAGCGGCCCGGTCAGGCACTCCGTCAGATCGGCGGGCGGGCCCTGGCGGGCCATCCGCTCGGTCATCCGGTCCGCGAGCTCCTGGGCCCGGGGGCGCAGGGCGGCCACCCGCTTGCGGCCGAAGGTCTGGGCGACCAGGCGGCGCAGCCGGGTGTGGTCGGGCGCGTCGGTGCGGCCGATGCCGCCGGCGGGGGCCACCACGTGCGGGGTCATGCTGGTGACCGGCCGGTCGACGGTCAGGGCGCGGCTGAGCGTGGGGTCGGAGGCGACGGTCTTGACGTCCTCGTACCGGGTCACCAGCCAGGCGTCCCCCTCGCCGAACCGCATCCGGACGCGGGCGATGGGCTCCTCCCTCAGCAACCGGTGGAGCAGGGGGTCGAATTCGAGGGCGGGCAGCGGGTCGACGGACCAGTCGTGCACCGCGCCGCCGGGGCGGGGGGCGGGAGCGGCCCCCTCGGGCGGGGACGGCTCCGGGAAGGAAACGGTCATGCTCGTTCACGTCCTCATCTCGTGCCGGACTCGTCCCATACCGGAAGGTCGGCCGGGCCGCCCGACGGAACAGTCCCGGACATACTGGCTATTCCCACCCCGGAAAGGGGCATTCGCCGGGCCGAGGAATACACCCACAGGGGTGAGAGGAGGGGCCCTGCGCCGGGCCGCCGTAGGACCTCCGGTGTAGGGCTCTGGACCGTTACCCCGGGCGCGTCGGCGATCTAGCCTCGGCCCATGGAACCGACGAACGGCACGTTGAACGAGGCCCTGCGGCGACTGCACCGTTCCGGACCCGAATTCCGGGGTTTTCTGGCCAATCACGGCCCGATGGTCGTCGAGGCGCTGGTCCGGCACGGCCGGGAGAAGGCCGTCCACCGCTGGCTCGACGGATATACGACCCGGCTGGAGGAGGTACCCCGGCGACTGGCCCCCATCGCCGACGAGGAATGGCGCGAAGCGCTCGGCGACACCGGCCGGGCGGCCGACTGGACCGATTATTTTTCCCGGCGGATCGCCGAGCGCCCCTGGCGCGAGGTCCTGAGCGAATGGTGGCCCCGGCTGCTGCCCGGCATCGCCGGTGCCGCCGCGCACCCGGTCATCCGGGTCGGCCACGCCGTGCGGGCACTCGGCGAAGGGGACGAGGACGAGGCGGTCCTGGCGGAACTCGCCCACGCCCTGGGCTACTGGGCGGCCCGGCACACCCCGCTGCCGGCCGGGATCAGTCCCGCCGGGGACACCACACCCGCGCGGGCGCTGCCGGTCCTGCCGCGCATCGCCGAGCGCGGCGTCCTGCCGCTGCGCGGGTACGCCCAGCTGCCCGGCACACCCGGCTGGCGGGAGACCGTCGAGTCGGTGCGCGTCCCCGGCACCCCGCAGGAGATCCGGGAGCAGCTGACCGCGCTGGTCCGGGCCGCCACCCTCCACTACGGCGAATTCGGGCACGGCAACGGCGTGATGCTGGTGCACGCCGCGACCGCGCCCAACGCGGTGCTGCGCACCCTGCCGGCGCTGCCCGAGGAGCTGTGGGCGCCGTCGTTCACGACGGCCTGGGCGGTGACGGCCGCGATCACCTCCATCTACGCGGCGGACACCCCCCGGCCCGCGCCGGACGCCTCCTCGCTCGTCCCGGAGGAGGTCTTCGAACGCGCCGTCGAGCACGGCGACGAACACGTCATCAAATTCGCGGACACGGCGCTGGATGTGGCGGACGCGGCGGAGGAAGGGGACGAACGGGCCCTTGCGGCCGCGCTGAACGCCATTCGGCTCATTGATCGCGACGACTAGGTCGTATAGGCCCCGACCGGACCGGCCGGAATTCCCCACCGGGGACTCACCGGCCGGTCATCGCGCATTCATCGGCGCCTCCTGCGATGACCGCCGCGTTACCGTCCGCGCCCGACTCCGATGCACGGCGCAGGTACAGTCGCCGCTGGACTGACCGGTACGCCCGTTAGGGCGGACCATGTATCAATTATCAATGCCAGGAGGCAGGATGAGCGCGTCAGAAATCGGTGCCGCCGAAGTGCTGGCAGCGGTCCGGGACATTGTTCCGACGCTCCGGGACAATGGCCGGAAGACCGAGGACCAGCGCTGGCTATTGGCCGACAACATCGAATTGCTGGAAAAGGCGGGCGTGTTCCGCGTCGCCGTGCCCAAGAAATTCGGCGGCCTGGACCTCCCGGTGGCCGACCAGGCCGAGATCATTTCCGAGATCTCCCGCGGCTGCGGCTCGACCGGCTGGGTCTCCATGGTGTGGATCTCCACCGCCTGGATCGCCAGCCTCTACCCCGACAAGGCCCAGGAGGAGATCTTCGCCGAGGGTTCGGTGCGCATCTCCGGCGGCTTCACCCCGGGCGGCACCCTCAAGCCCGTGGACGGCGGCTACATCCTGAACGGCACCTGGCGCTTCAACACCGGTGTCCCCGGCGCCCAGTGGAACGTCCACGCGGCTCTGGTGGAGCACGAGAACGGTGAGCACGAGGAGCTCTTCGCGATCGTTCCGACCTCGGAGATCGAGATAGCCGACGACTGGGACGTCTTCGGCGCGTCCGGCACCGGCAGCGCCACCTCCACGGCCAAGGACGTCTTCGTCCCGGCGCACCGGATCGTCGGTGTCGACGTGTACGACGCCTCGACCCGCGACCGTTGGAACGCCGACCTCAAGGGCCGCAACTACAACCTCACCAGCTACATCCTGGCCACCTGCGCCCCGGTGTACCTCGGTCTGGCGAAGGGCGCCCTGGAGCTGTTCCTGGAGCGCACCCCGGGCAAGGCCATCGCCTACAGCGGCTGGACCGACCAGGCCCAGCACCCCTACACCCAGGTCGAGGTGGGCCACGCCGCCAACAAGATCGCGGCGTGCGAGGCGCTCCAGAGCGTCTGGCTGGAGAGCATGCAGCGTCCCGCCGACGCCGGCGAGAAGATGACCACGGCGGAGAAGGTCGCCGTCCGCGGTCAGGTCGGCTATGTCGTCCAGGCGACCAAGGAGGCCGTCGAGACGCTGTTCAACATCAGCTCGGCCTCGGCCATTCTGCGCAGCGCGCCGTTCCAGCGGAGCTTCCGTGACATCGCCGCGCTGTCGCTGCACGGCCTGCTGACGCCCGTCAGCTCCCTGGAGGCGCACGGCCGCGTCCTCCTCGGCCTCGAGCCGGGCACCGACTACATCTGATCCACCGCCGCGCGACCCGTGGCGTGTACGGGCAAGGACCGGCGGGTTTTCCGCCGGTCCTTACCCGTACCCCCTGCCACGGCCCGGCCCGCCCGGGCCCTCGCTCCCCTTCCTCCCCCTTCTCCCCCTCCTCCGTCGTGCCGTCGGCGAGCGCCGACGGCACGGTCATCCGATACACATCGAAGGATTTCCATGAACGCTCATGACGCAGGCTCCGTGAAGGTCACCGACCGCCGGCTGGGCCGCCGGTCGCTGCTCAAGGCCGTCGGCGCCACGTCACTGGCGGCTTCCCTGAGCCCGGTCCTCGCCGGCACCGCACGGGCCACCGAGGAGACCCGGCTCGACGCGATCGTCATCGGCGCGGGCTACGCCGGCGGCACCGTGGCCCGGGAGCTGGGGGCCAAGGGCCTGAGGACCGTGGTCCTGGAGGCCCGCGACCGGATCGGCGGCCGGATATGGACCGGCAGCTTCGCCGGCCAGACCGTCGACTTCGGCGGCGGCTGGCTCGGCCCGCAGCAGGAGCTGGCCCAGAAGGAGGTGGCGCGCTACGGGATCAAGACCTTCTACGAGACCCCCGGTGACCGCGCCATGATGCCGGGCCCCGACGGCCTGGTCGGGACGGACCTCCCCTCGGTCTCCAGCCGGCTGAGCGTGCTGTTCAAGGAGCTGTTCAAGGGCTCCGAGAACTACTTCGAGCACCCCGGCGACCCGCTGTTCCGCAAGGACCTGCTGGCCGCGGTGGACCCGCTCTCCCTCGAGGACCGGCTGCGGCAGCTGTCGCTCTCCCCCGTCGACCTGAAGTGGCTCAACGGCGGCTCCGCCGTCTACGCCGGCGGCTCGAGCTCCTGGGCCGGGCTGACCAGCATGGCCCAGTGGTACCAGCTCGCGGGCGGCACCTACGAGGGCTTCGAGTCCACGATGGGCATCAAGCCCGTCGGCGGTATGAGCGCGCTGCTGAAGGCGATGCTCGCCGACTCCAAGGCCATGGTGAAGCTCAACTCCCCGGTCAGCTCCGTGACCGAGGCCAACGGCAAGGTCACCGTCCAGGTCCAGGGCGGCGGCGCGTACTCCGCTCCGGTGGCGGTGGTCGCGACCCCGGCCAACGTCTGGAAGTCCATCACCTTCAACCCCGGGCTGCCCAAGGCGCACACCCAGGCGACCACCCAGGGCATGGGCGTGCCGCACGCGACCAAGATCTGGGTGCTGGTCCAGGGCAAGGTGGACGCGGTCTACGGTCAGGCCCCCGAGGGCTCGCCGATCCTGATGCTGGTGCCGCAGCAGCAGCTGCCCGAGGGCCGCCTCTTCGTCGCCTTCGGCGGTCCGTCGCTGGACACCAACGACAAGGCGAAGGTCCAGACGGCGGTCCAGGCGTTCCTGCCCGGGGCCACGGTGGCCGACTACCGGGCCACGGCGTGGCACGCCGACAAGTACGCGATGGGCGGCTGGGGCATGCGCCGTCCCAACCAGCTGCTCCAGCTGTTCCCGCAGATCGAGCAGCCGCACGGCCGGATCGTCTTCGCCGGCGCGGACATCGCCAAGGGCTGGCACGGCGCGTTCATCGAGGGCGCGATCGAGTCGGGCCTGCGCGCCGCGCAGCAGGCGGCGGCCCTCGCGGGCTGATCCTCCGCACCACTGACAGCGAAAACGCCCCCCGCCGAAGGCTTCGGCGGGGGGCGTTCCGCTGTTTCACTCAGGTCAGGCGGAGGGCTTCTTCAGGACCTCGATGAGGCTGGAGAAGCTGTTGGCCTCGAAGCCCTTGCCCATGCCGCGCTGGAAGATGTCCTGGACGGCCTTGAGCAGGGTGGTGTCGACGCCCGCGTCCTCGCTGGTGTGGAGGATGTGGTCGACGCTGGCCGCGCCCATCGCCAGCCGGTCCACGTCGCCGGGGTACTCGGCGTTGTCGACGTGCTGGGTGTAGAGCTCCAGGAAGTGCGGCATCATCGTCATCATGTTGGAGGCGTAGGGGAGCAGCTCCTTGGCGGAGACCCCGTTGGCCTTGCCCAGCGCCAGCGCCTGGTAGAAGCTGAGCATGCTGGTCCAGAAGATGATCATCTGGGCCTGGTAGTACATGGCCGCGAGGCCCGGGTCCTCGCCACGGTAGTCGGTGGCGGTGAGGACCGCGAGGGTCTCCTGGTAGGCGTCGAAGACGTCGCGCGGGCCGCTGTAGTAGGTGGAGGAACCCTCCTTGCCGATCAGGGGCGGGGGCACCTGGACACCACCGGTGACGTGCTTGGCGCCGTGGCCGGCGGCCCACTCGAAGGCCGCGCGGGCCTTGTCCGGGGTGTCGGAGCTGAGGTTGATCAGCACGCGGCCGTCGAGGGCGGCCGTGGCCGGCTCGAGGATGGCGTACATGGCGTCGTAGTCCGTGAGGCTCAGCACCACGAGCTCGTTGGCCTTGAGGGCGTCCTCGATCGAGGGGGCCAGGACGGCGCCCTTGGCGACCAGCTCGTCGGCCTTGCTCGCGGTCCGGTTCCACACGGTCACAGGGTGGCCGTTCTCCAGGAACGCGGTCACCATCGCCTGGCCCATCGGACCCAGCCCGATGACGGTCACTGCCTGCTTGCTCACTGGTTCTCCTTGGTTGTTACCGCGATTGATACCGCTGGGTGTCCGCTCCGCCGTCCTGACGGGGGTGTGGCAGGACGGAGGTGGCGGCGGCCCGTCCTCACTAGAACGAACGCTCTACCCAGAAACAACATAGCACAGCACTAGAGCGAACGCTCTATCCGTTAAACTCATGGAATGCAGACCACCAAGCCGCGACACGACGCCACCGAGGGAACGGACGCCGCCGTCGGCACCCGGGACCGGATCGTCCGGGCGGCAGCCCGGCTGCTTCAGCGCCAGGGCTATGAAGGGACGGGCATCAAGCAGATCGCCCGCGACGCCGAAGCCACCCTCGGCTCCGTCTACCACTTCTTCCCCGGCGGCAAGCAGGAGCTCGCCGTGGCCGCGATCCAGCACGGCGAGCGCGAGTTCGCCGACATCCTGCGCGCCGGACTGGCCGCCGCCGACGACTCCGCCGAGGCGGTCACCGCCTGCACGCGACTGCTCGCCGACTCCCTGCGGGAGTCCGACTGGATGGACGGCTGCCCCGTGGCGGCCACCGCCCTGGAGACCGTCGGGCGCGCCCCCGCCATCCAGCAGGCCTGCGCCGAGGCCATCGGCCACTGGACCGACCTGGTCGCGGAGAAGCTGCGCGGCGGCGGTCTCGACGAGGACACCGCCCGCGATCTGGCCTGCGCGGTGATCAGCACCCTGGAGGGCGCCGAGCTGACCGCGCAGGTGCTGCGGAGCGAGGAACCCCTGCTGACGGCCGGCCGGCATCTGGCCCGGCTGATCCACACCTATCGGTGAACGGACGTCCGGTCCACCGGAGAGGGAGGCGAAGCGGCCTCCCCCTGCGGTGGGCCGCGCCAAGGCGATGGTGCTCATGCTCTCTTTCGGGACGGGTGCTCGCTGACGCACTTGACCGTGCGTCAATCCCGAGCCGACCGTAACGCGGAGTCACCCAACCCATGCCCACCGTGCGGTCATCGTCCGGTCATCGCCGCAGGACAACCCCGCGATGACCGGACGATGACCGGTGTTTCCGCCCGCCCTGCCGGAGGGCTCCCTGGACCTCGCGGGCACCCTCCGACACACTCTGGCCATGCGCTGGACGGACATCGAAGAGATCGCGGCGGGCCTCGCCGAACAGCACCCCACCACCAGGCCGGTGACGACCGACCTGGCCCAGATCCAGAACTGGGCCGCCGGGCTGACCGGCTTCAGTGACGACCCCACCCGGTGCAACGCCCGGCTCCTGGAGTCGATCCAGCTCGCGTGGAGCGACAGGACCGTCACCCGGGAGGACAGAGCCAGCTGACCGCCCCCCTCCCACGCCTCGTCACCGATGGCCCGTTCACGGGTTGTCGACGGTTTGTCCAACAGCACCCGTGATGGTCGAGACCAGTACGCGAAGGACGTACACCCCACCGGAAAGGTCTCGCGATGTCGCTGGGATTCGCTCTGCTCGGCCCGGTCCGGGCCTGGTGCGACGGGGTGCCGGTCGACCTCGGGCAGCCCCGTTCGCACGAGGTACTGGCGGTGCTGCTGGCCGCCGCCGGCCGGACGGTGTCGCTGCCGCTGCTCGTGGACGCCGTGTGGGACGAGGGCGACCGGCCGTCCCGTCCGGAGCATTCGGTCCGCACCCATGTGTGGCGGCTGCGCCGGGCGCTGGCCCGGCACACCGCCGAGCCGTTGCTCGTCACCGTCGGCGACGGCAGGAACGGGGGGTACGCGCTGCGCGTCCCCGCCCATGCCGTGGACACCTGGGCCTTCGAGCGCGCCTCGGCCCGGGCCGAGGAGATCCGGGCCTCCGGCGGCACCGCCCAGCAGGCCCGCGAGGTCCTCGCCGGCGCGCTGGAGCTGTGGACGGGCGAGCCGCTGGCCGGGCTCCACGGACCGCACGCCCGGACCCTGCGCGCCCGCCTCCAGCAGGCGCGGCAGTCCCTGCTGGAGGCCCGGCTCGGCCTCGACGCCGAGCTCGGCGACCGGCCCCGGCTGGCCGCCGAGGCGGGCGCCCTGGTCATGGAGTTCCCTGCCAGCGAGCGGCTGCGCGCGGTGCAGATGCTGGCGCTGTACCGCGCGGGCCGCCAGGCCGAGGCGCTGGGCGTCCACGAGGACACCCGGCGCCACCTCGGCACCGCGCCCGGCGCCGAACTGGCCGCGCTGCACCAGCGGATCCTGCGCTCCGACCCCACCCTGCGGCTGCCCGAGGACGGCGGACCCCGGCCGCGCACACCCGGTCCGGGCGGCGCTTTTCCCTCCCCCCTCCCCGGCTTCACCGGGCGCCACGAGCAGATCCAGGACCTGACCGGGATGCTGACCGGGAAGGGCGCCTCAGCCGTCGTCGTCTCGGCGGTCAACGGCATGGCGGGCGTCGGCAAGACCACGCTCGCCGTGCACACCGCGCACGGCCTCGGCGACGACGCCTTCCCGGACGGACGCCTGTACGTCGACCTGCGCGGCGCCGACGCCGAACCCCTGCACCCGCACCACGTACTGGAGGGATTCCTTCGGGAGCTGGGCGTCGCCGACGAGGACGTCCCCGACGACACCGACGAACGCGTCGCGCTCTACCGCACCCTGCTGGCCGACCGCCGGATGCTCCTGCTGCTGGACAACGCGGCCTCCTGCGAACAGCTCAGACCGCTGATCCCCGGCGCCGCCGGCTGTGCCGTCCTGGTGACCAGCCGCGCCTGGCTCACCGGGCTCGCCGGGGCGCGCCACCTGCGGCTGGACGTCATGCCGCCCGAGGACGCCCTGCGCCTGCTGCGGCGCACCATCGGCGACCGCTCCGTGGACGCGGAACCGGAGGCGGCCCTCGCACTCGTGGCCGCCTGCGGACACCTGCCGCTCGCCCTGCGGATCATCGCCTCCCGCCTGGCCGCCGAACCCGGCCGGCCACTGGCGGACATGGTCCGGCGGCTGGCGGACGAACGCCGGCGCCTGGACGAACTGCGCACCGGTGACGCCGCCGTGGACGCCGCCTTCGAGCTCTCCTACGCCACCCTCACCCCCGAACAGGCCCGAGCCTTCCGGCTGCTGGCCGTCCCGGACGTCCCCGACCTCGCCCTGCCGAGCGCGGCCGCCCTGCTGGGGCTGGGCACCGACGAGGCGGAGGAGCTCCTCGAATCCCTGGTCGAACTCAACCTGCTGGAGTCGCACCGCCTGGGCCGCTACCAGTTCCACGACCTCGTCCGCGCCTTCGCCCGGGCCCGGGGCGCCCGCGAGGACTCCCCCGGCACGACGACCCGCGCCCTCGCCGGCCTGCTGGACTTCTGCCTGGCCACGGCCCGCAACGCCGACACGGTCGCGCACTCCGCCGAGCCGGGCGAACGCACGCTCATCGACGTCGTACCGGCCTCCCCCGGGATCGCCTTCACCACCGCCCGGGAGGCCACCGACTGGATGCGCGAGGAGACCACCCTGCAACGGGCGCTGATCGCCCGCGCCTGCGCCGCCGACGACGGCCTGCCGCTGTCCCAGGCCGCCGATCTCCTAGACCGCCTCAACACCGTGCTCTCCGGCATCACCCACCTCACGGCGGTGTCGGAACAGGCCCGGCAGGTCGCCGAGGTCGCCGCCCGGCGCGGCGACCGGCCGTCCGAGGCCCTCGCCCGGTACGTGCGCGGGAACGCGCTGTGGCACGCCAACGCCTTCCCCGAGGCCGAGACCGAGCTCCACCGCAGCCTGGAGCTCTGCGACCCCGCCACCGACCTGCGGCTGTGCGCCTCGGCCCACCTCACGCTGTGCGCCCACGCCCGGGTCCGCGGCCGCTTCGACGACGCGGTCGCGCACGGGGAGGAGTCGGTGCGGTTCTTCCGGACGCTGGGCGCGGCGACCGCCGAGGGCACCGCACTGGGCGAGCTGGCCTTCAACTACGCCCGCCAGGGCCGTCTTCCCGAGGCGCGGGCGGCGGCCGAGCGCGGCGCGGAGCTGCTCGGCGGGCGGGAGTCGGTGTCCAAGGCGATCGGCCTGTACTACCTGGCCCGGGTGCTGCGCCTGTGCGGGGACCGGGACGAGGCGCTGCGCCGGGCCGACGCCGCCCTGCCGCTCTTCCGCACCCTGAACGTGTCGTCCTTCGAGGCCGCGTCGGGCAACCTGATCGCCGAACTCCACGTCGAGGAGGGGCGGTACGCGCTCGCGGCGCAGACCGCCGAGACGTTCCTGCCGCTCGCCCGCAAGGTCAGCGCGATGCTGGAGGGCGGTCTGCTCCGGACGCTCGGCCGCAGCCTCCTCCACCTGGGGCATCGGGCCCGCGCCGGCGCCTGTCTGCGGGCCGCGCTGGAACTCTTCGAGGGGCTGCGGGCCGAGCAGGACGTGGCGCAGCTCCGTCGGCTGCTGGACGAGAACCGGCTGCCGGACGAGCACGCGGCAGCGCCGTTTATCGCGCGGTGAACGGGAGGCGGCAGTCTCTGCGGCACGGCGAGGAACCGCCGCACCGACCGTCCCCAGGAGAAACCCCGTGAAGACCGCTCGCGCTCTTGCCACCCTCGGCCTCGGCACCCTGGCCACCGTGGCCGCCGTCGCCTCGCCCGCCGTCGCCCAGGACACCAAGCCCGCCCGTGCCACGACCGCCCAGCACTGTGTGATCGACACCGACACCAACAGCAAGTCCTGCTTCTCCAGCTACAGAGTGGCCCTCTCGGTCGCCACCAAGGGCCGCGTCACCGACGCCCCCGACGACACCCGGGCCGCCGCGCACGACAAGAAGCTCCAGGAGCGCCTCAGCGGTCCGCGCGGCGAGCACGGCGCGAAGCTCGCCGGGAACGCCCGGTTCGCCGCGGCCGCCGAGTCCCGCGTCCTCAGCACGGTCTACACGGACAAGGACTTCGGCGGCTCCTCGCTCAGCTTCACCGGCAGCCTCGGCTGCCGGCGCTACCCCGAGTTCGCCAACCTGTACGACGGCTGGAACGACTCGATCAGCTCCACCTCCTCCGGCCAGTGCGACATCACCCTCTACCAGCACTCCAACTTCCTCGGCTTCAGCCAGACCTTCCGCGGCGGCGTCCCCTACGTCGGCGACGCGATGAACGACCAGGCCAGCTCGGTCAGCTTCTGATCCTTCCCCACCGCCTTCCTCGCGGCCCCGCGACGGAACTCCCGGCCTCCGGAGCCGGTGACGCCCCCCTGTCGAACACATGACCGGGGGGCGTCACCGGCTCCGGGGGCATCGACGGACCGCGCCCGCTCGGAGCGCTCAGGCCGTTCGGCCCGCTCAGAGGGCCAGGACGCTCCGGGCCGCGCGGAGGCCGGAGAGCAGCGCGCCGTGGACCGTGCTGCTGTGGTCGGCGCTCGTCGCCTCGCCCGCGAAGAACAGCCGCTCCCCGACGGGTTCGGCCAGGACGTCGTGGTCGCCGGGCTCGAAGGCGGCGGCCGGGAAGGAGTACGAGCCCCGGGCGAAGGGGTCGGCCGCCCAGCGGGTGAGCCGGTACGTCAGGGGGGCGGGCACCCCCTGCCCGTAGACGCCGCGCAGGGCGGCCAGGGCGTCGGCCACCACGGTGGCGTCGTCCAGCTCCTCCAGGCGGCGGGCGACGGGCCCGCCGTGGAGGACGGCCAGCACCGGGGCACCGGTGACGCGCCGCAGGTCGAACCAGTTGGCGAAGGCGCCGTGCGGGGTGTCCTCCAGGCGGATCACGTCGCTGTCGTCCCAGAACGCCTCCGCGAAGCGCAGATAGAGCTTGTCGTAGACGCCCATGCCCATGCGCTCGACGACGCGCGCCTTGGCCTCGGGAAGCTCCGGGGCGAAGGTGACGGCGCCGGCCTTCAGCACGCCCAGCGGCAGGGTGACCACGACCCGGTCGGCGGTGAGGACGCCATGGCCGTCGGTGTGCACCTCGACCTGGTCGCCACCGTGTTCGATGTGGGTCACCCGGTGGCCCAGCCGGACGTCCAGCCCCCTGGCCAGATGGTCCGTCAGCTGTCCGTAGCCGCCGGGGAAGACGGCCTCGACGCCCTCGTAGTCCTTGCCCCAGATCACGGCCATGAGGGCCAGCTCCCCGATGCCCGCGCCCCAGTCGTCCTCGGCCATGCGGCCGCACGCCTCGACGACCCGCCTGGCCCGTTCCGGCTCCAGGCCCACGACGCCCAGCACGGCGCGCAGCCCCTCCGCGAGGGACAGCCCCGGCTCCACCCGCGCGGCGAGGTCCTCCAGCGCGCCGCCGACTGCCTCCAGGTCCTTCCCCAGCGTCTCCGCCTCGGCGCGGGTGAGGCGCCGGCCGTCGGTGGCGTACGAGACGGTGCCGTCCTGGCTGCCGTAGTCGAGGGTGCCGACGTCGTAGACGACCGTGGTGGCGCCGGCCTCCTCGGCGAGCTCCGCGACGGGGTTGCCCTCGACGCCGTGGATCCACGAGGCGCCCAGGTCGACGCGGAGGCCCTCCCACTCCTCGGTCCACAGCCGCCCGCCGGTGCGCTCCCGGGCCTCCAGGACCGTCACCGAGTGGCCGGCGCGGGACAGTTCCCGGGCGGCGTACAGCCCGGCCATGCCCGCGCCGACGACCAGGGTCCTACGGCCGTCCGTGGGAGGGGCCGGAGCGCCGGTGCGGTAGATCGTCATACCGGAACCGTAAGCGATGGGGAGGGATCACGCGGCGGAAAACGGCCGGGGCCGACGGGGCATCATTGACGCGCCCCTGTCAATCCTCCGTCGTGCGTGGCACGCTCTTCTGACGCACCGTCGAATCCGCACCACTCGTCTGCCCGGACCCGGCAGCCGGTCCGGCCCCCCACACGGCCCCGCGCCCCACGCGCCCGGCCTCGGCAGAAGGAGTACGCGTGAGACGTCCCCACCGCAGCACCTCCGGCATCCTGCTGGCCGCCGGCACCCTGGTCGCCCTGGGCACTCCGGCCACCGCGTCCGGCGCCGCGCCGGCCGGGGCCGAACGGGCCCCGGCGACCGCGCACACGAGCGCCGCCCAGCGGGACGCCGTCGCCTTCTGGACCCCCGAACGGATGCGCTCGGCCACCCCGCTCGACGTGCCCGGCGCCGCCCCGGAGGGTCTCGCGGCCCCGGCGGCCCGTCCCGCCGCGGAGCCGCGCGGCGCGGTGTCCACCGTCGCGCCCACCGCCCCGGCCGTCCCGTCCGGCCCCTCCTCCCAGGTGATGTCCTTCCCGAATGCCGGCGGGCCGTGGACCGGGGGCGGCGCCGTCGTCCACACGATCGGGCGGGTGTTCTTTACGTTCCAAAACCGCACCGCCTCCTGCTCGGGCGACGCCGTGACCAGCAAGAACGGCAGTGTCGTGCTCACCGCCGGGCACTGTGTGAAGTACCAGGGGAGCTGGCACACCAACTGGGTCTTCGTCCCCGGCTACCACGACGGGCAGTCGCCGTACGGCACCTGGGCGGCGACCAAGACGCTCTCCACCCCGCAGTGGACGGCCAGCGAGGACATGAACAACGACATCGGGGCCGCCGTCGTCGGCCCGGTGGACGGCAAGCGGCTCACCGACGCCGTCGGCGGCCAGGGCCTGGAGTTCAACGGCGGCTACAACAAGGACATGTACGCCTTCGGGTTCCCGGCGGCGTCCCCGTACGACGGCAGCAAGCTGATCTACTGCAGCGGGGCGTCCTCCAAGGACTTCCTGCTCACCCAGGACCACGGTCTGGGCTGCAATATGACCGGCGGGTCCAGCGGCGGCCCGTGGTTCACGTCCTTCGACGAGTCCACCGGCACCGGGCTCCAGTCCTCGGTCAACAGCTTCGGCTACACGTTCCTGCCGAACACGATGTTCGGCCCCTACTTCGGCGACGAGGCCAAGAACCTCTACGACACGGCGCAGAACACCTGACGCCGGCATGCGGATGTCCCGTTCCCGCGCGGCGGGGGGCGGGGCATCCGCGTGCCGGGCGCGGGTCAGCGCTTGACGGCCCGCAGGATCACGAACTTCGGGTCGCTCGCGACGACCTCGCAGTTGCCGAAGAGCCGCCGCAGCCGGACGTGGTAGCCCAGGTGCCGGTTGCCGATGACCCACAGCTCCCCGCCGGGCCGCAGCGCCGCGCGGGCCCCGGCGAACATCCGCCGGGCCGTGGTGTCGGTGGTGGCCTGGTGGCTGTGGAAGGGCGGGTTGTTCAGGACGAGGTCCACCGACCCGGCCGGTACGCCCTCCAGGCCGTCGCCGACGCGGAAGGTGGCGACGGCGCCCGCTCCGGCGTTCTCCCGGAAGGTGGCCTCGGCGGAGGCCACGGCCTGGTGGGACTCGTCGGTGAACAGCAGTTCCGCCTCGGGGTTGGCCAGCGCCACGGCGGTGCCGACCACGCCGTTGCCGCAGCCCAGGTCGACGACGCGCTCGGGGCCCCGGCTCTCCGGCAGGTGCGCGAGGAGGAAGCGGGTGCCGATGTCGAGGCGGTCGGGGCAGAAGATGCCCGCGTGGTTGGTGACGGTCGCCCCCGAGGCCGGGCCGATGTCGTCGGGCAGGGCGTAGCGGTGCGGCCAGGGGTTGGCGGGGCGGACGGTGCCCGGGTCCGGAGTACAGAAGATCAGCCGGGACTTCTTCACCGCCAGGGACGTCCGGGTGGGGCCGAGGATCGTCTCGAACAACCGGAGCGTCGAGGTGTGGATCTCGGTGACCCGGCCGGTGCCGATGACGACGGTGTTCTCGTGGAGGGCGGGCGCGAGGCGGTGGAGCTGGTCCTCCAGGAGCGCGAGGCTCTTGGGCACGCGGACGAGCAGGACGTCGATCCGGCCGGGCGGGGTGTCGCGGGTGGACAGCAGCCGTACGTCACCGGCGGGGACGCCATTGCGTGCCAGGTTGGCCCGGGTCGCCTCCTGGCCGAGGTAGGAGTCGGAGATCTGGGTGGGCCGGTGCCCGGCGAGGGCGGTGACCAGGGCTCCCCACCGGTCGCCCACCACGACCACGGTGCCCGAGAGGTCCGTGCCGGCCTCCGCGAGGTGCTCCAGCAGATACTCGTCGGCGGAGTCCCAGGCACGCAGGGTGTCGCGGGGGTCCTCGGGGAAGCGGGTGAGCTCGTACTCACCCCGTGACGTCGTGAAACGGTTCATTGTGCTTTCAGGCTAGCCCAGTGGCCGCCGGGCCCGGTCCGGGTGGCGTCCCGGGCCGGGCGGGGCCGGCGGCGTCGCGCGGGCTCGCGCGGGTCAGCAGTCGGGCACGTCGGGGAGCTTGTCGCCGGGTGAGGAGACGAAGACGTTGGTGATGTAGCCGTCGTACTTGGGCAGATAGGCCCACCAGTCGTTGGTGTACGGGGGGACGGTGACCACCTGTCCCCGCTTCTGGCAGCCGGCCAGGACGTCGACGCCCGCGGGCAGTGTGGTGAGCACGGCGGAGTCGGTGGTGGCCCGGGCCCTTACGTGCACGCCGGAGCCCCACGTGCCGAACCAGCCGCCGGGGGTGCGGGTGCCGCCGGGGACGTTCAGCCCGCGCACCACCGTACCGAGGTCGGAGTACGCCTTGCCGTAGGGGGTGCCTTCGGCGTGGAGGGTGAACACGGCGACGATGGTGCGGTCGGCGGCGCCCACGGTGCCGGTGGTGTGGAGGGCGGGGCGGCGCAGGTCCACGCCGTCGGCCGGGGCGCGGCGCGGCGCCGGGGCCGGGGTCGGGGTCGTGGCTTTACCGGGCGTAGTGGCCGTATCGGTCGTGCAGCCGTTGGAGTCGAAGCCGGACCAGCCCTGTTTGACGGCCCAGGGCCGGTCGAAGACGGCCGCGATGCCGAAGCTCTGGTCGTAGCCGTCCGTGCCACAGCGGGTCGAGGCGCGCAGATTGCCCATGATGTAGTCGCGGACGGGCGCGGGCGCCTCGTCGAGGAGGTACCGGTAGACGCGGACGGTGTCCGCCGCCGAGAGGGCGGTGTAGCCCCAGTATCCGGGCCGGTCGGCCGGTGGGGGCGCGGTGTCGGCCAGTTTCAGCCGCGTCACCATCCGCTCGACGATCGCGCCGCCCCCGTTCCGGTCCCAGAACGCGCTGGCCGCGGCGTCGTCGCTGCTGCGCAGCATGACGTCCAGCCGGGCCCGGTCGGCGTCGGGTATGGGGTACGAGGGGCCGCGGTCCCAGAGGTGGTCGAGGGCGATCAGCAGTTTGACCACGGAGGCGGACCTGAACCGGGCCCGGGCGTTGAGTTGCTCGGTGAACGTGCCGGTCTGCCGGTCGAACACCGCGATGCCCGCGCTGACTCCGGCCGGCAGGCCGATGGCCGCCTGGCGCGCGGTGGGCGCGGCGCCGACGGCGGGTGTCGTGCACAGGGCGGCCAGGGCCAGGACGGTGAGGACCACCGCGGGCCTCAGGACACCGATGAAGCGGATATGCAACGCGCTCTCCTCCCGGACGGCGATCCCCGCGATACGACCGGCCCCGCGGGGTGCCGCGGTGGTGGGGGATCCTCTCCGGATGGTGGGGTGCGGCGGGCGCGCGGTCACCGGTATTCGGTCAGCGTCGAAGACGGCCGGGGGATTTCCGGTGTTCACACCCCGTCCGTCCCCTCTCCCCGGGGTTCTCGTCCCGGGCCGATTTCCCGTCAGCTCCGCCCGGGCGATGGGACTTCGGCCGTCTGCGCGCGGCTCCATCGTGGCACCATGGAGGGTCGGCGCGCCGAGGAAAGGGGAGGTCCTGTGAGCGGTCTGAACAAGAGTCCGGTGAGCGGTCTCAACAAGGGGCTGGAACGGGTCGTGGTGGCCCTGAGGTGGGATCCGAGCCCTCCGGGCGCGGCTCCCCACGATCTGGACCTGATCGCGGCGACGTACGGCGCCGGAGCCCCGCACGGCGACCCCGCCTACCTCGTGCACTTCGACAGCCGCTCCCCCGACGGCACGATCACGCTCAACCGGGACAGCCCCGACGGCAAGGGCTTCGGCGACGACGAGGTCATGACGCTGGAGCTCGACCGGCTGAGCCCCGACTACGTCCGGGTGGTCGTGGGCGTCGCCATACAGCAGGGCGACGGGCGGCTGACGTTCGCGAGCGTCGCCGGGACGGGTGTGCGGGTGCGGGCGGACCGTGAGCAGCTGGCGGACGAGGACTTCTCCGGGGTCGGCGGGGCGACGGCGGCGACGGTCGCGGAGTTCGCCCGCGACGCCTCCGGGGCCTGGACCTTCCGGGGCGGCGTCCGCGGCTTCGACGCCGATCCGGCGACCTTCGCGAGGATCATGGGGCAGTGACCCCCGCCCGTGCCCGGTGCCTCTGTTCCGAGCGGCACCGGGCACGGGCGTGCCGGGGGCGTGTCCCGGGCGTGTCGGGGCCTCACGGGAAGAAACCGGACCGCCGGTTCGTTTGATCGATGGGGTGGACCGCTCATATAATTGCCCTAGGTAACTATATGAGCGGCGGCCGACAGCGCTGCCGCCGCCGGAAGGAAAACCCTGATGACCGCCACCCCCAGCACCTTCCGCAGTCATGTGGAGGACATCCTCGATGCCCTGAACACCGCCCCGGACCGGCACGCCTTAAGCCATGAGGGCCGGTACGTGACGGCCGGCGAACTCCGCGCCCTCGTCTTCCGCATGGCCCGCGCCCTGCGCCTGCGCGGCATAGGCCGCGGCCAGACCGTCACCCTGCTCAGCGGCAACCTCCCCGAGGTCATCGCCGCCCGGTACGCCGCCAATCTCCTCGGCTGCTCCGTCAACCACCTCTACAACAAGCTGTCGGCGGAGTCGCAGGCCGCCATCGTCGAGGACGTCGAGACCCGGGCCCTGATCGTCGACCCGCGCTGGGCCGGCCGGGCCGCCGAGGTGACCGCGCAGGTGCCGGTGAAGGACGTCCTCACGCTGGGGCCCGCGCCGCTCGGCGAGGACCTCCTGGAGCTGGCCGCCGCCGAGTCCGCCGAGCCCCTGCCCGGCGAGGCACGGCCGGAGGACATCTGCACCATCCGCCACACCGGCGGAACCACCGGCCACCCCAAGGGGATCTGCAGCACCTTCGCGCAGCACACCACATACCTCTTCGAGCACCAGGACTACCCGCGCCGGCAGTTGCTGTGCACCACGGTCGCGCACGCCGGGGGCTCGTTCGCCGACACCACCCTCCGCTCGGGCGGCTTCGTGGTGCTCCAGGACGACTTCGACCCCGCCGCGGTGCTCGCGGCCGTCGAGCGCGAGCGGATCACCGACCTCTTCCTCCTGCCGCCGCTGCTGTACCGGATGATGGACCACCCGGACGCGGCCACCACCGACACCTCCAGCCTGCGCGCCCTGGTCTACGGCGGCTGCCAGGCCTCCCCCGCGCGGCTGGCCGACGCGATACGCCGCTTCGGGCCCGTGCTCGTCCAGTTCTACGGGCAGAGCGAGGCCGGCGGCATCAGCATGCTGATGCCCGATCAGCACGACCTGGCGCGCCCGGAGCTGCTGCGCACGGCGGGCAAGGTTCTGCCCCACATCGAGGTGGAGATACGCGACGAGTCCGGGCGGGCGCTGCCGAACGGCGAGCTCGGCGAGATCTGCGTCCGCTCCCCGCACCTGATGACCGGCTACTGGAAGCAGCCCGAGCTGACCGCCCAGGTGCTGCGCGACGGCTGGCTGCACACCGGCGACCTGGGCCGGCTGGACGACGAGGGCTTCCTCGCGGTCGTGGACCGGCTCAAGGAGATGATCATCGTGGTGGGCGGCCACGTCTACACCTCCGAGCTGGAGGACGTCCTCAACTCCCACCCCGGCGTGACGCAGAGCGCCGTCTTCGGCGTCCGCGACGCCGACAACATGGAGCAGGTGCACGCCGTCGTCGTCCGCCGCCCGGGCGCCGGCGTCGACGTCGACGAGGAGGAGCTGCGCGCGCTGGTGCGCGAGAGCCGTGGCGCCATGTACGAGCCCGCGCGCGTCTCCTTCACCGAGGCCCTGCCGCTGACCGACGCGGGCAAGCCGGACAAGAACCGGCTCCGCGCGGAGGCGGAGCGGGCCGTGGCGTGACGGGCGCGCCAGGGGCGAATCGTTACTCCTTGGCATCCGCGTAGCACCGCACCACCGCCGTGGTGAGCGGGAACCGCACGGGCGTGTCGCCGAAGGCGACGCGCCCGGCGTGGTCGCCCGCGGCGCGGATGGCGTCCACGACGGCGGGCGCCTCCTCCTCGGGGCAGTGCACGATCACCTCGTCGTGCTGGAAGAAGACCAACTCCGCGGCCATGTCCGCGATCGACCGGCGCAGCAGGGCGAGGACCATCACCGCCCAGTCGGCCGCGCTGCCCTGGACGACGAAGTTGCGGGTGAAGCGGCCCCGGGCGCGGGCGCCCGCCGTGCTGCCGGGCGCGGTGGGCTCCTCGTCCTGGGGGATGCCCGCCTCGTCGTACGCGCCGGCCGTGGCGGAGGGCGGGCAGGTGCGGCCGAGCCAGGTGCGCACCAGGCGGCCCTCCTCCCCCGCGCGGGCCGCGTCGTCGACGAAGGCCACGGCCGCCGGGAAGCGGCGGCGCAGGTCGGCCAGGTGTTTGAGGCCGTCGCCGGAGGTCTGTCCGTAGATGGCGCCCAGCATGGCCATCTTGGCCCGCTCCCGGTCGCCCGAGAAGGCCCGCTCGGCCAGATCGGCGTAGAGGTCGCGGCCGCTGCCCGCGACGTCCATCAGCCCGGGGTCGCGGGAGACGGCGGCCAGCACCCGGGGCTCGATCTGGTCGGCGTCGGCCACGACCAGGCACCAGCCCGGGTCGGCGACGACCGCCCGCCGCACCACCTTGGGGATCTGGAGCGCCCCGCCCCCGTTGGTCGTCCACCGGCCCGTGACCGTGCCGGCGGGCACGTACTCGGGCCGGAAGCGGCCGTCGCGCACCCAGGACTGGAGCCAGGCCCAGCCGTGGGCGGTGTGCACCCGGTAGAGCTTCTTGTACTCCAGCAGCGCCGGGACGGCGGGGTGGTCGATCTCCTGCAGCTCCCAGGCCCGGGTGGAGGACAGGGCGATGCCCTCGCGGGCGAAGGCCCGCACGATGTCGGCCGGCAGGTCGGGCCGTACGCGCACGCCGTCGCCGAAGGCGCGGGACGCCTCGTCGGCCAGCTCGGCCAGCCGCCGGGTCTCCTGGCCGCCCGGATAGCGCTCGCCCAGCAGCTCCAGCAGCAGCTCCCGGTGGACGTCGGCCCGCCAGGGCACCCCGGCCCGGCCCATCTCGGCGGCCACCAGGGTGCCCGCGGACTCGGCGGCGGTCAGCAGGCGCATCCGTCCGGGGTGCGCGGTCCGTTCCGTGCGGGCCAGTTGCTCCGCGTACACCTCCAGCAGGGCCGTCAGCTCGTCCGTGCCCGGCGGCAGGGGCACCGGGCCGGGGGCGAACAGGGACGGCTGGGTCTCCGCCGCCCGCGCGGGCGGGTCGGCCGGCACGGGCAGCCCGCGCAGCCGCGCCCAGGCCGCGGGCAGCGACCGGGGCTGGCCGGACTGGCCCTCCTCGTGCCCGATCAGCAGCGCCTCGGCGGCCTCGACGTCGTAGCAGCGCTCGACCCGGACACCTGCCGCGAGCAGCCGTCCGTAGGTCTCCGCCGTGGACCGCCACACCCAGCGGTCCACCCCGGGCCGCGACCGGACCGCCTCGGCCGCGCTCCTCTCCGTCTCGACGGGACCTGCGGCCCGCCCCTCCCCGTCGACCGGGCAGAGGCGCGCGCTCCCGTCCGCCGTCTCGGCCACTGCCCATCTCATGACGGAGAGTGTCGCACCGGGGTCTGACAATCACGGTCCGCACGGGTCCGTGGCCGCCCACCCGGCGGTCATCGGGGACCGGGACGGAAAATCCCGGGACGAAAGATCCCGGGACGGAAATCCCGGCACGAAATCCCGGCACGAAAAAATCGCCGGACACCGCGTGCGGTGTCCGGCGAGGCCGGTTCAGCGGGTGGCGGGGGCCTTCGGCGCGTCGGCCGCGTCCGTCGTCTCCGTCGCGTCCGTCTTCTCGCGTGGGGCCGAACCGGCCACCACCCGGCTGCGCCCGGACGGCCGGCGGATGGCGGCGACGCCGACACCGGCCAGGACGATCAGGCCGCCCAGGGCCGCCAGGGGGCTCGGCAGGACGCCCATGAGCACCGCGTCCAGCGCCAGCGCGGCGACCGGCACCGCGTAGAGCACGAGGGAGCTCGTCGAGGCCGTGGCCGCCTCCAGCACTCGCGACCAGGTGCAGAAGGCCAGCACCGTGCAGCCGAGGCCCAGCCACACCACCGCGGCGCTCTGCTGCCAGCCGGCCGCCGCCACCTGGCTCGCCGCCTTCGGGGCGAAGAACAGCAGGGGCACCAGGCCGAAGAGGCTGCCGTAGAAGATGCAGTCCATGCCGGAGTAGCGGCGCAGCAAGGGCTTCTGGAGGATGAAGGACGTCGCCTGGGCGGCCGCCGCGAGGACGACCATCGCCATGCCGGAGCGCGAACCGCCCCCGCCGCCGCCCGACAAGGCGACCACCAGAGCACCGGTCAGCGCGACGAGGAGCCCGCCGACGCCCCAGGCGCCGGGCCGCTCGCGCAGCACGAGCATGCCCAGGACGGTGGCGAACACCGGGGAGGTGGCGACGAGCATGGCGGCCGTGCCGCCCTCGACGTGCCGTTCACCGGCGTAGAGCAGCAGCTGATAGGCGGTCATGCCGGTGAGCCCGAAGCCCGCCATCCGCAGCGCGTCGCCGCGGCGCAGCCTGCTGATCCGGCCCGTGAAGACGAACGGCAGCAGGAGGACGACGGCGACGGCCAGCCGCAGCACGGCCATGGCGGTCGGCTCGTAGCCGTCGAGCGCGACACGGATCGCCGGGAAGGCCGAGCCCCACAGGATCGCGGTAGCGGCCATGAACTTCCAAGGAGTCGCCACTCGGCGCTCGCCCACCAACGGAAACACCGCCTCTGACGGGTCGGGAAAAGCCAACATCAACGACGCTACCGAGCTTCACTCCATAAGTCGAATAAAGAATTCCGTCATTAGATCAAAGGAATCCTTTGATGTGTGGGGGGTGGCCGTCCGGATGGCCCCCGCCGCCGGGCGGCGCGGCCCGCCCTCTCGTACGGTCGGACCACGGATGAGCAGAGGGCAGAGGAGCACCGGGTGATGAGCGGCCTCGAGACGGCGGACCATGTCAGCGTTCATCTCACCGGCTGCGGCCAGGAGGACGCGAGCACCGTGTTCGGTGCCCTGGAAGCGGCGTTCCCCGAGGTCAGCGGTCCGGAGGAGAAGGCGTCGGCCGGCGCGGCGGCCAAGGGCGGCGCCACGGTGTGGTGCATGGTCGTCGACGCGCGGACCCGTGCCACCCCGCGCGCCGTCGCACCGGCCCGGCTGGCCGCGCCCGTCACCGTCGACCTCTTCGGCGCCGCCGACCCGGTGCGCCAGGTCAAGGAGGAGCTCGGCGTGGTCTTCGGGGTGGAGGACCACGGCACGGTGCCGGGCGAGCACGAGCTGGAGGTGAGGCTCCAGCTGGGCTCGCACCCCGACGCCTGAACGACGGCCGACGCCGCTCCGCGCGCTGTCGCGCCCGCGCCACCGGAGGTATAACGGGTGGTGTCGCGCCTCCGCCGAGGAGGGTCGGTCATGAAACACGACATCGGGCCACGGCAGACCGTCGCGCCGCCCATCGAGGACCACGGCGTCATCGGCGATCTCCACACCGTCGCGCTGGTGGGCGTCGACGGCACCATCGACTGGTGCTGTCTGCCCCGTTTCGACGCGCCCTCGGTCTTCGGCGCGCTCCTCGACACCGAGCGCGGCGGCTCGTTCTCGGTCCGGGTGCGCGACGTGGAGCGCACCAAGCAGATGTACCTGCCGGACTCCAATGTCCTGCTGACCCGCTTCCTCGCCGAGGCCGCGGTCGCGGAGCTGTACGACTTCATGGTGCCGGACCATCCGTCCTGCCCGGCGAGCGGCGTCCGGCAGATCGTCCGCCAGGTACGGATGGTGCGCGGGAGCGCCACGATCGAGGTGGAGTGCCGGCCGGCGTTCGACTACGCCCGCGCCCCGCACACGGTCGAGGTGGTCGAGGGCGTCGGCGCCGTCTTCACGAGCCCGGCCGGCACGCTGGTGCTGCGCTCGTCCGTGCCGCTGCGCGCCGAGGGGGACGCCGCCGTGGCCACCGTCGTACTGGAGCCGGGCCGGACGCTGGAGCTCGCGGCCCAGTGGGGCGGCGAGACCCGCCCGTTCGCCCGCGGCGAGGCGTCCCGGCTGCTCGACGACACCCTGCGCTACTGGGACGGCTGGCTGCGCCGCTCCACCTACCAGGGCCGCTACCGGGAGGCGGTCGAGCGCTCCGCGCTCGTGCTCAAGCTCCTCGTCCACCAGCCCACCGGCGCCCTCGTCGCCGCGCCCACCACCTCGCTGCCCGAGTTCGTGGGTGGGGGCCGCAACTGGGACTACCGCTACACCTGGGTCCGCGACGCCGCGTTCACCCTCTACGCGCTGATGCGGCTGGGGTTCACGGAGGAGGCGGCGGCGTTCATCGACTGGCTCCACCACCGCTGCATGGAGGTGCCACCGGGCGCCGGGCTCCAGGTGCTCTACGGCATCGACGGCCGCTCCGAGCTGCCCGAGACCGTGCTCGACCACCTCGCCGGGTACCGCGGCTCCCGCCCGGTGCGCATCGGCAACGCCGCGGCGGACCAGCTCCAACTCGACATCCACGGCGAGCTGATGGACTCGGTCTACCTCTACAACAAGTACGGCGAGCCCATCTCCTACGAGCTGTGGGAGGCGCTGAGCCGTCAGCTCGAATGGCTGGAGAAGCACTGGGAGGATCCGGACGACGGGATCTGGGAGACGCGCGGCGGCCGCCGGCGCTTCACCTACTCGGCGCTGATGACCTGGGTCGCCTTCGAACGCGCCATGCGCATCGCCCGCCACCGCGGTATGCCCGCCCCGGTGGAGCGCTGGCGCGACGCCGCCGCGTCGGCCTACCGCTACGTCCAGGAGGAGTGCTGGTCGCCGGAGCTCAGCGCGTACGTCCAGTACGCCGAGAGCCGCACGCTGGACGCGTCCCTGCTGATCATGCCGCTGGTGAAGTTCGCCGGCCCGTCCGACCCGCGGTTCCTGTCCACGGTCCGGCGGCTGGAGGACGAGCTGGTCAGCGACAGCCTCGTCCACCGCTACCGGACCGACGGCACCGACGGGTTCAACGACCGGGAGGGGACGTTCAACCTCTGCTCCTTCTGGTACGTCGAGGCGCTGGCCCGGGCCGGGCGGGTCGGCGAGGCGCGGTACATCTTCGAGAAGATGATCACCCACGCCAACCACCTGGGCCTGTACGCGGAGGAGATCGGCGCGGCGGGCGAGGCCCTGGGCAACTTCCCCCAGGCCTTCACCCACCTCGCGCTCATCAGCGCCGCGACCAACCTCGACCGCGCCGTCACCGCCCACCGCGCGCCGGCGTCCCGGCACTGCCGGCTCTGACCCCGCCCGCTCCGGGCCCGCCGGCTCCGATCCCGCCGGCCGTCAGTGGACGCCCACCCGGCCGCCGAGGTCCACGGTGCCGTCCCCGTGACAGCGCGTCAGGATCACGGAGCCCACGCCCTGCCGGACGACGAGGTCCCGTCCGAGCTCGGCGGTGAGGGTCAGGGCGGCGGCACCGGTGGCCTCGTCCTCGACGATCCCGTCGCCGCGCCGGGGGAAGCCCCGGGCCCGTACCCGCCCCGCCGTCTCGTCCTCCCAGGCCCAGGCGTACAGCCAGCCCTCCCCCGGCGGCGGCGCGGGCAGCGCGTCCACCTCGGCGACCGAGGCGAACCGCTGGGTGCGCCGCCCGGCCGCCCATCCGGCCCGGGCCCGGATCCAGGTCGTCTCCCCCTCCTGCCACGTGGGCACTTCCCCCGCCGGTGGCCGCAGCACGTCCACCGCTCGTCCCCGCCGCCGCAGCCACCACGCGACGCCGACCAGCGGATGCCCCGCGAACGGCAGCGGGGCGCTGGGCGTCCGGATGTCGACACGGCCGGTTGCTGGGTCGTCGACGAACGCGGTCTCACTGAAGCCCAGTTCCGCCGCGAGCCCCTGCCGGGACTCCGGGGGAACCCCGGGGCCGTCCTCGACGATCGCGAGCGGATTGCCGCCTTCGCCTTCCGGCCCCATGAACACGCGTACCACCATGTGATCACCCATACAGGTGATTGAAACAGCTCCCGAGGACACCCGGGGACGCGGCGGCGGGAAGAGGCACAGCGTGCTGCCCGACCTCACCGACCCCCTGACGACCCTCGTGCGACGTCACCGGGAGCCCGCCGTCGTCCAGGCGGTCCGCTCCACGCTGGCGGCGGTGATCTCCTATGTGGTGGCCCTCCAGCTGAGCAGCGAGCCGGCGCCGCTCACCGCCCCGCTCACCGCGATCCTCGTGGTGCAGGTCACCCTCTACTCCACCCTCACCACCGGCATCCGCAGGGTGAACTCCGTGGTGGCGGGCGTGCTGATCGCCATCGGCTTCAGCGTCGTCGTGGGCCTGACGTGGTGGAGCCTGGGGCTGATCATCCTGGCCTCGCTGATCATCGGCCGGTTCGTCCGCGCGGGCGAATTCGTGCCGGAGGTGGCGATCAGCGCCATGCTGGTCCTCGGGGTGACCCGGGTGGGCTACACCGCCTGGGACCGGGTCCTGGAGACGCTCATCGGCGCCGTCGTCGGACTGTTGTTCGACATCCTGTTCGTCCCCCCGGTGTGGGTGCAGCCCGCCAGCGAGGCCATCGAGCACCTGTCCCGCCGGATGGGACGGCTCCTGCGGCGGGTCGGCGAGGAACTCGGCGGCCACACCCCGGTCGTGGAGGCGGCGGCCCGGCTCCACGAGGCGCGCCGCCTGGACCACGAGATCGTGCAGGTGGACGCATCGCTGCGGCAGGCCGAGGACAGCCTGCGCTTCAATCCCCGGGTCAGGGAGGGCCTGCTCCACCGGGTCGTACTGCGCACCGGCCTCGACGCCCTGGAGATCGCCGCCGTCGTCCTGCGGGTCATCTGCCGCACCCTCACCGACCTCGCCAAGGAGCGCACCGGTGCACCCCTGTTCGCCCCCGATGTGGCGGAGGCGATGCGGGAGGTGTTCATCCACCTCGCCCGCGCGGTGGAGAGCTTCGCCGTCCTGATCACCACCCAGGTGAGCGCCAACGCCGAGGAGGCCGAGTCCCGGCTCGTCGCCGGACTGGCCGCCGGCCGCGCGAGCCGCGACCGCGCCGCCGAGCTGCTCCTCCAGGGCGTCCGGCGGCACCCGGGCCAGTGGCAGCTCCACGGGGCGCTGCTGGCGGAGGTGGACCGGATCCTGGACGAGCTCGACGTGGAGAAACGGACCGAGCGACTGGCCGAGGAACTCGACCGCGCCGCCCGCGAGCAACGCGACCGTCACCCCAGACTCCACCGCGTCCAACGCCGCCTCCGCAGCACGGGCTACGGCTGGCGCAGCGCCACGGGCGGGGAGCGGTGACCGAGGGGGCCCGAGAGCACTCCCGCCCGAGCGCCCGGCTAGCGCGCGCCCTCCCCCTCCGGGTGGCCGGTCGCGCGGCCCCGGCGGGCCGGGGCGCGGCCGGACGGCTGCTCGGGGGCGGGGCCGGTGGGGATGGGCGGGATCTGGCGGGACTCCGGGGAGGCGGAGACCAGGGTCATGCGCTCGCCGCAGTGGCGGATGTCGAGGCTGTCGCCGTCCAGCAGGGTGTACGTGGCGGTGGTCCCGGTGATCTCCACCCGCACCCGGCGCTGCCGGAACTGGACGGTGAAGGCGAGGCGGCCCAGTTGTTCCGGCAGCCGGGGATTGAAGGCGATGAGCCCGTCGTCCTCGCGCATCCCGCCGAAGCCGATGACGAGGGCGAACCAGGTGCCCGCGAGGGAGGCGATGTGGATGCCGTCGCGGGTGTTGCCCTCCAGGTCGGAGAGGTCCATCATCGCGGCCTCGCCCACATAGTCGTAGGCGAGCCGCATATGGCCGACCTCGGCGGCCATCACGGCCTGCCCGCAGGCGGACAGCGAGGAGTCGCGCACGGTCAGCTGCTCGTAGTAGGCGAAGTTGCGGGCCTTCTCCTCCGGGGTGAAGGCGTCCCCGCGCAGGCACATGGCGAGGACGAGGTCGGCCTGCTTGACGACCTGTTTGCGGTAGAGGTCGAAGTAGGGGAAGTTCAGCAGCAGCGGGTACCGGTCGGCGTGGGTGCGGGCGAAGTCCCAGAGCTGGTGGCGGGTGAAGCCCTCGGACTGTTCGTGCACCTCCAGCTCCGCGTTGTAGGGCAGGGTCATCCGGGAGGCCGCGTCCCGCCAGGCGGCGGTCTCCTCGTCGTCCACGCCCAGGGCCGAGGCGAGGTCGGGGTGGCGTTCGGCGGCGGCCGCGGCCTCCCGCAGATTGTGCTGGGCCATCAGGTTCGTATAGACGTTGTCGTCCGCGATGGCGCTGTACTCGTCCGGCCCGGTCACCCCGTCGATGTGGAAGTCGCCGTGGTGGTCGTGGTGGCCCAGGGAGCGCCACAGCCGGGCGGTCTCCACCAGCAGGGGCAGCCCCACCTCGCGTTCGAAGGCGTCGTCGCAGGTGGCGCGGATGTAGCGGACGACGGCGTCGGCGATGTCGGCGTTGATGTGGAAGGCGGCGGTGCCGGCCGGCCAGTAGCCGGAGCACTCGCTGCCGTTGATGGTCCGCCAGGGGAAGGCCGAACCCGCCAGGCCCAGCTGCCGGGCCCGTTCCTGGGCCTCGGGCATGGTGTTGTACCGCCAGCGCAGGGCCTGTTCCACGGCCTGGGGCGCGGTGTAGGTGAGCGCGGGCAGCACGAAGGTCTCGGTGTCCCAGAAGCAGTGGCCGTCGTAGCCGGGGCCGGTCAGTCCCTTGGCGGGCAGGGCGCGGGCCTCGCCGCGGGCGCCGGCCTGGAGGACGTGGAAGAGGGCGAAGCGGACGGCCTGCTGGATCTCGGCGTCACCGTCCACCTCGACGTCGGAGCCCGCCCAGAACTCGTCGAGGTAGGCGCGCTGTTCAGCGGCCAGGCCCGCCCAGCCGGTGCTGGTGGCGGCGGCAAGGGCGGCGTCGACCTGGTCGCGCACGGCGGGCGCCGAGCGCACCGCGGACCAGCCGTGGGCGACGATCTTCTCCACGCACAGCTTCTGGCCCGGCCGCAGCCGTGAGGTGACGGTGAAGCGACCGAGGTCCTCGATGCTCTCCGACGCGGTCTCGGCCTTGGCGCCGCTGACGAAGTGCGCGGCGGCCACACCGACCCGCAGACCGCTGCGGGCGGTGCGGTGCAGCAGCCGGATGCGCGCAGCGTGGGCGTGGTGCTCCTCGGCGACCAGTGGGGTCTCCAGGACGGCGGCGGCGCGTGGGTCGCCCTCGGCGTGGGGCAGTTGTTCGTTGGCGACGAGCTCGGACTGGACGACGATCCGCATCTCGTCGTCGAGGGGCTCGATCTCGTAGGAGATGGCCGCCACCGCGCGCTGGGTGAAGGACACCAGCCGGGTGGAGCGGACGCGTACGCTGCGGCCGCTGGGCGAGGTCCACTCGGCGGTGCGGTGGAGCAGCCCGGTCCGGAAGTCGAGCAGCCGCTCGTGCTTGTGGCACTTCCCGTAGCGCAGGTCGAAGGGCTCGTCGTCGACGAGGAGCCGGACGAGTTTGCCGTTGGTGACGTTGATGATGGTCTGGCCGGACTCCGGATAGCCGTAGCCCGCCTCGGCGTAGGGCAGCGGCCGGAACTCGAAGACGCCGTTGAGGTAGGAGCCGGGCAGGCCGTGCGGCTCGCCCTCGTCGAGATTGCCCCGCCAGCCGACGTGGCCGTTGGAGAGGGCGAAGACCGATTCGCTCTGGGAGAGCACGTCCATGGAGAGCTCGGTCTCGCGCAGGCACCAAGGTTCGACCATATAGGACGGATGGGTGATCACGGGGCCTCCCCCAGCAGTTCCGCGAGGTCGTCGACGACGACGTCGGCGCCGTGTTCGCGCAGTTCCCCGGCCTGGTCGGCCCGGTTCACGCCGACGACGAAACCGAAGCCGCCGGCCCGGCCGGCCTCCATGCCCGCCAGGGCGTCCTCGAAGACGGCGGCCGCCCCGGGGGGCGTGCCGAGGTCGTGGGCGGCGGCGAGGAAGGTGTCGGGGTGGGGCTTGCCCGGCAGGTGCCGTTCGGCGGCGACGATCCCGTCGATCCGTACCTCGAAGAGGTCCTCGATGCCCGCGGCGGCCAGTACGGCTTGGCAGTTGGCGCTGGAGGAGACCACGGCGCGGCGCAGTCCGGCGTCCCGGGCGGCGCGGGCGTAGCGGACCGATCCGGGGAAGGCCTCGACGCCCAGCTCCTTGATCTTCGTAAGGACGAGGGCGTTCTTGCGGTCGCCGAGCCCCCGCACGGTGTCGAGGCCGGGCGGGTCGTCGTCGGCGCCCTCGGGGAGGTGGATGCCGCGTGAGGCGAGGAAGGAGCGGACGCCGTCGGCGCGGGGCATGCCGTCGACGTAGCGGTCGTAGTCGGTGTGGTCGAAGGGCCGGAAGGCCGCTCCGTCGCGGCGGCGCAGGAAGGCGTCGAAGGTCTCCTTCCAGGCCGCCTCGTGGACGGTGGCGGTGCGGGTGAGGACGCCGTCCATGTCGAACAGGCAGGCGCGGACGGTGTCGGGCAGGCCGAGGCGGGTCATGGTGTGGTGCCTTCCCCGCCGCCGTCGGTGTCATCCGGGAGGTACCAGTGGTGCGGGGCGATCAGGTCGTGGATGGCGTCCGGCCCCCAGGAGCCGGGCGGGTACGGGAGCACCTCCCCGGGCGCCTCCAGCAGGGGGGCGGAGACCTCCCAGAGCCGTTCGATGCCGTCGGAGCGGGTGAAGAGGGCCTGGTCGCCGAGCATGGCGTCCAGGATGAGCCGTTCGTAGCCCTCCAGGCCGCTGCGCTGCCGGACGGAGTCGGCGTAGCGGAACGTCATGCTGGCCGGGCCGAGCCGCATGCTGGGGCCGGGCTCTTTGACGAGGAAGCGGGCGGCGATCCAGCCGGGGTCGTCGAAGTCGACGACCATGGCGTTGGCGCAGGTTTCGACCGGGTGCCGCACCTCGGGGAACATCCGCAGCGGGGGTTCCTTGAAGTGGAGGGTGACGACCTGCCGCCTTCGGGCGAGCGACTTGCCGGAGCGCAGGTAGAAGGGGACGCCGGCCCAGCGCCAGTTGTCGATCTCGGCACGGAGGGCGATGAAGGTCTCGGTGCCGGAGCTCGGGTCGACGCCGGGCTCGGCGCGGTAGCCGTCGTACTGGCCGCGCACGGCCCGGCGGGGGTCGAGCGGTCGCATGGCCTGGAAGACCTTGTCCTTCTCGTCCCGCAGGGCCTTCGCGCCGAGGTCGACGGGCGGGTCCATGGCGACGAAGCCGAGCACCTGGAAGAGGTGGGTGACGACCATGTCGCGGAAGGTACCGGTCTGTTCGAAGAACCCGGCGCGGCCCTCGATGCCGATCGTCTCGGGTACGTCGATCTGGACATGGCTGATGTGGTCGCGGTTCCAGATGGGTTCGAAGAGGCCGTTGGCGAAGCGGAGGGCGAGGATGTTGTCGACGGACTCCTTGCCGAGGAAGTGGTCGATGCGGAAGACCCGTTCCTCCTCGAAGACGGTGTGGAGGGTGTCGTTGAGGGCGCGCGCGGAGGCGAGGTCGGTGCCGAAGGGTTTCTCGACGATGACCCGGGCGCCGTTGGCGAGTCCGGTGCGGCCGAGTTCCTCGACGACGGAGGCGAAGGCGCCGGGCGGTACGGCCAGGTGGTGGAGGCGGCGGGGGCTGCCGCCGAGGTCGCGTTCGGCCGCGCGGACGGCGTCGAGCAGCGGCCGGGTGTCCCCGGGGTCCGCGGCGCCGAAGCTCAGGGTGCGTTCGAAGGCCTCCCAGTCCTCGCCGACGGGCCCGTCGGCGCAGAACTCGGCGACGGCGTCCCGGGCGCGCGCCCGGAAGCCCTCTTCGGTGAGCGCGTCCGAGGCGGGCGCGGAGCCCACGATGCGGTAGGCGCGGGGCATGAGGCCCGCTACGGCGAGACGGAAGAGGCCTGGGATCAGTTTGCGCCGGGCCAGATCGCCGGTAGCGCCGAAGAGCACGATGACGTGGTCGTCAGGGGGCTGGGTGGCCTTCACACCCCCTACCTTCCGGCAGCCCCCGCCCGCGCGCGATTCGCGTCGCCCGTTCGGACGGCGCGGGGCCGGGCGGGGCGGTCAGCGGACGGGCAGGGCCAGCCCGGTCCCGGCGGAGTGGAGGGTGAGGGTGGCCCCGGGCGGGTTGCGCGCCACGTACAGCGGGTCGGCGCCGGTGACGACGAGGGCGAGCCGGTGCCCGGCGGGCAGGTCGTAGACGGTGGCGAAGAGGTCGAAGGACGCGTCGAAGGGGGTCCCGGGGGCGCGGTGGGAGAAGGAGTACGGGGCGTGGGTGACGAGCGCGCCGGCGCCGGCGGGGTCCATGGGGTCCAGGTCGTAGAGGCTCGCGACGAGGGTTCCCTCCGCCGCCGAGGGGGTCACCCGGGTGCGCAGGGCGGGGATGCCCCGCAGGCGCCGGGGGCGGCGGCCGGGGGACGTCCACCAGACGGCGGCGGTGCCGCGGGCCGGAGGCAGGGCGCCGGCGTGCGCGGCGTCGATGTGCGCGGCGGGGGCCGCGCCGGTGGCGATCACGGGGTCGGAGCCCGTTCGCGGCTCCAGCCGGGGGACGTGGTTGCCGGAGGCGGTCGCCCACAGGTCGTCGTAGTGCTCCCCGGGGTGGCCGGGGGGCCGCCCCCGGGCCTCCAGGAAGACGGGCGGCTCGGTGCCGGCGCCGCCGGGCCGGCCCCGCAGGTGGCGGTCGAACCAGCGCTCCGCGCTCGCCTGCGGCGCTTGCGTGGCGTGGTCGTCCCGCCGGTACTCCAGGCGCTTGGCCGTGCGGAGGCGGCTGAAGTACCGCCCGTTCTGGTTGGGGGACTCGACGGCCTGGGACCAGGTGTGGGCCAGCAGGACGGCGGGGGCGTGGGCGTTGAGCCGGTCCAGGTGGGTCATCGGCGAACGGGCACGGGCGAAGGAGCGGAAGGCGGGCGTGGGTTCGGGGTGCTCCGCGTACTCCCGCAGGGCCCGGCGCACTTCCGGGCTCGGCCGGACCACCCCGGGCCGGGCCGCGGCCTGGAAGAGGGGGTGGGCGCGCCGCCTGGTGCCACCGCCGTAGAGCCCGTCGAGGAGGTCCACCCAGCCCCCGAGGGCGGCCACCGCGCGCACCCGCCGGTCGGCGGAGGCCGCCAGCAGACCGATGCCGGCTCCGTACGCCGTGCCGTACAGGCCCACCCGCCGTGCGTCGGCCGGGGTGCGGGCGAGCGCCCAGGAGATCACCGCGGAGGCGTCGGCGACGTCCTCCGGCCCGGCCATGCCGAACGCGCCGCCCGAGCCGGGCAGGCCGCGCGGCCGGTAGCCGACGACGACGTACCCGGCGGCGGCCAGGCGCCGGGCCGCCGGGCCCTGGGGGGCGGCGGGTTCCGGGAAGGAGGCCGGCATCACGACCAGCGGGTGCGGGCCGCGGCCAGCGGGCCCGTACACCTCCGCCCGGAGCCGTACGCCCGGCGCGACCTCGATCGTGGTGCCGTGCGGGCCGGTGGCGGCGGTCCGGACGGCTGCGGGCGCGGCCACGGCGGACGCCGTGACGAGGACGGCCGCCACCAGGGCGGCCAGGGCGGACCGGACGGCTCGCATGGGTCACCTGCCGACGGGCTCGATACGGGCACGGGTCACCGGAGCGCGTCGGTCCGGCGCCCCGTGGGAGCCCGCGACACGACGGGCATACTTACCGACCGCAGCGTCTCGGACACGGAGGGTGACCGGCAAGGCATCCCGGCGCCGGCCACCCGTCCTGATGAACAACGCCCGCCCGGGGATTGGGCGTTGGCGCTAAGGGGCAGGGGGCCTCAACGCCGGGCGGCGGAGGTGACGGGGGCGACGGCGGTGACGGGGAGTTCGCGCGGGCCGCGCACCAGGAGCCCAGGGCGGTACGGCAGCCGTTCCGGTTCGGTGGCCGGGGCCAGGGCGGGGAGCGCGCCGAAGAGGCGCGGCAGGGCGATCGCCGCCTCCATCCGGGCCAGGCGGGAGCCGAGGCAGAAGTGCGGTCCGTGGCCGAAGGCGAGGTGCGGGGCGGTCCGTTCCGCGCCACCGTCCGCCGCCGGGCCCGTGAGGTAGCGGGCGGGCCGGAAGGCGTCCGGGTCGGGAAAGCGCTCCGGGTCGCGGCCCGCCGCCGCGAGCACGACGAGGACGGACTCCTCCGCCGGTATCACCGCTCCCCCGCCGAGGTCGACGGGCTCCGTCGTACGCCGCCAGGTCGTGCCCTCCAGGGGGCTGGCATGACGCAGGGTCTCCTCGACGACGGCGGCCCAGCGCGCCTCGCCGCCCTCCCGGGCGGCGGCGAGCTCCCCGGGGTGGGTGAGCAGCAGCAGCGACGCGGAGGCCAGCAGGTTCATGGTCGTCTCGTAGCCCGCGAAGAGCAGCAGGAACGCCATGGCGAGCAGCTCGCCGTCGTCGAGGCCGCCCTCGCTCGCGTCGTGCACCAGCGCGCTGAAGAGGTCGTCGCCCGGGGAGCGGCGCTTGTGCGCGATCAACGCGGTGAAGTACGCGTGGAGCGCGGCCCACGCCTCGTCGGTCGCGCCCCGTTCCAGGGTGTCGGCGGGCGAGCCGACCCGGTAGGTCCACTCCCGCAAGGAAGCCCGGTCGGCCTCGGGCACACCCAGCACCTCGCCGATCACCAGCACGGGCAGCGGGAAGGCGAAGGAGTCCACCAGATCGGCGGTCCCCTCGCGCGCGAGCAGCCCGGACACCTCGGCGACCAGGCCGTCGGTCAGCCGCTCGATCCTCGGGCGCAGCGCGTCCACGCGGCGCGGGGTGAACGCGGCCGTGGTCAGCCGGCGCAGCCGGAGGTGGTCGGGGGCGTCGGAGTTGAGCATGTGGCGGGCGAGGCAGGCCCGGGCCCGCTGGGCCGGGGAGTCCGGCTTGGGGCGGCCCGCGCGGGGCGGCGGCACATTGGAGAAACGGGGGTCGGCGAGGACCTCCCGCGCCCGGTCGTAGCCGGTGACGAGCCAGGCGTGCGTGCCGTTGGCGAGGGCCACCCGCGCCACGGGTCCCCGGGCGCGCAGCCGCGCGTAGTACGGGTACGGGTCGTGTGCGAAGCCGGGGTCCGCTGGGTTCAGGGTTTCGGGCACCCGCTCATCCTCACCGATCACGGTGCGTTCCCGGCCCCGGTGCCTTTGTCAGCGCTGTGGGGGCCTGCCTGTGCGATTCCTACAAAGCGCTCGGGGGATCAAAGCACTCGGGGGGATCAAGGCGCTCAGGGGGACACGGCCGGGGTGCGGCTCACCGTGCGGCCCAGCCGGGCGGCGGCCCGGGCGAAGGCGGCCGCGTCGTGGACGGCGGCGCCGCCGGGGTCGTTGTTGAAGTAGCAGTACACATCCGACCGGCCGGGCCAGGTGTCGGCGATCCGCCCGGCCCAGCTCGCCAGCGCCTGCCGCCCGTAGCGGGGCCACGGCTCGGCCGCGCCGACGTGGAACCGGACGTACCCCCAGTCCGCCGTGCGCCACAGCGGGGTCACCGGCCGCGAGTCGTGGTCGGCCCAGCACAGCGCCGCGCCGTGTTCCTTGAGCACGGCGCGGACGTCGTCCGTCCACCAGCTGTCGTGCCGGGGCTCCACGGCCACACGGGTGCCCGCCGGGAAGCAGCCGAGGACGGTGTCCAGGGCGGCGGCGTCGCCCCGCAGCGTGGGCGGGAGCTGGAGCAGCACGGGCCCCAGCCGGTCCCCCAGCCCGGCGGCGTGCCGCATCAGCCGGTCCACGGGCTCCTCGGGGTCGCGCAGCCGCTTGATGTGGGTGAGGTAGCGGCTGGCCTTGACGGCCATGACGAACCCCTTGGGGAGACGGTCGCGCCAGTTCGCGAAGGTCTCCGGCGTGGGCAGCCGGTAGAAGGCGTTGTTGTTCTCGACGGTGGCGAAGTGCCCCGCGTACTCCTCCAGCCACAGGCGTTGCGGTACATCGGCGGGGTAGAGGTCGCCGCGCCAGTCCTTGTACTGCCATCCCGAGGTTCCGACGAGGAGGGGCATGGCTGATCCCTGCCCCGGGGCGGCGCGCGTAGTTCACTTGTCGGCGTGGAATGCCTCTTCTGCGCGATCGCGGCCGGCGAGGCCGACGGGCACCGGGTCCTCGCGGACGGGACGGCGGTGGCGTTCCTCGACGCGCGTCCGCTCTTCCCCGGCCATGTGCTCGTCGTGCCCCGGCGGCACGCCGGGACGCTCACCGATCTGCTGCCGGAGGAGATCGGCCCGTTCTTCACCCGGGTCCAGCGGATCGCGGGCGCGGTGGAGCGCGCCATGGGCGCGGCCGGGTCGTTCGTGGCGGCGAACAACCGGGTCAGCCAGTCCGTGCCGCACTTCCATGTGCATGTGGTGCCGCGCAATCGCAAGGACGGTCTGCGCGGCTTCTTCTGGCCGCGCGGGCGCTACGCGTCGGAAGGCGAGGCGGCGGAGGTGGCGGCCCGGATCCGGGCGGCCCTGGAGGACTAGACCAGGGCGGCGCCACATGGACTATCACCCCTGATCCGGTCATATTGGGATTACGGCATGACGGCCGCTCCCGGGCCGTCCTGGGCCTCCCGGTCCCGGACGCCGGGGGCCAGAGGTGTACCCATGCGATTCGACGACCGAGTGGACGCGGGCCGGCGCCTGGCCGCCCGGCTGGAGGACCTCCGCGACGCCGGCCCGGTGGTGCTGGGCCTGCCGCGCGGCGGGGTCCCGGTCGCCTTCGAGGTCGCCCACGCGCTCGGCGCCCCGCTGGATGTGATCCTCGTGCGGAAGCTCGGCGTCCCCTACCACCGGGAGCTGGGGTTCGGCGCGATCGGCGAGGGCGGGATACGCGTCATCTCCGAGGACATCATGCGGATGAGCCGGGTCGACGAGGACGACCTCGCCGAGGTGCAGCGCGCCGAGGAGGCGGAGCTGGCCCGGCAGGCGGAGCGCTTCCGGGGCGGGCGGCCGCGGATCCCGCTGACGGGCCGGACCGTGATCGTGGTCGACGACGGCATCGCCACCGGCGCCTCCGCGTCGGCTGCCTGCCGGGTGGCCAGGGCCGAGGGGGCGGCCAGGGTCGTGCTCGCCGTGCCCGTCGCGCCCCCGGACGCGGCCGAGCGGATCGGCCCCGAGGTGGACGAGCTGATCTGTCTGAGCACGCCGCCCCTCTTCTCCGCCGTGGGCGAGTGGTACCGCGACTTCTCCCAGACCGCCGACGAGGAGGTCGTCGACCTGCTGCACAGGAACGCCCGGGAGACCGGTGCCGGGGACTGCCCGAGGCCGGACCCGGCCGCGCCTTCCGGCCCCGTCGAAGTGCCGGTGGAGGGCGGCCGCGTCCGTCTGCCCGGTGATCTGGACGTGCCCGCCGGAGCCCCCGGCGTCGTCGTCTTCGCCCACGGCAGCGGCAGCAGCCGCTTCAGCCCCCGCAACCGCGCGGTGGCCGCGGCGCTGGGCGAGGCGGGGCTGGGCACCCTCCTGTTCGACCTCCTCACCCCGCAGGAGGAGGCCGACCGGGCGAACGTCTTCGCCGTCGGGCCGCTGGCCGGGCGGCTGACCGAGGTGACCCACTGGCTGCGGCGCCGGACGGCCCTGCCCGTCTGCTACTTCGGCGCGAGCACGGGCGCGGCCGCCGCCCTGCTGGCCGCCGCCGACGCGGCGGAGGAGCACGCGCGGGGCGAGGGCGCGGACATCGCCGCCGTGGTGTCCCGGGGCGGCCGCCCCGACCTGGCCGGGAGCGACCGGCTGGCCGAGGTCACCGCGCCGACGCTGCTCATCGTCGGCGGCCGGGACGAGACGGTCCTCGACCTCAACCGGCAGGCGGCGGCCGCGCTCCGCTGCGAGAACCGCCTGGCCGTCGTGCCGGGCGCCACCCATCTCTTCGAGGAGCCCGGGACCCTGGACGCCGTGGCGGACCTCGCCCGCGAGTGGTTCACCGGGCATCTGGCGGCACCGCCCGCCCCGGCGGGCTGAATCTTCGTCAAACGGCAGGTGAGCACCATGGAGAAGATCGTCGACTGCGCCATCGACATGCAGTTCCGGGAGATCGACGCCACCACCCAGGCGGATGTCCGGCTCCGGCTGCACGACGGCTCCGGGCTGAGCGCCCAGGGCGTCGCCAACCGCAATCCGGACGACCGCCGCCAGCAGCGCGTCGGCGAGGAGGTCGCGGCCGCCCGTGCCCTCAACAACCTCGCCGAGCAGTTGCTGAGCAAGGCCAGTGACGACATCAGGGAGGTCATGCACGAGGACGCGCAGCTGACGCGCTGAGCGCCACGGGCGTCTTCCGGACGCCGGCGGGACCCTAGACCGAGGAGCGACCATGCCGCACACAGCCGACTGGGAGGTCCGCCTCCATCTCTTCGAGGACGACGGAAGGACGACGGCGCGAGCGGTCCTGGAGACGGGCACGTCCTCCCTGACCGGCACGGGCACCGCCCAGTGCGCCCCCGGCGACCGGGACGTGCCGGAGATCGGCGACGAGTTCGCCGCGGCCCGCGCCCTTCGCGACCTCGGCGGCAAGCTCCTGCGGACGGCGGAGCGGGACGTGGAGGCCAGGGGCGCCGCTCCCTCCCCCAGGGAGTCGACGCCCTACGGCTGGACCATGTGAGGGGGCTGTTATTTGAAGAGGGGGCTGTTATTTGAAGGGGCCCCCGCCCTCGACGAAGAACTTGAGGATGGTCAGCACCGCGACCACCTGCATCAGGATGTAGGCGACCTGCGCGGAGAAGCCGCGGATCTGGTAGATGGACAGCAACAGCCCCACGCGGTTGGGCCAGAAGCGCCGTTCGGAACGGAAGGTGTCGGCGTCCATGGCCAGGCTGGTGAGGGTGAGCACGAGGAGCATGAGGGAGACGGCGACGGCGACGTTGCCGAAGTCCTGGTCGGTGATCAGATTGCCGAGGACGCCCAGGCCGATGAGCAGGGTGTAGGCGAGGGCCAGGCTCAAGGCCCGGGCGGGACCCCGGCGGCCCGGCAGCAGACGCCAGAGCGCCCCGAGGACGAGCCCCGCGCCGGCCCACACGAGCTCCCAGTAGACGAATCTCCAGACCACGTCGGGAGCGCCGAAGAAGTACATCCCCCAGCGCATCCACTGGTCCTGGGGTCCATAGAACAGCCCAACGAGGAGGACACTGCCGGGGAGGCCGAAGGCGGCCGCCAGGACGGCGGAATGGCGGGCGTTGTCCCACCACTTGGCGTGCGGCCCCCAGCTCAGGGCGACGTCGACGACGGTGACGTGGGACGGCAGCAGGAACCGTGCAACACCGCTGCCGGTGTCGTTGATCCTCGGCCGCCATCGGTGGAGTCCGCTCAGCTCCTTCTCGAGCGCGTGCCGGTGCAGGACCGCGTCGGCTCCTCCCTGGTCCCCGGCGCGCAGGGCGGCGGTCAGTTCACGGAACCGGCGGGCGCGGGCGATGAGGTGGCTGCGTTCGGCCTCGGTGATGGTCTCGCACAGTTGCGGAGAGCCGTCGCCGCATCCCTCGAAGTGCTGGGCGAGCACCGAGCGCCGTCGGCCGACGGCGAGCAGTCCGTAGAGCGCGGCGATCCCGAGCACGAACCAGAGGGGGGTGAAGGCCTGGATCCCGGCGTAGGAGCCCTGGCGCCAGACGACCACGATGGCGAAGAACACCGCGAGCAGAAGACAGTCGAGAGGGCCGGGGCTGGCGTAGGGCACGGTGGGGGCGAGGTCCCTGGCCCGGAGCAGGGCGACGATCGCGAGACCGGACAGGACCCAGACGTGGGTGTAGTACCAGAGCGGGACCTGAGCCGCGTAGCGGACCGCGTCATGCACGAGTTCGAAGACATGGGCCGAGTGGTAGCCGCTGGCTTTGCGGTCCATCAGCCAAGTGGCCCGCTGCCACTTGTGCTCGTCGAACCAGGCCGCCCATGTGACGAACAAGGCGACGACCACGACGAGTACGGGGCCGAGCCGGCGCAGCCGCCAGGGGGCCGCCTCCAGGCGGAGCAGCCCGCCTTTGTGGGCGAGCGTCCAGCCCCACAGCACGAAGCCCGCCAGCCACAGCAACTGCACGGACGCCGCCAGCGCCACCAGCACGGCAAAGCCGGCGGATTTGGTCCGGCCATCGACATCGTACAGTTGCATGGGGAGCCCGAACCGGGACGGTGCCATGGCCACCAGTCCCGCTGCCGCCGCGATGACCGACGAGGCCACCAGGAAGGACCTCCTCGGCCGGGCCGTGACAACGAGCAGCCAGCCGGCCAGGAGGCCGATGAACACACTGTCGCCCGTCCAGCTGGGGCGCTCGGGGCCGGGCACCTTGACGATGCCGAGGATCGCCTTGAACAGCAGCAGGACCATGACGCCCAGGACAGCCTTGAGCACGCCCCATTGCCACAAGGCGGTGCCGCTGTTCCGTTCCAGGGCGGTGAGCTCCGGCCCGGCGGGCTGACGACGGGCGCGCAGGGCCGCCAGGATGATAACGACCGACGTGCCCAACCACCAGGCGGTCACACCGGCGGCGTTGGTGACCAGCAACGTCGCGGCGTCATCGCTGCCCGCCCAGCCCCGCTGCCAGGGCGGCTTCATCCGGACCGTCACCATCGGGCGCGACCCGGCGGACGCGCCGAGCCCGGTCCACACCATGCTCCCATTGCTCGCGTTCGACGGCATGGGAGCGACCTTTTTGGCGCCGAGCCCGCCCAGGTCGATCTCTACGCGATCCCAGTGGGCGCCCTGGAGCGCCGGTGGGGCGATGAGCTCCAGGTCCCATTTCTTGCTGTGGACGCCCACCCCCCACGGCCCGACGCGAAAGTCCCCACCTTGGCTGAACAAGAAGAGCGTTTTGTAGCTGACCTTGACCCAGGACGCCCCGGCCGTGACCTGCGGGCTGTGCGTGCGCCACTCCTGGGAGCGATTCATGGTCTTCGGATCCCGAAGGAGACAGCGCATCGCACGCCGGTAGTGGTCGGAATCCTCGCTCAGCAACAGGTGGTCGGCGTACTTCCAGCCCGCCGGCACCTGTACCGTCATCGTCCCCTTGGCCTCGGCGACGGAGCGGGCGTGGTTCTCCATCTGCAGCTTGACCTGCGCGTGGGCGTCGGCCAGCTGTGCCGTATGACAGTCGTCGGCCCGCGGGGCCCCGGCCGCGTGTGCCCGTGCGGGCCACCCGCCCACCCAGCAGACGAGGCAGGCGAGCAGCACCACGGCACAGCGTCGCCACGGGCCCCCCGTCACGACGCCATGCGCCGCTCTCCGGGGCCCTGCGGCGCCTGGCGCGTTCTCACGACAGCGTGTTCCTTTCGGCTGGACAGCCGCTGACCGGAGTGCACTGCAGAATCACCTGGCACACCTGCCCCTCGGCCTCTTCGCCGTCACCGCCCGTCTTGACGAACCGCCACTGGGAGGGCCGGGTGTGGCCGGTCGTCGCGGCCTTCTCGACCTGGATGCGCAGCGTGCGCGCCGCGATGTCGTGGGTCTCGACCAGGACCTCGTCGGCGGAGACGGGGAAGTGGTCGTGCAGCAGGCACAGGCCGAAGCGGTCGAGGTTCCCGTGTTTCTCCAGTACGGCCACCAGGTCGCGTACGAACTGGCTGTCCTCGGGCCCCAGGCCCTCGGCCTCCTCGAAGGAGGGCAGCGTCCGGTCAGGAGAGATCGTCCGGTTTCCCATGGCTCACTCCTCGGTGACGTATTCAGACGTATTCAGCAGACGGACAAAAGCGTAGGCATATGCATCACTCACTGCAATTCGGACGCGCCAGTGGGTCGCCGGCCGTTTCGCGACACCGGCCGAACAGGGGGCCGGTGCCGTTGCCCGGTTTCCGCCCGTTTCCCCCGGCGAAGTATCGAAAGGGGGCGCTGAGAAGGGGCTCCGGGGAGGGGACGGCCATGACCGTGATCGTCGGGCTCGCGCACAACGGGCGGGTGCATCTGGGTGGGGACTCGGCCGGCGTCGCCGGTCTCAGAATCACCGTGCGCCGGGATCCCAAGGTCTTCCGCAACGGCCCCTACGCCATGGGCTTCACCACCAGCTTCCGCATGGGACAGCTGCTGCACCACGCGTTCAGGGCGCCCAAGCCCAAGGGCGATCTGGACCGGTTCATGACCACCGTCTTCGTCGACAAGCTGCGCGCCTGCCTCAAGGACGGCGGCTGGGCACGCAAGGACTCCGAGCAGGAGCAGGCGGGGACGTTCCTCGTCGGCATATACGGCCGCCTGTTCACCGTCTACGACGACTACCAGATCGCCGAACCCGCCGACGGCTACGCGGCCGTGGGCTGCGGCGGCGAGTTCGCGCTCGGCGCGCTGCACGCCACCGCGGATCTCGGCCTCAAGCCCCGGGCGCGCCTGGGCCTGGCGCTGACGGCCGCCGGCTACCACAGCGCCGGGGTCTCCGCGCCGTTCAGCTATGTCACCGCGCGACGGCGCCCCTCCTGACCGCGGGCATGGGCCGCCGGCCCGGGGCCGCCGACCGGAAAGGCCGTTCGGGAAGACTGTTCGAGCGATGCGCCGAGGACACCCGGCGCACGGGGAAGGAGTACGCACCGGTGTTCGCAACCGCACCACTGCCCGGACGCCCGGAGCACGATCCGGCTGGTTTTCGCCGTCGACGGCCGGGAATCGTCGGTGCGGTGGAGTTGCCCGGGGCCGGAGGGGGTTCTATGCCTGCTGCGAAGAGCGGGAAGCGCGCACCGGCCCTCTCCCGGCCGCCCGGGGCCGCCGGCCGGACCGGGACGGCGGACGCCGACGTCCTGGGCTGTCTGGCCCAGGACCCGTCCGGCAGCCTCTCCCCCGACCGGCTGCTGAGCATGCTGCACGAGGCGGGCATCCTGCGCGACGACCCCAGGATCGCCGAGACCGTCGCCCATCTGAACCGTGTCCGCCCCGAGTCACCGGCGACCGGGCCGCTCCTGCTGACCGCGGAGGAGTTCGGCGCCGCCACACAGCACAACCGGGGCATCATCGAACGGGCCGCCTGCGGGGAACTCGTGGTCCCCGACTTCCCGGCGCTGGTCTCCGACCTCCGGCGCATCTACGAGGAGGTCCGCGCCGACCGGAGCGGCAGCGTCGCCGCGTACATCCCGCAGCTCGCGCGGGTGGCCCCGGACCAGTTCGCGATCTCGGTGTGCACGGTGGACGGGCAGCGATTCTCCATCGGCGACGCGGGCGTGAACTTCTGCCTTCAGTCGGTCTCCAAGACCGTCGGCTACTGCCTCACCCTGGAGGAGCACGGGCCCGACACCGTCCACCGCCACGTGGGGAGGGAGCCCAGCGGCCAGGGTTTCAACGAGCTGACGTTCAACAAGGCGGGGCTGCCGCACAACCCGATGATAAACGCCGGTGCCATCATGAGCTGCGCGCTCATCCAGCGCGGCCTGGACGCCGCGGACCGCTTCGACTTCGTCGCCGAGACCTGGAAGCGCCTCGCCGGCGGACGGAGCGTGGGATTCAACAACTCCGTCTACCTGTCCGAGCGCAGCACGGCGGACCGCAACTTCGCCCTCGGCTACTCGATGCGCGAACGCGGCGCCTTCCCGCCCGGCACCGATCTGCTGGCCACCCTGGAGTTCTACATCCAGTGCTGTTCCATCGAGGTCGACGCGCAGCGACTGGCGATCGCGGCGGCCTCCCTGGCCAACGCCGGGGTCTGCCCGCTGACGGAGGACCCGGTGTTCTCCGCGCAAACGGTGCGCCACTGCCTGTCGTTGATGTCCTCCTGCGGGATGTACGACTTCTCGGGCGAGTTCGCCTTCACCATCGGCCTGCCGGCCAAGAGCGGCGTCTCGGGCGCGCTGATGCTGGTCGTCCCCCAGCTGATGGGGATCGCCATCTGGTCGCCCCGGCTGGACGGCCACGGGAATTCGGTCCGGGGGATCGAGGTCTGCCGGCGCCTGGTCGACCGCTACAACGTCCACACCTACGACCTGCTCACGGGCAGCGGCCCCGAGACCGGCAAACGGGACCCCCGCCTCAAGCGCCACCAGAGCGTCACCGAGGGCATCGTGGGCCTGTGCTTCGCCGCCAGCAGGGGCGACGTCAACGAGATACGCCGCCTGGCCGCCTGCAACGTCCCCCTCGGCGCCGCCGACTACGACGGGCGCACCGCCCTGCACCTGGCCGCGGCCGAAGGGCACCGGGACACCGTGGAATACCTCCTGTCCAAAGGGGTCGACCCCCGGCCGGTGGACCGCTGGGGCGGGACGCCCCTGGACGACGCCGAGCGGTCGGGGCACCGGGAGCTGGCCCGGCTGCTGGCGGAGGCCCCGGAACCGCCGGCCGCCGCCACGGAGTGACCGCGCCGCCCGGCGTGCGGGGCGGCCGACGTGCGGGGCGGCCGGACTCGTGGAACGGTTCTGCGTGGTGATGCCGCGTGGTGCCGCGGCCACCGGGGAAAGCCGATCCGTCGCGAGGGGATGCGAGAGCATGTCGGTCACGTCGTTGACGAGCCTGGACGAGTTCGAGAGGGCCATCGCCCTGGAGCGGCCCGTGGTCGTGTGCTTCTGCGCCACCTGGGCCAATCTCTGCCGGACGATCGTCCCGGTCTTCGAGAAGTTCTCCGAGCTCCCCGAATTCACTCGCACGGTGGGCTTCTACAGCGTCGACGTGGACGAGGCGTACGACGTCGTGCAGAAGGCGGGCGTCGGCCCCGTGCCCACCTTCATCGCCTTCCGCGGCGGCAGCAGGCTCGCCGAGGTCGTGGCGCCGGCCCCGGAGGTGCTGCGGGAGCTGATCGGCGGCGCCGGCGCCGCCGGGCCCGCCTGAGCGACGCGCGGGAGCCACCCGGTCGCGCGGCGGCGGCCGCCGGACGGTTCACCCGGAGGCTCGCCGCCCCCGGCCCCGCCCCCGCCCGGTGAGGAGGTCCCGGACCCGGTCGAGCAGCCCCGTACCGGGCACCGGCGGCCTGGCGGCCGGCTCGGTTCGCGGGGCGGGTGACTGCCGGGGCCGGGTCGGGGCCGCGGCCCTGCCGGCGCGGACCTTCCCGCCCAGCTCGCGCAGCAGCTCGGCCGGGCAGACGGCCTGCGTCCGGGGGAAGAGCCGCTGTTCCTGCTCCAGCGCATGCGCGGTCACCCGGTCCACGAGCACGAGGAGGAGGCGGTCGAACTCCTTCTCGGCGGGCTCCCGTCGCTCCAGTTCCTCCAGGACCCGCTCGATGCCGGCGTGGTCGGCGAGCCCCCGCCGCTCCCACTCCGCTCCCCCGGGCAGACGCTCGCGGACGACGGGGTACAGGTGCTCCTTCTCCAGGGCCCCGTGGCGCACCAGCTCGACGGTGGCCCGCTCGGTCAGCTCCTTCCGCTCCGCGCTGCCCGGAGCGGCGGCGCGGACGCGCTCGAAGAGACGCTGCGCCTTCAGGTGGTCGGCGGTGAGTTCGCCGATGAGGTCCGCGTCCGAGGGGTCCCTGGGCACCGTGCTCCTTCCGGCGGGCGGTGGATGTCCCGTGCGTGTGCGTGACCTCTTCCCCTCGCCGCCCGGAACCGCGCGCCCGTTGGGCCGATCGGCAGTACCTCGGCAGCACCCGTTGGAAGGAACGCCCGGCCCGTCGGGCCGGGGCTCTCCGGCGCGCGGCACGGGCCGTGCCGTGATCTATCTGTCGAGAGTGGGACCGGTCCCGAGGGAGCGTGGTGGACGCATGCTGCTGCTGCGGAAGCGGAGGGCGATGCGGGGGGCCCGGGCGCGGCAGGCCGCCTTCGCCGGGTACGTCGGGCTCGACCGCCGTGCCCCGGTCTCCGAGGTGGTCAGGCTGCTGTTCCGGAAGGCGTTCCCGGACCACTGGTCGTTCCTGCTGGGCGAGATCGCGCTCTACAGCCTCCTGGTGCTGCTCCTCACCGGCACCTATCTGACGCTGTTCTTCGACCCGGACATGAACGAGCAGGTCTACCAGGGCTCGTACGGGCCGCTCAGCGGGCTCCTCACCACCAGCGCCTACGCCTCGACGCTCTACATCAGCTTCGACGTGCGCGGCGGGCTGCTGATCCGGCAGACGCACCACTGGGCGGCCCTGGTCTTCGTCGCGGCCCTGGGGGTGCACATGCTGCGTGTCTTCTTCACGGGCGCGTTCCGCCGGCCGCGTGAGCTCAACTGGACGATCGGCGTGACGCTCTTCGTGCTCGCGCTGCTGGAGGGCTTCTGCGGCTACTCGCTGCCGGACGACCTGCTGTCGGGCACGGGGCTGCGGACGGCCAATACGATCGTGATGTCGATCCCGGTGGTCGGCACGTATCTGAGCTACTTCGTGTGGGGCGGGCCGTTCCCGGGGCACGTGGTGATGCGCCGCCTGTACATCGCGCACGTGCTGTTCGTGCCGGGCCTGCTGATCGCGTTGGTCGGGGCGCACCTGCTGCTGATCGTGTATCTGAAGCACACCCACTGGGCGGCGCGGGGGCGGACGAACCGCAACGCGGTCGGCATGCCGATGTTCCCGCAGTTCGCCACGAGGTCGGCGGGGCTGAGCATGGCGGTCTTCGGTGTGCTCGTGCTGCTCGGCGGCGTCGCCCAGGTCAATCCGGTCTGGCTGTACGGGCCCTACCGGGCCGACCAGGTGTCGACGGGCGCCCAGCCCGACTGGTACGTGGGGTTCCTGGAGGGCGCCCTGCGGCTCATGCCGCCGTGGGAGAACGTGGTGGCCGGCCACACGCTGATGTGGAACGTCCTCCTGCCCGCGGTGGTGCTGCCCGGTGTGCTCTTCCTGACGCTCTACCTCTACCCCTTCTTCGAGAGGTGGGTCACCGGGGACCTCGTGGAGCACCACCTGTGCGACCGTCCCCGGGACCGGCCCGTGCGCACCGCGCTGGGCGTGGCGGCCGTGGTGTTCTACGCGGTGCTGCTTGCGGCCGCCGGCAACGATGTGACGGCGATGGTCTTCCGGGTCTCGCTGGAGACGCTGACCTGGATCTACCGTGTGGCGGTGGTCGCCGGGCCGCTGCTCGCCTTCCTCGTCACCAAGCGGGTCTGCCTGGCGCTCCAGGCCCACGACCGCCGGCTGCTGCGGGAGGGCGAGGAGACGGGGGCGGTCAGCCAGTCGCCGGAGGGCCGGATGCGCGAGGGTACGCGGCCGTTGGCGGCCGCGTACCGCTACCGGTTGCTGGTGCGCGACGTCCCGGCCCCGCTGCCCCGCCCGGCGGCGGGGTCGCCGCGCCGGTACCGGCTGCGGGCGGCGTTGAGCTCCTGGTACTACCGGGACCGGGTGGAGATGCCCGCCACCACCGAGCAGCGGCTTCAGGTGTCGGGCCGGACGATGGGGCCGCTCGCCCGGGTGGACGAGGAATGAGCACGCCCCGCCGGCACCGGTGTCAGTCGTCCGTGTCGACGAACTGGAACACCATCCCGAGGATTCCGGCCATGGTGACGGCGACTCCCATGATGAACAGCCACAGCCCGTAGACGATGCCGAGCAGCAGCAGGGCGGCGCCCAGGGCGGTGAGGGGCGGGTAGCCGCTGTGCGGCGGGAAGAAGTCCAGCGCGCCGGCCCGCTCGTGGATCCGCCCGTCGCGGCGGTCCTCCGGTCTGCCGCCCTTCCGGCGGTGGTTCACGGCGCAGAAGAAGGCGATGACCGACGCCATCAGGAAACAGACGGTCAGTGCGGCGCTGCCGGCCGGTTCCCGGGAGAGCCACATGTAGACGGCATCGGTGAGGAGGAAGAACACCGCGACACCGGCGAAGAGACAGGCCTCCGTCTTCATCGGCTCCGCCCTTCCGGCGTGCCGGGGGCCGGCTCGGCCGTGCCGCCGCCGGCCGGCAGGGCGAGGACCTCCGGGTGGTGGAGGTCGAAGGCGGGCGAGTCGGAGCGGATCCGCGGGATCGCCTCGAAGTTGTGGCGGGGCGGCGGGCAGCCGGTGGCCCACTCCAGCGAGCGCCCGTACCCCCAGGGGTCGTCGGCCTCGACCTTCGCGCCGAATCGCGCCGTCCTCCAGACGTTGTAGAGGAACGGCAGCGTGGACACGCCGAGCAGGAACGCGCCGATGGAGGAAACGGTGTTCAGGACGGTGAACCCGTCGGCCGCCAGATAGTCGGCGTAGCGGCGGGGCATGCCCATCTCGCCGAGCCAGTGCTGGACGAGGAAGGTCGTCTGGAAGCCGGTGAACAGCGTCCAGAAGTGCACTTTGCCGATGCGCTCGTCCAGCATTTTCCCGGTCAGTTTGGGCCACCAGAAGTAGAAGCCGCCGAACATGGCGAAGACGATGGTGCCGAAGAGGACGTAGTGCAGATGGGCGACGATGAAGTAGCTGTCGGTCAGCTGGAAGTCCAGGGGCGGGGAGGCGATGACCACTCCGCTGAGCCCGCCCAGCAGGAAGGTGACCATGAATCCGACCGCCCACAGCATGGGCGTCTCGAAGGAGACGCTGCCCCGCCACATGGTGCCGATCCAGTTGAAGAACTTCACACCGGTGGGGACGGCGATGAGGAAGGACATGAGCGAGAAGAACGGCAGCAGCACCGCGCCGGTGGCGAACATGTGGTGCGCCCAGACCGTCGCCGAGAGCATGGTGATGGCGATGGTCGCGCCCACCATCCCGGCGTAGCCGAAGACGGGTTTGCGGCTGAAGACCGGCACGATCTCGGTCACCACCCCGAAGAACGGCAGGGCGACGATATAGACCTCGGGGTGGCCGAAGAACCAGAACAAGTGCTGCCAGAGCAGGGCCCCGCCGTTCGCGGCGTCGAATACGTGCGCGCCGAATTTCCGGTCCGCCTCCAGCGCGAACAGGGCCGCTGTCAGCACGGGGAAGGCGGGCAGCACCAGGACCGCCGTGAGCAGGACGTTCCAGGTGAACAGCGGCATCCGGAACATGGTCATTCCGGGGGCCCGGAGGCACAGGATCGTGGCGATGAAATTGACCGAGCCCAGCGTCGTGCTCACTCCCGTCAGCACCAGGCCCATGGCCCACAGATCGGCCCCGGCGCCCGGCGAGTAGACGCCCCCGTTCAGCGGGGCGTAGGCGAACCAGCCGAAGGACGCCGCCCCTCCGGGCACGACCAGCCCGGAGACCACCATCAGCCCTCCGAAGAGGAACAGCCAGTACGTCAGCGCGTTCAGGCGGGGAAAGGCGACGTCGGGAGCGCCGATCTGCAGCGGCATGACGGCGTTGGCGAACCCCGTGAACGTCGGGGTCGCGAAGAGCAGCATCATGACGGTGCCGTGAATGGTGAACAGCTGGTTGTACTGGGAGGTGCTGAACAGCTGAAGTCCCGGCCGGGCGAGCTCCGCCCGCATCAGCATCGCCAGTACTCCTCCGAGCAGGAAGAACCCGAAGGACGTCGCCAGATACATGTTCCCGATCGTCTTGTGATCGGTCGTGGTGAGGTATTCCCTGATCCTGCCGCCCAGGCCGCCGCCCGGGCCGGAGGGGCCTTCCGGGGGCTCCAGGACGCGATCGATCTCCAGCTGCGGCATCGCCTCTCCGAGACGCTCGGCATCGGTGACCGGGTAAACGGGGCACTCCGCCGTCGGGCACGGGCGTGTCACCCGTTCGCCCCCGGTTGCGGGCACGGAGGGCGAGGAGTGAGCTGGATGCACAGGCGATTCCGTCCGTGCGGGCCTGTTCGGCGCACTCCGCCGGATATATCATGAAAATGAGGCCTTTGTCGGCCACGGGGTGGGCCGCCTCGGGCACCGTGAACCGAAACTCAGGAGATCGTCGTGATCGTCCTAGGTGTCATTCTTCTTGTCATCGGATTCGTGCTCGGCTTCCATATCTTGTGGACGATCGGCATCATCCTGCTGGTCATAGGTCTCATCCTGTGGGTCCTGGGCGCCGCGGGTCATGCCGTCGGCGGCCGGCGTCATTATTGGTAGTTGTGGAGCGGCGGCCGGCCCGTTGGGCCGGGGGACTGCCGCTCACGCTTGGCACTGGAACCCCTGGGCATACACCTCGGCGAAGGCTGCGGGGAGGGCCGGGAGGAGTCCGGCGGGGGCGCGGTCCTCGCCGTTCGGACGACCGGGTTTCACACGCCCGCGCGACCTGGCGCGCGTCCCGGCCCGCTTCGTGTGAAGGTGGGCCGAACGGGACGCCCACAGGATCCGGACCCGCACGGGCCCGTGCACCGAGGAAACGGGGCACCATCATGACCAACGATCCCGAACCCGAACGCACCCCCGGCCCGGAGCCGGGTGCCGGGGTGCCGCCCGGTGAGACCCCGCCCGGCGAGGACAGCACCGGCGGCATCGGCCCGCGCGACGACATGACACGGGGCTGGGCCAAGGGGCCGGTGTTCGTCATCGGCGCCCTGGTGCTGATCTTCGCCGTCACTGTGCTCATCTGGGCCGCGATCGTGTGACCACGGCCCCCTGTCAATGGAGTGATGGTCATGGCGGAGCGCAAGAAGCGCGACGAGGACGAGCGCGGCAAGGGAGCGGACGAGAAGGCGGCGTCGCCCGATGCCGCCCACAGGTCCCAGGAGATCACGGAGCTGGAAGAGCTGGCGATGCGCGAGGCGAGGCGGGGCACCGCCGAGTCCCTGGACCGGGCTCTCAAGGCTGTCGAGCGCGCCGCGAAGCTGAGGCGCGACAGCCAGACCTGAGCCGGCCCGCGACCACATGTGCCGCAGCCGTCGCACCGGGCGCCCTCACCGCACGCAGTCCCGCACGGGCCCCGCCTCGCGCCCCCGTCAGCGGCGGAACGCCGGTTCACCGGACCCGGAACGTCGGGAATGCTGGAACCGCCCTCACGCCGCTCCGGCCGCTTCGCCCGTCCCGTTCTCACGCTTCTCCCGCTTCTCCCGCGAAGGGCCGGCTTCGACCTCCGGGAGTCCTCGTGCGCCCTCGTCCGGCGATCCACGTCCTCGGGCCGGCCTCATTCGCCCTCGCCACCGTTGTCACCGTCGGCGGCCTCGCCCAGGCGGCACCTGCCAAGTCCGACCCCAGGACAGCAGCCCTGCGGCAGCAGGTCGTCACCCTGGCCAACGCCCGTCGTCAGGCCGCCGGTTGCGCTCCGCTGCGGCTCAGCCCCCAGCTGACCGCCGCCGCCCAGAAGCACTCCGACGACATGGCCGGGGAGCACTTCTTCAGCCACACCGGTCTCGACGGCGCGGGACCGGGGACCCGGATATCCGCCGCCGGCTATCGCTGGGACGCCTACGGGGAGAACATCGCCCGCGGCCAGGCGACCCCGGCCGCGGTGATGGACGCGTGGATGCGCAGCGCGGGCCACCGGGAGAACATCCTCGACTGCTCCTTCGAGGAGGTGGGCGTCGGTGTCAACACGACGCCCGAAGGGCCCTTCTGGACACAGGACTTCGGGAGCCGGCAGTAGCCCTCACTCCGCCGTCGGCAGGGGCTGGTCGGTCCAGATGGTCTTGCCGGTGGGGGTGTAGCGCGTGCCCCAGCGCTGGGTGATCTGGGCGATGATGTACAGGCCCCGGCCGCCCTCGTCGTCGACGGCGGCGTGGCGCAGGTGGGGCGAGGTGTGGCCGGTGTCGGAGACCTCGCAGACGAGGCTGCGGTCGCGGATCAGGCGGACGTGGACCGGTCCGCCGGCGGCGTAGCGGACGGCGTTGGTGACGAGTTCGCTGACGATCAGTTCGGTCGTGAACGACAGGTCGTCGAGCCCCCATTCGCGCAGCCGGCGGGTCGTGGCGTCCCGGGCGTCCGCGACGGACGCGGGCTCGGCGTCCAGTTCCCAGACAGCCACCTGGTGTTCGCCGAGCATCCGGGTGCGGACGAGGAGGAGGGCGGCGTCGTCGTCGACCGGCCCGGGCAGCAGGGCCGCGACGGTGCGGTCGCAGAGCTCCTCCAGGGGGCGGTCGCAGTGGGTGAGGACGCGGGTGAGGAGGCCGAGTCCGGTCTCGGTGTCATGGTCCGGGGTCTGGACGAGCCCGTCGGTGAACAGGGCGAGCAGGCTGCCGGCGGGCAGTTGGAGGTCCGTGCTCTGGAAGGGCGCGCCGCCCAGGCCCAGGGGCGGGCCCGCCGGGAGGTCCGGGTAGCTGACGGCGCCGCGGGCCGGGTCGACGACGGCGGGTGGCGAGTGTCCCGCGCGCGCCATGCTGCACCGCCCGGTCACCGGGTCGTACACCGCGTACAGGCAGGTGACCCCGAGGGCCTCGTCACGGCCGGTCCCCGGCCCGTTCCGGCCGTGGCCGCGCGCCCGTTCCTCGGCGGCCCGTTCCTCGGCGGTCTGCCCGACGACGTCGTCCAGGCGGGCGAGCAGTTCGTCCGGTGGGAGGTCGAGCCGGGCCAGGACGCGCACGCTGGTGCGCAGCCGGCCCATGGTGGCGGCGGCGCTCAGCCCGTGGCCGATGACGTCCCCGACCACCAGGCCGACCCGGGTGCTCGACAGCGGGATGACGTCGAACCAGTCGCCGCCCACCCCGGAGCGGCTGTCGGCGGGCACATAGCGGCTGGCCGTCTCGACGCCGGTCAGCGCGGGGAGGTGGTCGGGCAGCAGGCCGCGCTGGAGGCTGAGCGCGGCGGTGTGCTCCCGGGTGATGACCAGCATCAGGACGATGCCGGTCAGCAGGGCGCCGAGGCCGACGACGCTCACCCCGCCGGTCCGTCCGATGACCGGCAGGTCGAAGGAGGTGGCGCCGTAGGCCGGGTCGGCGTAGACGTCGAAGGCCGCGTAGCAGAACAGGCAGAGCATCATGAGCCCGCCGAGCCCGGGGAGCACCCCCTTGTACAGGAGGTCCCGTGGGCTGCGGGTGAGCAGTGCGCGGTAGTGCCAGACGCAGGCGAAGCCGGTGAGGCCGTAGTAGAACGCGATGGCGAGGCCGACGGCCTTGATGGAGTCGGCGAGGACGTCGCCGCTGATGACGGTCAGCAGGGCGAAGAATCCGATGGAGACCACGCCCACGCCGACGGTCGACCAGGTCGGGGTGAGGAACCTCTGGTGCACCCGGGCGAAGCGTGAGGGGCAGGCCTTGTGGGCGGCCATGGAGAAGACGGTGCGGGCCAGGGGCAGGATCGTGGTCTGGGTGGAGGCGACCGCCGAGGTCAGCACGGTGAAGATGAGCAGTTTGGTGAGGAACCAGCCGGTGCCCCGGGTGCCGAAGACGGCGCCGCCCAGGCCGGAGAGGACGTCGCCGGAGTTGGCCTTGTTGCCCAGGCCGGTGCCGTCGGCGCCGATCCCGGCGAAGGCCTGCGCCGAGGTCGCCACCAGGGCGTAGACGACGAGGAGGAGCACGGTGGAGACGACCGCCGCCCGCCCGGGGGTGCTCCTGCTGTCGGCGGTCTCCTCGTTGACCGCGACGGCGGTGTCCCAGCCCCAGTAGATGAAGACCGCGGCGAGGATGCCCTCGGTCAGGGCCTTGGCGGAGGGGACGTGGAGGGGGTTGAACCAGGAGGCGGAGACGGGGAGCGACGTCGGCGGGGCGCCGGTGCCGTAGACCCTGACCAGGGCGGTGACCGCGAACAGGGCCAGCACCAGGACCTCGACGCACACCATCCAGCACTGGAGGACGGCCGACACCTGGATGCCCACGTAGCAGACGGCGGTCGTCACGGCGATCCAGGCGATCCCGGCGACGGTGGTCCACAGCCGGCTTCCGGCGAGCGAGTCGTACCCGAGCAGCCGGAAGCCGTAGATGCCGGCGATCTCCGCGAGGTTCGCCATGGCGATGATGTCGGCGACGATGATGCCCCAGCCGCCCATCCAGCCGACGCGCGGGCCGAAGGCGCGGGAGGCCCAGGTGAAGGTGGTCCCGCAGTCGGCGTCGGTCGCGTTGAGCTCCCGGAAGGCGTACGCGATCAGCAGCATCGGGACGAAGGCCAGCATGGTGATGACCGGGGCCTGGAGGCCGACGCCGGCCACGATCAGGCCGAGGGTGGCTGCCAGGCTGTACGCCGGAGCGGTGGAGGCCATGCCCATGGCGACCGAGGAGAACAGCCCCAGGGCACCGGCCCGCAGCCCCTTCGTGCCGGCCCCGGGGCCGGGCGCGAGCGGCGCGGCGGGCTCGGCCGAGGCCGTCTCGTGCATGTGTCTGCCCTTTTCTCGCGAGGTGGGTCGGAGTCCGTCGGGATACGCGCTGTCACGCGCGGTGGGGTCAGCGGACGCGGTACGGGCCGGCCCGGTCGTTCCGCAGCGTCAGGCCGTGACCGGGGGTGCCGTCCTCGCCGGGGTGGATGACGCCTCCCGCCGGGTCGAGGGTCCCGTCGAAGAACAGGTTCTCGATCCGGACGTGGTCGTGGAACCACTCCACGTGCCGCAGGTTGGGCACGGCGGCCGCCATGTGGGCGTGGACGTGGGGGGCACAGTGCGCCGACAGGTGGAGTCCGCGGGCCTCCGCCAGGGCGGCGGCGCGCAGCCAGACGGTGAGGCCGCCGCAGCGGGTCGCGTCGGCCTGGAGGCAGTCCACGGCTCCGGCGGCCGGCATTCCGCCGAAGTACGGCAGGGAGTGGCCGTATTCGCCGGCCGCCACGTCGAGGGCTGTCGCGGCGCGGACGAGGGCCAGGCCGGGGAGGTCGTCGGAGGAGACCGGTTCCTCGAACCAGGTGACGCCGTGGTCGTCGAGGTACCGGGCGACGCGGACGGCCTGTTTGCGGGTGTAGGCGCCGTTGGCGTCGACGTAGAGCTCCACCGCGTCCCCGATGCTCCCGCGTGCGCGGGCGACGCGGTGCCGGTCGCGGTCCTCCCCCCGGCCGCGGTCCTCACCGATCTTGATCTTGACGCGCGGGATGCCCGATTCCGAGGCCCAGAGCCGGAGCTGGCGGTCCTGCCGCTCGTCGTCGTACGTGGTGAAGCCGCCGCTGCCGTAGACGGGCACCCGCGCCCGGTGGGCGCCGAGGAGCCGTACGAGGGGCAGGTCCAGCAGCCGGGCCTTGAGGTCCCACAGGGCGATGTCCACGGCGGAGATCGCGCCCGCGACCAGCCCCGGCCGGCCCGTGTTGCGCACCGCCCGGCTCATCACCTCCTGCGCGGCGGGGATGTCCCAGGCGCTGTGGCCGGTGAGGAGCGGGGCGAGCTCGGCGGCGATCACGTCGGCCGTGGCCGGCGCGCCGTAGGTGTAGCCGAGGCCGGTGGTGCCGCCGGAGCGGACGGTGGCGAGGACGAGTGTCGTCGAGTTCCAGGCCAGGGTTCCGTCGGCTTCCGGCCCGTCCGTGGGGACGGTGCAGACGGCGGTCTCCACACCACTCACCGCCGGGGTCATGACCTGTCCCCCACCGGGGAGCGGAGGCCCGCGCGCGCCCCGGCGGCCAGCCTTCCGGCAGCGCGGTCCACAAGCGCCATGATGGTCAGCGCGGGATTGGCGCTGCCCTGGGTGGGCAGCACGATGCCGTCCGTGAGGAGCAGATTGGGCACGGCGAAGGTGCGCAGGTCCGCGTCCACGACACCGTGTTCCGCGTCGCGCGCCATGCGGCAGCCCCCGACGAGGTGGGCGTACCGGTTGATGGTCATCACTTCGCTCGCCCCGGCGGCCCGCAGGATGCCCTCCATCACCGCCTCCGCCGCTTTGATCACCTGCTTGTCGTTCTCGTACTGGCTGTAGCTGAAGTGGGCCACCGGCAGCCCGTAACGGTCCTTCTCCCCGGCGAGGGTGACGCGGTTGCCGGGCAGCGGCAGCAGCTCGCACAGGGCGCCGAGGGGGGCCCAGTGGACGTAGTCGCGCATGTGGCGGCGCAGGTCCTCGCCCCAGTGGCCCTGCGCCGCCACATGCTCGGCCCAGACGATGGGCAGGGGCGAGACGTTCTGGACGGAGAAGCCCCGCCGGTAGGGCCGGTCGGACCGGGTCTCGTAGAACTCCTCGCTGGTGACCTCGGGCGGTGGCGCCTTGTAGGGCCGCACCTCCTGCGTGAACCGGCCCGAGGTCTGGGGCGCGCCCTGCACCATCACATAGCGGCCGACGAGGTCGTGGTCGTTGCACAGGCCGTCGGGGAAGCGGCGGCCGGTGGAGTTCAGCAGCAGGCGTGGCGTCTCGATCGAGTATCCGGCGACGGCGACCGTACGGGCGTGCTGGAAGCGCTCGCGGCCCTCGCGGACGTACCGGACGCCGGTGGCCAGGCGGCCCCGGTCGTCCAGTTCGACGCCGGTGACCATGCACTGGGCGCGGATCTCGGCGCCGTGGGCGAGGGCGTCGGGTACATGGGTGATCAGGGTGGACGCCTTGGCGTTGACCTTGCAGCCCTGGAGGCAGAAGCCGCGGTAGACGCAGTGGGGACGGTTGCCGAAGCGGCCGTTGGTGATGGCGACCGGCCCCACCCGGGCCTCGATGCCCAGGGCGGCGGCGCCGCGCAGGAACACCTCGCCGTTGCCGCCCACGGGGTGCGGCGCGTGCGGGTAGGGGTGGGGGTCGCCCCAGGGCCAGTACTGTCCGGCCACCGGGAGCTCCTGCTCGATCCGCTCGTAGGAGGCCCGTAGGTCGGTGTAGGCCAGCGGCCAGTCGGCGCCCACGCCGTCCTCGGTGTACGTCCGGAAGTCGGAGGGGTGGAACCTGGGGGCGTAGCCGGCGAAGTGGACGGTCGAGCCGCCCACGCCGCAGCCGACGACGAGGTCCACCTCGTCGCGGTCGTCGAAGCGCCGCATGCCGTCGACGAGTTCGCGGTCGAAGCGGGCGTCGCCGCGCGGGAGCAGCCAGGCGGAGGCGTTACGCTCGCGCACCCGGCCCAGGGGGGAGGCGCTCTGCCGGAAGCCGATCTCGTTCCAGGCCCAGGGGTGGGAGTAGAAGGCGGTGACCGTGTAGCGCGTCCACAGCCCCCATACATGACCCGCCGTCAGATCGCGCCAGCGGTCCGGGCCCCTGTCGCGGACGGCCTCGATCAGACGGGCCTGCCGCTCCCGTGACAGCTCGGCGAAAGGGGCGTCGTCCCAATCGCGCGCGTCGTCGTCGAGGGCGCGCAGCGAGAGCCGCCACGCCGTGTCGTCCTCGGGCATGTTCTCGAACCGCCACCCGTCGGTCTGCCGCTCGGCGAGCCGTGCGTCGATCATCTCCAGCACCGGCACCCTCGGGTCGTCCCACTGGGCCAGCAGATGGTCGAAGAGCACGGTGGCCACGGCTTCCTCGGCGAGGGTGAAGAACCGCGACTCGGGCTGCCGGGCCGTGCGGGCGTGGACGACGGCCGAGGTCGTGGCGTCCCAGGTGCCGGCCTGCGCGAGGACGTCGTAGCCGGCGAACCGGGAGGGGCGACGGCCCGGAGTCGTCGCCGACGGGCCCCCGCGCCCTCCCTCGCGCGCCACGGGTCATCGCTCCCTGCGCAGCAGCGCGGCCAGCAGCCCCATGCCGCCGACCATGGTCACCAGCAGCGGGGCGAACAGCGGCGGGCCCGTCTCGATGTTGTAGCGGGCCAGTGACCAGCCGCCGGGCTTCTGGGCGATGCCCCGTACGTGGAGGTACGTGCCCTGGAGGCCGTTGGCGGCGATGGCCGCCGAGGCGAGCGGCAGCGCGGTGCGCGCCATCCGTTCGCTCAGGAACCCGGCGACGCCGGCGGCCGCCCCGACCGGGCCCAGCGCCACCGGCCACCACATCACACGGTTGCCGAAGCTCGCCCGGTCGTGTTCCAGGTAGATCTCCGCGGCGGTGAGGAGCGAGCCCGCCGCCGTCAGCAGGGACAGGGAGCGTTCGAAGCGGCCGTGGCGGACGTCGCGCACCATCCGGGCCGGTTCGAACGGGTTCCGGGAGCCCCGCGCACGCGGCGTCACGGCCCCTCCCCCGCCCCGGGCGCCCGGTGCTTGGAGCCGCCGGGCAGCATCTCCTGGATCTTCGCCTTGAACCCCTGCCGCACCATGGCGCCGCGGTCGCTGTCGCCCTTGACGACGGAGGCCGCCGCGGCCTCGATCTGGTCGAGGGTGGCGTGCGGCGGGATGGGCGGTACGGCCGGGTCGGTGCGGAAGTCGATGACGAAGGGCGTCTCGGCGGCGAGCGCCCGCTCCCACGCGCCGATGACCCCGTCCGGCTTCTCGACGCGCACGCCGTCGAGGCCGAAGGAGCGGGCCACGTCCGCGTAGGGCACGTCCGGGAGGGCCTGCGAGGGCAGGAACTGCGGGGCGCCGGACATGGCCCGCATCTCCCAGGTGACCTGGTTGAGGTCGTGGTTGTTCAGGACGGCGACGACCAGCCGGGGGTCCTGCCACTCGCGGTGGTACTTGCCGACCGTGATCAGTTCGGCCAGGCCGTTCATCTGCATGGCGCCGTCGCCCACCAGCGCGATGACGGGCCGGTCGGGGTGGGCGAACTTGGCACCGATCGCGTAGGGCACCCCCGGTCCCATCGTCGCCAGCGTGCCGGAGAGCGAGCCGCGCATGGTCCCGCGCATCCGCAGGTGCCGGGCGTACCAGTTGGCCGCCGACCCCGAGTCCGCCGTGATGATCGCGTCGTGGGGCAGCAGGCCGTCCAGGGCGTGGACGACGTACTCGGGGTTGACGGGATCCGCGTCGACCGCGGCGCGCCGTTCCATCACCTCCCACCAGCGGGCGGTGCCCTTCTCGATGCCGTGCCGCCAGCCGCCGTGCTTCTTCGGCTTCAGCCGGGGCAGCAGCCGGGTGAGCGTCTCGCGGGCGTCGCCGACGAGGTTGACCTCGAAGGGGTAGCGCAGCCCCACCATGAACGGGTCGATGTCGATCTGCACCGCCCGCGCCTGCCCGAACTCCGGCAGGAACTGGGTGTAGGGGAAGTTCGAGCCGACGACGACGAGCGTGTCGCAGTCGCGCATCATCTCGTACGAGGGCCGGGTGCCCAGCAGCCCGATCGCGCCGGTCACATACGGCAGGTCGTCGGGCAGCACGTCCTTGCCCAGCAGCGCCTTGGCCACGCCCGCGCCGAGGACGTCGGCGAGCCGCTCGATCTCCGGCCGGGCGGCCCGGGCGCCCTGGCCCACGAGGATCGCCACCTTCTCGCCGTCGTTCATCAACTCGGCGGCCCGGGCGATCTCCTCGTCCGCCGGCACCGGCGCGTACGCGGGAGCCCCCAGGCTGGAGGGCACCATCTTGAACGCGTGCGTCGGCGGGGAGTAGTCCAGCTCCTGGACGTCCGCCGGAATGATCAGGGCGGTCACGGTCCGTTTGGCCCGCGCCGTGCGCAGCGCCCGGTCCAGGACGTTGGGCAGCTGTTCCGGGACCGTCACCACCTCGCAGAAGTCCGAGGCGACGTCCTTGAAGAGCGTGTGGAGGTCGACCTCCTGCTGGTAGGAGCCGCCCATGGCGCTGCGGTTGGTCTGGCCGACGATCGCGACCACGGGCACGTGGTCGAGTTTGGCGTCGTAGAGCCCGTTGAGCAGGTGGATGGCGCCCGGCCCGGAGGTGGCCGCGCACACCCCCACCTCGCCGGAGAACTTCGCGTAGCCGACGGCCGCGAAGGCCGCCATCTCCTCGTGGCGCGCCTGGATGAAGCGGGGCTGGTCGTCGGCGCGGCCCCACGCGGCCAGCAGCCCGTTGATCCCGTCACCCGGATAGGCGAAAACCCGCTGGACACCCCATTCGCGCAGGCGTTGGAGGAGGTGGTCGGACACCTTGGCGGACATGGTTCTCCCTTCGGGCGTGCTCGTGCGGGCCTCACCGGGGACTCCCCGGGAGAATCGCTCCCACCTCCGCCTCCCGGACTCACCGTGGCACCGGGCGTACGCGTGCGCAGGGAGAGCGCCGCCGATCGGGTCAGCGGGCTCCTGCCCTACGGGACCGGATTCACGCCCCCTCCACCACCCGCCGTCCGGTGCCGGGGCCCAGCCGGCCGGGGCCGCGCGGCGAGCCGGCCGCCGCGGTGAGCATGATCTCCCTGACCCGGTCCAGGTACTTCGGCACGCCCGCCGCGGCCTGCGGGGTGTCCGGCATGCTGACCACCAGGTCGGCCCGGTCGGGGAACCAGTTCAGCCACAACGACACCCCGCCGGCGTTGTCGGGCCCGGTCAGGACCGTCGCGTCGGCGGCCAGGTAGTCCCGCGCGCCCGGCGCGGACCGTCCGTCCAAATAGGACGCCATGGGCGGGATGTCGGGGACGTCACCGTCTTCGAGAAGCAGTTCGAGCGCCCGGTGCAGCGGGACGTCGTATCCTTCGCGGGCCCGCTGGAAGCCCTGCTGCGCGACGGTGATCGTGCCGGCGAGGGTCGGCGAGGCGGGCAACCGGAACAGCAAGGGCACGAGGTTGACGAGCCAGCCGTGCGCGCGGAGCAGCCGGGGGTAGGCCCTGGTCGACACGGCGGTGAGCACGCGGTAGACGTCGTTGCCGGTGAACTCCCACTGCGCGAGGGCCAGTGCGGCGAAGAAGCCCGCGCCCAGTCCGCCGCCGTGCCGGGCGCAATGGGCGCGGAAGGCGCGTGCCTCGTCACCGGTGAACACCGGGTACTCGAGGCGGGTGCCGGCCAGCAGCTCCCCGGTGTCGTTGCCCAGTTCGACGGGGAAGGCGGGGAAGCCGCCGTCCTTCACGGCCAGGAACTCCGACCACGCGGCGAGCTCCGGCGAGGCCTTCGTGAGTGAGTCGGAGCGTCGCCGCTCACGACGGTTGAGGTCCAGATACCCGGGTGCCGGCGGCAGGTCGGCCGGGGCGCCGGTACGGGCGGCGTGGTAGCGGGCGCGAAGCTCGTGGAACAGCAGCGCCAGGGAGTGGCCGTCGGTGTAGGCGTGGTCGATCGCGAAATACACCGTGGACGCCGTGTCCCGGCGGATCACTCCCGCCAGCATGCCCAGCCGGCCCGCCGAGGTCCGCTCGTCGATCCGCCGGTGGAGACGGGCGCGGAGATCGTCCCCGCGGGTGAAGTCGCCCACGCGCACGGGGCGCACCGTGAGGGACTCGGGCGGTATCCGGAACCCGGTCAGGTCCTCGGCCCCGGGCCCGCCGGGCTCGTACCAGGTGTGGAACGCCTCGTGCCGGCGCACGAGCCCTTGCCAGGCCTCGGCGAGCGCGTCGGGATCGGCCCGGCCCTCCAGGTCGAACGCCATGGCCACCCAGGGCGACTGACGCCGTCCGGCGGCGCGGTTGGCGGCCGCCAGCCGAAGGTGCGCCCGCTGGAAGTGCGACGCGGGGACGTCGTGCGGTACGGGCGCCCGGTCGGTGACCGGCTCGAACTCCACCACTTCGCCCGGCCGGGGCCGCCAGTCGAGGATCTCGGTCATACGCACAGGGGATCTCCTTCTCCAAGGACTAGGCGGGCGCGGGTACGGCCTCGGCCGGCCTGCGGCCTTCGGCGGCGCGGGTGGCGGCGTGCGCGGCGGCCCGTACGAAGCGTCCGACGTTCGCGCGCGCGACGGCCGTGTCGGGGAAGCGCGCCGACAGGTGCACGCCGCGATCGCTCCGGGTCAGCCACACGTACACCTCGGCCGGGCCGTGGATCCGGCTGCGCAGCATCGTGTCCCCCGGCAGGGGCGGGGTGCCCGTCACACGGCGCACGTCGAGATAGGACACGACGAAGCGGGGGTGGATCTCCCGGCGCAGTATCCGGCTGAGGTGGGGCAGCGAACTGCCCGGTCCCGGCCCGCGCCGGCGCAGTTCGGCGGCGGCGTGGGCGACCGTGTCGGCGAAGGCCGCCCCGGGAGCCGCCGGGATCCGCACCGGGTGGAGGCCGACGAACCAGCCCGGGGCCGTACGCCACCGGTCGGGCCGGGCGTTGGCGAGGCCGACCACGGACAGGTGCCGTTCCCCCGCGACCCGCGCGGCGGCGAGCGCGAGGCAGGCGAGCAGCCCGGCGGCGGTCGTGCCGCCGCCCTCGCGGGACGCGGCGGCGAACCTGCCGGCCGCCGGAGCGTCGAGCAGCCAGCGATAGGCACTGCGCTGCGCGTCCGGCGCCTCGGACGCGCCGAGGGGCAGGGGGAAGGCGGGCGTCCCACCACGGGCGTCACCGAGCAGGGTCCGCCAGGGAGCCGTGTGTTCGGGCCCGGCCGGCAGTCGGCCGACCAGGCTCCGCTCCTCGGCCCCGAAGTCCAGGAAGGTCGGCCCGGGGGCGTCCCCGGCGCGGCCGGCCAGGGCGTCGCGGATCTGTCCCGGGACCATGGCGAGCGTATAGCCGTCCATGACGCCGTGATCCGCCCCGGCGAACACCGTCGTACCGCCCGCGTCCTCGACCGTCGCGAAGACCACCTGCGGCCAGCCCAGCGGATCGGCCCTCCGGTCGAAGAAGGCCTCGATCTGCCGCCGGACCGAGGCGCCGTCGGCGAAGACGCCGACCTCCTCCTGTCGCAGCGTGACGGCGCCCGCCGGGAGCGTACGGCGCGCACAGCGCCCGGGGGTCGGCACCAGATGGCTGCGCAGGTGCTCGTGCCCGCGCAGCCAGGCCGCGAACGCGGCACCGACCCGCTGCCAGCCGGCCCGGCCCACGCCGAACGACACCCCGATCCAGGCCGGGTCCCTGTGCCCCGGCCCCCGGGCGGCCGCCGTACGCACATGGTGCTCGTGGACGAGCGCGGGCGCCCGGGGGTCGTCGGCCCAGGCGGAGGCCGGGGCGGTCGGCGTCCAGAACACCAGCCGGCCGGCGGGAACCGTGCTGTCGCCCAATTCCATGAATTCCAATTCGCTCCTCCATAAATCCCCGGTGCGGCCTGCGGAAGCTATCCGGGCGCGATGAAACAAAGATGAAGAAGCGATGTTTTCGCTGATCACGAAGGCTGGGCCGCCGACCCGGGGAAGGCTTTCCCTTGTTGCCCGTCAAAGGCGCTGCTAGCGTCTGCCCCCGTCATTCGATCCGCACCGCGGCATTTTCCGGCCGCACCGACGGAGGGTCAATTCATGAATGCACGAGCGGACACCGGGCCCGCCCCGTTCACGGGCGACGCGCAACCGCCTTCGGATTACGCCGCGCTGCGCCGCGACCCGGAATACGCCGAGCTGAACCGCGCGCTGCTCGACCTGGTCCCGGCCGGCTCCGCACCGGCCGTCCTCGACGTGGGGTGCGGGGACGGGGCCGTCAGCGAGCAATTGCTGCTGCGCGACCCGGCCATGGCCCTGACCGGCGTCGACCCCGACCCGGCGCTGCTCGACGCGGCGCGGGCCCGGCTGGGCGACCGGGCCCGGTTCGCCGAGGGGGACGCGTCCTCCGTCTCCCACCTGTTCCCGCCGGACGTCTTCGACGTCGTCGTGCTGGCCAACTGTGTCCATCTCGTCCCGGACCTCACCGAGGCGCTCGACGCGATCGGGCGGGTCCTGGCCGGCGGCGGGCGTCTGGTGTTCAACTCGGCGTTCTACTCGGGCGCGGAGTCCCCGTCCGATCTGCCGCGGTACGCCGAGCTGGTCGGCACGGCCCGCGACACCGCCCGCAAGCGCGGGCTCCCGCCGGCCCGCTCGGTCGCCGGCCGGCCCCCGGGGCTGCGCAGGACCGCCGAGGACTACCAGGCCGCGCTCGCGGCGGCCGGATTCACCGATGTCGTCACCGACGAGCGGGCGTTCACCCTCGGCCCGCGCTTTCTCACCGCGTTGTGCTCGACCCCGATGTTCGCCACCGCCGCGTTACCCGGGGTAGCGCGGCACACCGCCGCGGAACTGCTCACCGAAACGCTGCGAGAACTGTACGAGCGCACCCCGTTCACCATCACGCGGCGCTGCGTCTACTTCTCCGCCACCCGGCCGTGAAACAGCCCCGAAAGGAATTCGTCATGACCGAGGTATGGAACGTGGTGACCCGGGCCATCACCGGCATCCGGCCTGATCTGGGCGAACCCGGAACGGCCATCACCCGCGATTCCGCGCTGTTCTACGCGGCCGATCCCGAACAGCCGGTGCTCGGCCTCGACTCCATGGAGGCACTGGAGCTGATCACCGTCCTGGAGCGGGAATTCGGGGTCGAGCTGGCCGACACCGGCATCCGGATCGCCGACCTCCACACGGTCGGGGACGTGGCCGACGCGATGGCGGGGGCGCGGTGACACCCCGGGCGGCGGCGCGCCATCGCGTGCTGGTGACCGGCATCGGCGTCGAGTCGTGCGCGGGCGGCACACCGGACGAGCTGTGGGACGCCCTGGCCTCGGGGCGGCCCGCGACCTCGGCGCTGGAGCTCGGACAGCCGTCGCCCTGCCAGGTCGGCGGCGTGATCCGCGGGTTCGACCCCCGCGAGCACATGTCCGCCCAGCAGGTCCGCCGCACCTCGCGCTTCCAGCAACTGCTGTTCGCGGCGGCGATGAAGGCACGGGAGGACGCGCGACTGCGCACGCCGCCGGGGGCCCTGTACATCGGCACCGGTGGCGGCGGGCTCGACGAGACCGCGCGGCTCGTGACCGTGCTGAACCGGAGCGGGTGGCCGCGGATGGACCGGCTGGGAATGCTCCGGCTGCTGCCCAACCAGGCCGCCGGGCTCGTCGCCCAGGAACTGGGCACAACGGGCCCGGTGCTCACCCTCTCGACCGCCTGCGCGGCCTCGACGGACGCCATCGGGGCGGGCCTGCGCGCGGTGCGCGACGGCACCGCCGACGTGGTCCTCGTCGGCGGTGTGGAGAGCTGGCTGGACACACCGGCCCTGGCCTCGTTCCGCCTGCTGGACGCGCTCTCCCAGCGGCCCGCGGCCCAGGCGGCGGCCGCGTCACGGCCGTTCGACCGCGACCGGGACGGCATGGTCCCGGCCGAGGGCGCCGCCGTGCTCGTCCTGGAGTCGGAGCGCTCCGCGCTGCGCCGTGGCGCGACCGTGCACGGCGAGGTGCTCGGCGCCGCGTCCACCTGCGACGCCCACCACCCCGTGGCGCCGCGCGCGGACGGCGCGGTGGCGGCCAGGACGATCGAGCTGGCCTGCGCCGACGCCGGCCTCGACACCGGCGCCGTGGACCTGGTCAGCGCGCACGGCACCTCGACGCCGCAGGGCGACCGGGCCGAGACCGCGGCGATCAAGCAGGCGTTCGGCGCGCACGCGCGACGCGTGGCGATCACCGCGCCCAAGTCGGTCATCGGCCACGCGTGCGGCGCCAGCGGGATCCTGGAGAGCGTCGGCGTGCTGCGCGCGATCCGGGAGAAGTACGTACCGCCCACCGCGAACCTGGACAACCCCGATCCCGGCTGCGATCTGGACTACACCCCGCTCGTGGGCCGCCCCGCCCCGATCGGTGTCGCCGTCAAGCAGAACTTCGGTTTCGGCGGCCACAACTCGGCGGTGGTGTTCGGCGCCGCGTGACGAGGGCGGGGCGGCGGCGCCGTCATCGGGTGCCGCGGGCCCGGTAGGTGCGGGCGAGGTGGTCCCGGAGGCGGGCGTGGCGGAACTGGTAGACCGCGCCTGCCTGACGGAGCACACCCCGCCGGTAGGCGTCCTCCAGGAAGGCCACGACGGCCCAGGGCAGCCTGCCCGTCAGCGGCAGCCAGATCCGGGAGAACACGGCCCACTGGCCCCAGGCGGTCAGGGTGAGGGCATAGCCGAGGGCGCCGCAGAGCCCGCTGATGAGGCCGAGTTTGACCGAGGACTCGGGAGACCATACGAGCGGGCCCAGGAACACCGACATGAGCGGGACCGCCAGCGCGGACCCGACGCCGGTCAGCAGCCCGAAGACGGGTACCCAGACGAGGACCTGGGCGATGACCGTCCGGCGGTTGGTGCGCAGCAGGCCGGCCGGGTTGACGGCCGACCTGATGTCGAGCGGGGTCTCGAGGAGGGCCAGGAGCCCCAGGGTGGCGCCTCCCAGCATGAACACGACCCCGAAGAACACCCCGTCGTAGAGGCCGAAGAACAGCATGGCCAGGGGGCCGGTGCCCCAGAGGAGGCCCTTGAGCACTCCGTGCTCGAAACCGTAGCCGAAGCCGAAGCCGAGCCCGCACAGCAACCCCAGCACGACACGGGCGCCGGTCCTCCGGCCGGGCGCGGCGGCTCTGCCGAACACCTTCACGCGCACACCGGACGGGGGCACCGCCGCGCTCCTGGCGGCGACCAGGAACCAGTAGGCGACGGCACAGATGACCCCGGAGAGGAACCCCGTCGTCAGCCCTTCCGCGATCTGGAAGCGGAGGGGGTCGAAGAGGGTGCCGACGACGCAGTCGACGACCCCGACGACCAGACAGGTCAGCAGCGCGGTCACCAGGGTGCGCGCCGGGCGGCGCAGCCCCGAGCCGAGCCGCCACCACTCCAGGTCGGGGGTGTCGAGCCGGGTCAGGTGGTGGGCGAGGTAGCCGAGCCAGTACTGGGCGCGTTCGGGGTCGAAGCCGCGGCGCGTACCGCTGTCCGGGTGGTGCTCCGGCCGGAGGCGGTAGGCGGTGGCGGTGAAGGTGTCGAGAAGGTGGTCCTCCAGTTCGCCGGGGCCGCCGAACCGGTGGGTGTCGAGGAGCGAGGCCGGGTCGCGGCCGGGGGTGTCGCTGTAGACGGCGCGGGCGAGCGTGACCATCAGCGGGGTGGTCAGCACCGCGGCGAGCTGCTCGGCGCCCCGGCCGCGCGGCCGCTCGCGCAGCGCGCTCAGCACGGGGTGCCACGCGGTCGTCGCGGCGTCCCCGCCGCGGGCCTTGCGCGTGGTGCGCGGCAGGTAGTCGGCCAGGTCGTCCAGGGTGAGGTCCGTCAGCTCCACCGCGGCGGCGGACGTGAGCACGTCGGTCTCCGCCACGGCCGTGGCGTACTCGGCCGGACGGCTCGTCAGCAGCAGGGGAAGCGTGGTGGCGTTGAGCGCCTCCAGCGCGGGGCGGTGCAGGCCTGCGGCGATCTCGTCGAAGCCGTCGAGCACGGGGAGCACCCGGCCGGCCTCGACCAGCGCGGCGGCCAGACTCGGCCCGCCGGGCGCCGGGGCGGCGAGCCCGGGGTGATCGCGGATCAGCTGCGCGGTCAGCCAGTCCCGGAACGTGATGGCGGTGGGGTCCCAGGCGCCGATGCTGAAGATCACCGGTACGGGGTCGGTGCGGGTCCTCGACGTGATGTGGTCCAGGACGAACCGCGTGGTGAGGATCGACTTCCCGGAACCGGGCCGCCCCAGCACGACCAGCCGCCCGGAGGGGATCCGCCGGTACACGTCCACGACCTCGTCCAGCCGCCCGCCGAGCTCCAACGGCCCGGGGGCCCCTGACGTCCCGTGCGTCCCTCCGGCGGGGAGCCGCCGGATGTTGGCCCAGTGATCGGTCAGCTCCTCCGCCCCCGCCCGCCAGCACACCGGCAACGGATACGGATCGTGCACCTGCCGCTGCTCCTCCTCCCGCTGCCACCGCGCGGCCACCGCGTGCGCGAGCTGCTCGGCGACGTCGGCGAGGACGTCCCGCAGCGCGGAGGGGGGCCGGGTGATGGCCGGTCCGGCGGGGGCCGGCTGCCTGGCGGGCCACTCGGCCGGTACGGGCTGCCCGGTGGCCGGTTCCACGGGGGCCGACGACCCGGCGGACCGTTCGGCCGAAACCGGTCTCCCCATGGCCGGTTCGGCGTGGCCGGCCCGACCGTCGGACAGGCTGTCAGGCCCCCCGTCGAACCGGCCGTCCGACCGCCCGTCCGGCCGGCCCGGCGCCCCGGGCCGGCTGACGGCGGCGGCCAGCAGCTCCTCGCTCTCCGCCGGCGCCAGCCCGAGCGCGTCGGCCAGCCGCCGCACCGTGGTCACCCTGGGGTCCGCGCGTTCGCCGGTCTCCAGGCCGCGGATGGTGCGCACGCCCACCCCGGCACGTTCCGCCAAGGCCTCCTGAGTCATTCCCGCGTCGCGCCGCAGCCGCCGTAACAGCGTGCTGAACTCACTGGCCACAGATCACGGCCTCCCCCTCGGACCTCTCAGACCCCTCGGACAAGTGTTTCCCCAGCTGACGGACTCTAGCGCGGCCACCGGCCGCATACGGCCGGTCCCTTGGCCTGTCCGTTCGCCCACCCCGGGGCCACCTTCGACGGTGATCCGCCGCGGTAAGCGGCACGACTCACGGGGAGCCACGATGCCGATCACCACGACCACCGGCCGACCGGCCGTCACCACACTCGGACGCCAGGAACGGGACGTCCTCTACGCGGTCGGCTGCGGCCTGCGGGACGACGAGATCGCCACCGCCCTCGCCATCCCCGAAGAGGCCGTGGCCGGGCACCTCGCGCGGATCCTCACCGCGCTCGGGCTGCGCGACCGGGCCGCCGCCATCGTCCACGCCTTCGACTGCGGCCTCGTCGCCCCCGGCCGAGGCCCCCGGAGACAGGCGACGAGCCCGGAACCCGGACGAGCGCCGCGACCGGCCGTGGCCGCCCGGCAGGTGCCCGGACCGCGCTTACGGATCTCCGTCCTCGGCCCCTTGCGGGCATGGCGCGACGGACAGCACCTGGACCTGGGGCACCTGCGCCAGCAAGCCGTCCTGGCGACGCTGGCCCTGTGCGCGGGCCGGTCGGTCAGCCGGCAGGAACTGACCGACGGGGTGTGGGGCGAGGAGCCCCCGAACACCAACGTGGTGCCGGTGTACATCTACCGGCTGCGCAAGATCCTGCGCACGGGAGGCGACCCGGACTCGGTGATCGAGCGCGACCGGAGCGGCTACCGGCTGCTCCCCGGCGCGGTCAGCGTGGACGTGGCGCAGGTGGAGGAACTCGTCACCGCGGCCGGCGTGGCCGAGCGGGCGGGCGATCTGGCCGAGGCGGTCCGCGCCTGCTCCCAAGCGCTGGACCTGTTCCGCGGCGAGCCCCTGGCCGGCCAGCCGGGGCCGTTCGCCGAGCTGGAGCGGCTGCGGCTCACCGAGCGCAGGATCGTCGTCGTGCAGCGGAAGCTCGACTGGCAGTTGCGGCTGGGCCAGCACTCCGAAGCCGTCGCCGAGCTGTCGGCCCTGTCCGTGACGCAGCCCCTGAACGAGCCCGTGGCCGTGATGCTGATGCGCGCGCTGTACCTCAGCGGCCGGCAGGGCGACGCGCTGACCGTGTACGACCGCACCCGCCGCCGTCTGGCGGAGGAGCTGGGGGTCTCTCCGGGCCGGTTGCTGCGGCAGACGCACCGGACGATTCTGCGCGGGGACGACAGCGGGGACGGCATCCGCCTCGGTCTCACCGGAACCACGCGGTGAGCGACCCGGCGCGGCGTACGCGCGGCGAGGAGCTGTTGCTGGCGAGGATCTCGGCGGCGGCCGGCCGCGAGCGCCTCGGCAGGCGGCGTGCCACCTACGCGGCGGCCGCGCGCACGGCACGCACCGCACGCACGGCGCACGTGAAAGCCCTGCTGGCGCTCGTCCGGCACGGCGGGTCCGCCGGGGCGGCGAACGCGCGCGACGCCGCGCGACTGGACCTGTACGAGAACGGGATGACGGTCGCCGTCAAGGGCCGGATCCACGTCGTCCGCTACGACACGACCTCCGTGTTCCGGACGGAAGCCGCGGGCGAGGCCTGCGCGGTCACCGACGTCGACGGGGAGCGGGTCGTGCTGCGCCACGGGCCGGAGCGGGGCGAGGCGCCGGAATGGTGGTCCGAGATCGAGCAGGGCGTCGTCCGCGCCCAACTGCCCCGGGCGCTGGCCGCGCTCGCCAGGGGCGAGTGCCTGGCCTTCGGCGGCGTCCGGCTCACCGGGGAGGAGATCGGGTGGGGAGAGGTCCGCGTGCGCTGGCCGCGGGTCCGGCGGCTCCGGACCGGGCCGGGAGCTGTCCGGCTCGACGTCGACGGGACATGGCACGAACTGGGCCCCGCAGGTCCCGGGATCCCCAACCTCTTCGTCCTCCGGGCCCTGGTGGAGCGTCTCGGCGGGGGCGGCGCGCGCTGACTTCCCGCACCGTGCGGCGGCCTGGCGAGCGGTTTCATCACGATGTCAACGACCGCGCATAACCTCCAACCTTCACAAGGCAGTTGTGTGTCAACACTCTCAGCAGAAGGAGAAACAGAGCGATGACCCTGGCCCGCAGATGGAGGAAGGCGATCGTCGCAGGGGCGGCGACAGCGGTCATGGCGGCCATGACGGCCGCCGTGCCCGGGGTCGCCCACGCGGATCCGGCGCACCACTACTACCTGGAGTTGGGCGGCACCGGCGCGGCGGCGCCCGCGCCCGGCTGCACCGGCAGCTACGCGTTCGCCGACAAGCACCTCGACGGGGGCATTCCGGTCCCGGTGTGCTACCCGGCGAGTGCCGGCCCCTGGCTCAACGGCCGCAACCAGTTCCCGGACCCGACCGCGCCGAGCTTCGACGACAGCGTCCGCGAGGGCTACCGCAATCTGCTGGCCGCCGCGGAGGAGACCCACCGTCGCGACCCCGGCGCCCGTCTCACGATCGTCGGCTACTCGCAGGGCGCCCAGGCGGCCGACCAGGTCCTCCAGACGATAGCGAGGGGGGAGAGCGGCATACCCCGCTCACTGGTGAGCGGCAAGCTCTACTCCGACCCGATGCAGCCGGGCACCGGCATCTGGGCCAAGCTGCCCAAGGGCTGGAGCGCCTTCGGGTTCACCTCTCCCGGCCCCGGCCCGGAGAAGTTCGACGGCATCCCGGTGCAGCGATTCTGCATCCGCACCGACGGGGTGTGCGACGCGACGGCGCTGACGTCCATCGGCGGCTTCCTGGCCCAGCACCCGAAGTACCAGCGGGACGGCGACATCATGACGAAGACCATCGCCCAGGACGGTGGCGAGGGGGTCGTCTGGTACGAACCCTGACCGGCCCCTCACCGGGGCCGGACGGCCGGGGGGACGGCCGGGCGGAAGACCACGGCGGCCCCCAGCGCGGCACCGGCCGGTACGAACACGTCGCCGGACGGCGTCTGCCGCAGGGGAAGCCCGTTGCGGCGCAGCAGGTCGCGGGTGAGGGCGAGGTCGCGTACGGCGACGGTGCAGCTCACGAGTGCCGGCAGCGCGGCAGGTTTCCGCTCGCCCCGCCCGTCTCGCCGGCCGGCCGAGGTACGTCTCGTACCGCCGCCGGGCCGCCGCCAGTTCCGGGTCGGCGACGCAGAGCATCGCCTCGACGAGTTCGACGGCGCCGTTGATCTCCGGATAACGGACGGTCTCGACCGGGACCTCCGCGCCCGGGGGCGCGGCTCGCCGCACCGTGTTGACCCCGCTGTGCCGGACACCGGCGGCGGTCAGCCGCGCGGCCGCCTCGTCGATGGCGGGCGAGGAGAACATGAGAATGTGCAGGCCCTCGAACCGGCCCAGGCACGCGGCCAGATTGGCGTTGCTCTCACCGATCCGTTCCACGAGCACGGGCAGCACCTCGGCCGGCGCTTCCAGGGGAACGAGCCGGGCGTCGGCCGGAAGGCGGACGGTGTCGCCGTCCTTCACGCACGTCGCGAGTTCGAGAAAGGAATTCGTGAAACCGGCCACCGGTCAACGCGCCGCAGGACGAGGGCCTGTCACACGGCGGCGGAGCCATCGACGTCTAAACGGGTTGGGCCGTCCGGCCAGCGGCTGGTACGGTCTGGGCAGCCGTGAGAGAACGCGAGGAGGTGAGACCCATGAAGGCCGTATCCATGTGGGTGCTCCCCCTTTTCGTCACGGTGGGCGATTGACGCAGGTGTCGCCGGGAGCGCCTCAGACAAGGCACTCCCGAGAGGCAACACCAATGAATTCAACGCATTCCCCTTCGCCCATGAGCGACCACTCCGCCGTGGTCACCCGGGTTTCCGACACACAGTGGCACGCCGTCGAGGACGACCGGGTGGTCGGCCACGGCGACGCTTCGCGCCGGCCCGACGGACGGCTCTTCGTCAGCGTCGACGCATGGCACGACGCGGTCTTCGACCGCATCGCCGAAACGATGCTGACGGACCTGCCGGCACCGCTGTACACCGTCGTCGACGAGGCCGACCACGACTCGAGGTCCGCCTGGGAGCGGGCCGGCTTCACCACCGCACGCCGCGAGTGGGGCTATCACGTACCCACCGATCCGCGGGTCACCGGCCTCGGCTCGGTGCGGCCCCCGTCGGGCGTGACGATCGTCCCCGCCGGCGAGGCGGAGGAGGGCCCGCTGCGGGCTCTGGACCGTGTCGTCCGCGACGAGGTCGAGGCCGGCGCCGGCTGGCGGACGATGCCGGCCGAGGTACTGCCCCGCCCGGCGGGGATCACCGTGGCCGACCTGTCGAAGTACGCGGTGGCGCGGCACTTCGACCAGTACGTGGGCCTGGTCCGGGTGACGCCGCTGACCCGGCGGCCACGGATCGGGCTGATCGCCGTCCGCGCCGACAGCCACCGCCGCGGCATCGCCCGGGCACTGCTGGCCCACGCGCTGGGCTCGCTGCACCGCTCCGGAACGGCTTCGGCATGGGCCGAGGTGGACGAGTCCAACGCGGCGGCCACCGCCCTCTTCGAAGGCATCGGCGCCCGCCGCGCGGGCAGCACCCTGGAGCTCGTCCGCCACTGACATCCCAGTCCCGGTCCCACCACACCGCACGGCCACAGAACGAAAACCGAAAGAAGTGAGAGACCATGACGAAATCGTCAGGAGGCATAGACGTCGAAGGCACCGTCGTCGAGTGCCTTCGCAATGCCACCTTCAAGGTTGAACTGGAGAACGGGCACACGGTGCTCGCCCACATCAGCGGGAAGATCCGGAAGAACTACATCAAGATCCTCCCGTACGACCGGGTGCTCGTGGAACTCAGCCCCTACGACCTCACCCGAGGCCGGATCCGCTACCGCTACCGGTCGTAGCGGAGAGAGCGACCGCCGCTCCGAGCCCGTAGTGCACATAGCTGTGGATCAGCTGGAATCCTGACTTCGCCGCGAGGTGGCGGCTGGGGTGGTTGTCGCGGGAGCAGGTCCACGACGGGACGCGGCCCCGCGCGGTGATGTCGGCGCACAGGGCGCGGACGCACGCGGTGGCCAGGCCCTGGCCCCGCTCGGCCGGCAGGGTGGCCACGGCGATGTCCTCGTAGCGGCTGCCGGCGAAGAAGGTGGCGGCGAGGGAGAGCAGGCGCCGGTCGCGGAAGGCCCCCCAGCCGTGGCCGGACGCGGCGAGCCCGGCCGGGCCGCCCCAACTGCTGGCGATCCAGGCGAGGTCGGGGCCCAGGGCCCGTACGGCAGGCGCGTCGGCGGGCACGAGGGGGCGGACGAGCAGGCCGGGGTCCTGCCGGGCGGCGGGCGCCGGATCGTCGTAGGCCCAGATCATGCGTTCCCAGGGGACGACCCGTGTGAAGGCGCGGCCGAGCACGGGCAGGAAGGAGTCCGGGGTGACGACATAGCAGTGGGCCAGATGTGCGAGGTCCCCCGGGGCCGTCGTACGCGGGGTGCCGGCGAGGACGGCGTACCCGGCGCAGGAGACGGCGGCCGCCGTCGGGCGCGCCCGGTGGTCGGTCCACCAGGTGCCCAGGCCGGTGCGGGCGGCGTGTTCGGGCAGGGCTCCGACACCCGGGCGGCCGGCGGGGAACCAGGGGTGCCGGGCCCGGGCGGCCGGCGCCGTGCGGAGGGTGTCGAGGGTGTTGACGTTCGGCATGACGGCTCCGGAGAACCCGAGGGGCGGGCGGTGCCACGCCGCCCGCCCCGGTGGTGACGACCTGCGGTCAGGTGCAGGCCTTGCTGCCGTGGTTGGACTTCTTCTTGCGGCGGTCTCGCTTCTTACGGGCGCGCTTGGACACGGATGCCGTTCCTTCTTCCGGTAGCGGATACAGGGTTGTTACGGAGGTCAGGCCGTCCGGGCGACCAGCTCGTCGGCGAGCTTGCACAGTCGGCGTACCGTGCGCTCCTCCATGGCGACGGGGGCGGCCGGTGACAGGGCGGTGCAGTCGTAGTACGCGCCGGGGACGAGCTCGGCGGCCGGATCACACAGCCGTACGACACGCTCGGCGCCCTGCGAGGCGGAGTCGCCCTCGTGGGCGTACATCGGCAGCAGGGCCGTGTCGCACACGCCCGGGTGCACGCTGACCGATGTCCACGGCGCCTGCTCGCGGGAGAAGATGGTCAGGGCCAGCTGGGACTGGGCGTAGGCGGCGATGCGGGAGTAGCGCTTGGCGCGCTGGGGGTCGCCCCAGGAGATGGACGCCGTGCGGTGCATGGACGACGACACGTTGACCACGCGGCTGCCGGGGCGGGCGCTGAGCGGGCCGGACAGCTCGTGGGTGAGGAGGTAGGCGGCCAGGAAGTTGACCTGGAAGGAGAGTTCGTTGCCATCAGTGGTCACGGTGCGCCGCTCGGGTGCGACGACGGCCGCGTTGTTGACGAGAACGTCCAGCACCGGGTGCTCCTCGGCGACGCGGGCGGCCATGGCGCGGACCTCGTCCAGCCGGGAGAAGTCGGCCACGACCAGGCGCAGCCGCAGGGTGTCCACGCCGGCCGCGACCAGGCGGGAGACGGCGTCGTCGCCGGAGGTCCGGTCGGGGGCGTGCACGATGACCGTGTCCCCCCGGCCGGCGAGCAGCCGGGCGGTCTCCCAGCCGATGCCGGAGGTGGCACCGGTGACCAGCACGGTCCTGGGAGCGGGCGAGACAGCAGAAGACATGGGAATCCACTCCGGGAATTCGAGCAAAGCGGCAGCAGGATCCGCCTCATGGCGGGCTGCCGTGCGAACAGAAAGGCGACGTCAGCGGAGGCGCACGCGAACGTGTACGTGAACGTGAACGTGTCCACCGGCGGGCCGGGTGAGGTGCGCAGACATCACGAGGGTGCGCTCGGCGGCCTCGCGGTGTCGTCGCGGGAAGATGTGCTCAGCGCACGGGAAGTGAGCAGCGCGCGGTGCCGGACAGCGCCGTATGAGGCGGCCGGTCGTCGTGGCGCAGGTGGCTGTTCACGAGCACTATCCAAGGCGACCGGGCGGCCCGGGGCAAGCGACACGCCGCTTCCCTGACGCGCTTCTGACATGCCACCACGCGCCGTACCGCACCGCACAGCACAGGCCGGCAACCGCACGCATCAGCAAGGGCGTTCGGGTCTCGTCAGGAAGCAGACGAGCCCCTTCCCCGAACTACCTCCGCTTGTTCTACTCATACTCGAACAAGTGGAGGTAGTCCCATGTCGCAGTCGCACCCCGCGCCCCTCAACGCCCGTCGCGTCCTCGTCGCCGCCGTACCGCCCGTGCTCGCCGTCGCCACCGTCCTGGCGACCTTCCTGTCCGTCCGGGACCGGCTGCCCGACCGGTTGGCCGTCCATATCGGAGCGGGAGGGAACGCCGACGGTTTCTCCGGACAAGGAGGCTTCCTCGCCACCGCGCTGGGCGTGCTGATCGGCGACGGCATGCTCTTCGCCGCCCTCGCCCACTGGATACGGACGACTCCCGGCGTCCAGCGCGTCCTCGCCGTCATCGGCGGCACCGTCGCGGTACTGACCGGATGGCTGATCGTCGCCGTGCTGCTGGCCAACACCGACGTCACCGACGCCTCCTCCGTGACCCTGCCCGGCGCGCAGGCCGCGCTCGCCTTCGCGGCGGCGGCCGGCTACGCGGCGGTGGGCTGGCTGGTCTGCGGCAGGGCCGAGGAGACCGGGTCCGTCTCCGGCCCCTCCGCCGGCGCCGAGCGCATCGCGCTCGGGGACTCCGAGACCGCCGGCTGGACCCGCGTCGCCGGATCCCGTGTGCTGCCCGTCACCGGCATCCTGGTGGCGACAGCCGGCATCGTCATCGGATTGACCACCGGGTGGATGCCCGCGCTGCCGCTCTTCATCACCGGCCTCCCCATGGCCCTGCTGACGGGCGCCCGCGTCACCGCCGACCGGCGCGGCATCACCGTCACCCCCTCCCTCGCCCCCTGGCCCCGGCTCAATGTGCCGCTGCAGAGGATCGCCGAGGCCGGCCACCGCACCGTCAATCCCGTGCGCGACTTCGGTGGCTGGGGCTACCGGGCCCGGCCCGGAGCCAGCGGCATCGTGCTGCGTTCCGGCGACGCCATCTCCGCCCGGCTGACGACCGGCAGCGAGTTCGTGGTGACCGTCGACGACGCCGCCACCGCGGCGGCGCTGCTCAACACCCTCGCCGACCGCGAGCGCCGCACCGCCGCCGGAGGGTGACCGTGCTCTTCCGCGTCGACCCCTCCTCGCCGCTCCCCCTCGGCGACCAGATCGCCGCCTGCGTCCGCGGCGCCATCGCCGACGGCACCGTGCGCACGGGCGAACGCCTGCCCTCCGCCCGTGACGTCGCCGCGTCCCTCGGCGTCAATATGCACACCGTCCTTCGCGGCTACCGGCGACTGCGCGAGGAAGGGCTGCTCGAACTGCGCCGCAGCCGGGGCGCCGTCGTCACCGCGGGACCGACCGTCGAGCGGGCCCGGCTCGCGGCCCAGGCCCACCAGCTGGTCGCCGACGCCCGCACGCTCGGGATGACCGACGCCGACGTGCTCGCCCTCATCAGGGCCTCCCTGACCGACGGAACCTGAACGTCCGCTGTCAAGACGGCAGTTCCCCTCCATCAAGATCGCATAAGGAACCCCCGCCGGACGGTGACCTGACCCACCGGTAATGGAAACGTTCCGGCCGAAAGATCGCGAGCCCCGCGGCAGGTGTCCTCCGTCCCTGCCGCGGGATCGCCATGTCCACACCCGAGGGGGAACCTCCATGAAGATCACCCGCCGCACCGCCGGCATCGTCGCCGGTCTGACCGCCACCGCGGTCTGCGTCACCGGCGCCACGGCCGCCGCGGCGCCGAGCTCCGCCGGTCACGCGCGGACCGTGCACGCCGCGGCCGCGAAGCCGGCCCCGAGCGCCGCCGAGGACGGCAAGGCCGTCTTCCAGGGCCTGTTCTTCGGCCAGGGCCGGGTCGGCGCCGAGCTCGCCAAGAACCCGCTGTTCAGCGACATGCGCAAGGAACTCTCCAAGGGCGACGCCCAGGACTCCGCGCGCGTGGCCCGGATCGTCACCGACGCCGTGGACGCCAAGTACCCCGGCTTCTTCGCGGCCTTCGGCAAGAAGGCCCGCAGCGGCGACCCGCGCAAAGTCGAGACGGCCGTCAACGACGCGCAGACCAAGCTGCTGTCGACGGTCAAGACCAGCGACGCCAAGGGCTCCGCCCAGCCGGTCCAGAACGGCCAGATGTGCGGCACCTTCGTCGCCGTCGCCGGCGCGGTCATCCACATCGCCGCCGCCGTGACGGCCGCCGCCGCCGCGGTCACCGTGACCGTCGCGGTCGGCGCCAACTTCGTCAAGGCCAAGAACTGGTTCTGGAGCGTGGCGCCCAAGGACGACACCACCGCCCTGGGCCACGACGAGGCCGTCGCCACCGTGACGAAGATCCTCAAGACCGCCTGACCCGGGCGCGTCCTCAGCGGAACACACCCCTGACCGTGGGCCGGGCCACGCCGGCTGCCCGGCCCACGCACCAGCAACCCCAGACGCACACCCAGTACAGCCGGTACAGCCAGACGCAGACGACCGGGAAGACGACGTGATACCCGCCCAACGCACCGCAGGAGAACGGCCCGAACGGCCCGAACGGCCCGAACGGACATCGGGAGTCCGCCGCCTCATCCGCTCAGCCGTACAAGGCCCCGCGCCTCGCCGCGTCCACGTGTCCCGCCGCTCGGTGCTGGCCGTCGTCATCGTCTGGAGCGTGGCCGTCCTCTACGTGGCGCAGGTCCACGTGCCCAAGAACGTGCTCTCCCTGCCCGGTCAGAAGCAGGTCCGCGCCACGGTGGCCAACGTCGCGCCACAGGGCTGGGCGTTCTTCACCAAGTCCCCCCGGGACGTGGAGGTCCTGCCCTACCGGCAGGCCGCCGCCGGCGGATGGGCCTCCTTGGCTCTGACACCGCACTCCAGCCCCCACAACGCCTTCGGCCTCGACCGCGCCTCCCGCTCGCAGGGCATCGAGATCTCCCTCCTGCTCAATCTGGCGGAGAAGAAGGAGTGGAAGGAGTGCGGGGAGAACGACCTCGCCGACTGCCTGGCGAACGCCCGCCCGTCCCGGAAGGTGCGCAACCCCTCGCCCGAACCGACCGTCTGCGGGCGCGTCGCGCTCGTCCAGGAGAAACCCGTCCCCTGGGCCTGGCGCGACCTCGTCGACGAGCGCACCACCCCCGAGCGCTACCTCGCCATGGACGTCACATGCTGAACATCCCGGCTCTCCGCCGTACCCGCGCCATCCCCCTCCCCTGGGGCAACGCCTACGGCCTCGCCCGCACCCTGCTCGCCCTGGGCACCGCCGCGACCCTGGCTTTCAGCAGTTCCGCCACGCTCTTCCGGCCCGTCGTCACGATCGGCGAGTACCCGCTGTGCCAGGGCATGACGGCCGGCGGGGCCTTCTGTCTCGTCCCGCGCGGGCAGTTCGACCTGCTGCGCTGGCTGTGCGTCGCCGCCCTCCTGGTCGTCGCCTCGGGCTGGCGGCCCCGGATCACCGCCCTGCCGCACGCCTACATCAGCTTCAGCGTCTTCTCCGGCATCGCCATCGGCGACGGCGGCGACCAGATCACCTGGATCCTCTCCCTGCTCCTGGCCCTCGTCGCACTCGGCGACGGACGGCACTGGCACTGGCAGAGGCACTGGCGCACACCCCGGGGACCCGCGGCCGACGACGAGCCGGTGTCCCGTGTCACCCGCGGCTGGGCGCTCCTCGGCACCAGCGCGTGGGTCATCGCCCGCCTCCAGATGGCCCTCCTCTACTTCCAGGCGAGCGTTGCCAAGCTCCCGCACACCGAGTGGGCCGACGGCAGCGCCATGTACTACTGGGCCAACAACTCCTCCTTCGGCTTCCCCGAGTGGATACGGCCCCTCACCGATCCCGTCGTCCACTCCCCCGTCGGCGTCGCCGCCCTCTCCTGGCTGCCCATCGCCCTCGAACTCGCCCTGGCAGCCTCGCCGTTGATGTCGCAGCGGGCCCGCTGGGCACTCCTGCCGCTCGGTATCGCCTTCCATCTGGGCATTGCCCTCCTGATGGGGCTGTGGAGCTTCGCCCTGGCCATGGGGGCCGGCCTCTTCCTGCTGCTCAGCCCCGTCGGCCACCACTTCCCGCTTGTCCCGTCCCACCGTTCGGGGAAGGGGCGGACCTCTGCGGGCGCGCCCGCCTCGCCCGGTGGACCGGGCGACCGGCTCGTGGTCATACGTCCCAGGTGACCGGGAGGCTCTTCACCCCGTAGATGTCCGCGGTCTCCGGGCGCAGGACGACGTCCTCGGCCGGTACGGCCAGGCGCAGTGCGGGGAAGCGGTTGAACAGCGCGGGAAGCGCGACGCGCATCTCGACGCGGGCCAGTTGCTGGCCCAGGCACTGGTGGATGCCGTGGCCGAAGGCCAGGTGGCCGCCGTCCTGCCTGCGGATGTCGAGCACGTGGGGGTCGGCGAAGCGCTCGGGGTCGCGGTTGGCGGTGTTGTACGACAGGATCACCGTCGTGCCGGCCTTGATGGTCTGCCCGCCCAGTTCGACGTCCTCCAGTGCCGTCCTCCAGAACTGCTTGGCGACGCTCAGATACCGCAGCAGTTCCTCCACGGCCGGATCGGTGAGGGCGGGGTCGGCGCGCAGCGCGGCCAGCTGCTCCGGGTTCCGCAGGAGTGCGAAGGTGCCCAGCGACAGCATGTTCGCGGTGGTGTCGAACCCGGCCGCCAGCAGGATCAGGCTGATCCCCTTCAGTTCCTCATCGCTCAGATCACTGTCGGTGAGTTCGCTGAGCACGTCGTCGGTGGGGTTGGCGCGCTTGGCGGCCACCAGCTCCGCGAGGTAGTCCTGGGTGGCGGTGTAGGCCGCTATCAGCTCCTCGTCGCTCGTCTCCCCGCCCATGAACTTGTCGATCTGTTCCTGGAAGGAGCCCCGGTCCTCGTACGGCACTCCCAGCAGCTCGCAGATCACGATGGTGGGGATGGGCTTGGCGAACGCGGTCACCAGGTCCGCCGACGGCCCGGCCTTCTCCATGGCGTCCAGGCAGTCGGCGGTGATCTGCTCGATGCGCTCGGTGAGCAGCCGCATCCGCCGCACGGTGAACTTGCCCATCAGCGGCTTCCGGTAGCGCCTGTGCTGTGGGTCGTCCATGAGGAGGAACTCGCCGGGCGGCGCCGGCGGGATCTCGAAGTCCGCGACGTTCATGAGCTCCCTGCGCGAGCTGAACCGCGGGTCGGCCAGGACCGACTTGACCAGGTCGTACCCGGTGACGAGCCAGCCGGGTTTCCCACCGGGGTGGGTGCAGCGGCTGATGGGGCCGTACCGGCGGGCGTCGGTCAGCTCCGCAGGCGGGTCGAAGGGGCAGCCGGGCCGACGTGCCGTCGGCAGCGTGGTGACGGTGTGGACGGATTCACCCATGACCATTCCTCATCTCGCGATATGACGTGTTTTCCACTGCCCGAAAGCTACGTTGCATTCAGAATCCCGTCAATCACCAGAAAACCGTTTTCCCAGGTCAGGCGAGGGAAATTGATGCAATGACGCTGGGATCGAATGCAATGCTTTGTTGCAATGACTGGCGGCGAAGGCAATACTGACGGCATGCCAGGAGGACGGTTGACCCAGCAGGACCGCCAGCGCGTCGCGGCCGGACTGGCCGACGGGCTCTCGTACGCCGAGATCGCCAGACGGCTCGGCCGGTCGACCTCGACGATCAGCCGGGAGGTCGGACGCAACGGCGGCCCCGGCGGCTACCGGTCCCAGCAGGCGCACCAGGCGACGGTTCAGCGGGCGCGGCGTGGCACACCGGCACCCCCACGCGCGGCCGGACCGCCGGGCGGCGGCACGGTGGAAGAGGAGATCGTCGAGCTGGCGGTCAGGTCGGGGATGCCGAGGATGACGGCACGTGTGCACGTCGACCTGTTGCTGGCCGAGGACGGCAGGCGAGGCCTGGTACCACTCGGTCGTGATCAGCGCGCGGCAGACGCTGGAGACGGCGCGGGCCGCGATGGCGGCGGCGGAGACGTCCGGGCCCGACGGTCCCGTGGGGCAGCGGCTGACCAGGGCGGGGACGTTCCTGGAGCGGATCACCCTGGACATGCTGGAATCGGCCGACCTCTGGCGCACCCTCCTGGCGTGACGGGCCTCATGGCCCTTCCCGACGTCAGCGGCGACGCGTGGATCAGGCGGTGAGGTCTTCCACCCGGGGTGCCACGAGGCCGAACAGGTCGCCGATGGTGGTCAGGGCGGCGGCCTGGAGCGCGGCGGCGGGCAGGGCGATGCCGTCGGGAGCGGCGAGGGCGCGGGTCGCGGTGGCCTCGGCGACGACGGTGGGCCGGTAGCCGAGGTTGAAGGCGCCCTGGGCGGTGAAGGTGACGCACATGTGCGTCATAAATCCGGCCAGCACCAGGTCGGGTCCGCAGCCCAGGTCGCGCAGGGTCTTTTCCAGGCCGGTGGCGTGGAAGGCGTTGGGGAACTGCTTGATCACCACCGGCTCCCCCTCGGCCGGGGCGACCTCGGGGCTGATGGCGCCGATCTCGGCCCGGATGTCGTAGGGGGTGCCCTCGCCACCGTCGTTGACGATGTGAATCACGGGTGTGCCCTGGGCGCGGGCGGCGGCCAGCAGCCGCGCGCCGGCGGCCAGCGCCTCCTCGGCCCCCTCCAGGGCCATGACACCGGTGCGGTAGGTGTTCTGGAAATCGATCATTACAAGGGTGGCGTCGGCGAGCCCGGGGAGCCGGCCGTCCAGGCCGATGACGTCACGCAGCGTCGTGGAAACAGACATGGTTGTCCTCATTGGGGTGCGGTAGGGGTCAGGCCGTGGTCAGGCCGTGGTGGTGCGGAAGCGGCGCCGGTAGGCGGCCGGGCTCGTGGCGATCTGCCGGCGGAAGGCGCGGTGGAGGGTTTCCACCGAGCGCAGGCCGGTGTCCCGGGCGATGCGCTCCAGGGGCCGGTCGGTGGTCTCCAGCAGGCGGCGGGCGGCCTCGACGCGCAGGGCTTCGACGTACGCGGCGGGGGTGGCTCCGGTCTCCTGGGTGAAGACGCGGGTGAAGTGCCGTTCGCTCAGGCACATCCGGGCCGCCAGGGCGGCCGCCGACAGGTCCGCGTCGAGGTGGTCGGCGATGTGCCGGCGCAGTTCGTCGATGTCCCGGCGGGACGCCGGCGGGTGGCTGATCGGCACGCTGAACTGGCTCTGGCCGCCTTGGCGTTTGAGGTAGACGACCAATTGCCGGGCGACCGCGAGCGCGAGGTCCTCACCGTGGTCCTCGGCGACCAGGGCGAGGCTCAGGTCCAGGCAGGCGCTGATGCCCGCTCCGGTCCACACCCTCCCGGAGCGGATGAAGATGGGGTCGGGGTCGACGGTGACCTCGGGGTGGTCGGCGGCGAGCCGGGCGGCGGTGGACCAGTGCGTGGTGGCGGTCCTGCCCTCCAGCAGACCGGCCGCCGCCAGCAGGTGGGCACCCACGCATACGGAGGCGATCCGCCGTGCGTGGGGCGCGGTGTCCTTGATCCAGTCCACGACGTGGGGGTCGGTCCGGGGCCGGGCCCCGTCGGCGTCCGCGTCCACCGCACCGGGCACCAGGAGGGTGTCCACCGCGGTGCCGACGTCGCCGAAGCCGAGGTCGGTGACGACCCGCACGCCCGCGGAGGTGGCCACCGCCTCCCCGGCCCGCCCGGGCCCGGCCAGGCGGACCCGGTAGTCGGCGCGGCCGCCGGACTCCCGGTTGGCCAGCGCGAAGACCTCGGCCGGGCCCGTCACGTCGAGCAGATCGACGTCGGGGAAGACCGCGATCACGACGCGGTGGCTGGTTTCGGACATGCCCCTATCGTCCGCCCCGGCCCGTGCGACCGCAATGACAGGCTTGTGTCACATCCGGACATCCCCCGGCACTCAGCGCGGGGGCGGGACCGGGAGTGTCTCGACGGTGCCGTTCAACCGTGCTCGCTCGGCCGCGAGAACCGCCAAGTGGCTGGCGAGGGAGTCGCGCGGGCCCGACTTGATCCGTGCGGGGTCTCCGGTCGCCACGGCCTCGACGAAGGCGTCCATGAGGCCCGCGTCTCCGCCGCCGTGGCCGCCGGCCGCCGTCATCTCCCCCAGCCGCGGGGGCGTGACGTCCACTTCCTCGCGGGTCAGGAAGTCATGGACCCGGATGGTCTCGCCGTCACCGTAAAGCTCGCCGCGGGTGCCGAAGATCCGGGTCTTGCGGTGGCCGCCCCCGTTGAAGGCGGTCATGGTGAAGGTGGCGGTGGCCCCACCGGGGAACTCCATCGCGACGACCTGATGGTCGACCACGTCGTTGTCGCAGTCGTAGACGCACCGGCCGTAGGGCCCCGTGCGCAGCGCCTCGCCGAGTGCTTGCGGCGTGAAGTCGTCGACGATGACGCTCAGGGGCCAGCGGTGTTCACCGCGGTCGAGCATGCCGCCGTAGAAGTGCGCGGCCGAGTACGGGCAGCTCGGCGCGACCGGGCACTCCACGCATCGGTCGGCCGCCCCGGCGGGCCGGTTGGCCGGGGTGAAGTGCGAGAGGCGGCCGAAGCTGGAGAGGCGCTCCGGCGGCTGCCCCACGATGTACTGCAGCCAGTCCAGGTCGTGGCACGACTTGGCCATCAGCATGGATGTCGCCACGTCGGTGCGGCGCCAGTTGCCGCGGACGAACGAATGGGCCTGGTGCCAGAAGCCGACCGGCTCCAGGTGCTGGATGGTGATGATGTCGCCGAGGCGTCCGGAGTCGACGACGGCCTTGAGTGCTTGCGTGTAGGGGGTGTAGCGCAGGACGTGGCCCACGGCGAGCATGACGCCGGCCTTCTCGACCGCCGTCACGACCCGACGGCAGGATTCCTCGTCCAGTGCCATCGGCTTTTCCAGCATGATGTGGTAGCCGAGGGCGGCGAACGCTTCGGCCGGCTCGACGTGCGCGCGGTCGAGGGTGCAGATCAGCACGGCATCGGCGATCCTGCCGCGAGCGGCGAGCTCCTTCCAGTGCGGCACCGCGTTCCCGGTGGCGATGTCGTGTTCTTCGGCGAACCTGGCGCGGCGCACGGCTCGTGGCTCGGCCACACCGACGACAGTTGCCCGATCGGGGTGCTTCAGGGCCCACTTGGCGTATCCGGTGCCTCGATCGCCGGCGCCGACGACGAGGAGAGAGACAGGCGACATGACGCAACCCTATTGAGTCCCGCGCGCCCGGGGAGGCGCTTTCCGACAGCGCCTCCGCCGCACGCGCCGACGGCCTACGCCGGCCAGGACAGCTCCACCACCTTCAGGTCGGGTGAGGCCAGGATGTCCTTCTCGCAGAACCGTCCGCGCACCCAGGTGCCCGCCGAGTAGAGCTTGGTCTGGTCGGCGTAGTGAGGGGAGGTGGGGTCCGCCGACTGCGAGGTGGTCACCAGGGTCGCCGTGTCCGGGCAGGGATCCTGGCCGAAGGCCACGACCTGGATGTAGCTGGACCCGGTGCGGACGTCGACGTTGCCGCGCCGGGGGTCCCAGACAGGGGTGATCAGGTTCAGCACGCCCAGCGCCTCCGGGGCTCCGTGCATGGCGATCCGCTCGTCCCCCCGGGTGACGGACTGGTGGTCGCCGAGCGGGGCGTCCAGTGGGATGCCCGCGGTGTGCAGTTCCGCCGCCGCGTCGCCGAAGGCCCGCTGCACCTCGGGGCTGGTGGTCCTGAGGGTGTTCGGTGTGGCCACCGGGTCGGCCGGGTCGAAGGGGACGCTCCATGGGCCGCCGGGCACCGTGCCGAGCTTGAGCGCGAACCGCTCGAAGAGCAGGGAGCCCCGGCTCGCCAGGGAGTAGGTGTGGTCCCAGCCGGCCAGCGCCGCGCAGGCCGGGCCGACGTCCACCGGGCCGTTCGACGAGGGCGCCCTTCCGCCGGGTAAGGCGGAGCACATCCGGGCGGTGTCGGCCGCCGCCAGGACGGCCGTCCGGCTGCGGTCGGCGAACAGCGTCCGCTGCATGGACGCCTTGGTGACCCCCTTGTCCTCGAGGGCTTCCTCGACGGAGGCGATGGCCTCGCGGGTGCGCGCCGAACGCGGCGTGCCGATGTCGCCGACGATCCGGGGGTAGCCGGTGATCGGGGCGTGCGGGTTGGCCAGCCATGCGCTGTCGTTGGAGTTGAGCACGTAGTCCTTGCGCTGGAGCGAGGGCAGCCGCCTGGGCGAGAAGAGGCCGGGCTCGATGGAGTCCGGGTCGGTGCCCCAGGCGCAGGAGGACCTGGCGCCGTCGAGCACGGGCACCCCGGTGCGCGGGAAGACCTCCCGTCCCAGGGCGGTGCCGCAGGTCGCGGCCTGCTCGTCGGTGACGTGCGGGACCACCTGGATGTCGCCGTAGAAGGCGTTGCCGGCACGGTCGGTGGCCAGGGTGTTGATCCAGGGCGCGCCCTGGGTGGTGGACAGTGCCTCCTTGACGTCGCCGGTGTCGCGCGCGGTGGCGAAGCCGAACCAGGTGTTCAGGCCCCTGAGGTTGGTGGCGTTGGCGTCGCGCACGGCGTGGACGGTGCTGTCCGTCCAGGGCAGGTCGACGCCCATCGCGGAGGTGAGCACGGGCCCGTAGCGGGTCTCGTACAGGGTCCGCTCGATGGTGGAGAGGGTGCCGTCGGCGCCCTTGACGGTCACCTTCACGGTCCGCGGGGTCATCTTCTCCCGGACGCCGTCCACCAGGTAGGACGTCGGGTCGCCGGGGGCCGGCCGAAGCTCGTAGAGGCCGAACGTGCGGGGTGTGGCGAGGGTGTGGGTCCAGGCGACCTTGTCGTTGTGGCCCTTCTGGACGAACGGGGTGCCGAGCAGCCCGGCGCCGGAGACGTCGAGCTTTCCGGGCACGGTCAGTTGCACCTGGTAGAAGCGGCTGGCGCCGCGCCAGGGGAAGTGCGGATTGCCGAGCAGCACGCTGCTGCTCCCGGCGGCGCCTTCCGAGCCGACGGCTATGCCGTTGCTCCCCTTGCCGTCCGCGCCGAGCGTACGGGCGAGCCCGGCCCGGAAGCGGTCGGCGGTCCGCTCGTCGGCGGGGGCCGGCCCGGTCGCGGTGGACGGCCGGGCCTTGGCGATGCCGTCCGCCAGGGCACCCTGGCCCGTCCAGGACATCAGCGCGTAGAAGAGGCGGTAGACGTCGGTCGGGGTGATGGGCCGCACCCGGGCGGCGCCGTGGCAGGCCGGGTCGGTGATGCCGTCCCGGCCGGTCTCGGCGAGGTAGCGGTTGTAGCCCCGGGCGTAGCCGGTGACGATGTCCCGGATCTCGGGGCGGGGGCCCTTGGGGGCCGGCCGGGCGGCCAGCCGTTCCACCACGCCCGAGTCGTTGATGCGCTGGAAGTGGAGGTCGCTGGTGAGGTTGTCGCTCGCCGAGCTGAGGGTCGTGTCGCCCGAGCCTCCGGGGCCGTAGTAGCGCGATCGTTCGGCTGCGACGGTCAGGAAGTTGTCGGCGAGCACGCAGAGGTTGTCCTTCGCGACCGCGTAGCCGTATCCGTAGCCTAGGCCGGTGAAGTCCTCGGCGAGGATGTGCGGGACGCCGTGTTCGGTGTAGCGGATCGTGGCGCTCGCCCCCGCGGCGCGCTCCACGGCCGCGGCGGGCGGGCCGGGCAGGGCGCTCAGGGTGAGCAGCATCGAACCGATGACCGAGCACAGGGTCCCTCTCATGCGCGTGCGGCGCATGGTCACCACCTTTCCTTGAGGACCGGCCTCAGACCATGACCGCGCCGTTGTGGGTGCGGTGGATCCTGCTGCGCCGGCCGTCCAGGTGTACGAAGATCCGCTGCAGCCAGCGGTCCCTGCCGTCGTAGCGGGGGGTGAAGTCGGCACGCCCGTGCAGCACGATGCGGTTGTCGACGAACACCATCTCGCCGCACTGGAGCTCGACGGAGGCCGAGACGTCGTTCAGGGTCAGCCGCAGCCGCTCCAGGGCCTGCTTGCCCTCGTCGTCCAGTGCGGTCGTGGCGTTGAAGTCGACGCAGATGTTGGGGTCGTCGGGGCTGCCGTCGAGGACCGGGTGGGGCGTGGTGCTCTCCCCGGAGCGGAAGGAGGGCGGCGGCGCCGTGACGAACCGTGCGCGGTGCAGCACCTCCCGGTCGGCCTCGGGGATCAGCGGCAGGGCGTGCCGGATCGAGGCGACGAGTGTGCCGGCGCTCTGCCCGACGGCCTGGCGCAGGCAGGTCAGGCCCACGAAGTCCGGGCGGTTGGGGTGGAAGGCGTTCTCCACGTGGAACTCCAGGGGCACCGATCCGGCGTTGCTCTGGGAGGTCTCCAGGCCCCGGACGGGGACGACGTTCTGGACGAGGGCGCCGGACTTCTCCTCGCGATAGGCGACGAGCTCGCCGAGTTGCAGCCCGACGAGCACGGCCGCGGCGGCGGGGACCGTGGCCTCGCGCTCCACCGACCCCGGGACGCCGGGGGTGTCGGGCAGGGCATCCTCCTCGATGGGCAGGCCCGCGATGACCAGCGTCCCCTGGGCGCCGGGGTCGTGCCGGTACCTGCGGACGGTGTCCAGCAGCCGGGTGGGCAGCAGGCAGCTCAGCTGCCGGGCCCGGGCGAGCCAGCCGGGCTCGTCGACCAGCCGGGGGGACGAGGCCGCGAGGTGCTCGGCCATCGCCCGCAGCTCGAAGCGCTCCGCCTCGGTGAGTTCCAGGCGGTATGTATCGACGTATTCGGCTGCGCGGGTGGACACGCCGTTGACGGTCATCGTGCGTTCCCTTCGTAAGAATTGCCTTTACTGCATGGGGGGGTTGTTCCTCGCGGCTCACGACACCGGAGGCAGGGCGCGGCTGTCGACCTTTCCGTTGGTGGTCAGCGGGATACGGTCGATCGCGACGAAATCGGCGGGAATCATGTAGTCGGGCAGCACCGCCGCCAGCCGGTCGCGCAGTCCGGCGCCGTCCACCGGGCCCTTGACGGCCGGTACGACATAGGCGACGAGGCGGACGAGTCCGGGGCTGGGCTCTCGCGGGACGACGACGGCGTCGCGGACTCCCGGGTGGAGGGCGATATTGGCCTCGATCTCGCCGAGTTCGACCCGGTAGCCACGGATCTTCACCTGGTTGTCGATGCGGCCCAGGAAGTCGAGGGTGCCGTCGGGCAGCCACCGGGCGAGGTCCCCGGTGCGGTAGAGCCTCGCCCGGCGGTCGGTGCCGTAGGGGTCGCGCACGAACCGTTCGGCGGTCAGGTCGGGGCGGCCCAGGTAGCCGCGTGCCACCCCGGCGCCGCCGATGTACACCTCGCCGGGCACACCGATGGGCACCGGCTCCAGGCGGTCCGTCAGGACGTACATGGTGGTGTTGGGGATCGGGGTGCCGAGCGGGATCAGTTCGGTCGTGGGGAGGTCCGTGACGGGCTGCCCGGAGTTGCCGATGGTGATCTCGGTGGGTCCGTACTCGGTGGCCACCCGGGTGCCTGTGGGGCCCGCCAGCTCGGACCAGCGCGCGGCCAGCGCGGCGGAGAAGGAGTCGCCGGCGGCGATCACGATTCCGGCGAGAGAGCGGATCTGCTCGGCGGTGAGCTGGTGGGTGAGCAGGTCCAGGTGGCCCGGGGTCATCTTGACGAAGCTGTAGGGAGCCCCCGCGGCCAGGTGACGGCCCAGGTCGGCGGCGTCGAAGGGCTCGGGCAGCAGGTGGACGGGCTGTCCGGCGAGCAGCGGCGCGAAGAGGTTGGGGATGCCGAGGTCGAAGGAGATGGAGGAGAAGACGGGAGCGCCGCCGCTGCCGTGGGCCACGTACGCGTCGAGGGTCCACAGCAGGTAGTTGACGAGACCGCCGTGCTCGATCATCACGCCCTTGGGCGCCCCGGTGGAACCGGAGGTGTAGATCACGTACGCGAGGTGGGAGGGGGCGACCCGGATGCCGGTGGGGGTGGCGGGACGGGCGGCGACGGCGTCGCGCTCCTCGTCGAGCAGCACCAGCGTGCCCTCGTGGAGGGGTTCCAGGACGGGCCGGTGCTCCGAGGTGGTGACCACCAGGGAGCAGCCGGTGGCCGCCAGCATGCCGCGGGTGCGTTCCAGCGGCAGGTCCGGGTCGAGCGGCAGGTAGCCCGCCCCGGCCTTCCACACGCCGATCAGCGCGGGCAGCAGGTCGGGGGTGCGCCGCAGGCTGACGCCGACGAGGGTGTCGGCCCGGGCGCCGAGGGACACCAGGTGGTGGGCGATCCGGTTGGAGCGCTCGTCCAGCTCCCGGTAGGTCAAGGTTCCCTCGCCGGTGCGCACGGCCACCGCGTCGGGGGTGGCGGCCGCCTGGTCCTGGAGCAGGCCGACGACGGTGACCGTGCCCCGGTCGGCCGAAGGGCCCGCGCTCCAGGTCCGCAGGACCGCCTCCCGCTCCTCGGGGGCCAGGCAGGCCGCGTGGGCGTCGCCGTCCGGCGCGGCGGCCATGGCCTCGAGGACCGTCCGGTACATCCGCGCGAGGCCGTCCACCCTGGCCGGGGCGATCGCGCCGGGGGCGGTGCGCAGCAGCAGGTGGCCGTCGCGGGCGAGTACGTGCAGGCCGTATCCGCTGGTGTCCTGGGCGCCGGCCACGTACTCGACGCGGCCCGGGCCGGCGGTCTCCCGGGGGTCGTGGGCCTCGAACAGCGCGTGGGCGAGCCGTCCCGGGCCTTCGTCGGCGTGGTCCGCGCCGGGCCGGGGGACGTAGCGGTGGTGCCAGCCCTGCCGTTCCCGCTCGCCGACGCGCGCCACCAGATCGCGCCAGGTGGACGCCTCCCGGTCCACCGCGAAGGGCAGGACGACGCGGTGCAGTCGGGTGTCGCAGGCGACGGCGTCGTCGTCCGGCGTCCCCGGGGGCCGGGCCACGACGTCCGTGCGGAAGGCCGGTTCGGCGGTGAGCGTGCTCAGCACCTTGACGTGGGCGGCGAGCAGCACGGTGCGCAGGGGGACGCCGGTGCCGGCCGCGAGCGCCTCGAGCCCGTCGCCCAGGTCGTCGAAGGGGACGGTCGGCTCCTGCGGGCGCCGCTGCCCGTCCGGGGCGGGGGCCCAGGCGCGGGGCAGGGTGAAGGGGGCGTTGTGTTCCGTGAGTTCCCGCCAGTGGCGGCGACCGGCGCGGTCGAGGAGGCCGTCGCGTTCGGCCGCCGCGCAGAGCCCGTGCCGGACCACGGGGCGCCGCCCGGCGGGGCCGGGGTCGAGGAGAGCCCGCCGGTAGCCGGCGAGGAGTTCCGCCAGGACGGCGTCCGCGCCGACGGTCTCGGCCAGTACGCGGTCGAGGGCGACGACGAGCACCCATGCCTCGTCCGGCTCCCGGACGGCGGTCAGCCGCAGCGGAGGCGGGGTGGCGGTGTCGAAGGGTTTGCCGCGCTCGGCGTCGAGGAGCGCGGCGAGCCGCTCCGCCGTGGTCCGGGCGTCCAGGCCGCGGTGGTCGTGGAGGAGCAGGGGCACCTGTGCCTCGGCGTGGGCCCGCTGCAGCGGTTCGGAGCAGGAGACCGGGTCGAGGGAGGAGCGCAGTACCTCGTGGACGCGCGCGAGGTCGGCGGCCGCCGTCTCCAGGGCGTCCGGGGAGAACGGGGCCGGGGGGCCGATGCGCCGGGCGGCGATCCGGGAGCCCTGGGGCGGCGAGCCGTTCGTGAGGAGCGCGGCCTGGGCCCGGGTGAGCGGGTAGGCGTCCACGACGTCGCCGGGGAGGCGGGCGCGGTCGCCGTCGCTGATGAGCGCGAAGGGCGGGACGCCGTTTCCCGGCGCCGTCCGCTGGTGCGTGGTCATGGACCTCTCCTAGGGGGTGACGGGGGCGTGCCGGGGCAGCGTGTCGCGGATGGCGGCCAGGACGTCGGGCGCGGCCGAGTGCAGGAAGAAGTGGTCTCCGGGGAAGAGCTGGAGGCGTGGGCTGCCGGTGGTGTGCTCGCGCCAGCCGTGCAGCGCGGTGGGCGGCACCGACGGGTCGGCCGTACCGCCGAAGACCGTCAGTGGCACGGGGAGGGGCGGCTGGGCGCGGTACTCGTAGGTCTCCAGGACGGAGAAGTCGGCGCGCAGGGTCGGGAGCATCAAGGCCATCAGCTCCTCGTTCTCCAGCAGTTCCCGGGGGGTGCCGTTGAGGAAGCGCAGTTCCTGCCGGAGCTCGGCGTCGGTGGCGCTGTGCACCACCGGCCGCCGGCGGGGCGTACCGGGGGCGGCGGCGCCGGAGACGAACAGGTGGGCGGGGAGCGGGAGTCCGCGCTCGCGCAGCGTCCGGGTCAGTTCGAAGGCCAGCAGGGCGCCCATGCTGTGCCCGAAGAGCGCGAAGGGCCGGTCCAGCGCTCCCTCGATCGCGTCGGCGAGGGCCTTCACCATGGGGCGCAGCCGGCTGATCGGGGTCTCCGTCAGGCGCCTGCCCCGGCCGGGCAGTTCCAGGGCGCAGACCTGGAACCGTCCGGGGGCCGCACCACGCCACTTGTGGTAGACGGCGGCGCTTCCGCCGGCGTACGGGAGGCAGAAGAGCCGGTATTCGGCTTCCGGCCGCAGCTCCTGCCCGGTGAGCCACTTACCGTCCACGGGAGACCTCCTCGCGGATGCGGCCGTAGTCGAGCCGGACGAGCCGGTCCGCGACGTCGAAGTACTGGTCGTCGTGGCTGATCACCACTATCCCCGCGTTCCTTTCCTTCAGTTCGGCGAGGAGTTCGGTGTAGAAGAACTCCTTGAAGACCGGGTCCTGGTCCGCCGCCCACTCGTCGAAGAGGTAGAAGGAGCGGTCCGCCAGGCAGGCGGTGAGCAGCGCCAGGCGTTTGCGCTGCCCCTGGGACAGCGCGGTGGTGGAGAAGCGGTCGTCGACGACGGAGACCTTGTGGTCGAGCTGGAGCCGCCGCAGGTGGTGCTCCGCCTTCGCCGCCCGGTCGGCGTCGGGCAGCCCGGCCAGGCTGTCGAAGAGGAAGAAGTCCGAGAAGACGGCCGAGAAGAGCTCCCGGTACTCCTCGCGGCCGGCGTCGGTGACCTCGGTGCCGTCCACGTGGACGGTCCCCTCCTCCGGCCGGTAGAGGCCGGTGAGCAGCTTGGCCAGGGTGGTCTTCCCGCTGCCGTTCCCGCCGACGACGAAGAGGACCTCGCCGCGCCGGAAGGTGAAGTCGAGCGGGCCCAGGACGAATTCCTCCCCGGCCGCGCCCGGATAGGCGTGGGTGACGCCGCGGAACTCCACCTGCCGCCAGTCGCCGAAGGCGGCCGCGGGGCCGGGGAGCCGGGGTTCCCGGCCCGCGGACTCCAGCCGCTCCAGCCGTTCCTCGATGGTGCGCAGGGCGACGGAGGCCCGGCCGAGCACCGGCAGCCAGGTGAGGACGCCCTGGAGGCTGGACATCATGAACAGCAGCACCATGACGCTGTCCGTCAGCGTCTTGGCCGAGAGGTCCAGCCAGAGGGGGAAGCAGAAGAGCAGCACGCCGATCAGGCCGAAGAAGACGGCCTGTCCGCTGCCCGCCGCGCCCTCGAAGACCGCGAGGCCCAGGACGCCGCTCCTGCGGTAGGAGCGGGCGGTGGCGTCCAGTTGGTCGCCGGCGAGCGCGGTGCGCCGCCGGCGGTCGAGCTTGAGCTCCTTGATCCCCTCGGTGATGGCGCGGAAGTGCTCGAAGAGCCGGTCCTGCTGCTCGCGGGCGGCGCCCAGGTGCCGCAGCCCGTAGTGGGAGAACAGCCGGTAGACGGCGACGCCCAGGGCGGTGGCGACGAGCGAGGCGAGGGCCACGGCCGGTGAGACGAGGGCCATGTACACCAGGCACACGACGACGAAGGCGGCGCTGAAGCACACCATGGGCAGGCCGGGCAGCGCGTCGGCGATCACGACGACGTCGTCGGACAGCGCCGAGTACAGCCGGGGCGTGCCGGTCTTCTCCACGGTGCGCAGCGGGGCGCCGAGGATGGCGTCGATCAGCCGGCGGCGCAGCTGGTAGATCAGGTCCTGGGAGAGCCTGAACAGCAGGTTCTGCGAGCAGAAGCGGGTGACGACGGTGGCCAGGCACAGGCCGGTGAACGCCCAGACCAGCCATGCCGGTATGTCCCCGGACCGGCCGAGGGCGTAGTTGACCACCGCGATGAAGGAGGCGCCGGCCCCGCCGCTGACGACGCTGGCCGCGAGAGCCAGCAGGAAGAGCCGGCGGGAGGAACGCAGCAGGTAGGTGAACAGTGCCATCCTCAGCCCCGTCCCTGGTGCGGCAGCGGCCCCAGCAGAAGGCGCTTGAGGTCCTCGACGGGGCGGTCCGGGTCGTCCGTGACGGCCGCCAGCAGTCGCGGCCACTGGCGTGTCATCGCCGCCACCGCCCGGGCGTCGAGGCGGTCGAGCGCGTACAGCCACATGCCCCGCAGGGTCCCGGTGTCGTCCTGGCGCACGATGAGGGCCAGGTCGACGGCGGACGCCTCGAAGTCGACGACGACCTCCTGGAACACGTAGTCGTCGCCGAGCCCCAAGTCCAGCGGTTCGGCCGTGAGGCCGTGGAGGTCCAGGGAGGGCACGGTGGCGTTGAGGAGGTTGAAGGAGACCGCGGACGGGTCGTGGTCCTCGGTGACGACGCCGTCCAGGGCCCACAGCGGGGCCTCCTGGTGGGCGTAGGCGCTCAGCGTCCGCTCCCGGACCTGGCCGAGGAGGTCCCGGAAGGTCAGGGGGCCGGAGAGGTCGGCCCGGACGACGAGGTGGTTGACGAAGTAGCCGATCAGGTGTTCCGTCTCGGGCCGTTCACGGCCGGCGACGGGGAAGTCCACCGGGATGTCGTCGCCGCCGGAGTACGCGGACAGCAGCACGTCGAAGGCGGCGAGGAGCACCATGAACAGGGTCGCGCCCTCGCTCCCGCCGAGGCCGGCGAGGGCGTCGGCCGTGCCGGCGTCGAGGGTGAAGCCGCTGGTGGCGCCGGTGGCCGGCGGGACCGCCTGGTGTTCGGGGGCGGTGAAGCGCAGGGTGGGCGGCGGGTCGGCGAGCAGCTTCCGCCAGTGGTCGAGGTCCTCGTCGAGGGTGCCGTCGTCCAGCCGCTGCCGCTGCCAGGCCGCGATGTCCGCGAACTGCGCCTCCAGCGGCGGGAGTCCGGGCCCGCCGGTCCCCCTCACGCGGGCGCCGTAGTGCGCGCCCATCTCCTCGAAGAGCACACCGTAGGACCAGTTGTCGGTGATGAGGTGGTGCATCACCTGGATCAGGGCGTGCTCGTCGTCGGCGAGCCTGACGAGTGTGGCGCGGACCAGGGTCTCCTCGGCGATGCGGAAGGGGCGGTGCTCCTCGGCCTCGACGATCCGGCGCAGTTCCGCCGTCCTGGTGGCCTCGTCCATGGGGCGCAGGTCCACGACGGCCAATGGCCAGGTGCCGGTGGCCTCGGTCTCCTGGACGGCCGCTCCGGGCCGGACGACGACGCGGGTGCGCAGCGCCTCGTGGCGCCGCACGATGTCGTCGAGCGCACCGCGCAGGGCCGCCTCGTCGAGCGGGCCCCTGAGCCGGAGGGCGGTGAGGACGTTGTGGAAGGGGTCCTCGGCGTCCACGGGCTGGTGGACGTAGAGCTCCTCCTGGGCGAAGGAGAGCGGGACGCCGCCGGTACGGTCGGCGACGGGCACGGCGGTGACGGCCGGGGCGCCCCCTGTCTTCCGCTCGGCGATCCGGGCGGCCATCCGGGCCACGGTCGGGTTGTCGAACAGGTCGCGCAGCGGCACGGGGACGCCGTGGGCGGCGGAGAGCCGGGAGGCGAGCCGGGTCATGAGCAGGGAGTGGCCGCCCAGGTCGAAGAAGTCGTCGTGGACGCCGACGCGTTCGACGCCCAGCAGGTCCTGCCACGCCTCGGCGACGGAGCGCTCCAGGTCGTTGCGGGGGGCGGTGGGCTCCGGCCCGCCGTCGGCCGGGCCGGCTCCGGGCAGGGCGTCGTGGTCGGTCCGGCCGGCGGCGGTGAGCGGGAGTTCGGGCAGCACCACGACGGCCGAGGGCACCAGGTAGTCCGGCAGCCGCTCCGCGAGCCGGGCGGTCAGCGCGTCCGGTGCGGGGGTGCGGTCGCCGTCCGGGGTCACATGGGCGACGAGCCCGATCCGGCCGGAGCCGTCCGCCCGGGGGGCCACGACGGCGCGGCGGACCCCGTCGAGCCGGGCCAGTTCGGCCTCGGCACGTGCCGGGTCGGCGTGGAAGCCCCGGACGGTCGGCCGGTCGCCCGCGCGGCCGAGGAGCTCCAGGGTGCCGTCGTCACGGACGCGGGCCAGGTCCCCGGTGCGGTGGAGCCGCTCCCCGGGGGCGAAGGGGTCTTCGAGGAAGTGTTCGTCCGTCAGGTCGGGCCGGTCCAGGTAGCCGTCGGCGAGCCCGGCGCCGCCGAGGTACAGCTCGCCGGGGACGCCGGTGGGCACCGGCTCGCGGTAGCGGTCCAGGACGTGGGCGCGGACGCCCGGGGCGGGCAGGCCGATCGGCACCCGTTCCCCGGGGGCGTCTTCGGGGCACGTCCAGGTGACCGCGGCGGGCCCGGTCTCGCAGGATCCGTAGACGTGGTGCAGGCGGGCCCGCGACCGGGCGGCGAACCGCTCGGCCAGCGACGGAGGCAGCGGCTCCCCGCCGCACAGCACCCGGCGCAGCCCGGCGCACCGCGCGGCGCCGGGCCGGCTGAGGAAGAGGTCCAGCACCGAGGGGGTGAACTGGACGGTGGTGACGCCCTCGTCGTGGATGGTCTCCGCGAGCAGCTCGGGGTCCCGGTGGCCCGCGGGAGCGGCGAGGACCAGCGTCGCACCGGCCGTCAGCGGCCAGAGCACCTCGCTCACCAGGGCGTCGGCCGAGAAGGGCGACGCGTGCAGCACACGGTCGTCCGCGGCGAGGCCGTGGGTGTCCCCGAGCCGCAGCAGCCGCTCGTGGACGGCGCGGTGGGTGGCCGTCACGCCCCGGGGCGCCCCGCTCGTGCCGGAGGTGAAGCCGACGCAGGCGAGGTCGTCCGCGTCCGCCACGTCCTCGGGGGCGTGCTCGGGTTCGCCTTCCAGGGCGGTGCCGAGCTCGTCGAGGCACAGGGCTTCGGCGTCCACCGGGGGAGTTGCGTCCAGGACCCGGCGCCGCGTCAGCAGCAGGGGGGCCCGGGCGTCGTCGAGGAGGCGTGCCAGGCGGGGGTCCGCCGGGTCCACCGGTACGAGCGCGCCGCCCGCCTTGAGTACGGCCAGCGCGGCGACGACCAGCTCGGGCGAGCGCTCCAGGGCGATCGCGGCCAGGACGCCCGGGCGTACCCCGAGCCGTCGCAGGCGGTGGGCCAGCCGGTTGGCGCGCCGGTCGAGCTCCTCGTAGGTCAGGGTTCCGCCTCTGTGGCGGACGGCCTCGGCCCGGGGGGTGCGGCGGGCCCGCTCCTCGAAGAGCCGGTGGACCGGGCCCGGCTCCGGCCGCTCGGGGGCGGCGGTCGCGGCGCCGGGGGCCGGCCGGGGGTGTCCGGCGGTGCCGAGCAGCGGGATGCGGCCGACGGGCCGGTCCGGGTCGTCGGTCACGGCACGCAGGATCCGTTCGAAGAGCTCCGCGAGCCGTCGCGCGGCCGCCTCGTCGAAGAGGTCCGTGCTGTACTCCAGCCGGCCCCAGACCGAGCCGTTGTCCTCGAACATGTCGAGGAGGAGGTCGAACTCGGCCTTCCGCGCCTCGAGGGGTACCGGCTCGGCCCGCACGGGGCCCACGTCCCAGGTGGGCACCGGCACGTTCTGGTAGGAGACCAGCACCTGGAAGACGGGGGTGTGGGCGAGGGACCGCTCGGGCTGGAGCTGTTCCACCAGCCTCTCGAAGGGGACGTTCTGGTGGTCGTAGGCGTCGAGGCAGACCTTGGCGACGCGTCGCAGCACCTCGCGGAAGGAGGGGTCTCCGCCGAGGTCCGTGCGCAGCACCAGGGTGTTCACGAACAGCCCGACCAGGGGCTCCAGTTCGACCAGGGTGCGGTTGGCCACGGGGGTGCCCACGACGACGTCCTCGGTGCCGCTCAGCCGGGAGACCATGGTCTTGAAGGCGGCGGTGAGCGCCATGAAGACGGTGGCCCCCTCGGACCGCGCCAGGTCCTGAAGCCGCCCGAGCAGTTCGGGTGACAGGCGCAGCGGCACGGAGGAGCCGCGGTAGGTCTTCTCCCTGGGCCTGGGGAAGGTGGTGGGCAGGCCGGTCTCGGAGGGGATGCCGGCGAGCTGCCGGGTCCAGTAGGCGAGGTCCTCCTCCCAGGCGGCCTGGGCCCGGGCGTCGTTCTGCCACATCGCGAAGTCGGGGTACTGCACGGCCAGCGGAGGCAGTTCGGGGGCGCGCCCCTCGGCGAGCGCTCCGTAGACGGTCGTCAGCTCCCGCATGAGGACGTCCATGGACCACCGGTCGGCGGCGATGTGGTGGATGTTGACCAGCACCACGGCCTCGTCGCCGGCCAGGTCGAGGATCTCGGCGCGCAGGAGCGGCCCCGTGGCGAGGTCGAAGGGCGTGGCGACCAGCTCCGCCTCGCGCCGCTCGATCTCCGCGGGCACCTCCCGCGGGGGCAGGTCCCGCAGGTCCACGGTGCGGATGCCGGGCGGGAGGTCGTCGCGGACCTGCTGGACGGGCTGTCCGCCGGCCTCCGAGAAGACCGTCCGCAGCGCCTCGTGACGGCGTACGACCTCCTGGCAGGCGCGGGTGAACAGCTCCGGCCGGAAGTCCCCGCGCATCCTCAGGGCGGCCGAGATGACATAGGAGGCGTTGTTGGCCGAGAAGCGGTCCAGGAACCAGAACCGGCTCTGGGAGAAGGCCAGCGGTACGGGCGCCGCCGGGTCCTCGCGCGGCACCACCGTCCGCGACGGCGAGCGTTCGATTCCTTCGGCGCGCAGCAGGCTCTCCAGCAGCGCCCGCCGCTGGGGAGAGAGGTCGAAACGTCCGGCGGTGCTCACGGGTGCAGCCTCTTTCGTTCGGAGTTCGGGGTGCCGTCGCCGAGGGCCGCTTCGACCTGCTCGTCGGACAGGGCGCTCAGCCGGACCAGCAGTTCGGCGGTCTTCTCGATGGCCTCGCCCTGGGCGCCGTCGTCCACCAGGGCCTCGGCGAGACCGGCGACGGTGGGCCGGCTGAAGACGCGGTGGAGGGGGATCTCCGTGCCGAACGCGTCCCTGAGGCGGGCGACGACGCGGGTGCTGAGCAGGGAGTGGCCGCCCAGGTCGAAGAAGTCGTCGAGGACTCCCACCCGGTCCAGGCCCAGCACCTCCGCCCAGATGCCCGCCACGACCTCCTCCACCGCGCCGCGCGGGGCGACGTAGGCCGAGCGCAGGTCCACACGGGCGGTGTCGGGGGCGGGCAGCGCCTTGCGGTCGGTCTTGCCGTTGGGGGTCAGCGGCAGGGCCGGGAGGAGGACGAACGCGGAGGGGATCATGTAGTCGGGCAGCGACTCCCCGAGCGCGCCGCGCAGCAGGGGGACGAGCCGGGCGGCCCGGCGGCGGTCCGCGCCGTTGACGTAGGCGTCCCAGCGCGGGGCCGGCTCCGGCTCGGGCCGCCGCCGGCGCGGGGCGGGCGCGAGGGGCCGGCCGTCGCCGTCGAGGCGCCGGGCGACGAGGTCGAAGGCGCCGTCGGCGCCGTGCCGGGTCCAGTCGAGGTCGATGCGGTGGCCGGTCTCCCGGCCCAGCAGCCACAGTTCCTCGGGGTCCGCGCCGTGTTCCCGGGTGCCGGCGGCCGGTTCGGCACGGAGCTCGGCGACGGTCGCCAGGGGTTCCTCGGCCATCCGGCGCAGGATCCGGGTGACGGGGAGCAGCCGGGCGTTGGGGACGTCCCGGACGGCGAGGACGTCGGGGCGCCGCTCGGTGAGCAGGGTGCGCAGGGCGGCGACGGTCAGCCCCTCCTCGTGCCAGTCGAGCCACTCGCCCTCGGGGTGCGCGGCCTCGGCCCCGTCGGTGTCCGCGACGGTGAGCAGCACGTCGTAGCGGAAGCGGGTCATCTCGTTGCGGTGCGCCCCGCGCTTGGGGATCACCTCCACGTCGGTGACGGCGGGGGTCCGCGCCGCGACGGCGGTGAAGAATGCTGGGTCGATGACCAGTTCGCCGTCGTCCGCCGCGGCCCGGTCGACCCGGGCCCGCAGTTGTCCGGCGGTGAGGTCCGGGGCCGCGCGGAAGAGCTCCACGGAGCCGTGGAAGGCGTTCAGCAGCGGGAGGCTGCGTACGTCGCCGACGACGAGCGTGCCGCCCGGCGCGACGCGCCGCAGGGCGGCCTCGATCACCGTGAGCAGGTACCGCTCGTCGGAGAAGTACTGGACGACGGAGTTCAGGACGACGACGTCGAAGCGCTGCTCGGGCAGTGCGTCGAGGTCGTGGGCGGCGCGCTCGAAGAGTTCGACGTGGCCGAGCGACCGCTCCGGCGCGCTCGTGCCCCGCCGCAGCCGGGCCAGCGCCACCGCCGAGACGTCGGTGCCCCAGTACCGCTCGCAGTGCGGGGCGGCGCGGTGGAGCAGCAGGCCGGTGCCGCAGCCGACGTCGAGGACGGAGCGGGGCCGCAGGCCCAGGACGAGGCCGGCGGTGTTGTCGACCCACTCGCGCATCTCCTCGGCGGGGATGGGCGCTCCGGTGTAACTGCTGTTCCAGCCGCGGATGTCGAAGGCGGGGTCGGTATCGACGGCGCCGTCCTCGGCGCCGTCACCGGTCCGCGCCGCGTAGGCGGTGTCCCAGATGCCACGCCACTGCTCCAGCCGCTCCAGTTGCTCGGGCCGGGTGCCGCTCGCCTCGTCGTCCGGGTCGCCGGCCACGACGTAGGCCACCAGGCGCTGGTCGCCGGGGGTGTCCTCGCGGACCGTCACCACCGCGTTCTCGACGGTGGGCTGACGCTCCAGGACCGTTTCGATCTCGCCGAGTTCGATCCGGTAGCCGCGCAGCTTGACCTGGTGGTCCAGGCGGCCCAGGAACTCGATGCCGCCGTCGGTGCGGCGGCGGACGAGGTCGCCGGTGCGGTAGAGGCGCTCGCCCGGGCGGGAGGGGAAGGGGTGCGGGACGAAGCGCTCGTCGGTGAGCTCGGGGCGGCCCAGGTAGTCGCGGGCCAGTCCGGCGCCGCCGATGTACAGCTCGCCGGGGACGCCGGGCGGCACGAGCCGGCCCTCGTCGTCCATGACGTGCAGCTCGGTGTTGGCGATGGGCTCGCCGATGGAGATCCGCTCGTGTCCGACCCTGGCGACCGACGACCAGATGGTGGTCTCGGTGGGCCCGTACATGTTCCACAGGGTCACGCCGGTGGCCAGCAGGCGCTGGGCCAGTTCGGCCGGCAGCGCCTCGCCGCCGGCCAGGGCGCGGAAGTCCGGCCCGCCCCGCCAGCCGGCCTCCAGCAGCATCCGCCAGGTGGAGGGCGTGGCCTGCATCATGGTGGCCCCGGAGGCCGCCAGGGCGGCGGCCAGGCGCTCCCCGTCGGCGGCGGTCTCCCGGTCGGCGAGGATGACGCGGGCGCCCTCGGCCAGCGGTAGCAGGATCTCCAGCATCGAGATGTCGAACGCCAGCGTGGTGACGGCGAACAGGGCGTCATTGGGGGCGATGCCGGGCCGTTCCGCCATCGACTTCAGGAAGTTGGCCAGTGCGCCGTGCGGTATCCGCACCCCCTTGGGCCGCCCGGTGGAGCCGGAGGTGTAGATGACGTAGGCGAGGTCCTCCGGGCGGGCCTCCTCCTCGGGGGCGGCGTCGGGTTCGGCCTCCAGCTCGGCGGCGAGCTCGTCCACGCACAGGACGTCGGCCCGTACCGGGCCCAGGCCCTCCAGCACGGACCGCTGGGTCAGCAGCACCGGCAGGGCGGAGTCCTCCAGGGTGAAGGCGATCCGGTCCGCGGGGAATCCCGGGTCCAGGGGCACGTAGGCGCCGCCCGCCTTGAGCACGGCGAGCAGGGCCACCACCATCTCGGGGGTGCGCTCCATGCAGATGCCGACCAGGACGTCGCGGCCGACGCCGAGGCGACGCAGCCGGTGGGCCAGCCGGTTGGCACGCCGGTCCAGTTCGCCGTAGCCGAGGACCTCCTCCCCCGCGCGCAGCGCCTCCGCCTCGGGGGACGTGGCGGCCCGCTCGGCGAAACGGCGGTGGGCGAGCAGGGTCCCCGTCCACTCGCGCCGGGTGAGGTTGCCCTCCTGGCGCAGCCGCAGCTCCTCCTCGGGCGCCAGCATCGGCACGGTCCCGACGGCCTGGTCGGGGTCCGCGATCAGGTTCTCCACCAGCAGCTCGAGGTGGTGCGCCATGCGCTCGACGGTGATGCCGTCGAACAGGTCGGTGTTGAACTCGAACCAGCCGCTGAGGCCGTCCGGCCGGTCGAAGACCTGGAGCTCCAGGTCGAAGCGGCTGCTGGTGCTCTCGACGGCGACGGGTTCCATGCGCAGGCCCACGCCGTCGAAGGAGGGCAGCGCGATGTTCTGGTACATGAAGGAGACCTGGAAGACCGGCGAGCGGGACAGGTCCCGCCGCGGGTGCAGCTCCTCGACCAATCGTTCGAAGGGCAGCTCCTGGTGGGCGAAGGCGCCCAGGGAGACCCCGCGGACCCGGGCGAGCAGCTCGCGGAAGGTCGGGGCGTCCGACAGGTCGGTCCGCAGGGCGAGGGTGTTGGTGAAGAGCCCTATCAGCCGTTCGACCTCGGGGCGCCCGCGCCCGGCGACGGGGACGCCGACGACGATGTCCTCCTCCCGGCTGTAGCGGTGCAGCAGCACCAGGAAGGCCGACAGGACGGTCATGAACGGGGTGGCGCCCTCGCTCCGGCTCAGTTCCCGCAGCCGGTCCATCACCGGTCCCGGGACGGCGAACGGGCGGGAGCCGCCGCGCATGCTCTGCGTGGCGGGGCGGGGCCGGTCGGTGGGCAGTTCCAGCGTCGCCGGGGCGCCCTCGAGCGTCCGCTTCCAGTACGCGAGGTCGCCCGCGACGGCGTCGCCGGCCAGCCGCTCGCGCTGCCAGACCGCGTAGTCGGCGTACTGGACCGGCAGCGCCGGCAGGTCGGGTTCGCGTCCCGCGCGCAGCGCCCCGTACAGCTCGACCAGTTCGTCGAAGGCCACGGAGGTGGACCACAGGTCTCCGGCGATGTGGTGCATGGCCAGCAGGAGGATGTGCTCCTCGGGCGCCAGGCGCAGGAACTTCATGCGCAGCAGCGGCCCGGTGCCCAGGTCGAACGGGCGGGTGAACTCCTCGCGGGCGAGCTTGCGGATGCCGTCCTCGCCCTCGGGCCCGCGCAGGTTCTCGCAGGCGACGACGGTGACCTCCACCTCGCCCGTCTCGGCGACGTACTGCACCGGCTGCCCGTCGGCGTCCTCGAAGGTGGTGCGCAGGGACTCGTGGCGCCGGACCAGCTCGGCGCAGCTGCGGCGCCACACCTCCAGGTCGAGGGCGCCGTGCACCCGCATCGCGCCGGGGATGTTGTAAGCGGCGTTGCCGGGGGTGAGCTGCTCGAGGAACCACATGCGCTGCTGCGAGAACGACGCGGGGAAGGTGCGCCGCTCCTTCTTCCTGCCGCGCAGCCGTTCCGCGAGCAGCGCCCGCTTCTGTTCCGGTGTGAGGTCCGCCAGGCCGTTGGTGCTCATGCGTTCTCCCCCTTGTCGCCCCGCTCCTTCGGTGCGTCCGCGTCCGCGGCGAGCACTTCCAGGAGCATCGCTTCCACTTCTTCGTCGGACAGGCCGTCGAGACCGTCCGGTTCATCGCGCCGCAGGGCCCGGATGCCGTCCTCCGGGCGGGCGCTCCTGCCCCCGCCCGCGGCGAGCAGGGCGGCGGTGCGGGCCACGGTGGGCCCGTCGAAGAACTCCTTCAGGTCCAGCTCCGCGTCGAACCGGGTCTGGATCTTCGCCCCGATCTGGACGGCGGCCAGCGAATGGCCGCCGAGGGCGAAGAAGTCGTCGTCGGCGCCGATGCCCTCGATGCCCAGGACCTCCTGCCAGACCGCCGCGACGGCCCGCTCCATGTCGGTGGCGGGCGCGACGTAGGGCGTGGGGAGGTCGGGGCGGGGGTGGGTACCGCTCGGCGGCGCGATCGACTCGGCCTCGCGGGCCAGCAGTTCCGGTGTGATCGACCGGGCCAGGCGGCGCGCCTCGGGCAGGTCGTGGTGGGAGACCACGAGGTGCTCGGGGAGCTCGGGCGCGGCCAGCAGCCGGGCGAACGCGGCCACGCCGTCCTGTTCGGTGATGCCCTCGGCGAGGGTGCGCAGGACGCCGGGGGCCGGCCCGTCCCCGCCGGCCCGGTCGGTGGTGGCGGCCGCGGTGGCCTGTTCGATCTGCTCGATCATGGCGTCGACGTCGTTGATCCGCTTGAGGGTGAAGTCGCCGATCGCCACCAGCGGCCGGCCCTCGGGGTCGAGGATCTCGATGTCGCACGTCAGGGTCTCGCCCGCGTCGCCGGATCCCTTGAGCCGGACGTCGCAGTACACGGTGCCCGTCAGGCCGGCGGAGATCCGCAGGCTGCCGTAGGTGAACGGCAGGTAGTAGCCGCCCTCCATCTGGATGCGGGCCGACACGCCGGCCACGTCCAGCAGCGCCGGGTGGAGGCCGTACGCGTCGAGGTCGCCCAGGAAGGCGTCGTCGAGCCGGAGTTCGACCAGGAGCCGCCCCTCGCCCACGTGGACCCGGCGCAGGCAGCGCCAGCGCGGTCCCAGGGTGAAGTCGATGCGGCCGCCCCGTTCCAGCAGGTTGAGCTTGAACAGGCGGGAGAGCTCGCCCTGTTCCTCCACGACGGGCGCGTCGCCCAGTTCCCGCCGCAGCGCGCCGAGGTCGCGTGCCCGGCTCGCGCCGGGGTCGTGGAAGGAGACGGCTCCGACGGCGTGCGTCTGCCAGTTCGCGGTGTCGCCGGCGGCGTCGTTGCTGCGCACCGTGAAGCGGAGGCGGCCGTCGTGGGGTTCGACCGTGGTGTACAGCCGGCGGGTGCGTCCGTCGGGCACGATGACGGGCAGGGCGAAGAGGACGTCGTGGAGTTCGATGTCCCGTCCGCCGGCCTGCTCGGCCACGGCGGCCCGGACGAGTTCCAGGTAGGTCGTCCCGGGCACCAGACCGTGTCCCATGATGCGGTGGTCGTCGATGACCCAGGTGTCGGCCGTGCTGAGCGTGGTGGTGTAGGTGCGGCTCCCGTCCTCTTCCCGGACGAGGCGCCGGAGCAGCGGATGGCCGGTCGGCTCCCCCTCCGGCTCGTCGCCGCCGAGCCGTGCGGCGAGCCCGGCGGCCATGCCCACGCCGCGCCAGGTGTCCCAGGCGACGGCCGTCACGGGCAGGCCGGTCCGGCGGCGCTTCCACTGGGCGTAGGCATCGAGGAAGGCGTTGGCCGCGCAGTAGTCGCTCTGGCCCGGGCCGCCCAGGAGGGCGGTCAGCGAGGAGCACAGGACGAGGAAGTCCAGGTCGTCGCCGCAGACCTCGTCGAGCACCAGGGTGCCGTGCGTCTTGGCGGCGAGCACCTGGTCGGCGTCCGTCCCGGACTTGCCCGCGATCATGCCCCGTGAGGGCAGCCCGGCCGCGTGCACGACTCCGTTGAGCGGGCCGTGGCGGCGCAGTTCGCCGACGGCCCGGCGGGTCTGGCCGAGGTCGGTGACGTCGGCCCGCAGTACGACGAGCCGGGCGCCCGTCTCCCGGATCCGCCGCAGCCTGCGGATCCGGGCGGAGGTGGCGTCCTGGTCCCCGTGGGTGGACAGCCACGCGTCCCAGTCCTCCTCGGCGGGGAACGGGGAACGGCCGAGCAGTCCGATGACGGGCCGGTCCGCGCCGCGGGCCAGGTGTTCGGCGAGGGCGAGGCCGACCCCGCCCAGGCCGCCGGTGACGAGGTAGACGCCGCCGTCCCGCAGCCGTGTCCCGGCGCCCTCGCCGAGGGGGACGGCGTCGAAGTCGCGTGTCCACCAGTGCCGTCCGCGCAGGGCGAGTTCGCGCTCCTCGACGGGCAGGCCGAGGGCGGCGCGCACGGCGTGGAGGGCGTCCTCGCCGGGGTCGAGGGGATCGGTGCCGGTGATGTCCAGGGTGCGGCAGACCGTGCCGGCGAGCTCCTGCGGGATGACCGTGCAGGCGCCGAGGAGGGTGGCGTTCTCCGGCTGGAGCGCCTCCTCGCCCGTCACCGCGTACAGGCCGCGGCCCAGCACGTCCAGGGTGAGCGGTGCCGACGGGCGTACGTCGCCGACGGCCTGGGCGAGGGCGAGGAGGCTGTCGAAGCCGAGCCGCCGGGCCTCGTCGAGCCCGGCCGCCTCGAGGCGCTCCGCCGGCGGGGCGGCGGTGCTCCACAGGTGGACGACGCGAAGGGACTCCGCGCCCACGGCGTCGAGGGACTTGAGCAGTTCGGCGAAGTGCTCGCGGCCGGCCGGGGGGAGCGTCCAGACGCGCTCGTCGTCCCGGTCGGGGCCCGCGTCGTCCCCGGCGGCGACGCGGAAGACGGTGGCGCCCTCGGCCTCCAGCCGGTCCGCCAGCTCCCGGCCCAGCCGCAGGTCGGTGCCGAGCACGGCCCACACGGCGGGCCGCGCGGGGACGGGCCGCCCGGCAGGCCGGGGCAGCCGCTTCCAGCCGGGGGTGTAGAACCAGTCGTCGAGCGGGGCGGCCGGCCGGGCGGCGGGCCGCGGTTCCCGGTCGGCCGGGTCCGGGTCGATCCAGTAGCGCCGCCGCTCGAAGGCGTAGCCGGGAAGGCGTAGCAGCCGGCGGTCCTCGTCCGCGAAGTAGGCGGACCAGTCGACCGGCACCCGGGCGCTCCACAGCCCGCCGAGGCCCTCCAGCAGGTGTGCTCGGTCCTCGCGCTTGTCCCGCGGATGGCGCAGCGAGCCGAGGGCGGTGCGGCCGTCGTGCCAGGCCCGGTGGCGGCGGGCGAAGTCGACGAGGGTACGGCCGGGTCCGACCTCCAGGAGCACCAGGCCGGGGTCGGCGAGGAGGACGTCCAGGGCGTCGGCGAAGCGCACGGTACGCCGCAGGTGCTGCCCCCAGTACTCGGGGCTGGTGGCCTGTTCGTCCGTGATCCAGGTGCCGGTCACATCGGAGACGAAGGGGATGGCGGGCGCGTTCAGCCGGACCCGGCGGACCTCGTCGACGAACGGGGCGACGGCCGCGTCCATGCTCGGCGAGTGGAAGGCGTGCGAGGTGTGCAGCCGGCGGGAGGGGGTCCCGGCGGCCTTCAGCCGCCGCTCCAGCTCCGCGACGGCCTCCTCGGGGCCGGAGACGACGCTCAGCCCCGTGGAGTTGACCGCCGCCAGGCACAGGCCGGCGCTGTCGCGGATCAGGTCCTCGGCCTCGTTCTCCGGCAGGAAGACCGTGAGCATCGCGCCGGGGGGCATCGACTGGACGAGCCGGCCGCGGGCCGCCACCAGGCGTACGGCGTCCTCCAGGGAGAAGACGCCCGCCAGGCAGGCGGCGACGTACTCGCCGACGCTGTGACCGGCCATGGCCTTCGGCCGCACGCCCCAGGAGTGCCACAGCCGGGCGAGGGCGTACTCGACCGTGAAGAGCGCCGGCTGGGTGAGCGCGGTCCGCTCCAGCCGGGCCGCGGCGCTCTCGCTCTCCGCGGGCGGGGCGAACAGCAGCCGGCGCAGGTCCTCGCCGAGGTGGGGGGCGAACAGCTCGGCGCACCGGTCGAGTTCGCGGGCGAAGAGCGGTTCGTGGTCGTAGAGGCCGCGGGCCATGCCGGGGTACTGGGCGCCCTGGCCGGGGAAGAGGAAGGCGACCGGGGCGTCGCCGTCGGAGCCGGCGGCCGCCGGGGCGGCGCCGGCCAGACGGCGGAGGCCCGCGACGGCCTCCGCCCGGTCGGCGGCCACTACGGCGGCGCGGGCGGCGAAGGGCCGCCGGCCGCGGGCGAGGGTGTGGGCGATGTCGCCGAGGCCGAGGTCCGGGTGGCGCTCGAGGTGGTCGGCCAGCCGGTGCGCGCCCGCGGCCAGGGCGGGGGCGGTCCTCGCCGACAGCGGGAGCACCTGTACGGGCCGGGAGGGCCCGGCGGGCACCGGCGCGGGGGCCTCCTCCAGGACGACGTGCACATTGGTGCCGCCGATGCCGAAGGCGCTGACGCCGGCGCGGCGCGGCACCCCGTCCCGGGCGGTCCAGGGGCGCAGCGCGTCGTTGACGAAGAACGGGGTGGTCTCCAGCGCGAGTTCGGGGTTGGGGCCGGTGTAGCCGAGGCTGGCCGGGATGGCCTTGTTCTTCAGGGCGAGGGTGGTCTTGATCAGGGCGGTGACGCCCGCGGCGGCGTCGAGGTGCCCGACGTTGGTCTTCACCGACCCGATCGCGCAGTATCCGGTCTCCGAGGTGTGTTCGCGGTAGGCCCGGGTGAGGGCGGCGATCTCGATGGGGTCGCCCAGGGCGGTGCCGGTGCCGTGGGTCTCGACGTAGCCGACGGTGGCGGGGTCCACGTCGGCCACGGCCAGCGCCTCGGCGACGACCTCGGCCTGTCCCTCGACGCTGGGGGCGGTGTAACCGGCCTTGAGGGAGCCGTCGTTGTTGACCGCCGTGCCCCGGATGACGGCGTCCACACGGTCTCCGCCGGCGAGCGCGTCGTCGAGCCGGCGCAGCACGACGACGCCGGCGCCGTTTCCGGCGACCGTGCCGCCGGCGGACACGTCGAAGGCCCGGCAGTGTCCGTCCGCCGAGAGGATGCCGCCCTGTTCGTGGAGGTATCCGCTCTTGAGGGGGACGGAGACGGAGACCCCGCCGGCGAGGGCGATGTCGCACTCCCCGCCCAGCAGGCTCTGGGTGGCCAGGTGCACCGCCGCCAGGGAGGTGGAACACGCGGTCTGCACGGTGAGGGCGGGGCCCTTGAGGTCGAACTTGTAGGCGGCCCGGGTGGCCAGGAAGTCCTTGTCCCCGGCGATCAGGGCGCGGTGGATGCCGGTGGAGTCGAGGATCTCGCGGTTCCCGGCGATGTTGAACAGGAGGTAGGAGTTGAGGCTGGAGCCGGCGAAGACCCCGATGCGGCCCTCGAAGCGGCCGGGGTCGACACCGGCGGACTCCAGCGCCTCCCAGGCGCACTCGAGGAACACCCGGTGCTGGGGGTCCAGCAACTCGGCTTCGCGGGGGCTGTATCCGAAGAAGCCCGCGTCGAACCGGTCGGCGTCCTCCAGCACCCCCTTGGCCTTCACATAGCGCGGGTCGCGCAGTTCGGCCGGGTCGACGCCGGACTCGAGGAGCTCCTCGTCCGTGAGGGCGGCGATGCTCTCGCGGCCCTCCGCGAGGTTCCGCCAGAAGGTGCCGACGTCCGGAGCGCCCGGGAAGCGCCCGGCCATGCCGGTGATCGCCACCTGGTTCGAGTCGTCCGCTGTGTGTGGCACGAGGGTCACCTACCGTTCCGTGAACGCGCCCGGCGGTCAGCGGTCCGCTGCCTCCGGTCCCTGGACTGACGACGGCTCTCGGCGCGGTCCTGGGCGCCGAGGGCCGGCCCCCCGCGCGATGCGCCGGGGCGGCCGAGGTACTCCGTGAGGGAACCGACCGTCGGGTACTGAAAGAGTTCGATCATGGAGAGCCGGTGGCCGAGCGTCTCCGCGAGCCGGTTCTTGAACTCGGCCATCAGCAGCGAGTGGCCGCCCAGGTCGAAGAAGTTGTCGTGGGCGCCGACCCGTTCGACGCCGAGCAGCTCGCGCCACAGCCCGGCGAGGGACGCCTCCAGGCCGTCTCGGGGCGTCACGAACGACGTCCCGAGTTCGGGCCGCTCCCCCTGGGGCTCGGGCAGGGCGGCCCGGTCCACTTTGCCGTTGGGGGTGAGCGGCAGCTCCGGCAGCACGACGAAGGCGGCCGGCACCATGTACTCGGGCAGCCGTTCCCTCAGGTGCGCGATCAGCTCACCGGCGGCGGGGGCCCGCGGCCCCTCGGCGGTCAGGTAGGCGGCCAGCCGGACGTCCGCGGCGCCGTGCTCGCGGGCCACCACCACGGCCTCGCGCACCCGCTCGTGCCGGTTCAGCACGGACTCGATCTCACCGAGCTCGATGCGCAGGCCCCGGAGCTTCACCTGGTGGTCGAGACGGCCCAGGAACTCCAGGGCGCCGTCGCCGCGGTGGCGGGCGAGGTCGCCGGTGCGGTACAGGCGTGCCCCGGGCTCCGGGCCGAAGGGACTGGGAACGAAGCGCTCCTCGGTCAGCTCCGGCCGGCCCAGGTAGCCCCGGGCGAGGTTGTGGCCGCCGATGTACAGCTCGCCCGGCACACCGTCGGGGACCGGCCGCAGGTGGCGGTCCAGCACGTACATCGCGGTGTTGGCGATGGGGTACCCGATCGGGACCGGCCGTGGATCACCGTCGCGCCGGCAGGCCCAGGCGGTGACGTCGACGGCCGCCTCGGTCGGTCCGTAGAGGTTGTGCAGCTCCGCGCCCGACCGGGCGAAGAAGCGCTCCTGGAGGGAGGCGGACAGCGCCTCGCCGCTGCAGATGACGCGCCGCAGGCCGGCGCACCGCTCCGCTTCCGGGTCCTCCAGGAAGAGCTGGAGCATCGACGGGACGAAGTGCACGGTCGTGACGGACTCGGCGCGGATGGTCTCGGCGAGGTAGCGGCTGTCCTTGTGCCCCTCGGGCCGGGCGACGACCAGCACCGCCCCGGTCATCAGCGGCCAGAAGAACTCCCACACCGAGACGTCGAAGGAGAAGGGGGTCTTCTGCAGGACGCGGTCGGTGCCGTCCAGCCCGTAGGCGTCCTGCATCCACAGCAGGCGGTTGCGGATCGCCGAGTGGACGTTCATCACGCCCTTGGGCCGGCCGGTGGAGCCGGAGGTGTAGATGACGTAGGCCAGGTCCTCCCCGGCCACGGCGACCCCGAGGTCGTCGGAGTCCTCCCGGGCCAGCTCCTCGGCGAGCTCCTCGACGCACAGCGTCCGCGCCCCGGCCGGGGGAAGCTGTCCGAGGATCCGGCGCTGCGTCAGCAGCACCGGCGCCGCGGCGTCCTCGAGCATGTGGGCGAGCCGGGCCCGCGGATAGCCGGGGTCCATCGGCACATAGGCGCCACCGGCCTTGAGGACCGCCAGCAGGCTCACCACCAGTTCCAGGGAGCGTTCCATGGCGACGCCGACCAGTACGTCGCGGTCCACGCCGAGGCGGCGCAGCCGGCGGGCCAGCCGGTTGGCGCGCCGGTTCAGCTCGCCGTAGGTCAGGGAGTCGCCCTCGAAGCGCACGGCCTCGGCCTCGGGGTGGAGCCGCGCCCGTTCCTCGAAGCACTCGTGGATCAGGCCCTTGCCCGGCCAGCGGCGGGCGGTGTCGTTGGCCTCGACGACGATGCGGTGGCGCTCGGCGTCGTCCAGCAGGTCCAGCAGGTCGACGGGGGTGTGGGGGTCGGCCGCCACCAGTTCGGCCAGCCGCCGGAAGTGACGGGCCATCCGGGCCACGGTCGCCTCGTCGAACAGGTCCCGGTCGTACTCGAACCAGCCGGTGAGCCGGCCGGCCTCGTCGAAGCATTGCAGCTCGAGGTCGAAGCGGGCCCCCTCGGCGCTCAGCGGTACGCGCTCGATCTCCACCCCGGCCATCGCCAGGGCGGGCAGCGGGTCGCTCTGGTACGACAGGCCGGCCTGGAAGACCGGGGACCGGCTCAGGTCGCGGGCCGGGCGCAGCTCCTCCACGATCCGCTCGAAGGGGACGCCCTGGTGGGCGTAGGCGCCCAGGCAGGACTCCCGCACGCGTTCGAGCACCTCGCCGAAGCCGGGGCCGCCGCTCAGGTCCGTGCGGACCGGCAGGGTGTTGACGAAGAAACCGATGAGCGGCTCGGCCTCGGCCCTGCCCCGGCCCGCCGTCGGCACGCCGACGACCACGTCGTCCTGGCCGCTGTAGCGGTGCAGCAGGATCTGCAGGACCGCCAGCAGCGCCATGTACGGGGTGGCGCGGTGGCGCTTGCCCACCTCGCCCAGGGCACGCATCAGCGGCTCGGGCAGGGAGAAGGGGACGGACCCTCCGTTGAATCCCTGGACCGCGGGCCGGGGCCGGTCCGTCGCCAGCTCCAGGGCGGCGGGCGCCCCGGCCAGGTGACGCCGCCAGTACTCCAGGTCCTCCGCGAGCTCCGGCCCGCGCGTGCGCTGCTGCTGCCAGGCGGCGAAGTCGCCGTACTGGATGGCGAGTTCCGGCAACGGCGAGGGCTTGCCGGACCCGAACGCCGCGTAGAGAGCGGACAGTTCGGACACCAGGACGCCCACGGACCAGCCGTCGGAGACGAGGTGGTGCATCGCCAGCGCCAGGACGTGGTCGTCGGTCCCGAGCCGCAGCAGGCGGAACCGCAGCAGCGGCCCGGCGGCGAGGTCGAACGGCTCGTCGAGCGCCTCGGTGATCGCCTTCTCCAGCTCCGCCCCGCCCGGCCGCGACCGGCTCAGGTCCGTCTCGGGAAGGTCCAGGGCGAGGTACGGACGGACGACCTGCACGGGCTTGCCGTCGCGCAGCGGGAACACGGTGCGCAGGGACTCGTGACGCCGGACGATCTCGTTGAGGGCGTCGAGCAGCACGCCGGGGTCCAGCCTGCCGCGCATGCGCAGGGCGGCGGGGATGACGTAGGCGGGGTTGTGGGGCCGCAGCTGTTCCAGGAACCAGATCCCCTGCTGTGCCACGGAGAGGGGGAAGGCGTTCTCCGCCGGGCCGCGCTCGCGCATCAGCTTTTCGAACAGGGCGCGCTTCTCGGGGGAGAGCGCCGCCAGGCTCGCCTGAAGGTCGGTCATTTCACGTCCTCGTGTCCGGCCCCGGCCCGGCCCTCGGGGAGGTCGGCGAGCTGGGCCAGCAGCTCGGCCGCGGCGTCCTCGTAGCGCTCCACGCGCTGGATGGCCGTGTTCCCGGCGGGCGCCCCGCCCTCCGCCAGGTGCCCCGTGATCCGCTCGGCCAGCGTGCGGACCGAGGCGCCTTCGAGGAAGGCGGAGATGGGCAGGGACACCCCGAGCCCGCCCTCGATCTCGTTCTTCAGCTCGACGGCCATCAGGGAGTCGACCCCCAGGTCGATCAGGGGCGTGCCGGCGTCGGGCCGGGAGGACCGGGCGTCCACGGCGGCGGTGACGCTCAGCAGGAGCTGCGCGGTGAGCGTCTGCGCCCGCTCGCCCTCCGGGAGCCCCAGGAGCTCCTCGCGGGTGGGCAGGCTCCGGGCGCGCCGGGCGACGGCCCGGGCGGCGGGCACGCTGCCGCGCGCGCCCACGAGCTCGGAGAGCAGGGCCGATCCCGAGACGTCCTGGTACCGGCGGCCCCAGTCGGACCAGTCCACCGGCACGACGGCGACCTGCGCCAGGTCGTGGCGGAACAGGCGGTGCAGGACGCGCAGCGCCTGGCCGGGGCGGAGGGTGCCCATGCCGCGGCTGAGGCCCGGAGTGGACTCGGCCTCCCGAGCGGCCATGCCGGTGTTCCGCCAGATGCCCCAGTTGACGCTCTGGGCCGGCTTGCCCAGCTCGCGGCGGTACCGGGCCAGGGAGTCCAGGAAGGCGTTGGCGGCCGCGTACGCCGCGAAGAAGGGCGAGCTGAGGATCGAGCTCGTCGAGGAGAAGAGCGTGAAGAAGTCCAGCTCGCGGTGCTCGAACTGACGGTGCAGCACCCAGGCGCCGAGCGCCTTGGACCGCAGGTGCCACTCGAGGGCGTCCGGTTCCAGGTCGAGCAGCGGTACGACGTCGCCGACGCCCGCCGCGTGCACCACACCGCGGATCGACGGCCGGCACTCGGCGTCGTAGCGGTCGAGGAAGGCGCGCACCCGGTCCTCGTCGGAGACGTCGAGCGCCTCGATGCGCACGCTCGCGCCGAGGGCCTCCAGCTCGCGGACCGCGGCCGTCTTCGCGGCCTCCGGGCCGTCGGCGGGCAGCGTGGCCCACTCCTCGCGCGGCGGCAGCGGGGTGCGGCCGGCCAGCACCAGGTGGCGGGCGCCGGCGCGCGCCAGCGACCGGGCCACCTCGAGGCCGAGGCCGCCGAGGCCGCCGGTGATCAGGTAGGCGGCGTCCCGGCGCCAGAGGGCGCCACGGGCCGGGGTGTCGGGGAGCTGCTCGCGCACCAGCCGGGCGACGTGGCGGCCCTCGCCGCGCAGGGCGACCTGGTCCTCCCCGTCACGGCGCGCGATCTCGTCGAGCAGCCGGGCGGCGAGGGACTCGGGGCCGGCCTGGGGATCGAGGTCGACGAGGCCGCCCCAGACGCCGGAGTGCTCCTGCTGGAGGGCGCGGCCCAGGCCCCACAGGGGGGCGGAGGCCACGGCGAGCGGGGAGCCGCTCGCGTCGTCGGCGGGTGTGCGCACGGCGCCCCGGGTCACCAGCCACAGGCGCGCGGTGGCGTCGCCGGTGCCTTTGGCGAGGGCCTGCGCGGCCCGCACCGCGCTCATGCAGCCGTCGCGCTGCGCCCGCAGCAGGGCGGCGCCGGAGCCGGTGGTCCCGGCCTCGTCCAGGCTCCACAGGTGGACGACCTCGAGCTCGTCGCCGAAGGCGGCCAGTTCGCCCAGCAGGCGGGCGAGGTCGGTGGCGCGGTCGGTGCGCACGACGGCCTCCGTGGAGCCGTCGAAGCGGTACTCGTCCCCGGGCCGTACGCGCACGGCGCGTTCCCCGCGGGCGGCGGCGGCCGTCACGAGGGCCTCACCGGCCCCCGTGCCGTCGGCCAGTACGACCCAGGTCCGGGGGGCGGTGTCCGTCAGGGGCGCGGCGGGGGCGTCCGCGGGCTGCCAGTCGAGGCGGTGGAGCAGGTCCTCGTCCGCGAACCCGCCGGTCTCCTCCGGCTCCTCCGCTCCGGGCTCGTACCCCTGGCCGTCCTGGGCGTCGGCGCCGCGGTGGCGCGGCTCGCGCCATACGGGCGTCTGCTCGAAGGCGTAGGTGGGCACCGGCACCCTGGTGCGGGTGTGGTCGGCGTCGAAGCCGTGCCAGTCGAGGTCGCCGCCGTGCGCGTGGAACTGGGCGACGGCCGCGGAGAGCACCTGCCAGTCGTCCTGTTTGGGCCGCAGGCTGGGCAGCAGCAGCGCGTCGTGGTCGGCGGGCAGCATGTCGCCGACCAGGCCCAGGAGGGTCGGGGCGGGGCCGACCTCGATGAAGGTGCGGTAGCCCATGCCGAGCAGGGTGGAGACGCCGGCGGCGAAGCGGACCGGCCGGCGGGCGTGGCGGCACCAGTACTCGGCGTCGGGCGCCTCGTCCCACTGCCACAGCCGGCCGTCGAGGTTGGACACGAGCGGGATGCGCGGCGGCGTGAAGGTGATCTCCTCCGCGGCGCGGCGCAGGGGCTCGAGGATGGGCTCGATCAGGGGCGAGTGCGAGGAGGTGGTGATGTGCAGGAGCTTGGCCCGCACCCCGCGCTCGGAGAAGACGGCGCAGACCCGTTCCACCAGCTCGCGGTCGCCCGAGATCGTGGTGTTGGCGGGCCCGTTGACGGCCGCGACGGAGATCCGGTCGGGCCAGTCGGCGATCTCCTCGGCGACCTCCAGCTCGGAGGCGGAGATCGCCGCCATCGCGCCGCTGTCGGACAGGGTCTGCATCAGCCGGGAGCGCGCCACGGTGAGTTTGAGGCCGTCCTCCAGGCTCATCGCGCCGGCGACGCACGCCGCCACGTACTCGCCGAAGCTGTGGCCCATGACGGCCACCGGCTCCACGCCCCAGGACCGCCACAGCTCCGCCATGGCGTACTCGACCGCGAAGACGGCCGGCTGGGCGTACCCGGTCTCGTTGACCTCCTGGGACTCGGGGTCCTCCGGGTGGAGGACCGACAGCAGGGGCTTGGGCAGCATGGGCCGCAGGATCTCGGCGCAGCGGTCGAGCGCCTTGCGGAAGGTGGGCTGGGTCTCGTACAGGCCGCGGGCCATGCCGACGCGCTGGACGCCCTGGCCGGTGAAGAGGAACACCACGTCGCGGTCACTGGCCTCGCCGACGGCCGTGCTCTCCGGCAGTGGTTCGCCACCGGTGAACGCGGCCAGTCCGTCGGCGAGTTCACGTTTGGTGGACCCGGTGACGGCCAGGCGGTGGCGGAAGCGGGAGCGGCCGGTGTTGGCGGAGTGGCAGAAGTCGGCGGCGGAGCCGGGACCTTCGGCGCTCAGCCGGTCCCGGTACCTGCCGGCGAGTTCGGCCAGGGCGGACTCGCTCTTGGCCGAGAGGGCCAGCACGGACACCGGCCGGGTGTCGTCCACCGGGGGCTCGGTCCGCTCGGGAGCCTCCTCCAGGATGAGGTGGACGTTGGTCCCGCTGAATCCGAAGCTGGACACGCCGGCGATGCGGCGGCCGCCGGTGGCGGGCCACGGGGTGAGCTCGGTGGGGACGGTGAAGGTCGTGCCGTCGAAGGAGATGTCGGGGTTGAGCTGCTGGAAGTGGAGGTTCCCGGGGATCTGGGCGTGCTGGAGGGAGAGGACGACCTTGATCAGCCCGGCGATGCCCGCGGCCGCCTCGGGGTGGCCGATGTTGGTCTTGCAGGAGCCCAGGTAGAACGGCGCGCCCTGCTCGCGGCCGTAGACGTCGGCCAGCGCCTCCACCTCGATGGGGTCGCCGATCCGGGTTCCGGTGCCGTGCGCCTCGACGAAGGTGACCTCGTGGGGCTCGACGCCGGCGGCGGCGACCGCGCGGCGCAGCACATCGCGCTGGGCGGAGCCGTTGGGGGCGGTCAGGCCCGCGCTGCGGCCGTCCTGGCCGACGGCGCCGCCGCGCAGGACGGCGAGCACGTTGTCGCCGTCGCGGACGGCGTCCGACAGGCGCTTGAGGACGATGACGCCGCATCCCTCGCTGCGCACATAGCCGTTGGCGGAGGCGTCGAACGCCTTGCAGCGCCCGTCCACCGAGACCATGCGGCCGAACTGGGAGAAGGAGACGCTCGGCAGGGGGGAGAGGATGACGTTCACACCGCCGGTCAGGGCCAGGTCGCACTCGCCGGAGCGCAGGCTCTGGGCGGCCTGGTGGACGGCGGCCAGGGCGGAGGAGCAGGCGGTGTCGACGGCCACGCTCGGGCCGCGCAGGTCGAGGGTGTAGGAGATACGCCCGGGCAGGACGCTGTGGGCGAAGCCGGTGGTGGCGTGGGCGGTGTAGTCCAGCGGGTGGTGGAGGGTCTCGGTGGCGAAGTCGAAGCTGGCGACGCCCATGAAGACGCCGGTCCGGCTGCCGGCCAGGGACGAGGGCGCCAGGCCCGCGTTCTCCAGGGCCTCCCAGGCGACCTCCAGGCTCAGCCGCTGCTGCGGGTCCATGAAGAGGGCCTCGCGCCGGGAGATGCCGAAGAACTCGTGGTCGAAGCGGTCGACGTGGTCGAGGAAGCCGCCCGAGCGGGTGCTGACCTTTCCCGGAGCGGGCTTCTCGCTGAAGAAGGCGTCGGCGTCCCAGCGGTCCGCGGGGACCTCGGTGACGGCGTCGATGCCCTTGCTGAGCACGTTCCAGTAGGTGTCGGCGTCGACCGCTCCGCCGGGGAAGCGGCAGCCGAGGCCGACGATCGCGACGGGCTCGGAGGCGGCGCGTTCGTACGCGTCGAGCCGGCGCTGCATCCGCTCCATCGTCAGATAGGCGCGTTTGAGCGTGGATGCCGAGGTCGTCTCGCCGCCCGGCGTGGTGTTTTCCGAGGTCATTTCAACGCCCTTCGTCGATCTGCTTCGTCTTGGCCAGGAGGAGCGCCTCGATCTCGCCGTCGGAGAGCGCGTCCAGGTCGCTCTCGGTGTCGTCAGCGTGCGGCGGGGCGGCGGTGGCCTCGGTCCGGGTGGTGGCGCCTGCCGGCGCCGGGTCGTCGTCGGGTCCGGCTTCCAGGGGGATGTCCATGCGCTCGGCGAGGAAGGGGACCAGCACGTCGATCGTCGGGTAGCGCCAGGTGATGGTGGCGGGGAGCTCGGTCCACAGGGACGACTCCAGTCGTTTGCGCAGTTCGAGCGAGAGCAGCGAGTCGAAGCCCATGCTGGTCAGCGGGGCGGCCGTGTCGATGTCCGCCGCGTCGAGCCCGAGCACACGGCCCGCCTCCGCCCGGCAGTGCTGTACGAGGATGGCCCGGCGGCGCCGGCCCGGCTCGACCGCCAGCAGTTCCTTGCGGACCCCGCTCTGCGGCCGCCGGGTGCCGGGGGTGCCCGCGCCGGTGTCCAGCAGGCTCGCGAGGAGACCGGGGACCACTGCGCCGTCGGCGGACTGCCGCAGCTTCTCCCGGTCGAGCGGCAGGACGCCGGCCTGGGCGGTCGGGGTGCGCAACAGCCGGTCCAGGGCCTCGATGCCGTCCCTCGGGACGATGCTGAGGAGGCCCCGGGCGGACAGCGCGCCGCCACGGTCCGGGCGGGCGGCGAGTCCGGCCTCCGCCCAGGGGCCCCAGTTGACGCTCAGCGCGGGCAGGCCCAGCGCGCGGCGGTGCTGTGCCAGGGCGTCCAGGAAGGCGTTGGCGGCGGCGTAGTTGGCCTGGCCGGCCGAGCCGATGAGCGAGGCGGCGGAGGAGTAGAGCACGAAGAAGTCCAGCGCGCGCTCGCGGGTCGCCCGGTGCAGGTGCCAGGCGCCCGCCGCCTTGGGTTCGGCCACGGCCCGGAAGCGGTCCGCGTCGAGCCGGCCCAGCAGGCCGTCGTCGAGGGTGCCGGCGGCGTGGACGATGCCCGCGAGCGGTGGCATCGAGGCGTCGATCCCGCCGAGGAGGGCGGTGACGTCCTCGTGACGGGAGACGTCCACCGCGCGCGTCTCGATCTGGGCCTGCCGGGAGCGCAGTTCGCCGAGGACCGCCTCCGCGGCGGCCGAGGGGCCGCTCCGGCCGGCGAGCACCAGGTGGCGGGCGCCCTGGTCGACGAGGTACCGGGCGGTCTCCAGGCCCAGCGCGCCCAGGCCGCCGGTGATCAGGTAGGTCGCGCCCGCCCGGACGGGCCCGGTGGCGCGTTCGGCGATCGTCGCGGGGCCGGAGGCGTCGGGGTGCAGCACGATCTTTCCGGTGTGCCGGGCCTTGGCCATGCGGGCGAAGGCCTCGGAGGCCTTGGAGTACGGGAAGTCCGTCACCGGCAGCGCGGTGAAGTCCCCGTCCGCGAAGCCGCGTACCAGCTCGTCGAAGAGGTGGGCGACCAGCCGCGGCTGCTCGGCGAAGGAGAGTTCGAGGTCGACGGCGAAGAAGTGCCGGTTCTGCTTGAGCAGGCCCAGGCCCAGGTGGCTGTCGTCGTAGACGTCCTGTTTGCCGATCTCGACGAAACGGCCGCCCGGCGCCAGCAGTCGCAGGCCGCGGGCCAGCGCCTCGCCGGCGATCGAGTTGAGGACCACGTCGACGCCGTGGCCGTCGGTCAGTTCCCTGATCTCGTCGGCGAAGTCCAGCGACCGCGAGTCCATGACGTGCCGGACGCCGAGGGAACGCAGCAGTTCCCGCTTCTCCTTCGTGCCGGCCGTCGCATAGACCTCCGCGCCGTTGCGTCGCGCGACCTGCAGAGCGGCGAGGCCGACGCCGCCGGTCGCGGAGTGGATGAGGACCTTCTCCCCCTCGCCCAGGCGGGCCAGGTACTCCAGGCCGTAGATCGCCGTCAGGAAGGCGACGGGGAGGGCGGCCGCCCGGGCGTCGTCGAGCCCGGAGGGCCGAGGCGCCACCAGGGCGGCGGCGGTGGTGGCGTGGGCCGCCATGCTGGAGGTGGCGATGGCCATCACCGCGTCGCCCGGCCGGAACCGGTCGACCCCCTCGCCCACGGCGGTCACCCGCCCGGCGCACTCGCCGCCGAGGGGCACGCTGCTGCCGGAGGGCACGCCGGGGCAGATGTCCATGGCCTTGAGCACGTCGTTGAAGTTGAGGCCGGCGGCGCCGACTTCGATCTCGACCTGTCCGGGGCCGGGTGCGGTCCGGTCCCACCGGGTCGGCGTCAGGCTGTCCAGCGTGCCGGGCCGGGTCGCCAGGAGGCGGTGGTTGCCGTCCTCCCGGGGGGCGTAGGGGCGCCGGTGCCAGGCCGTGGCGTTCTCCTCCCCGGGGGCGCTCCAGGCCCGGAGGCGGGGGACGAACCGCTTGCCGTCCCGTAGCGCCAGTTCCTCCGTGTCCCCGGGCCGCAGCAGTTCGTCCAGGAGCCCGGCCGCGTCGGCGGCGGGATCCGGGTCGAGGTCGACGACGGTGGAGCGGAGTTCGGCGTGCTCGAGCCGCAGTACCCGGGCCAGGCCCCACAGCGGTGCCTGGGCGACGGCCGGGGGCGCGTCCTCGTCCCGGATCCGCTGGGCGCCCCGGGTGGCCAGCACCAGACGCGGGGGCGTGTGGTCCCCGTCGGCCGTGGTGAGGGCCTGGACCAGGTGGAGCGCCGAGACGGTGCCACCGTCCGTCGCCGTCCACAGCGCGCCGGGCACGTCGTCGTCGGCGAAGTCGGCGTCGAGCGTCCAGGCGTGGACCGCGCCCGCGGGCGCGGACAGGGTGGCGTACAGCTCCGTGAGGAGCGTGGTGAGGTCCTCGCGCCCGGCGGGGTCGACGGTGTACCGGTGCTCGTCCAACCGCCGGTAGCCGTCGCCGGGGGTGACGGTGACGCAGGTGCCGCCCGCCGCCTCGATCCTGGAGCGCAGGTCGTCGCCGGTGCCCGTCCGGTCGGCGAGGAGGAGCCACCAGCCGGCGGCCGCGTCCGCGCGGGCCGCGGCCGGGTCGTCGGCCGCCTCCTGCCAGCGCGGCTCCAGCAGGGACTCGGCGACGGCGTCGCGTTCCTCCGCGCCGTCCAGGCGCTGGAGGGTGACCCCGCCGACCTCGCCCACCCGGTGGCCGGAATCGTCGAGGAGCAGGACCCTTCCGCGGTGGGTTCCCTCGGGCACGGCCTCCGCGGTGTCGATCACCGCGTGGGCCCAGCGGGGGGCGGCGTGCCCGGGGACCAGCGTGAACCGGCCGACGCCGACGGGGAGGTAGGTGGCGGCCTCGCCGAGCGCCGCGGCGAGCACCTGCAGAGCGCTGTCGAGCAGGGCCGGGTGGACCAGGTAGGGGTCCCTGTCCGTGGTCAGTTCCGGCAGGCCGCGGAGGTGGGCGAGGGCCTCGCCCTCGCCGCGCAGGATCTCGTCGACGCCCTGGAACGCGGGGCCGTACCCGAGGCCGGCCCGGTCGAGGGCCGCGTAATGGCCGTCGGCGTCGGTGGGCTCCGGGCAGCGGTCGCGCAGGGCGTCCAGCGTGTCGGCGGTGTCGGGGCCCTGCGCGTCGCGTGCCGGGATCCGGTACCTGCCGCGCGCCGCCTCGGCCCAGTCCTGTCCGTCGTCCGCCTCGCCACCGCGGCTGAACAGCCGGAAGGAGCCGGTGTCCCCGGTCTCGGGGAACGCCACGAGCTGGAGGGTGGTGCCGGCCGCCTCCTCGGGCACGACCGTCATCCGGGTGAAGCGGACGTCCTCGATGACGGTCCGCTGGTCGCCGAGCGTCTGCCGCGCCGCGGCCAGGGCCGCGTCCAGCACGAAGCTCGCGGGCAGTACGGCCGTGCCGCCGACGCGGTGGTCCCGCAGGTAGGGGAAGTCCGCGAGGTCGACGCGAGCGGACCAGTACGAGGCACCGGGCGCGACGGCGGAGCGCACGAAGTCGCGCAGGGCGGGGTGGCCCTCGCGCGCCGTCCGGCGCGCGCGCCCGCCTTCGTCGTCGACCCAGTGGCGCTGTCGCTGCCAGGGGTAGGTCGGCAGGTCGGCCATCGGTCCGCCGCAGCCGTACAGGCGGCCCCAGTCGACGGGGTAGCCGGCGGCGTAGAGGCGGCCGACCGCGTCCAGGACCGAGTGGCGGCCGGAGGTGTCGCGGCGGAGCGAGGCGACCACCACGCCGTCGGCCTCCTGGACGGCCAGCCGCTCCGTGACGGCCTCACCGAGCATGGGGTGCGGGGAGATCTCGACGAAGGCGTCGTGGCCGGAGTCGGCCAGCGCCGTGACGACGTGGTCGAAGAGGACGGGCGAGGTGAGGTTGGCGGCCCAGTACTCGGCGTCCAGCCGGGCGCCGTCGACGGGTTCGCCGGTGACGGTCGAGATCATCGGGATCGCCGCAGCCCGGGGCGTCAGGCCGGTCAGCAGGCGCCACAGCTCACCGGCCGCGGGCTCCATCAGGGGGCAGTGGGAGGCGAACTCGACCGACTCCAGGACCCGGCAGAAGACGCCCTCGGCCTCCAGGTCGCGGGCCAGGCGCTCCAGGGCCGCGCCCTCGCCGGAGAACACCGTGCTGCCAGGGCTGTTGCTCGCCGCGATCCACACGGGGCCGGGCGCGCGGTCGGCCAGGACGCGCAGCGCCCGCTCGTGGGAGACGCCGGCCATGGCCATCCGGCCGCGGCCGGCCGCCGCGCGCAGCGCGCGGCCGCGGTGCAGCGCCACCAGGAGCGCGTCCTCCAGGCCCAGGGCGCCGGCGACGTGGGCCGCGGCGATCTCGCCGACGCTGTGGCCGACGACGGTGGCGGGCTCCACGCCCCAGGACCGCCAGAGCGCGGCGAGGGCGATCTGGACGGCGCACAGGGCGGGCTGGCCGACGTCGGTGGCCATCAGCCGTGACCCGTCCTGATCGGCCGTCAGCTCGGCGAGCAGGGACCAGTCGGTGTGCCTGCGCAGCAGAGCGTCGCAGCGCTCGAGGGCGGCGCGGAAGACCGGCTCGGTCTTCAGCAGGTCGGCGGCGACGGGCCACCAGCGGGCGCCCTGCCCGGAGAAGACGAACGCCGTCCTCGGCCGCCGGCCGACCCGCCGCCCGCCGGTGGACAGGCCCGGCGCCTCCTCGCCGCGGGTGAACGCGGCCAGTGCCTTGTGGAAGTCCCCCAGTGTGCCGCCCACGACGGCGATGCGGTGTTCGTGGTGGTCGCGGCGGACCCCGGCGGCGAAGGCGAGGCTCTGCGGGGTGAGCCCGGCCCCGGCGGCCAGCCGGGTGACGTACCGGCCGGCGAGGTCGCGGAGGGCCTCCTCGCTACGGGCCGAGACGGCGAGCGCGTAGGCGTGGCCGGGGGCGGGAGGCTCGGCGACGGGCTGTCGCGTCGCCTCTTCGACGACGACGTGCGCGTTGGTGCCGCCGAAGCCGAAGGAGCTGACGCCGGCGAGGGCGGGCCCCTCCGTCGCGGGCCAGGGCTGCAGCCGGTCGGCGACCCGCAGCGCCACCTCGTCGAAGGGGATGTGCGGGTTGGGCTCGCGGTAGTGGAGGCTCGCCGGGACCATCCGGTGACGCACCATCAGAGCGGCCTTGATGAGGCCGCCCATGCCGGCCGCGGCCTCCATGTGGCCGAGGTTGGACTTCACCGAGCCGATCAGGCAGGGGGTTTCGGCGTCCCGGCCCTCGGCGAGCACGGCGGCCAGCGCCTTGGCCTCGATGGGGTCGCCGAGCACGGTCCCGGTGCCGTGGGCCTCGGCGTAGTGCACCTCCTGCGGCCGTACGCCGGCGTTGGCGTAGGCGGCCCGCAGGACGGCCTCCTGGGCCTGCGGGTTGGGGGCCATGAGGCCGTTGCTCCGGCCGTCCTGGTTGACCGCGCCGCCGCGGATGACGGCGTGCACGGTGTCCCCGTCCGCGAGCGCCCGGCTGAGCGGCTTGAGGACGACGACTCCGGCGCCCTCGGAGCGGACGTATCCATTGGCGCTCGCGTCGAAGGTCTTGCAGCGCCCGTCGGGGGCCATCACCCCGGCCTTGCCGAAGTTGATGGCGAACGCCGGGGAGAGGATCAGGTTGACGCCGCCGACGAGGGCGGCGGTGCAGTCGCCGCTCGCCAGCGCGGAGAGCGCCTGGACCACCGCGACCAGCGAGGAGGAGCAGGCGGTGTCCACGGCCATGCTGGGGCCGCGCAGGTCGAAGAGGTACGACAGGCGGTTCGCGGCGATGCTCAGCGCGCTGCCCGTGCCGGTGTAGGCGTCGATGCTGTCCAGCTCGGTGAGCCTGCGCGTGGCGTGGTCGAAGGTGGAGATGCCGACGAAGACCCCGGTGCGCGAGCCGGCCAGGCTCTCCGCCGGGATGCCGGCGTCCTCCAGCGCCTCCCAGGCGACCTCGGCCAGCAGCCGCTGCTGCGGGTCCATGCGGGCCGCCTCCGGCGCCGGGATGCCGAAGAACCGGGCGTCGAAGCGGTCGACGCCGTCGAGGAAGCCGCCCCAGCGGGTGGGGGTGCGGCCGGGCACCGAAGGGTCGCTGTCGTAGAACTCGTCGACCTTCCACCGGTCGGCCGGCACTTCGGTGATGGCGTCACGGCCTTCGCACAGCAGGTCCCAGAAGGCCTTGGGGCTGTCGGCGCCGCCGGGGAAGCGGCAGCCCATCCCGACGATGGCGACGGGCTCGGGGGCGGACGGCGCTCCGCCCGGCCGGCCGGCGGGGCGGGCGGCCGCGGCCGGGCCGGGGACGGTCGCACGGTCGTCGCCGGAGGACGGCTCCACCGCCTTCGCCGGTGCGCCGGCGAGGTGGCCGGCCAGGGCCTCGACGGTGGGGTACTCCCAGGCCACCGTGGTGTTCACCGGCCGCCCGAGCCACTGCTCCAGGTCGCCGATCATCGTCACCATCTCCACGGACTGCAATCCGTAGCCGGCGATGGGCCGGCGCGGGTCCAGCTCGCTCGCCGGGACGCCGAGCCGGTCGGCGAGCCCGGTCAGCAGCCACTCCTCGATCCGGTTCCGCCCCGGGCCGGGCGTCGTGCCCTCGCCGGGCGCGGTGCGGCCGGCGGCCGGCGTCGGCGTCTGGCTCCAGGTGGCGACGGTGGCGAGGGTGCCGTCGAGGAAGGAGTCCAGGCACGCGGCGCGCTGGAGCTTGCCGCTGGAGGTCTTGGGGACCCGGCCGCGGCCGACCAGGGCGATGTGGTGCGCCTGGAGCCCGTGTTCCTCGGCGACCCTGGCCCGTATCGCCGCGATGACGCGGTCGGTGTCGAGGTCGTCCGGGCCGCCGTCGACCTCGTGGACGATGATCAGCCGCTCCTCGTCGCCGGCCTCGCGGGCGCCGGCCACTCCGCAGCCGGGGCGCAGGGCCGGGTCGGCCTCCTCGACGGTCCGTTCGATGTCCTGCGGGTAGTGGTTGCGGCCCGCGATGACGAGGACGTCCTTGATGCGGCCGGTGACGTGGAGTTCGGTGCCGTCGAGGAACCCCAGGTCGCCGGTGCGCAGGAAGGGGCCTTCGCCGGTGTCCGGGATGTGGGCCGCGAAGGTCTCCTCGGTCTCGCGCGGCCGCTGCCAGTAGCCGTGGGCGACGCTCGGGCCGCTGACCCAGATCTCCCCGACCCGGCCCTCGGGCAGCCGGGTGTGGGTGTCGGTGTCCACGATCGCGACGGTCTGGCCGTCGAGGGAGGCGCCGCAGCCGGCCACCGTCCGGGCGTCCTCGCCCGGGGCCGCGTCGACGGCGTGGTGCCGGGCCAGTTCTCCGGACGCGAGCCGCCGGGCGACCGGCGCCGCGGCGCGGTCGCCGCCGGAGACGACCAGGGTCGCCTCGGCCAGCCCGTAGGCCGGGTAGAGCGCTTCGCGCCGGAATCCGGCGTCGGCGAAGGTCTCGGCGAACCGGTCCAGTGTGCTCTGGCGGACCGGCTCGGCGCCGTTGAGCGCGAGCCGCCAGCCGCTCAGGTCGAGGGTGGCACGGTCCTCCTCGGCGATCTTCGTCGCGGCCAGCTCGTAGGCGAAGTTGGGGGCGCCGCTGAGGGTCGCGTGGTGCTCGGATATCGCCCGCAGCCAGCGGACGGGGCGCTTGAGGAAGGAGAAGGGCGACATGAAGGTCACCGGGTATCCGCCGTGGGCGGGCGCCAGCAGCCCGAAGATCAGCCCCAGGTCGTGGTAGGGCGGCAGCCAGCTGACCATGTGGTCGGTGTCGCCGGCCGCGAAGAGCCGCCGGTTCTGCTCGGTCAGGTTGTGGGCGAGGTTGGCGTGAGTGACCATCACGCCCTTGGGGCGGCTGGTGGAACCGGAGGTGTACTGGAGGAAGGCCAGGTCGTCGCCGGTGAGGTCCGGGTGGTGCCAGGAGTCGGCGGCCGCGTCGTCGAGGTCGTCGACGCTCAGCCATGCCAGCTGTCCGAGCGCGGGGGCGGTGGCGGCGAAGCGGTCCCGCAGCGCGGTGACCGACGCGGGCGCGAGGACGGCGGCGGGGCGGGCGTCCTCGATGATGCCCACCAGTCGCGGCAGCGTGCGCTTGAGGAACGCGGGATCGGGCGGGTACACCGGCACCGCGATCACTCCCGCGTAGAGGCAGGCGAAGAACGACGCCACATAGTCCAGACCGGCCGGGCAGAGGATCAGCGCCCGTTCCCCTGCGGGGACCCGCTCCTGGAGCGCGGCCGCGATCACGCGGATCCGGCGGTCCATGTCGGCGTTGGTACGGGCGAGCGGGTTCCCCTCACCGTCGACGAGGAAGCGGAAGGTGCGTTCCGCCGGGTTTTCGGCGAAGACGTTCCGGAAATGATCGACCAGTGTGGTCGATGCTCGGCCCGGTGTGGCGCCGTTCGGTGATTTCGAGTTCTTGCGCATTGCTGCCGCCCCCCTTATTCCGGTCAGATCTTTCCGGGATCGCGAGGGACTTTATTGATCCCCCGTATCCGGTTCAAGAGATTTTCAAGTGGTCCTTTGCGCAGGGCCGTTAGCCTGGCTCCGGCAAGGACGCCCGGCGTGGCGTCAGCCGGCGGCCGGTTCCACGAGTTCGACGAGAATGCCGCCGGTGTCGCCGGGGTGCACGAAATTGATCCGCGAGCCCGCGGTGCCGCGGCGCGCAGCGTCGTACAGCAGCCGGACGCCGCGTGCGCGCAGTGTGGCGCAGGCGGCCTCCACATCGGTGACGGTGTAGGCGACCTGCTGCACTCCGGGGCCCGAACGGTCCAGGAACCGGGCGATCGTCGACGTCGGCGACAGTGGCGCGAGCAGCTGCACGCGGCCGCCCCGATCGTCGGTCCCGACCTCCATCATCGCCTCGCGCACGCCCTGTTCGAGGTTTTCCTCGATATGAACGCAGCGCATGTCGAACACCCGCTGATACCGCTCGATCGCCGCCTCGAGGTCGGGGACCGCTATTCCGATGTGGTCGATGCGCACCAGACCGATTCCTGCCGTCGTCGTACCGGCCGCGGTCGGGTTGCCAATGTTTTCCACCATGAGTCGGCCGACGGGGCCGCACCGGATCCGGGCACGGCTCCGCCTCCTCCGTTCTTTGGGAATTGAAGGGGTCTTGGGAATGGAACGGGTTCGCGGGTACCCGGTGCTCAGGCCCGGGCGATCGCCAATGTGGCGTTCTGGCCGCCGAATCCACAGGAATTGCTCAGCGCGAGTTCCACGGGCGTTCGGGTCGGCGCGTCGGCGACCTCGATGTCCATCCTGGGGTCGAGCCGGTCGAGGTTGGCGGTGGGGGGCACCAGGCCCTGTTCCACGGCCAGGACGGAGAAGACGGCCTCCACCGCCCCGGCCGCGCCCAGCAGATGGCCCGTCACCCCCTTGGTGGATGTCACGAGCGGGCCGTCGGGCAGCACCCGGTCGATCGCCGCCGCCTCCACCAGGTCGTTGAGGGGGGTGGAGGTGCCATGGGCGTTGATGTGCCGGACGTCGGCCGGGGTGGCGTCCGCGTCGGCCAGGGCCGCGCGCAGGGCCTGTTCGATCCCGGCGCCCTCGGGGTGGGGGCGCGTCATGTGGTGCGCGTCGGCGCTCGCCCCGTAGCCGGCGATCCTGGCGCGGACGCCCGCGCCGCGGGCCCGGGCGTCGGCGGTGCGCTCCAGCACCAGCACTCCCGCGCCCTCGCCGGCGACGAATCCGTCCCGGTCGGCGTCGAAGGGCCGCGAGGCGGCCGCCGGGTCGTCCGAGCGCCCGGACAGGGCGCCCATCTGCGCGAACCCGGCCATCACCAGCGGGGTGACCATCGCCTCGCTGCCGCCGGCCAGGACGATGTCGCAGCGGTCCAGCGCGAGCAGGTCCCGAGCCGTGCCGATGGCGGTGGTGCCGGAGGCGCAGGCCGTGGCCACCACCAGGTTGGGGCCGGTCGCCCCGAACTCCATGGCGGTCTGCCCGGCCAGCATGTTCGGCAGCTGCATGGGCAGCAGCAGCGGGGACACCTTGGCGGCGCCGCGCTCGCGCAGGACGTGGTGCTGCGCCTCCACCGTGCCCGGTCCGCCGTCGGCGCAGCCGAGCACCACGCCGACCCGGGCGCCGTCCCAGGTCCGCGGGTCGAGCCCGGCGTCGGCGATGGCCTCCCGCGCGGCCACCAGCGCGAACCGCACGAACGGGTCCAGGCGGTGGGCGCGGCGGGCGCCGAGCAGTTCGTCCGCGTCGAAGCCGGGGACCCGGCAGGAGATCCGGACGACGTTGTCCTTCAGGGCGGGGTCCAGGGCGGCCGCGGGCCGGCCCGCGCAGACCGCGGCCCAGCTCGGCCCCACCCCCACCCCGCCCGGGGTGACCAGCCCGAGGCCGGTGACGGCGACATCGATCCCGGACATCAGGCCTTGGTGCTCCGCTCTTCCACGAGGCCCACCATGTCGCTGATCGTCGACGCGCCCAGCAGCTCGTCGTCGCCGATCTCGAGGCCGAACTCCTGCTCCAGCATCAGCGACAGCTCGACCATCGCCAGGGAGTCCAGCTCGATGTCCTCCCATGTCGCCTCGGGGGTCACCTGCTCCGGGGTCACCTTGAGGTTGTTGACCAGGATTTCCTTGATCTGCTCGAACCCTACGGACACGGCGTTTCCTTTCCTGAACACGGGAAGTCCCCTCAAAGGGGCGGCTGTTGGTGGGGTGGTCGCGGGCGAGGGGCTCAGAGGGCCTTCACTTCGGGCCACCGCAGGGTGGTGGCGCCCCAGGCCAGCCCGCCGCCGAACGCGGTGAGCAGGACTCGGTGCCCCGGCACCAGGCTCCCCTCGGCGGCGGCCTGGGCCAGCAGGAGCGGGATGGAGGCGGCGCCGGTGTTGCCGACCCGCTCGATGTTGGACAGCCGGCGCTCGGCCGGGATCCGCAGCCGGTCCGCGACCGTGGCCAGGATGCGGGCGTTGGCCTGGTGCGCCGCGAGCCGGTCGATGTCGGCCATCCGTGTGCCCGCGCCCTCGGCCGCCGCGTGACAGGCGGCGGTCATCCGGGTGACCGCGTGCCGGTAGGTGTCGCGCCCCCGCATCCGGAAGTACTCCTCGCCCGGCGCCGCCGGTACCCCCGAGGAGCGCTGCCGGGAGCCGCCCGCGGGTACCTCGATGAGGTCGCTCAGGGTGCCGTCGCTGCCCAGCACGACCGGTCCGAGGGCGCCCGGCTCGGCCGCCTCGCCGGCCCGCAGGACCACCGCGCCGGCACCGTCGGCGAAGATCACGGCGGTGGTGCGGTCCGCCGGGTCGATGATGGTGGTGAAGGCGTCGGCCGCGATGAGCAGGACCCGCTCGGCGGTGCCGGCCGCGATGAGGCCGGCGGCCGTGGCCAGTCCGTAGAGGAAGCCGGTGCACACGGCGGCGACGTCGAAGGCGGCCACTCCCGTCAGCCCGAGCCGCGCGGCCACCTCGGGCGCGGTGGCCGGGCACGGCCGGTCGGGGGTGGTGGTGGCCAGGACGACGGCGTCCGCACCCTGCTCGCCCGCGGAGGTCAGCGCCCGTCGGCCGGCCTCCACCGCGAGGTCCGAGGTCGCGGTCCCGGGTGAGACCACATGGCGGGTGGCGATGCCGGTCCGGGTGCGTATCCATTCGTCGGAGGTTTCCAGCCGGGCCTCGAGGTCCTGGTTGGTCACGACGTCGGGGGGCAGGTACGACCCGATCCCGGCGATGACCGCCGCGCGTCCCGGAGGCGGGCCGGCCACGGCGGGACGTTGCTGGCCTGAATTCACCGATGCGGCCGTGGAATCAGCCATGGTGCCGAGTTCTCCTTCCTGGTGGACCAGCGGGAGGGATACGGCATCGGGGGACGGCCGGCATGGCGGAAACTATTCAACCCCGTTGCCAAAGAAACGACCTGAAATGGCGCAAACGATTCAAACAAACATCCGGCGCCTGCCTCTCAGTTGTACCGACGGCCCGTCCGGGCGGCAAGCACCGGCCATTGTCCCGAAAGACACTTGCACGCACCAACTACGCGGGGTCTCAGCTCGCTTTACCAGGGCTTGGCGCGCATCGCCGTTCGAGTTCCCGCGCGAACTGGATCCACTGCTCACCGCATCGCCGCGCCGTGCGGGCCACGTCGGCGGCACGGTGCGTGGGCACGCCCTCGGCCAGCCAGCGCCATTTCTCGGGGGCCAGCGACTGGGATGTCAGCAGGTGCAGCAGGGTCCGCCCCGCCTCGGTGAAGCGCAGCGAGGGGTCCTTGCGCATGTTCGCCAGCACGGAGCGGCCCTCGGAGGGTGCGGGGGACGCCGACTGCCGCCCCTCACCTGGGGATTCCCGTGTATCCTCGGCGTCGGCGACCCGCTGTTCGGCGGCGCGCAGCTTCGGCGGCACCGGGTCCTCGCCCCGCTTCAGCCTCTTGCGCACGTCCCTGGCCGTGGCGACGGCGACCCCCGCCGCCTCGGCGATCTCCCGCAGCGAGGCGTCGGGCCGGCCGAGGATGAACTCGCAGGCCCGCCTGCGGGCCTGGGCCGCGTTGAGCGGGCGGACCCGGCCGTCCCGGCCGGTCCGGGCGTTCAACTGTGCGGCCTGGTCGGTTGAACGGGTGCGCAGGCCCCCGACGGCGCTCGGGGAGATGCCGGTGACCTCCGCGATCCGCCGGTCCGACCAGTGCGGGTGCGTACCGATGATACGGGTGGCCGCGGCCATCCGGTCGGCCTGCGAAAGCGGCATCCCGTGCTGGGTGTTGAGCTTCACCGCCAGGACGAAGGCGTCCTCGGGGGAGCCGTCGACGAACCGGGCCTCGATGTGTTCGTCCCCCCTGAGCAGGGCGGCCCTCACCCGGTGCACCCCGTCGATGATCCGCATCGTGGGGCGGTGCACGACGATCGGTGGCAGCGGAACGTCCGATTCGGCCAACGCCCGGGTGTGCTGGGCGTTCTCCCCGGCCAGCCGCGGTGAGCCGGCGGGCAACAGGGACCTGACCGACACGATTTCGGTCAGGTACTGCTGGAGTTCATTCCTGTCGTGGAAGGTCACGGTACCGGCCAACAGTTCGGACATGGTTCCCCTCTCCATGCGCCTGGTGATCCCTCCTACTCCAGCGCGTCTATGATCACTCTTAAAGAATTCCAACCGGTCAGTTTGGTCAGCTTGGTCAGCTCGACGTTCAACTCCGCCGCGCTCGGCGCAGCGGCCGCGCTACGAAAGGTTGGCTTGCTCAAGTGAAATCCCGTGGACGTGCGCGATGGGCGATCGGCGGTCTGCTCGCCGGAGGCGTGCTGGTCAACTTCGTCGACCGCACGGCCTTATCCGTGGCGAGTTCGTCGCTCGCCACGGAATTCAGCCTTGATTTCAGCCGGCTCGGCCTTGTCCTGTCGGCGTTCACCTGGTCCTACTGCCTGGTGCAGTTACCGGCCGGAATCCTGGTGGACACCTTCGGTGTCTCCCGGCTCATGCGCTTCGCCTCCCTGCTGTGGGCCGCCGCCTGCCTGCTGACGGCCGTGGCCGGCGGGCTCGGGCTGGTGATCGCCGCCCGGCTGCTGCTGGGGGTGGCCGAAGGGCCCGCGATGGTCGGCGCCTCCAAGGCGACCGCCGCCTGGTTCCCGCTGTCCGAACGCGGCATGGCCACCGCGATGTTCGACGGCGCCACCAAGCTGGCCAACATGGTGGCCTTTCCCGTGCTGGCGTTCGTGATGAGCGAATGGGGCTGGCGTGCCGGCTTCCTCTTCAGCGCGGCCCTCAGCCTGGCCTTCACCGCCGTGTGGTGGTGGGGCTACCGGGACCCGTCCGCACACCCCCGGCTCGGCCTCCGTGAGCGCGAGTACATCCTCGCGGGCGGAGCCCGCGACGCCGAGCACGACGGCGGCGCCCTGCGCCGGGCCCTGCGCTCGCGCACCGTCTGGGCCCTGGCCCTGGGGTTCGCCTGCTACGGCTACACCATCAACGTCGTGCTCACCTGGATGCCCCAGTTCTTTCAGACGGAGTTCGAGGTCCGGCTGCTCGACTCGGGCCTCTACTCCATGGTCCCGTGGGGCGTGGCGACGGCCGCCGAACTCGTCGTCGGCGGCTGGCTGGTCGACAGACTCGTCCGCCGGGGCCGCGACCCCCGCCGGGTCCGCAAGACGGTGCTGCTCACCGGCCTGGCGCTCGGGGCGACGGCCGGAGCCGCCGCCACCGCCGGATCACCGCTGGTCGCGGTGGGCTGGCTGTCGCTGGCCCTCTCGGGGCTGGCCATCGCCGCCCCCGTCGCCTGGAGCCTGCCCGGCCTGCTCGCGCCGCCGGGCGCCGTCGGCTCGGTCAGCGGCCTGATGAACTTCGCCAACACGGCCGCCACGGCAGGCGGTGTGGTGCTGACCGGCTGGCTGGCGGAACTGACCGGATCGTTCCACACCCCGCTGCTGTGCACGGTCGGCGTGCTCGGCGTGGGGGTGGCCCTGTACTGCGTGGTGCTGCGTCCCCGGCCGGCACGGCAGGGTGCCGCCCTCGTGCGGGCCGTAGGCGCCTGAGCCCGTCCCGGGCTGTTCGTTCCGCCGTGTGTTACGGCGGAGTCCCCCATCACCCCCTCGTACCCCCGGTCCGGCGCCGCCCGGCCCGACGATTCCCCAGCCCCCTACAGACCGATGCCTCGGTACCGTCCGGTGCCGGGGTCGAGGTATGCCCAGATGAACGAGACATCGGCCCTCCCCGCAGCTCTGGCCCGTCTTGCCTGGTCGCCTGAGCGCCTGGCCCGAGAGGTGAACAAACGCAGCGGACCGGGCACCATCAGCAGCAAGGCGCCGTACAACTGGCTCAAGGGCGCCCGCCCTCGACGACAGCTCCCCCAGCTGGTCGCGGAGATACTCACCGATCACCTCGGCGAGACCGTGACGGTCGAGGAACTGTGGCCCGAGCAGCCCACCGCCTCAAAGTCGCCGCCGGGCGCCTACGGTCCCCGTACCGGGCCCGCGGCCGCCCCGCCCACCGCACCGGACCCCGTCTCGGCGACGGTGGACTGGCTGGTCGCACGGGAGGCGGAACCCCCCGTGCGGCTGTCCGGCGACGAAGTGCCCGCGGCGGCGGTGCAGATGCTCGCCGCACGACTCCAGCAGCTGCGCGGGCTGGACGACAGCGCCAACACCCGGCTGGTCATGGAGTGGGCCCTGCAGGACCTGCGGTGGGTGCGGAAGCTGACCGAGGAGTACGCCTACGACGCGCCGACCGGCGTCCTGCTGCACCAGATCGCCGCCGAACTGGGGCAACTCGCCGGCTGGCTGGCCGCCGACATGGGCCAGGAGGAACTCGGCACCTCCTGCTTCCTCGCCGCCCTGAGCGCGGCCCGCACCGCCCGGGACCGGTCGCTGGCCGCGTACATCATCTCCTGCATGAGCTACCGGGCGGCGTGGGACCGCCGGGGCGACGAGGCGTTGCGGCTGATCCGCGTCGCCCGGATGGGCTCCGCCCGGGAGGGCGGCGGGCTGGACCAGGCCCTGCTGGCCTCCCGGGAGGCCCGGGCCCACGCGGCCCTCGGTGACGTGAAGGGCGGCCAGCGGGCCTTGGAGGAGGCGGCCGGGCTCGCCGAGGGCGCGGGCCTGCCCGACGCGCCGTGGGCCTACTGGCTGTCTCCCGGTGTGATGGTGGCCGACGCGGGCCGGGCCTGGCTGGAGATGGGACATCCCGAGCGCGCGGAGCGGCACCTCACCCGGGGGATCGAGCTGCTCGGCGACGACCAGCCCCGCGACCGGCTGCTGCACTGGACCTCGCTGGCCCAGGCGCGGCTGGCCCGCCGCGAGGTGGACGGCGCGGCGGCCGCGGCCGGGGAGGCGCTCGTCCTGGCCGACCGCGTCACCTCGCTGCGCGCCGACGTCCGGCTGTCGTGCCTGCGCCGCCGGTTCGTCCGCTACGACTCCAAGGTGGCGCGCCAGACCGTCCAGTGGACCGACGAGATGCTGCGCAGGGCGAACCTGGGCACGGCGTGCTGAACGCTCCGCCGCAAGGGCGGTCCGGCGGCCACGGACCGTCGGTGGCCGGTGGGGCGGTGCCGCAACGGACCTGGGCAGGGCCGCTCAGCGCGCCGTCCGGTGGGCCGTGCCCCTGGTCCGCCACAGCCACACGACGTCCCGGCCGAAGGAGCACACGAGCGCGGCCAGTGCCAGCCCGACCAGCGCGGTGGTGGCCGGCCGGGGCACGATCCCCGCGCTCGCCACCACGAGGACGATGCCCTGGAGCGCGGCCACGACCTTGCGCGAGAAGCGCGGCGGCAGGGGTGCCCGGAGCCAGGGCAGCACCCTGGCCGCCGCGACGAAGGCGTAGCGCATCGCGCCGATCGTCAGCACCCACGCGCCCAGAGACCTGGCGACGAAGCCGCTGAGCACCAGGATGAGGAACGCGTCGACCTCCATGTCGAAGCGCGCGCCCACGGCGGACGCGGTCCCCGTACGCCGGGCCACATGGCCGTCGACCCCGTCGAGGACCAGCGCGACCGAGGCGACGGCGACCAGGACCACGACCAGCGGCCGTCCTCCCGGGCCGTTGGCCACCAGGGCCGTCACCCCTCCGACCAGGGCGGCCCGGGCCAGCGTGACCCGGTTCGCCGGTCCCAGCCGTCGCGCCCACGTCCGCCGCAGCGCCAGCACCAGGGCGACCGAGGTGACGGCGGCGAACACGGCGCCGGCCAGCCAGCCGACGGGCCCCAGGCCGACGGCACCCCACAGGAGCGCCAGGAGGAGGAGCTGACCGCCGGCCATCCCGATGGTCAGCTCCCGGCCCAACCGGCATGGGTCGCGCGGGTCTTGGATGGCCACCGCACCGTCTCCCAGTTGTATGGCGAACACAATTGCGTTCCTCGTATCGTAACGAGCGTTCGGCCAGGCCCCAGAGGCCGTGACGCCTTCTCCCCACCTTGGAGGTCGCAATGGACCGCCCGGCACGAGCCTTCTGGATCCGGGCCCCCGGCCACGGCGAGATCCGGCCGGTCCCGGTACCGCAGGCGGGCGCCGGCGAGGTGCTCGTCCGCGCCCTGTACTCCGGGGTGAGCCGGGGCACCGAGACCCTGGTCTTCCGTGGCGGGGTGCCCGAGGGCCAACGGGAGGCGATGCGGGCGCCGTTCCAGGAGGGGGACTTCCCCGGGCCGGTCAAGTACGGCTACCTCAGCGTGGGATGCGTCGAGGAGGGCCCGCCGGACCTGCTGGGCCGTACCGTCTTCTGCCTCCACCCGCACCAGACCCGCTATGTGGTGCCGGCCGGCGCGGTGACGGTCGTCCCGGACGCGGTGCCCCCGCGGCGGGCCGTGCTCGCCGGTACGGTGGAGACCGCGGTGAACGCCCTGTGGGACGCGGCACCGCTGGTCGGCGACCGGATCTCCGTGGTGGGGGCCGGCATGGTCGGCTGCTGCGTGGCCGCGCTCCTCGCCCGCTTCCCCGGCGTCCGGGTGGAGCTGGTGGACACCGACCCCTCCCGGGCCGCCGTGGCCCGGGCACTGGGCGTGGGCTTCGCGACGCCCGAGGAGGCGGCGGCCGGCCGCGACCTGGTCGTCCACGCCAGCGCCACCGAGGCCGGGCTCGTCAGGTCGCTGGAGCTCCTCGCCCCGGAGGGGGAGGTCATCGAGCTCAGCTGGTACGGCGACCGGCGCGTCGGCCTGCAGCTGGGCGGCTTCTTCCACTCCCGGCGCCTGGTCGTGCGCAGCAGCCAGGTGGGCGCGGTGTCCCCGGCCCGCCGCGCCCGCCGCACCCATGCCGACCGGCTCGCGCTCGCGCTCGACCTGCTCTCCGACCCGGTGTTCGACGCGCTCATCACGGGCGAGTGCGCCTTCGAGGAACTGCCGGGGGTCATGCCGCTCCTGGCCGGCGGCGAACTGCCGGCCCTCTGCCAACTGATCACCTACGCGCCCGCCACGACCGGGGACCGGGCGCGGACCGACCGCCCTGGGGGTTCGTCCGTTGTTCAGCATCACCGTCCGTGACCACATGATGGTGGCCCACAGCTTCCGCGGCGAGGTCTTCGGGCCCGCGCAACGGCTGCACGGCGCGACCTTCCTGGTGGACGCGACGTTCCGCCGGCCCGAGCTCGACACCGACGGCATCGTGGTCGACATGGGGCTGGCCACCAGGGAACTCGGCGCGGTGCTCGGCGAGTTCGCCTACCGCAATCTCGACGAGGAGCCCGCCTTCGCGGGCGTCAACACCTCCACCGAGTTCCTGGCCAAGACCATCGCCGACCGGCTCGCCGACCGGGTCCGAGCGGGCACCCTCGGCGAGGGCGCCCACGGGCTCACCGGGATCACCGTCACCCTCCACGAATCCCATGTCGCCTGGGCCAGTTACGAGCGCGCGCTGTGAGCACGGCCACGACGACCGCGGACCGGGTGCACGTCGTCCTGCCCGGTGACGTCGACGACACGACCGCGCCCAGCGGTGGCAACGTCTACGACCGCCGGGTGTGTCAGGGCCTGGCGGCGGCCGGCCGGCCGGTGCGCGAGACCGCCGTCGCGGGGAGCTGGCCCCTGCCCGGCGCCGCCGCCCGCGCGGCACTGGCGGAGACACTGGCCGCACTGCCCGACGGCGCCCTCGTCCTCCTCGACGGACTCGTGGCGTGCGGCGTGCCCGGCCTCGTCGTCCCCCACACCCGCCGACTGCGCCTGGCCGTCCTGGTGCACCTGCCGCTGGCCGACGAGACGGGGCTGCCGGCCGAGCGGGCCGCGGACCTCGACGCGCGGGAACGGGCCACCCTCCGGGCGGCGGGCGCGGTCGTGGCGACCAGCGACTGGGCCGCCCGCCGGCTGATCGCCCACCACGGGCTCGACCCACGGCGCGTCCACGTGGTCGCCCCCGGCACCGACCCGGCGCCGCCCGCGCCCGGCACCGACGGTGCGTCACGGCTGCTCTGCGTCGCCTCGCTGACCCCGCGCAAGGGCCAGGACCTGCTGGTGACGGCCCTTGCGACCCTCGTGGACCTGCCGTGGAGCTGCGAGTGCGTGGGCCCGGCGGGCCGTGACGCGCCCTACACCGCACGGCTGCGCCGGCTCATCGAGGGGTACGGGCTCGGTGACAGAGTGCGGCTGACCGGCCCGAGGACGGGTGCGGAACTCACCGCCCGGTACGCGGCCGCCGACCTGGCCGTGCTGACCTCCCGCGCCGAGACCTACGGCATGGTGATCACCGAGGCGCTGGCGCGCGGCGTGCCCGTGCTGGCGACGGCCGTCGGCGCCGTGCCGGGGACACTGGGGCGGGCACCGGACGGGAAGGTGCCGGGCGTCCTGGTGCCGCCGGAGGACCCGGTGGCCCTGGCCGCGGCCCTGCGCCGCTGGTTCGAGGACCCCGCCCTGCGCGGCCGCCTCAAGGCGTCGGCGCTGCGCCGGCGGGAGTCGCTGGACGGGTGGCCGACGACGGCCCGGCACCTGGACGAAGTGCTACGACGGTTCGGCCGGGAACCCTGGAGGAACACGTGAACGCGGTGGGAACGGCCCGGTTCGCCCCCCAGTGGCTGCGCCTGCGCGAAGCCGCCGACGCCACGGCCCGGTCGCCGGAGCTGCTCGGCCCGCTGGCCGCCCGCCTGGCGCGGGAGCGACGTCCGCCGGGGCGTACGTTCGTGTGCGACGCGGGCTGCGGCACGGGCTCGATGGGGCGCTGGCTCGCCGGGCGGCTGCCCGGGCCGCAGCACTGGTACCTGCACGACCACGACCCCGGTCTCCTCGGCCTCGCCGTCGCGGGCATGCCCCGTGTCTCGGCCGACGGCGGCCCCGTCACGGCCGTCGCCCGGCCCGGGGACATCACCCGCCTGCGCGCGGCCGACCTGGCCGGCACCTCGCTGGTGACCGCCTCCGCGCTGCTGGACCTGCTCACCGCCGAGGAGGTGGACGGCCTCGCCGCGGCCTGCTGCGGGGCCGGATGCCCCGCCCTGCTGACGCTCTCGGTGGCCGGGCGGGTCGGGCTCTTCCCCGCCGATCCACTGGACGGCGAGATCGCGGCCGCGTTCGACGACCACCAGCGCCGCGTCGTGCGTGGCCGCCGGCTGCTCGGCCCGGACGCCGCCGACGTCACCGCGCGGGCGTTCCGGCGCCGCGGCGCGGAGGTGCTGGTCCGCCCCAGTCCCTGGCGGCTCGGGGCGAGCCACCGGGCGCTGACGGCCGAGTGGCTCACCGGCTGGGTCGGCGCCGCCCGCGAACAGCGCCCGGACCTCGCCGGGCGCGCGGACGCGTACCTGCGGCGCCGTCTGGAGGCCTGTGCGACGGGCGGGTTGCGCGTCGTGGTCCACCACGTCGACCTCCTGGCGCTGCCCGCCGTCCCGGGAGGCGGCCGGGGATGACGCCGACGCGCTGGGCCCGGCTGCGGACGGCGCTGGGGGCGGTCGTCCTCGCGGTGCTGCTGTGGCGGCTGGGCACGGGGACGCTCCTGGACGCGCTGGGGGCGATCGACGACCGGGCGCTGCTGGCCGCCCTGGGGATCGGCCTGGCGACCACCACGTTCAGCGCCTGGCGCTGGTGCCTGGTGGCCGCCCGGCTGGGTCTGCGGCTGTCCCCGCGGACGGCCGTCCTCGACTACTACCGGGCGCTGTTCCTCAACGCGGTGCTCCCCGGCGGGGTGCTCGGCGACGTGCACCGGGCGGTGCGGCACGGCCGGGACTCCGGTGATGTGGGCCGTGGGGTGCGCGCGGTGGTGCTCGAGCGGACCGCGGGCCAGGTAGTGCTCGTGGCGGCCGGGGCGGCCGCGCTGCTGAGCCGGCCCGCCCTGCTCTCGGCGGTGGGCGACGGTCTGCTGTCCGCCCCCGCCCTCGCGGCCTGGCTGGGGGTGCTGCTGGTCGCGGCCTCGGTGGCGCTCCATCAGGGGCGGGTCGCCACCCGTGTCCGCCGCGCGCTGGTCGCGGCGTTCGCCGACGCGCGGGCGGGCCTGCTCGCCCGCGACACCTGGCCGGGGGTGACGGCGCTGTCGGTGGCGGCGCTGGCGGGCCATCTCGCCCTGTTCCTCCTGGCCGCCCGCGTGGCCGGGGCGACGGCGCCGGTCTCCCGGTTGCTGCCGCTGCTGTTGCTGGCGCTGCTCGCGATGGCACTGCCGGTGAACGTCGGCGGCTGGGGGCCGCGCGAGGGCGCCCTGGCGCTGGCCTTCGGGGCCGCCGGGCTCGATGCCCGGCAGGGGCTGGCCGTCTCCGTGGTCTACGGGGGGCTCGGCTTCGTCTCAAGCCTGCCGGGCGCCGGTGTCCTGCTGGCGCGGCACCTCGCACGGCCCTGGCCGGACCGGTCCCAGGTCGAACTCGAAGAGCGAGTCGTCCCCCAGCGCGAAGCGCCGCACGGGGGCGCGCAGGGCCCCGCCCATGGTGTCCGGGCCGGGAAAGCGCAGCCCCGGCACTCCCTCGCCCAGGATGAGGGGCGCGACGGTCACATAGAGCCGGTGCAGGGCGCCCGCCGCGAGGAACCGTGAGACGGTGACGCCCCCGCCCTCGACGAGGACCCGGCCCAGGCCGCGCCGGGCGAGCGCGTCCAGCAGGCGCCCGGGGGCGAAGTCCGTGCCGGGGACGCGCAGGACCTCGACGCCCTGCCGGAGCTCCGGTTCCCCCACCCGGCCGGCGTCCACCACCCACAGCGTGGGCGCGGCGCCGTCCGTGAAGACGCCCCGGTCCCCCGGTACGCGGCCACTCCGGTCGAGCACCACCCGCACGGGGTCGGCGCCCGCGCAGGCGCGCACGGTCAGCCGGGGGTCGTCCGCGGCGGCGGTGCCGGCGCCGACGACGACCGCGTCGGCGAGGGCCCGCAGCCGGTGGAGGTGGCGGCGGTCCTCCTCGCCGGTGACGTACCGCGCGTCGCCCGTGCGCGTGGCGATGAACCCGTCCACGCTCTGCCCGAGCTGGGCGAAGGCGTGGCGGGGCCCGGCCAGGCAGAGCGGTGCGTAGCGCAGGGCCAGCCGGTCCGCCTCCGGCGAGGCCGTCCACCGCCACCGCCATCCGCCGTCGTCGCCGGGGACGAGCCCGGCCGCTTCCGCGTCCCGTTCGGTCCGTACGCCCAGCAGACGGTTCCAGGCGTCCGCTTCGTCGAGCACACCGGTCGGTCGGCTCATGGCCGCACCCGCCTTTCCGCCCTCCTCCGGGCCGGGGAATCTCTGGGGAGACTGATGTCTTCGTAGGCCTGCGAGGTGAAGTCGCTCCAGGGGCCGAGGACTTCGAGGTATTCGCCGAAGGAGGTCGCGAGGCTCGCGAGCAGCGCCTCGCCCTTCGCGGGCGACGCCGCCGACGGCCGTCCGATCACGCCGGAGTCGGTGTACGCCGCCATGCCGAGGGTGAGCAGGTGCCGGCGGTCGTCGGCTTCCCGGTCCCCCGTCGTGTGTCCGGGGCGGACCAGCCGGGGGTGGGTGTGCAGGAGGACCGAGGTCTCCAGCTCGCCCGCGTGCATGTCGGCGTGCGAGGTGGTCTCCAGCCCGGCGGCCTCCCGCGCCGCCTCCCAGTCGGCCGGTCCGGGGAAGAGCGCCATCCGCGCCGGGCCGCCGTCCACCGACTCCTGGACGAGGTTGCGCAGCACGTGGTTTCCGCCATGGCCGTTGACCAGGACCAGCCGGTCGGTGCCGGAGCGGCGGAGGGAGTCCGCGATGTCCCGCACGACCGCGTACAGGGTGGCGGCGGAGACGCTGACCGTGCCCGGCCACGCCGCGTGCTCGTGCGAGCAGGAGAACGTCAACGGAGGGAGCACGCGCACCGGGTGGGCGGCGGAGACCGCCCGGGCGATGGCGCACGCGATGACCGTGTCGGTGGCCAACGGCAGGAACGGGCCGTGCTGTTCGAGACTCCCGATGGGAAGCAGGGCCACCTCCGCCTCCCTCCCCCGCACGTCGTCGGTGGTGTCCGAAGGAAGTGGAAAATACCCGGCATCACTCATGACCGAAGATGATCGCGGTCGACAACTGTACTGTGCAAGTGGGCACTTGAATCCGGTCACCGGGAAGTCGGGAAGCGGGTGCGGAGGTAAGATCCGCTTATGGCAGCAGACGGTATCGCCTTCGGCGACATTTCCCGGCCGGCCGGAATCGAACGGGTGGTGGAGGTCCGTTTACCGACGACCCACGGCGAATTCCTCGCCATCGGCTATCTGGACCGCGCCCGCATGCGCGAGCAGGTCGCGCTGGTCCACGGCGACGTCTCGGGGCACGGCACCCTCACCCGGGTTCATTCCGAGTGCCTGACCGGGGACGTCTTCGGCTCGTTGCACTGCGAGTGCGGTGACCAGCTGTCCAGCGCCCTCGATGCCATCGTGGCGGAGGGGTCCGGCGTGCTCGTCTACGTCCAGGGTCACGAGGGCCGCGGCATAGGGCTGCTGGCCAAGCTCAAGGCCATGCGGCTGCAGACGGAGGGGCTGGACACCGTCGAGGCGAACCTGGCCCTGGGCCTTCCGGTCGACGCCCGCGATTACCGGGTGGCCGCGGATATCCTCCACGACCTCGGCATGCGGTCCGTCAGGCTCCTGTCCAACAATCCGCAGAAGCGGGACGCGCTGCGGCGCCATGGCATCGAAATAAGCGAGCAGGTACCGCTGTTGACGTCACCCCACCCCGAGAACCTCCGCTATCTGCGGACCAAGCGGGAACGGCTGCAGCACCTTCTCCCGCATCTGGACGGCCTGTCCGGCTGAGCCGGTCGTTCAACTGTCACCGGGCGGTTCAACTGTCCCGGCTCTCCCGAGCCCTGATACATCCTGGCCCCGGCCGCCCGGCAACGCCGCGGAGGAATTGATTCCATTGGGCCCTTGCACCTCCGGCGCGGTTGATGGCAGCGTACAGACATCCCGAGCAAGGAAAGCGGATGGATCGCTCATTCCAAGAATTGACCCGCGGCACTCAGCGGCGACGACTCCGGGCATTCGCCTTCGAAGTGCTGAGGTCCTATGACATCGACGTCCGGCGGATGCGCCTCGTGCAATACGAGGACAATGCCGTCTACTTCGTGGAGGGCAGCAGCGGGAAGGACCCCGGGGAAACCGCCCTCTATATGCTCCGCATCTCGGTACGCGATGGGCGCAGCCCGGCCGAGCAGAATTCCGAGCTCGACTGGATGGCGGCGCTGGTCGCCGACAAGGCGGTGACCGTCCCGGCCCCCGTGGCGACCCGGTCGTCCGGAAAGGTCGTCACCGTCGAGGAACCCGGCTGGCCGGAACCGGCGACGGCCGTGGTCTTCGAATGGATTCCGGGCCGGGCGTCCCCTCCCTACGGCCGCCCGCGTGTCGCCGGGGAGCTGGGCGCCATCACGGCCCGGCTGCACGAGCACGCCTCGGGGTTCCGGCCGCCGGCCGGCTTCGTCCGCCCCTCGTGGGGCCATGCGGACGTCTTCGAGAACGGGGCCGCGATGACGGACCCGACGGCCCGGGACCGGCTCCGCGAGGACGAGCGCCGGACCCTGCGCGAGGTGTGTGCGGCGGTGCGCGAGCGACTGCCGGAGCAAAGTGCCGCCGACTGGGGCGTGATCCACGCCGACCTGCACCGGGGCAACCTGGTGGGCACCCCGGACGGCACCGTGGCCGTCATCGACTTCGACGACTGCGGCTGGGGTTTCTACATGCTCGACGTGGCCACCGTGCTGTCGTCCGTGCTGCGCACCTGCCGGAAGGAGCCGGGCGCCTACGACCGGTTCGCCGAGGGGTACCTCGACGGATACCGGTCGGTGCGGGAACTGCCGCCGGCGGCGGCTCGTTTCGATGAATTCCTGGTCATGCGCGACATGATCATTCTGAATTTCGTGCTGGGTTCCCGCAATGCGGCCGTACTGAGCTGGGGCCCGCAGCGCGCGCAGGGGATCCTGCGGCTCATGCAGAACTACCTGAAAACTGGCGAATACGATGGACATCTGAGTCTGGCGTCGTGATCCACGGCGGGCAGGCCACAGAGAGGAGTGCCGAGATCATGCCTTCGCTCCCACTGGCTGCTCCACAGATCCAAACCTTCGGCGGATTCCACATCAGGCGGCGTCGGCTGTTCTCCCCCACCACCGGGAAAACCCTGATCATCCCGCTCGACCATGCCATCACCATGGGTCCGGCCGGTGGCCTGGAGAATCCTCGCACCGTCATCGAGGCGGCCGTCGGGGGAAAAGCGGACGCGGTGATGCTCCGGCCCGGTCTGGTCCACAGCCTGGCCGTGCCCGGAGCCGAGCGGCTGGGCGTCATCATGGCCCTGACCGGCCGGCTGGCCACCGGGGTGGACCACGTCCTGCTCAACACGGTGGAGTACGCCGCGGCACACGCCGCGGACGCCGTGTGCGGGGAGTTCAAGTTCGGCTCGCCCGGCGACCTGGAGAACGCCCGCGTCATCGCGGCGCTGGCGGAGCGGGCCCACGAGCTGGGGCTGCCGGTGCTGGTCACGGTCTACAGCAGGCCGGAGGCGGTCCGGCAGCTGGGCGCCGGCGCCTACGCCCATGCCTGCCGGATCGCCGAGGAGATAGGCGCCGACTTCATCAAGACGTCCCTGCCGGACGACGAGGACATCATCCGGCAGTGCGTCGAGAGCACCTCGGTGCCCATCGTGCTGGCGGGCGGCCCCCCGGACGCCTCGACGGAGCTGACGGACTTCCTCGGCAGGGCGGTGCGGCTGGGGATCGGCGGCGCGGCCATCGGGCGCCGCGCCTGGGCGGCGGACAAGCCCGTGGAGGCCGTCCGCGACCTGGTGACCGCGGTGCACGGGGACCGGTTCGATGACTGAAGCGGTGGACCTACTGGTCGTCGGCCTCGGATACGTGGGGCTGCCACTGGCCAGGGAGGCCGTCCAGGCGGGCTTACGGGTCCGGGGATTCGACGCGAACCCCCGGGTGGTGAGGCAGCTGAACTCCGGCGTCTCGCATGTCGACGGCGTGGGCGACGGCGACATCGCGGACATGCGCGCCGCCGGCTTCACCGCCACCTGCGACGAGGACAACTTCGGCGCCCCACGGGTCATCGTGGTGTGCGTGCCGACTCCGCTGAGCGAGACAGGACATCCCGACCTGTCCAATGTGGTGGAGGCCAGCGGGATGGTGGCGCGCCGGCTCAGGCGGGGGATGCTGGTGGTGCTGGAATCCACCACCTTCCCCGGCACCACCGACGACATCGTCCGGCCCGTCCTGGAGGAGTCCGGCCTGCGGGCCGGCGACGACTTCCGGCTGGCCTTCTCCCCGGAGCGCATCGACCCCGGGAACACCGAGTACGGGGTGCGCAACACCCCCAAGGTGGTGGGTGGTTACACCCCGGAGTGCACCCGGCACGCCATGGAGTTCTACGGCCGGTTCGTGGTGAAGGTCGTGGCCGCCAAGAGCACCCGCGAGGCCGAGATGGCCAAGATCCTGGAGAACACCTACCGGCAGGTCAACATAGCGCTGGTCAACGAAATGGCCATGCTCTCCCATGAGTTGGGCGTCGACCTGTGGAACGCCATCGAGTGCGCCACGACCAAGCCCTTCGGTTTCGCCGCCTTCCAGCCGGGTCCCGGGGTCGGCGGCCACTGCATCCCCATCGACCCCCGCTACCTCTCCTACCAGGCGCGGGCACTGGGCCGGCGGTCACAGATGATCGACCTGGCCCAGGAGATCAACGACGGCATGCCGGCGTATGTGGTCGAGCGCGCCGGGCGGATGCTGGCACGCGCCGGAGGCGAACTGGCCGGTGCCCAGGTGCTGGTCCTGGGTGTCACCTACAAGGCCGACATCTCCGACCAGCGCGAGTCACCCGCCGACGACGTCGTGCGGCACCTCAGGGAACGGGGCGCCGACGTCCGTTACCACGACCCCTACGTCGGATCGTGGGCCGTCGACGGCCTGGACGTCTTCCGTGCCGGCGATCTGGACACCGCGCTGGCCACCGCCGATCTGACCATCGTGCTCCAGTGGCACGCGCAGTACCGCGAGCACCTCGACGCGTCCAGGACGCGGGTGCTCTTCGACACCCGGGGCCGGCTGGCCGACCACGACGCGGCGGTGCTGTAACACCCCCGTCCCGCCCGTCCACCGCCTTGACCCACCCCTTCCTCTGTCTCCTTCCCCTGTCTCCTTCTCCTGTCTTCCGCGTAGCGCTGTGTGGAGGTTGCGATGCCCACTGCACGATTACTCGACGACGTTCCGGGGCTCCCGGACACCTGGCTGGTCACCGGGGTGGCCGGGTTCATCGGCTCACATCTGCTGGAAACACTCCTGGAAGCCGGCAAACGGGTGGTGGGGCTGGACAACTTCTCCACCGGGAAGAAGGAGAACCTCGCCGATGTGGAAGCCAGGGTGGGCCCGGCGCGCTGGGCGCGCTTCCACCTGATCGAGGGTGACCTGCGGTCCCGGGACGCCTGCGACGCGGCCGTGCGGGGCGTCGACGCCGTACTCCACCAGGCCGCGCTCAACTCGGTGCCCCGCTCCATGGCCCACCCCGACCAGGTGCTCGAGGTCAACACCATCGGTTCCGTCAACCTGTTCAGGGCCGCGACGGAGGCCGGGGCGTCCCGGATCGTGTACGCCAGCTCCAGCTCCGTCTACGGTGACGTCCCCACGGCGCTGCGCCGCGAGCCCGTCCTGGGCGAGCCGGTGTCGCCGTACGCGGTGAGCAAGCGGGCGATGGAGCAGCTGGCCGCCGTCTGTCACCGAAGCGGCGGCGTCACCATGACGGGGCTGCGCTACTTCAATGTGTTCGGGCCCCGCCAGAACCCCGACGGCCCGTACTCGGCGGTGATCCCCCGGTGGATCCGTGCCCTGCTGACCTCGCAGCCGCCGGTGGTCCACGGCGACGGCACCCAGTCCCGGGACTTCACCTACATCGACAACGTGGTGCGGGCCAACCTCCTGGCGGCGGCCCGGCCGGCCGGCTCCGAGGGCGTCTTCAACGTCGGTACGGGACACGGCACTTCGCTCAACGACCTGTTCGAGGAGCTCCGGACGAACGTCGCCGAGCTCGCCGGCCGCCCGGAGGCCGCGAGGACGGTCCCGGCCACGGCACCGCCCCGGGCGGGCGATGTCGCCTCGGCGCTGGCCGACCTCGAACTGGCCGAGCGGGGCCTGGGCTACAGGCCCCTCGTCGGCCTGGCCGAGGGGCTGCGCCACACCGTCTCGTGGTTCGCCGGGACCCACGACGCACAGCACACCGTGGAATCGAGGAGGTAGACCATGCGGATCGCGATGTACTGGCACAACGGCAGGAGCCTCGGGCACACCGCGGAGAGCGCCAAGGTGGCGCACGGGCTGGTCGACAGCGGCGAGGAGATGCACATCTCCGGCCTGACGGGCGCCTGGCGCGGGCTGGACCTGCTGCCCGCCGGCATGGACGTGGTGAAGCTACCCGCCTTCACCAATTACGACAACGCTTCCGGCTGGGGCACCACGGGACGCACGGCGATGGCGGCCGGGCCGCTGTTCCGGCTGCGTTCCGAGCTGTCCGAGGTCTTCCTGCGCCACTACGCCCCGGACGTCTTCCTGGTCAACCATCTGCCGCGGGGCGCCGAGGACGAGCTGGTGCCCGCGCTGACCGCCACCCGGGGCGCCGGCGAACGGCGCGTGCTCACCCTGCGCGGGGTGCTCTTCGACGCCGAGAAGACCGACCGGGAGTACTTCTCCGAGGACAGCGCCCGCTGGATCGACCGGCACTTCGACGCCATCCACGTCCACACCCACCCCGAGGTGTTCCGGCTCGAGGACCACTACGGCGTGCCGCACTACCTACGGGACCGCATCCACTACACCGGGTACCTGGTGGACGAGTTCCAGCTCGGCCGGGACGCGGCGCGGGCATCCCTGGGGGTGGACGACGCCGAGCGCCTCGTCCTGGCGAGCATGGGCGGCGGCCAGGGAGCCATGGGGCTGTGGACCGCGCTGATCGACGCGCTGGCCGAACAGCGGACGGGGTTCGACCGGGTGCGGCTGGTGACCGGACCGTATCTGGAGGCGGCGGACGCCCGGACGCTGCGGGCCCGGGCCGCCGAGCTGCCGTGGCTGGAGGTCGTCGCCTATGAGCCGGCGATGATGACCTGGATGGCGGCCGCCGACCTGTTCATCGGCGCCGCGGGGGCGAACATGCTCAGCGAGGTGCTCGCCGTCGGCTGCAACAGCATCGTCATCCCGCGCCAGGTGCGGGAGTCGGAGCAGCGGATCCACGCCCGGCTGCTGGCCGACCGCGGTCTGGTGCGCATGTGCGACCTCCCGGACGTGCTCGCCGGCGCCATCGGCCCCACGCTCGCCGAGGCCCTGCGGGAACCGCTCGCCCCCAAGGCCGGACACCTGCTCGGCGGCGCCCGGCGCTACGCGGCGCTGCTGCGGGGTGAGGGCGCGTGAGCGGGACGACCGTGACGACGGCCGGGGAGCGGACCGACGCGTCCGGCCTGCGGGTCTGCCTGCTGGTGCGCTACTTCACCGTGGGCGGGCTGGAGCGGGTGGTGACCTCGCTGGCCAACGAACTCGTGGCGCGCGGCGTCAAGGTGCGGGTCGTGGCCCTGGCGGTGGCCAAGCGCAACGCGCTGATGACGGAACTGGACCCCCGGGTCGAGACCGTCTCCCTGTCCGGCTCGCCGCGCCGGCGGCTGGCCGAGGTGGAGCGGCTGACCCGTGGTCACGTGGTGCACGTCCACTTCGGTGACGGCCGGATCCACCCGTTGGTGCGGCTGGCCCTTCGGGGCCGGCGCACCGTGGTGACGTACCACAGCGTCTACACCCACAAGCGCACCTGGCTGCGCAACCGCGTCGACCGGTTCTTCAACAGCCGGGCGGACCAGGTGCTCGCGGTGTCGGAGGCGGTGCGGGAGTTCTGCGCCACCCAGGTCGGCCTGCGGGCGGACCGGGTGGAGGTGGTGCCCAACGCCATCCGGGTGGACGTCCCCGAACGCCCGGCCGGGCCCGGCGACGGCAGCCTCACCGTGATCAGCCTGGCCGGGCTGTACCCGCACAAGAACCAGGCCGCGGTGCTGGCCGGGGTGGCGGAGGCCCGCCGGCGCGGGGTGGACGTCCGGCTGCGGGTCATCGGGGACGGCCCGGAGATGGCCGACCTCTACCGCCGGGGCCTGGAGCTGGGGATCGCCGGAGCGGTCGAGTGGTACGGCCAGGTCTGGCGCCGTGACCTGGTGCTGCCGCTGCTGATGTCGTCCCAGGCGTTCGTCTCGGCGAGCCGGTTCGAGGGCATGCCCATCTCGATCCTGGAGGCCATGGCGGCCGGCCTGCCCCTGGTGCTTTCGGACATCCCGCCCCACCACGAGACGGCCGGCGAGGCGGCGGTGTACTTCCCGCCGGACTCCCCCGGCGAGCTGGCCTCGGCACTGGAGGCGCTGGCCAAGGACCCGGAGCGGCTGCACGCGCTGGGCGAGGCGGGGCTCGGCCGCTCCGCGCTCTTCGACCTCGACCGGTTCACCGAGCGCCACCTGCGGGTCTACCGGCGGGCGAGGGCCTGATGAGCCGGGGCCGGTGCGTGGCCGTCGTCAACGCCTCGGTGGTGCACGCCGACCGCGTGGGCTCCGGCGACTGCCTCTTCCTGCGCGACGGCGTCATCGAGTACGCCGGCGAGCACCGCAGGCCGCCACCCGGCTACCGGGTGGTCGACGCCGGCGGGGACCACGTCCTGCCCGGGCTGGTCGACGTCCACGCGCACGGCGCCTTCGGCCGGACCTTCAACGAAGCGGCCGACGACGCCTGGCGCACGGTGCTCGCCGCCCACACGGCGGCGGGCACCACCGGCCTGCTGGCCACCCTGGCCACCGACGGACCGGACGCCATGGCCGCCGCCCTGGCCGTCGGGCACCGGGTGCCGCCCGGCTCCGGGCTCCTCGGCGCACACCTCGAGGGCCCATACCTCAACCCGGTGTTCCGGGGCGCGCACCCCCACGACGCGCTGCGGTCTCCCGGGGAGGAGTCGTGGCGGGGGCTGTTGCCGGAGCCCGGCTTCGTGCGGATGGTGACGCTCGCCCCGGAGCTGCCCGGGGCGATCCCGCTCGTCCGGGAGCTGACCGGCCGGGGCGTGGTGGTCTCGGCCGGTCACAGCGGGGCCTCGGACGAAGCCCTGGCGGCCGCCCGCGCCGCCGGACTGCGGCACGTCGCGCATCTGTGGAGCGGGCAGTCCGCGCTGCGCAAGGACGGCCCGTGGCGCCGGCCCGGGCTGCTGGAGTCGGTGCTGGCCTCCTGCGGGCTGACCGCCGAACTCATCGCGGACGGGCGGCACCTCCCGGCGGAGCTGGTGCGGATCGCCCACCGCTGCCTGGGACCGGACCGGCTGTGCCTGGTCTCCGACGCCTCGGCCGGCACCGGGCTGCCGCCCGGCACGACGTTCACCATGGGCGCGGCCCGGGGCGTCGTCGCCGAAGGCGTCGCGCTCGACCACGACGGGGCGTCCTTCTGCGGCAGCACCAGCTTCCTGTCCGACGTCCTGCGCTTCACCGTGCTGGGCGCGGGCGTCCCACTCGTGGAGGCCGTACGGATGGCCACGGCCACACCGGCCCGGCTGCTGGGCCTCGCGGACCGGATCGGCTCCCTGACACCGGGCCTGGCGGCCGATCTGGTGGTGCTCGACCGGGAGCTGAGGGTCCGCCGGGTCGCCCGGGGCGGCCGGTGGCTGGACGAGGAGAACACCGCGGACCCGAAGGAGGAGAGCGTCCATGGCTGACCGGCCCACCACCCGCTACGCCCTCGTGGGCGCCGGCACCCGGGCATGGAAGAACTACCTGCCGCTGTTCGAGCCGGGGCCGTCCGCCGTCGGCACCCTGGTCGCGGTGGCCGACAACGATCCGGAGCGGCTGGCCGCGGTGGCCGAGCGGTGGCCCGTACCCGTGTACGCGACCGACGACGTCCGCCCCCTGCTCGACGCGGCGCGTCCCGACGTCCTGATCGTCACCACGCCCGACCACGCGCACGCCGCGCAGATCCGGGCCGCGCTGGAGGCCGGAGTCCACGTCCTGACCGAGAAGCCGATGACGCTGACGGCCGCGCAGGCGGCCGCGGTGGTGGCCACGGAGCACCGCTCACGCGGCACGGTGCGGGTCGCGCACAACATGCGCTATCTGAATCTCCATCAGGTGATCGCGGACCTGCTGGCCGAGGGACGGATCGGCACGCCCGTCGAGGCACACCTGTCCTACCGGCTCCGGCCCGGCCACGGCCGCAGCTACTTCCTGCGCTGGCACCGCAGGGCGGCGGCGTCCGGGGGGCTGCAGATCACCAAGAGCTGTCACCACTTCGACCTGCTCAACTGGTGGCTCGCGGACCGGCCGCGGGAGGTCACGGGCTGGACCCGGCGCGTCCACTACCACTCCGGGACGGACGCGGGGGACGACGAGAGCCGGGTGCCGGCGGACGCGGACATCGCCGACACGGTCTCCGCCGTGATCCGCTACCGCGGCGGGGCACTCGCCCACTACTCCCTGTCGGCCCGCTCCCCCTGGGAGGGGTACACGCTGACCGTGCAGGGCACCGGGGGCGAGCTCAGCACCCGCTACGAGGTGACGCCGCCCGACGGCGCGGAGCCGTCCGGCCACTACACGATCCGGGTGAGCCCGCTGGACGGACCGGTCCGCCACCTCCGTGTCCCCCGGGAGACGGGCACCCACTCCGGCGCGGACGCGCGCATGGCCGACGCGCTGCTGCGGGCCGTACCGGACGGTGCCGGGGACCGGGCCGCCACCGCGGCCGACGGCGCGTACGCCGTGGCCGTCGGGGAGGCGCTGACGCGTTCGGCGGCGCGCGGCGGTCCGGTCGCGATCGACGAGCTGCTCCCGGAACCGGTCACACCCGCAACCACGACAGGAAGGGAACTCTGAATGGGCGCCACGGGACTACCGGTCACACTGCGGATCGGCGAGCTCTCGCCCGGCCGGGCCGAGGAACACCGGCAGGACGGCGAGGAGGCCGTCGTGGTGATCCTCGGCGGCCGCTGCGACGTCGACTTCGGCGAAGGCGGTCCGCGCTGGCAGGGGCTGGGCGAGCGCGCGGACGTCTTCGACGGCAGGGCCACCGCCTTCTACGCGCCGCCCGGCCGGCGCTGGCGGATCGCCGCGGGCGCGGCGGGCGTGCGCTTCGCCGTCGCCTCCGCGCCGGCCTCGGCCTCGGCCTCGCGCGAGCCCTATGCGGTGCGGCCGGACGAGGTGCGCACGCAGAAGCGCGGCAGCGGGGTGTGGGGCCGGGAGGTGCACGACATCGTCGGGCCGGACCGGCCGGCGGACGGCCTGCTGGTGGGTGAGACCTTCAGCGCGGAGGGCGTGTGGTCCAGCTATCCGCCGCACAAGCACGACGAGCACGACCCGCCGCACGAGAGCCACCAGCAGGAGGCGTTCCACGTCCGGGTGTCCCCGCCCTCGGGGTTCGGGCTGTTCCTCCACTACCCGTCCGAGACGGCCGAACGCCGGTCCCGGGTGGTACAGGACGGTGACGTGGTCACGGTGCGGGAGGGCTACCACAGCTTCGTCGCCGCGGCCGGGCACCGCTTCTACTACCTGTGGGCGCTGGCCGGCACGGAGCGGCACCTGTGCTTCCGTACCGATCCCCGGCACGAGTGGCTCCTGGACGCCGCCGGGCCGACGGCCCCCGGCGGCGATGCGGGACCCGCCGCGGACGGCGGTGCGGGATGACGGACGGCATGGCGTGCGACGCCGTGCCCGGCGACCTGCCCACATCGATGCGGGCGGCCGTGTGGCACGGTCCCGGCCGGCCCCTGACCCTCGAACGGCTGCCCGTACCCCGGGTCGAGGAGCCCGAGGACGTGGTGATCCGGGTGCGTGCGGCCATGTTCGGCGCGGCACTGGTGCGCGCCGTCACCAGCGGGCACCCGAAGATGACCCCACCGGCCGTGCTGGGCACACTGGTCGCGGGCGACGTCGTCGCGCTCGGCCCCGCGGTGCGTCACCTCGAGGTCGGCCGGCCGGTCACCGTCGACCCGCACCCGCCCTGCGAGCACTGTGCCAACTGCCGCGACGGGCTGCGGGCCCTGTGCGACACCAGGGCGGGTGTGGAGCCGGGGGCGCACGCGGAGTACGTGCGTGTCCGCCCGCCGCTGACCGCGCACGTCACCCCGGTGCCCGCGGGGGTGTCGCCCGCGGCCGCGATGCTGACCGAGATCGTGGCCTGTGTCCTGGACGCGACCGACACCGCGGGCATCGGCCCCGGCAAGGACGTCCTCGTCATCGGCTGCGGACCGGTCGCCCTGATCCAGGTGCGGCTGGCCCGGCTGCGCGGCGCGGAGCGGGTCCTGTGCACCGTCAACCACCCGGGCAGGGAGGCGCTCGTCACCGCGGCGGGCGGCATCCCCGTGGCCTTCGACGACCGGACGGCGGAGCGGGTCGCCGGGCTCACCGGCGGGCGCGGTCCCCATGTGGTGGTCGAGGCGGTGGGCCGCGCCGAGACGTACCGCACGGCGTTCGACCTGGTGCGCACGGGAGGCACGGTGGTCGGTTTCGGCGGCTGCCCGCCCGGCACCACGCTCCCCCTCGACCTCAACGACGTCCACTACCGCCGGATCCGCTTCCTCGGCAGCTACCACTACGAGCCCGGAGTGTTCGCGGCGGCCCTCCGCCTCCTGGCCTCGGGGGAACTCGACCTCGCACCCCTGCTCACCCACCGCATCCCCCTCGACCGGATCTCCGACGCCGTACGGACGGCCCGTCTGCCCGACTGTCTGGTGCCGGTCGTCGAACCCTGGAAGGACTGATGAACCGATGCACAGTACCCGAGTGCTGATCACCGAACCCGGCCGCGTGGAGCTACGGCGCGAGGTACTGCCGGAGCTCTCCGGTGACGAGCTCCTCGTGCGCACCCGGATGACGCTGGTGAGCACCGGCACGGAACGCAACTGCTTCCTCGGCGAGTTCGAGAAGCCCTCCCACTGGGCCTCCTGGGTGCGTCATCCGTTCGCGCCCGGCTACAGCGCGGTCGGCGAGGTGCTGGCGGTCGGCCCGACGGCCGCCCGCCACCGGCCCGGTGACCGGGTCGTGCTGCGCAGGGCGCACCAGAGCCACGCGGTCGTCTCGGAGCGCTCGGTCTACCCGGTGCCGGACGAGGTGCCGGACGAGTCGGCGGCCTGGTTCGCGCTGTCGGCCATCGCCCAGCACGCCGTGCGCAGGACGGGCGCGCTGTTCGGCGAGCCGGTCGCGGTCGCCGGCCTCGGCCCGCTCGGCCAGCTGGTGCTGCAGTACGCGGCCGTCGCCGGCGCCGCCGAGCTGTACGCCGTGGCCCGGGGCGAGTCGCGGCTGACGGCCGCCGCACGGCACGGCGCGACCACGGTCCTCGCCGGCGGGGTGGCGGCCGCCGAGGAAGCGGTCACCGAACTCACCGGTGGCGAGGGCGTCGGCATCGCGTACGACGTGACCGGCGCCCCGGAGGCGCTGGCCGCGCTGTCCGGCCTCACCCGCGACGCCGGGACGCTGGTGCTGGTCGGCGACACCGCCTGGCCCGGCCGGCAAGTGCTCGGCGGAACGGTCCTGCGCAAGGCGCAGACCCTGGTCGGCGTGCACGACAGCGACATCCAGCGCGCTCCCCGCGGCCGTCACCTGCGCGGCACCTACGCGGACAACGTCGAGCTGTTCTTCCGGCTGATCACCCAGCGGCGCATGGCGGTGGACGACCTGGTCACCCACATCTTCCCCGCCGGGGACGCCGAGGACGCCTACAAGCTCATCGCCACCCCGGACAACGACGCCATCGGCGTGCTCCTGGACTGGCAGGACGCCGGCTTCTGAGGGCGCGGCACCCGGGGCTTTGGCCTTCACCACCAACCGAGGACGAAAGGACAGACCATGACCGTGCGCATTGGCTTCGTCGGCGTCGGATACATCGCCAAGGAGCACCTCAAGCGGGTGCTGACCGATCCGGAGGCCAGGGTGGTCGCGCTGTGCGACTCCGACCCGGCCGCCGCGGAGGCCACCCGCAAGGGCGTGCTCGACAAGCTCCGCGGGACGGCGCCGGAGGAGCTGCTGAAGGCGTTCGCCCAAGCGCCCGTTCACACCGACGCCGTCCGGATGTTCCAGGAGGAGCGCCTCGACGCGGTCTTCCTCTGCCTGCCGCCCTTCGCCCACGGCGAGGTGGAGTTCGCGGCGATCGACGCCGGGCTCCCCATCCTGGTGGAGAAGCCCGTGGCCGTCGACCTGTCGGTCGCCACCGGGATATCCCGCGCCCTGCGGGAAAAGGGCCTGATCGGGGCGGCCGGCTACCAGAGCAGGTATTCGCAGATCGTGCCGTTCGTCCGGGAGACCCTGGGCGAGCGGACCATCGCGATGACTCTCGCCCATCGCTTCACCAAGCTGCCGCCCCGCGACTGGTACCGCCACCAGGACCGTTCCGGGGGCCAGGTCGTGGAGATGGCGACCCACCAGGTGGACCTGCTCCGGCTGCTGGTGTCCGACATCTCCACCGTCTACGTCGCGGGCGGGCGCCGCATCGCCACCCGGGAGGCATCGGAGATCTTCGACACGACGGCCGCCAGCCTGACGTACGCCAACGGAGCCGTCGGCAGCCTGGTGACCAACATGGTCTCGGGCCACGGGAACCCCGCCTACGCCCGGGGCATCCACATCATCGCCGACGGCCTGACCGTCTCGATCCTGGGCCACGAAGGGGAGTCGCGCACCATCGAGGTGGTCACCGCCGACGGCAAGCGGGAGCGGACCTTCGCGGACGACTCGATGGCCGCACAGGACCGCGCCTTCGTGCGCGCGGTGCGCGACAACCGCCCGGAGCTGGTGCTCGCCTCCTACGACGAGGCGGTGCGCACCCTGGCGACGACCCTCGCCCACCAGGCGTCCGCGGAATCCGGGCAGCCGGTACGGGTGGACACGCTGCTGGGCTCCCCGACCGCGCCCTGAGGACCGGATCCGTGCTCGCACCACACCGACAGAAGGGTACTCCCATGCTGCTGGGAGCAGGCACCGACACCATCACCGACGACTACACCCTTGAACAGAAGTTCGCCGAACTCCGGCGGCTGGGACTGGACTTCGTGGAGGTCCCGCTGCGCAGCGCCGACGCGCCCGCCCAGGCGGAGCTCTTCCGGGAGCTCGCCGCCGCCCATGAACTGCCCATCGCCTCCGCCGTGGTCGCGGAGTTCGTCCGGCTGCCCGATGTGCCGGAGGCGGAGCGCGCCGACGCGGTGCGCCGGGTCGTCGACACCGCCGAGGTGGCCGTGGGCCTCGGCTGCGACCTGGTCCTCGTGCCCGTGCGCGTCAAGGCGGAGGAACCCCGGCGCGCCGAGGTCTACGCCAAGGCGTACGCCGAACTGCTGGCGGCGACCGAGCGGCACGGCACCGTGATCGCCGCGGAGTTCGTCGGCGGGGCGCTGCCCTCCGCCGCCGCCGAGCTGGTCGGGTCGCTGGACGACCCGAGGGCCCGGCTGTTCTTCGACACGGGCAACTGCCTCTACGCGGGCGCGGACCCGGTCGCCGATCTGCGCGCGCTGCTGCCGCTGGTCGCGCAGGTGCATCTCAAGGGCGGCCCGGACACGCCGCTCGCCGCGATGCCGCTGCGCGAGCTGGGAGCGGTCCTGGAGTCCGGCGGTTTCGCCGGTCGCTGCGCGCTGGAGATCGAGTCCCCCAAGGGGCGGCTGAGCATCCGGGACGCCGTCTCCGTACTGCGGATGTACGGGCTGTGGCAGCCCTCGCAGGAGAGGAGCGAGCGCAGTGCGGGGTAAGGCGAGGGTATTCCTCACCTTCGACGTGGAGGACCCGGTCACCCCGCTCAGCGACGACGCGGTGCTGTGGCTGGCCGCCATGCTGCGGGAACGAGGGGTGCCCGCGGCGTTCTTCCTCACCGGCGACAAGGCCCGTGCCCTCGTCCGGCGGAAGCGGCTGGACGTCTTCGAGGCGCTGCGCACCCACGACATCGGCTACCACACCAACCACCACTCGACGCACCCGACCGTGGCCGAGTACCTCGAACCCCACGACTGGGCGGGTGGGGTGGCCGAGGTCGTGGCCCGGGAGCGATCGGGGGCCGACCTGATCCGCGAGCTGACGGGCCGCCGGCTGTGCGGCTTCGCCACTCCCGGCACCTCGTGGGGGCCCCAGATCCCCGGTGCGCTGACCGGCCTGGACATCCCCGCCCACCTCCACTCCTTCAGCAGGACCGGTGGCGGCCACAATCCGCACTGGTACGCGGGCACGCTGTGCTTCGCCCGCTCCGAGGCGGTCGGTCCGGTGGAGGACATCCTGCCGGACCCGCTCCGGTTCGCCGCACTGCTCGAAGAGCTGCCCGGGCTCCTGGAACGCGCGGCACGGTCGGAGGACGGCGTGCTGCACCTCTACGTCGGCCATCCGACGATCTTCGTCAACCGCGAGTTCTGGGACGGGATCAACTACGCGGCCGGGCGCAACCCGGACCCGGAAGCCCCGATCAGGGCCCCGGAACCGCGGCCGGTGGCGCAGACCCGCACCATGCTGGACAACCTGGCGCACCTCGTCGATGTCGTACGCGCCTGCCCATCGGCCGAGTTCGTCGGCTTCGGCGAGGTCGTGGCCGACCGACGGCGGGCCCCCGTGCTCCACGCCGGCTGGTTCGGCCGGGCCCTGGCCGAGGCGGCCGCCGGGCCCGGCATCGCCACGACCTCCCGCGTGCTCTCGCCCGCCCAGCTGCTGTACGCGATGTGCCGGGAAGTACTCGGTCACGACGTCGAGCGCGACGGGCCGGTACCCGAGGTGCACGGTCCGGTCGACCGGCCGGACGGTACCGTGGCGACGGGCGCTCCCGCCCGCGTCGGCCGGGACCGGCTCCTCGAACTGGCCGCGGACGTCTGCCGGGCCGGCGACGCCACGGGTGCGCTGCCGGTCCTGGCGCGGGCGACCGGTGGCGTCGCCGTCCCGGTCGCGTCCCTGTACCGCTCCCTGCTCGACCTCACCGCCGACGGGGCCGCCGGGGTCCGGGCGCTGCGGTCGCCGCCGGAGTCGGTGCCGCTCGTCGAGGCCCCCGAGCTGCCCGAGGTCGGCGACGAGATCTCCGAGCACTTCGCCCGGCGGGTCCGGCGCTGGCTGCACCGGCCCGACCTGGACGTGGACGAGCTCACCCGGCTCACCCGGGCCCAGACGTGGACGCTGCGGGCCACAGCGGCCGCCTGAGCGAGTCGTCTCCCCTCCTTTTCGCCAACGCCCTGACCCCCACCCGCAGAAAGCGACGGTGAGATGTCCCTCGGGAAAGCGAACGTCCGTGACACGGGCGCTCCGCCCCCGCTCAGCCTCTGGCGGGTACGCGACTTCGTCATCGTCTGGTGGGCGCAGGTCACCTCGCGCGTCGGTACACAGATCTCCCAGTTCGTGCTTCCCCTGCTGGTGCTCGACGCGACGGGTTCGGCGAGCACGGCGGGGCTGATCACCGCGCTGGAACAGGTGCCGTACGTGGTGCTGGCCATTCCGGCCGGGGCGTTGGTGGAAAGGTGGAACAAGCAGGTCGTGATGGCGGTGGGGAACTTCCTGCGCGCCGTGCTCTTCGGGCTCCTGGCGGGCTATCTGCTGGGCGGCGGCACCAGCGTCTTCCTCATCGCCGGCACGGTGCTCTGCTCCGGTGTCGTCTACGTCTTCTTCGACGTCGCCAACAGCACGGTCTTCCCCCGTATCCTTCCCGCGCACGAACTGGCCAGGGCCTCCGGCTGGGTGGAGGGGACCACCGCGCTGACCGAGGTACTCGGTCCGGCTCTGGGAGGTGCGCTGATCGGTCTGGGGGCGAATGCCATGCAGGGCGCCGGCTATGCCTTCGGAGCGGACGCGCTCACCTATGTCGTCGCCGGCGCCGGAGTGCTGTGCCTGCGGACCTCCCTGCGCCCGCCGGTCGCGCACGAGGCACGGGTGTCCCTGTGGGCGTCGATCCGTGAGGGAGTGGGCCACCTCCTGCGCCACACCGAACTACGGCGGCTGGCCTTGGCGAACTTCGTCAACATCGCGGCCCTCGGCACGGTGTGGCTGAGCTTCATGACCGTGATGAAGTCGGAGTTCCACCTGGACTCGTCCCGCACGGGCCTGCTGCTCGCGCTGGGCGCGGCGAGCGGGGTGCTGGGCAGCTTCTGCAGCGGCTTCCTCCACCGCCGGCTGGGCACGTACGGGGTGATGCTGTTCACGGGGCTGGGCTGGGCGGCGGGTGAACTCACCATGGCTCTCGCGCCTGCCCCCTGGGTGGCCGAACTCGGCCTGGCACTGGCCCTGTACGTGGCACCCCCGTACTTCTCCACCCTCTATGCGCACCGCATGACGATCATTCCGCAGGAGCTGCACACCAGGATCAACAGCATCTACCGGCTGCTCGCCCAGGCAGGCCTGCCGGTCGGTCTGTCCATCGGCGGTGTGCTGCTCGAGACCGCGGGTCCCCGGCCCTATCTGGCCCTGGCCGCCGCGGTGTTCCTCGCGACGGCCCTCACGGTCCAACTACGGGCCCGCCGGACGGGCACCGGCCCGTACGGCGCCTGAGAAAGGATTATTGGCCCGAAGGCATCCTTCGACAGTTGCTCCGGTTGCCGCGGAAGTGCCGATTGCTAGACTCGCCGCATCGACTCGAGCACACGTTGCACCGGAGCGGCGGAGCCGCTGCCGACAGAGTCCTCATCTCCCAATCCCCTGAAGGCATACGGAACATCAGTGCGTCCGTACGCCGTGCACCACACTAAGGAGTTCCCTTGCCGAGCCAGCAGGAGCGTGCCGGGCGGTTACAGCGGACGGCGCCGCCCGCACCCATCAAAAACGCGGTCACCGTCATGTACGCGGGGGTCGCGCTCACCCTGGTCGCCGTGCTCGCCGTGATCATCGACCAGGCGACGGCGGACAGTCTGACCCAAGGCCTCAAGGACGCCTATCCCCAATACAGTTCGGATCGCATCGACACGGTGAAGTCGAGCATCCTGACCTACCTCTTCACCATCGGCGTGGCCGGTGTCTGCCTGTGGCTGTGGCTGGCCCGGGCCAGCCGGAAGGGCAAGTCCTGGTCGCGTGTGGCGGCCACCGTCGTCTTCGCCCTCGCCACCTTCATCTCGCTCTACAACTTCACCCAGCACTTCCCTCTGTATGTGACCGTGGCGGGGCTGCTCCCCTGCGCGGCGGGGCTGGTGGCGGTCGGCCTCCTGTGGAAGCGCGACGCGTCGTCCCACTTCGCGGGCGACGGCGCCACCGCCTGACGGTGACGGGCCTGCTGCCCGGGGACCACCGGGCCCCGGGCAGCCGCGTTCCCGGTGGGCGTCCGCCGTCTACTTCGCCTCCGCGAACGCCTTGGCGTGCGCCAGTGTGATCCGGCTGTTGGCACCGAGGGCACCGCGCACGAAGGCGCGCGCGTCGTCCACGGTGGCCCCCTCCCCGAGGACGTCCTCGACCGCCTCCGCCCGTATCACCACGGTGTGAGCCGAGGTCACCCGCACCCCGCCCGCCATCTCCTCGAGCCGCCACTCCCCCGTGTGCGCCGCCATGAGCGCCGGCACCCGGGTCTGCTTGTAGACGATGCGGCTGCGGGGGAAGCACACGCGCACGGACTTCGTCGTGTGTGCCGTGCCGTCCGCCGTGACCGTGTCCATCTCCAGTATCTGGAGGTCCGCGGCAGGCTCCTCCAGGGCCACGCGCGAGACGTGCGGCAGCCGGTCCGGCCAGTCCTCGGCGCGGTGGAGGAAGGCGTAGACGTCACCTGCGGCGCCGGCGACGTCGACGCTGTCCTCGAAGGAGACCCGCAGGGCGTCCCGGTGGGCCGCGGCCTGTTCGGCCACCTCCTTCAGCGCGGCGAGCTCGGAGCGGCTGTTGCGGTCCGTGACCTCCTCGATCCAGACGAGGGAGCGCGGGTCGTCGCCGACCGCGCGGTAGTCGTGCTCGAGGACGACATCGGTGCCGCCGTCCGGCCGCGGTCCGAGCCGCCAGACGCCGGACATCCCGGCGACCGGCGGCTGGGAGACCTCCTGGCGGAAGGTGACGGCCGGCTCGGCGGGCCGCAGCTCCCGCCGGGAGGTCCAGGTCTTGACCTCCTCACCGGCGATCGCCCAGATCCGCACCCGCTCGGATCCGGCGTCCCCCGCCAGCCGCTCCACGTGGACGGTGGGGTGGAAACGCACGGGCCACAGCCCGATGTCCGCGATGACGTCGTAGACGGTCCCGGGCGGGGCGGCGACGGTGATGGTGTGCTGTACGTGGGGCATGGGTCGTCACGTCCTTACGCGGTGGCGCGCCGGGCCGGGCATCAGTAGTTGCCCAGCCCGCCGCAGACGTTGAGGGCCTGGGCGGTGATGGAGGCGGCGAGCGGGGAGACGAGGTAACCGACGAGTCCGGCGACCTCTTCGGGGGTCGAGTAGCGGCCGAGGGGGATCTTGGCCTCGAAGCGCTCCAGCACGGCCTGTTCGCCGGTGTCCCAGATGCGGGCGTAGTTGGCGCGGACCTGCTGGGCCATGGGCGTCTCGACATAGCCTGGGCAGACGGCGTTGACGGTGATGCCGGTGGGCGCCAGCTCCAGGCCGAGCGCCTTGGTGAGCCCCACCACGCCGTGTTTGGAGGCGGAGTAGGGAGCGCCCAGCACCACCCCCTGTTTGCCGCCGGTGGAGGCGATGTTGACGACCCGTCCGCTTCCTCGCTCCCGCATCCCGCCCTTGGTCAGCACCTGCCGGGTCATCAGGAAGACGCCGTGGAGGTTGGTGTCGATGACGTCGTACCAGGTCTCGTCCGACAGCTCGGCGGTGACTCCACCGCCGCTGCGGCCGGCGTTGTTGACGAGGACGCCGACGGTGCCGTACCGCTCCACGGCCGCCGTCACGAAGGCGGCGACGGACCCGGGGTCGCGGACGTCGAGGGGGGCGCCGTCGACGTCCAGGCCGCGCCCGCGCAGGTCCGCCACGGTGGCGGTGACCTTCTCCGCGTGGCGTGCTCCGATGAACACCTTCGCGCCGCCGCCCGCCAGCCGTTCGGCGACGGCGAGGCCGATGCCGCTGGTCCCGCCGGTGACGATCGTCGCTCCGGCGCTGTCCTCGGTCATGTTCTTCTCCTGTCCGTGTGGTGGTGCCACGTCCCGTGCCGCCGCCTGTGCCCGTGGCCGGTCATACGGCCGTGCGGAGCGGCTCGTTGACGAGGGCCAGGAACCGTCTCGGCGTGCCGGCCGTGCCGACGGCCTCGTCGGCGAGCTCGACGCCCCGCTGCCGCTCGACCCTGCTCGCGGCCTCGAGCAGGGCCAGCGAGTCGTAGCCCAGGTCGGCGAAGGGGACGTCGAGGATGTCGCCCGAGAGGTCCACGCCCTCGGCCTCGCCGGCGCACTCGCGCAGGACGCCGATCAGGTCGTCCAGGGTCATCTCCCGAGCGGTCATGGCTCTCCTCCGGATTCCCCGCGCAGCACCAGCGCGGCGTTGAAGCCCCCGTGTCCCCGGGAGAGGACCAGGGCCGTGCGGACGGGCAGGTGTCGTGCGGTGTCCCGGACCAGGTCGACCGGGCAGTCCTCGGCGAGGTCCGTCACATGCAGGGTCGGCGGGACGACCGCGTCGCGGATGGCCAGCAGGGCCGCGACGGCGTCCAGGGAGGACGCGCCCGAGTACAGCCGGCCGGTCATCGTCTTGGGGACGGTCACGGGGACGGCGCACGGCCCGAACACCTCGGCCAGCGCCCTGGCCTCGGCACGGTCGAGCGCACGCACCCCCGCGCCGTCCGCGAAGACCACGTCGATGTCCGCCGGGTGGGCCCGGGCGTCGGCCAGGGCCAGCTCGACGGCCCGGCGCAGCCCCGGCGGGCGGCCGGTGGCGGGCGCCGGGTCGAAGGTGGCGCCGTAGCCGGCGACCGTGCCGTAGCTCCGGGCGCCCCGTGCCCGGGCCGCCGCGGCGTCCTCGAGGACGAGCAACGCGCCGCCCTCCCCCGGGACATGGCCGTCGGCCGCGGCGTCGAACGGCAGGTAGGCGCGCCGGGGATCGTCGCTGCGGCTGAGCCTGCCGCCGGTGATCTGCGCGACCAGTCCCCAGGGGGACAGGGAGGCGTCCATGCCGCCGGCCAGTACGACGGGGACGCCGGCGCGCACGCGCCGACGGGCGTGGCCGAGCGCGTCGAGGCCGCCGGCCTGGTCGGTCACCAGGACGCCGCCGGGGCCGCGCATGCCGTGCCGGATGGAGATCTGGCCGGTGTTCACCGCGTAGAACCAGGCGAAGGACTGGTAGGCGCTGACGTGCTTGGGGCCCTTGCTCCACAGGTTCTGCAGCTCGTTCTGGGCGAACTCGAAGCCGCCGGACCCGCTGGCGGTGACCACTCCCATGTCGAAGCCGGAGCGGGCGGCGGGGTCGATCCCGGCGTCGGCCAGGGCCCGGTCCGAGGCGACGAGCGCCATCCGCGTCATCCGGTCGGTCTGCGGCAGCAGTCTGCTGGAGAGGTGCTCGGCGGCCGGGAAGTCCCGGACCTCGCCGGCGAGCCGGGTGGGGTAGCGCCCGGCGTCGTAGCGGCTGATGCCGGACACGCCGCTGATCCCCTCGACGGTCGCCTTCCAGTACTCCTCGGTGTCCGGGCCGTTGGGCGCGACAGCGGCGAGGCCCGTCACCGCCACGTCACTCATGCGGCGGCCCTCCGTCCGGGGGCGGTCAGCACCATGGCGCTCTGGAACCCGCCGAATCCGCTGCCCACGGTCAGCGCGGTGTCGATCCGCCGTTCGCGCGCGACCAGCGGTACGTAGTCCAGGTCGCAGTCGGGGTCGGGGGTGTGGAGGTTCGCGGTGGGGGGCACCACCCCGTGCTCGATCGCCAGGGCGCACGCGGCGATCTCGATGGAGCCGATCGCACCGAGCGAGTGGCCGATCATGGACTTGATGGAGCTGACCGGAACCCGGTAGGCGTGCTCCCCCAGGCTCCGCTTGAAGGCGGCGGTCTCGTGCAGGTCGTTCTGCCTGGTCCCGGAGCCGTGGGCGTTGACGTAGCCGACGTCCTCGGCGTTCAGCCGCGCCCCATCCAGCGCGGCCCCGATGGCGGCGGCCATCTCCAGGCCGTCGGGGCGCAGGCCCGTCATGTGGAAGGCGTTGCAGCGGGAGGCGAAACCGGCGATCTCCGCGTAGACGTGGGCGCCGCGCCGCCGGGCGTGCTCGTACTCCTCCAGGAGGAGGACGGCGGCGCCCTCGCCGAGGACGAAGCCGTTGCGGCTCTTGTCGAAGGGGCGCGAGGCGTGGGCCGCGTCGTCGTTGCGCGGGGAGGTGGCCTTGATGGCGTCGAAGCAGGCCACCGCGATGGGGGTGATGGGGGCGTCGGTCGCCCCGGCGAGCATCACGTCGGCGCTGCCCTCGGCGAGGAGTTCGCAGGCGTAGCCGACGGAGTCGATGCCGGAGGTGCATCCGGCGGAGACGACGGCCACGGGGCCTTCCGCGCCGGCGTCCCGCGCGACCTCGGCGGCGATGCTGCTGGGCACGAAGTGCCCGTACAGGTGCGGGACTCCGTAGGCGGGGTCGACCAGCCATTCGCGGCCGCCGTCGCTGAGGACGACGTACTCCTCCTCGAGTCCGGTGCTCGCGCCGACCGCGGTGCCGATGGCGACGCCCGTGCGCTCGGGATCGAGGCCGGCACAGTCCAGTCCGCTGTCCCGGAGGGCCTCGCGCGCGCTGACCACGGCGAGCTGGGCGGCCCGGTCCATGCGTCGCGCCTCGCGCGGGGTGAGGCCCTCGGCGAGGGGGTCGAAGGAGCACTCCGCGGCGATCTGCGAGCGGTAGGGGGCGGGGTCGAAGAAGGAGATGCGACCGGTCGCGGTGCGGCCCGAGGTGATGAGGTCCCAGAACGCCCGGGTGCCGTTGCCTCCCGGGGCCACCACGCCGATGCCGGTGATCACGACCCGGCGCGGGTGGGACGCCGTGTCCGCCATGGGGTCTCCTTTCCTGGCTCGGTGGAGCGGCCGGGGCCGCCGGGTGCCGTGTCCCGGGTCACCCGGCGGCTGCGGACCCTGAGCAGGCCCGCGGTGTCGTCGAATTCGTCCTCGCACTCGGTGCTCGCGGTCACGACCGGGGCGCCGTGCGGGGGCGTGGTGACGATCAGGGTGGCCGAGCGGGCGGTGAGCGTCCCGTCGGCGCGGTGGGCGACCGCGGTCAGGGTGATGTGGTGGCGCTGGACGGCGCCGCCGGCCGCGCGCTCGGCCGCGAGCCGGCGGCTGTGCTCGGCGATCGCCTCGGCCCCGCGCAGCGCGGCCGCCCGCCCGTCGACCCGGAATTCGGCGGCGGGGGTGAACGTGTCGCGGTAGGCGTCGAAGTCCCCGGCGTTCACCGCGCCTGCCTGGCGTGCGTAGAACCGCTGGAGGTACAGGGCCGGGGGAAGCTGTCCGGCGGCCGTCACCGGGGGTCCGCTCCGGTGGCAGGCAGGTCGTCGCGGGTCACCCTGCGCTCGCGGACCCGCCATGCGTCGCCCTCCTTGACCAGCCGGTCCTCGCAGACCGTGCTGACGTGGAGCGAGGAGCCGGCGCCCACGACGGACTCGACGACCAGGACGTAGGAGCGGGCGTCGGCCGAGTTCCCGGTGTGCCGGCGCACGTCGAGGTTGGTGAGGACGTGCCGGTGCACGGCACCGCGCTCGGCGCGGGCGGCGGCCCCCCGGCGGGTGGCGGCGTCGATGGCGGGCCGTCCGGTGAGGGGCTCGGGCAGTCCGTTGGAGACGAACACCCCGTCCTCGGTGAAGCCTGCCGCCCAGTTCTCGAAGTCGCCGCTGTCCACGGCGTACATGTGACGGGCGTAGAACTGCTGGATCTCCAGGTACGGATCGGTGGTGACCTGGTCGGTCGCGGTCGGCTCGGCGGGCATCGCGCCTCCTTCGTCGGAATGGCCGGATCTTCCGGGTAACGCACGCTGTCGGCCGGTCCTCAAGGAACACTCAAAGCTCGGCCAAGGATGTTTCCAGCCATCGCAACAGTGGGGCATTTCGCCTCCTGGGATGGCCTTTACCGCTCCTCTAGCGCGCTTTGAGCAGGGGTTGCGAGCGTCCGGGGATCGGCCGCCATCCGGGAGGCTCCCCAGGTGGGGACGGCTTTTGTGCCGGGGCGGACGGACTTGCGACGGAGGTGGAAATGGTGGACCGGACGGTCATGCGCCACATGGCCGAGAACATGGCATGGAATGAGCCATCCGCGATGGGGGGTGTTTCCGTGGACGCGATGCTCGCGTCCACGGCCGCGGCGTTCCCGGACCGGGTGGCGGTCGTCGGCGGGGGGCACCGGTGGACGTACGCCGGGCTCGACGCGGCGGCGACCGCCTGTGCCAGGGCCCTGCGTCCGCTGGTGGCGCCCGGCACCCCGGTGGCGGTGTCGTCCTTCCCGCACCCGGCGTTCCTGGCCGGCTACTACGGCGCCGTCCGCGCGGGGGCGGTGGTGCTGCCGCTCAATCCGTTGCTTCCGGACGCCGCCGTGGAGAGGGTCCTGGAGCAGTCGGGCGCGGGGGTCGCCCTGGTGACCCCGGAGGTGTACGACCGCGTGCGGGGCATGCGAGGGCGGCTGCCCCGGCTCGCCCGCCTCCACCCCTGGTGGGGCGAGGACGCCGCGGTGCCGCTGACGGACACCACGGCGGCCGCCTGGGAGGCGCCGTCACCGTCGCCCGGCGAGGAGGACATCGCGGCGGTGATGTTCACGAGCGGCACCACCGGGCCGTCCAAGGGCGTCGCGGTCTCCCACCGCGCGGTGCGCGTCAACGCGGCGCAGTTCGGCCGGTGCCATCACATGGACGCCGCGTCCGTGGTCCTGTGCCACCTGCCGATCGTCTCCCCCATGCACATGAACGCGGCGGTCCGGGCGGGGGCCTGCCAGGTGCTGTGCCCGTCCCCCGACATCATGACGTCGGTGCGGCTCGCGAACGAGCACCGGGCCACCCACTACTACAGCCTGCCGGTGCGACTGGCCCGCCTGGCGACCGACCCGGACCTCGCGCGGCTGTCCCTGGAGAGCGTGTCGATGATCGCGGCCGGCAACCAGACGCTCGCCCCGCGGATCGTCTCCGGTCTCTCGCAGCGCTTCGGGGTGCCCGTCTTCCAGGGGTACGGGCTGACCGAGTCGGCCCACCTCGCCCACACCGACGGCCCCGTCCACCCGCGGCCCGGCTCGTGCGGCCCGCCCGTCCCCGGCAGCGAGTCGCGGATCGTGGACATCGACACGGCGGAGGTCCTCGCCCCCGGCGAGGTCGGCGAACTCCAGGTGCGCGGCCCGCAGTTGATGTCCGGCTACACCAACCGGCCGGAGCTGCGCCCCTTCGACGAGGAGGGCTGGTTCGCCACCGGGGACGTGGGGTCCCTGGACGAGGAGGGCTACCTCTACGTGCTCGACCGGCTGGTCGACGTCTTCCGCCACGAAGGGATGCTGGTGTCGCCGTCCTTGATCGAACGGCTGCTGCAGGAACATCCCGAGGTGGCGGAGGCCGCCGTGGCGGACCGGGCGGACGGCGAGCAGGGCCGGGCGCCGGTGGCGTTCCTGGTCCTGACCGAACCGGCCCCGGTGGACCGGGAGAAGACGGTGACGGCCGTCCTCGAGTCGGTGAACGCCGTGCTGGAGCCGCACGAGCGGCTGCGGGACGCGGTGGTCGTCCCCGCCGTCCCCCGCTCGGCGACCAACGGCAAGGTCGACCGCAAGGCGCTGCGGGCCGGGCTATGCGACGGGCCGGCGACCATCACGGTGTGAAGCCCCCCGCGGCCGGCCCTGAGCGCCGGCGCCGCCGGACGGCGCGCTCGACGCGCCGGGGGTGCTGGGGGTGCTGGGGCCGGTGGCCTCACTGTTCTCGTAGTGCGCCGTCACCTTGCCCAGGATGCGCACGAGGTCCCGCAGGTCCTGCGGTTCCAGCAGGCGGGAGAAGCAGTCCTCGACGTTGGCCGCCTGCAGCGGCAGGGCCTTCGCCAGCGCCTCCCGGCCGCTGTCCGTGATGACCGCGTACACGGCCCGGCGGTCGCGTTCGGAGGTCTCCCTGCGGACGAGGCCGGACGCCTCCATACGGTCGATCAGTTTGCTGACGCTCGCCTTGGAGACGACGAGCAGTCGCGAGAGCTCCAGCAGCCGGCGTCTGCCGTCGGGATCGGTGTGGAGCAGGACCAGGACCTCGAACCACGCGAGCGACATGCCGAGGTCGCGCGTGAGCCGCCGGTCCAGGGTCTTGACCACGGAGCCGTAGGAGTGGACCAGCGACAACCATGCCTGGAATCCCGGGCGCAGGACGGCCTGCGGGACGACTCCCAGCGGCGGAATCTCATCGGTTGACATGCTAACAATTCCCCGTCTAGCCTCGGGTTCCAGAAAGTTTCCAGGTTAACTCTGCCATGTGGGCGGTCACTTGTCATCGCCCCGTCCGCGACGGCGGTCGCCTTACCGGCCGACGGGCGTGACCCCCTTTCTCCCCACCTCTTTCGAGGAGCCGAACAATGGCCAGTCACCCGGCCGGTACGGCGGGCCCGGACACCGTCGGCCACCCGTTACGCACCATGGTGATCACCTCGGTCGCCGCGTTCATGGTCTCCCTGGACCAACTGGTGGTCACCACCGCCCTCCCGACGATCCGGGACACGCTCCACACGGACATCCAAGGCGTCGGATGGGTCGTCAACGCCTATACGCTCACCTTCGCCGTCCTCCTGCTCACGGCCGCGGCGATCGCCGACCGCTTCGGCCGGCGCCGCCTGTTCTGTACCGGCCTGGCGCTGTTCACCGCCGCCTCCGCGCTGGCGGCCCTGTCCGGCGGCATCGGCACCCTGGTGGCCGCGCGGGCCGCCCAGGGCCTGGGCGCCGCCATCGTGCTCCCGCTCACCTTGACCATGCTGTCCGCGGCGTTCCCGCCGGACAAGCGCGGTGCCGCGCTGGGCGCCTGGGGAGCGATCTCCGGCCTCGCGGTGGCCTGCGGCCCGGTCGTCGGCGGCTTCATCACGGACTCCGCCTCCTGGCAGTGGATCTTCTGGATCAATGTGCCGATCGGTGTCGTCCTGCTCGCCTTCGCCTTCCGGGGCCTCACCGAGAGCCGTGGGGCGAGCGGCCGGCTCGACCCGCTGGGTACGGCCTCGGTCAGCCTGGGCCTGCTGGGTGTGGTGTTCGCGATCGTGCGCGGACCGGACGAGGGCTGGGCCTCCGCCGAGGTCCTCGGCACCGGCCTCGCCGGCCTCGCGCTGCTGGCCGGCTTCCTCTTCTGGGAGAACCGCACCGCCTCTCCCATGCTGCCGCTGCGGCTCTTCCGCGACCGGACGTTCTCGGCCGTCAACGCCCTGTCCCTGCTGATGTTCTTCGGGATGTTCGGCTCGGTCTTCCTGGTCACCCAGTACCTGCAGACGGTGCAGGGCAGTTCGCCCTTGGGCGCGGGGCTCAGGATGCTCTCCTGGACCGGCATGGTGATCTTCGCCGCACCCCTGGGCGGGGCCCTCTCGGACAGGATCGGCGGCCGTCCGATCCTCGTGGCCGCGCTCGGCCTGCAGACCGCCGGCCTGCTGTGGCTGGCGCTCTTCGTCGACGCCGGCACCTCCTACGCGGGCCTCGTACCGGCGTTCGTCTGCAACGGCATCGGCATGGGGCTGTACTTCGGCCCCACCGGCAACATCGTGATGGGCGCCGTGCCCCGTCATGAGGAGGGCATCGCCTCCGGCGCCAACAACGCCATCCGCGAGCTGGGCGGTGTCCTCGGAGTGGCCGTGCTGACCTCGGTCTTCGCCGCGTACGGCGACGTGGGGACACCGCACCGGTTCGTGTCGGGGCTCGGTGCCGCCCTCTGGCTCGGCGCCGGCGTCGTCGCCGCCGGCGCGGTCACCGCGGCCCTGCTCCCGGGGCGGCGGGCGACCGTCGGCCCCTCCCGGACCGGCACGGTTCCGGCCACCGACAGCGCATCCCCCGAGCGCGCGGTGGCCTGAACCTGCCGCGTCCGCCCGGCGGGCCACGGCCCCGGCCGTGCGTGCCCGCCGGGCGGACGGATCAACGCGAAGAGTATGGAGGGGGTGTTCAGTGGACACGCTCCGACGGAGTCCCCAGTTCCAGCGGGAACAGTTTCGACTCGCCGGGCGGTTGCAGCTGGACGTCCGCGGTGAGGATCGCCTGGTGCAGCCGCCACATACGCGGCGAAGGATCGATGCCGAGATCCTCGCGGAGGTTGTTCCGCAGCTGCTGGAACACCTTGAGCGCCTGCCCGGGCCGGCCGGAACGGTAGAGGGAGATGATGTACAGCCAGTGGAGGTTCTCGTGCAGCGGATACCGGATCACCAGCCCGGACAGCTCGCCGAGCAAGGCGTGGTGCTGGCCCAGCCGTAAGTCGGCCTCCGCGCGCTGTTCGATCACACTCAGCCGGCTCTCCTCCAAAGACGTGCGGTACGCCAGGAGCCGGGGGCCGACCCTGACGTCGGCCAGCGCCGGCCCACGCCACAGGTCCAGCCCCTTGCGCAGCGAAACCGAGGCCCGCTCGTTCTCCCCCCTCTCCAGGGCCCGCCGCCCGAGGTCGGCGTGGCGCAGGAACTCGCCGGCGTCATGGGTCCCCGTCCCCGACGCCAGCCGGTATCCCCAGCCCTTGAAGGACAGGACGTGCCGGGCCACCTCGGAACTGCCGATCCGCAGGGCGTCGGCGAGGGTCCGCCGCAGCAGGACGATGTAGGTCTGCACGATCGTGACGGCGCTGGCCGGAGGGTCGCTCTCCCACAATTCGTCCACCAGCGCATCCGTGGAGACCACCTCATCGGCGCGGGCCGCCAGCAGGGCCAGCACCTGACGTGGCTTGGGCGCGCTCGGCGCCGCCTCGCCCCCCACCGACCGCACCGCCAACGGCCCGAGAACCCGGATGTCCACCTGTGCACTCGCCTCCCCCGCGATAGTAGGCAGGCTCCAGAGTCTGCTTGGCGCAAGGCGCCGACTCCAGCACAACCATCCCTGAACACACGACAGTTGCACGCGTCAACAGCAGGAGGTACGAGAACGTGAGAGACGCTGGGAGGCGTTCGTCGACAACCCTGGTGGCGCCGGGCGAGCTGGTGCAGCTCGACGACGGCGTCCACGCCTACGTACAGCCCGACGGTGGCTGGTGCCTGAACAACGCCGGGATCGTGGTCGGCGACGGGGGCACGGTACTGGTGGACACCGCGGCCACCACCGCGCGGGCCCGGCTGCTGCACGAGGCCGTCCGTTCGCTCAGCCCCCGCCCGGTCGGCTTCGTCGTCAACACCCACAGCCACGGCGACCACACCTTCGGCAACGCCGAGTTCGCCGGCGAGGCCACGGTCATCGCCCATGAGCGCGCCGCGGCCGACATGGCCGCGCACGGCCTGGCCCTGACGGAGCTGTGGCCGGGCGTGGACTGGGGAGACATCCGGCTGCGGCTGCCGGACGTCACCTTCAGCGACAGGATGACGCTGTCGTCCGCCGGCCCGCGGATGCGCCTGCTGCACCTCGGCCCGGGTCACACGGCCGGCGACACGGTCGCCTGGCTTCCCGACCAACGGGTGCTGTTCACCGGTGACCTGGTGTTCTCCGGCGTGACCCCGTTCATCCTCATGGGCTCGCTCTCGGGCACCCTCCGCCTCCTCGACCGGCTGCGGGCACTGGAGCCGCTGCACGTCGTGCCCGGCCACGGCCCGGTAGGCGGCCCCGAATTGCTCGAGGAGAACGCACGGTACCTGCGCTGGCTGCGCGAACTGGCGCGTTCGGGCGCCAAGGAGTCCGTCGCACCGCTCGAGCTGGCGCGGTCCGTCGGCAACCACCCGTTCTCCCACCTCCTCGACGGCGAACGCCTGGTGGGCAATCTGATCCGGGCCTACGCGGAGGAGCGCGGGCTGGAGCCCGCCGCCCCGCTCGATGTACAGGGCGCGTTCGAGGAGATGGTGGCCTTCAACGGTGGCCTCCCCCACTGCGGGGCATGACCGGACGACACGAGCGCCCCACCTCTGCCCACATTCCGAAGGAGAACATCCCCATGCTCACGGCCGCTGCCGTTCCGCGCGGAGTCCCCGCCGTCGTGGTGATCGCCCACACCCTGGCCGTCCTGTACACCACCGGTTTCGTATGGACCTTGCAGCTCATGGACTATCCCATGGTCGCGCGACTGCGCGGAGAGGCGTCCACCGCCTATATGGCCGCGCACAACGGAATGTTCTGGCGCGTCCTCGCCCCCGGCCTCATCACGGCGGGGGTCACCGCGCTCATTCTCGTCTTCGTGCGCCCGGCCGGCGTCCCGCCGGCCGTACCGCTGGTCGTTCTCGCCCTGCTGGCCCTCATCATCGTGCTGTCCGGAGCGGTGGCCACACCCGACCGGCTGGACCTCGCGGACGAATTCTCGGCCGCGACCCATGCCCATCTCCTGAAGGTCAGCTGGATCCGCACCTCGGCATTCACCGTATGGAGCGGTATCGACGCCTGGCTGCTCTGGAAAACGATCCAGGGGAAAGGCGCCTGAAATACGGTCCGTTTCGACTGCTCAATTACTTCAGTTGAACACTTCCTGAACCCGCTCACCGAAATCGGCGGGATACCGAAAAAACCGAGGCCGCTGCGGGGCCGAATGATATCGGCCCCGCAGCGGCGCTCCCGGCTTTCGCTCGGGCGATACCTCAGGCGAAGGACAGCGGAAGGTTGGCCAGCGGCTGCGCCACCTGGCTCATCAGCACCGCGGTGAGGCCGACCTTGTCCGTGGCGGCGTTGACCGCACCTGTCTCCTGACCGGTCTGCAGGTTGTAGCCCTTGAACGTCTTCTGCACGGTGACGGGCGTGCTGAAGCGGCCGTCCTGCCCCACCGTCACGGTCACCACGCTCGCCCGGTCACAGGCCACGCGCTTGGAGAAGTCCAGGTCGCACTCGGCCACGCCCACCTTGCTGCCGGGGGTGTAGCCCTGCCCGGAAACGGTGATGGTCTGACCGCCGGAAAGGCCGGAGCTCGGATTCGCGCCGAGCGTCGGCCCGGCCGCGAGCGCCGGTCCGGCGACGAGCACGGTGGCGCCCATGGCGACGGCGGCGAGGGAACCGGCACGAAGGGTGTTGCGCAGGCGGTTCTTCATTTCCTTTGCCTCCTCGTTCGACAGCGGGAGAGAAATGCGAACTGAATGACCCGGGTCTGGTGACACAAATCCTGTCTTTGCGTTTCAGTGGAGTCAACGGATCGATGACCGCCTTTTCCACGGCAGTTGAACGGGCGCGCCCGTAGAACGCCGTGACCTGTTCCGGCACCTCGATCAATGCGACGGTGCCGTAGCCGCCCGGCTCGAGGTGGAAGCACAGCCGTGGACCGCGGCCGGCACGGCCGCGCGGTAGCCCGGGGCGGCGCCCACTTCGACGTCGCGCCGACGGTCGCACGAGCCGCCCGTCCCGTTCCCGGCGCGGACCGACAAGTCGATGTGAATCACACCACACACCGTCAATTGGCTTGCGGATCATGTGTGCGCATAGATTTGAGGCGCCGCATCATCACCCGCTTTGCGAGTGGCCGGCCGCCGATAATTCGGTCAACTATTGAACAATAGCGATTCGGTTGATCGTTGAACACATTCGAATCCCTCCGATTTTCCGTCCCGGCCCGGAAGGTGCCCCTTGTTCGCCCTGCTCGTCGATGCCCGAATCGCCGCCGGACTCTCCGACCTTCCCCTCGTCGGCGACCGTATCTCCCCTGACCACGACCTCGGCATCACCGGCGTGAAAGCCGTCATCGCCTCCGACGCCCTCACCGCCGATCAGGTGAAAGCACTCAACGAACAGATCTCCCGCCTGGACGGCACCCACCCGAGGTTTCCCGAAGAGACCCGCGGGCGCGCCCTGGTGGCCCTGGACTACGAGTGGGGAGGCGAGACACGCACCCCCCTGATGTTCCGCCTCGCCGGTGCCGAGTCCCCCAGGAAGCAGCAGGACGCCCTCGCGCCGCGCGCCCTGGCAACAGCGGGTCCGGCGGCTGTATCCGACGTCCCGTCGGACGCAGCCGACGACTCGGCGACACCGGCCGCCGCATGGGTCACCCTCGACCGCTCCTTCGGCCCACTGCTCCTGCGGCGCCTGGGCGCCAGCTACCAGGACGAGAAGATCTGGGTCCTCTGCGACGCCTCGGTGCACGCCGGCCCCCTGGAGCTCGGCGTGGACGGGCTGGGCCTGGGTATTCCCCTGGACGGCAAGGACTTCACGCCCTCCGGCCGGCTCGACGGGCTGAGTCTGTCCTTCCGCAAGCCTCCGCTGGAGATATCCGGCGCGTTCGTGAACAAGCCGGTCGCCGCCGATTCGCCCTACGAGCGGCTGATCGAGGGCAGCGCCCTGATCAAGACCCCGAGCGCCGGCTTCACGGCGATCGGCGCGTACGGGAGCCTGAAGGACGGAATGCGGTCGCTCTTCCTGTACGCCGAGTTGGGGGCGAAGTTCGGCGGCCCGCCGGCCTTCCGGGTCACCGGCGTCAAGGCCGGCTTCGGCTACAACAGCAGCCTGCGCGTGCCCGCCATCGACCAGGTCGCCGGCTTCCCCCTGCTGCGCGGGATCGACGGAGCGGGCCAGGACACGCCGCCCGAACCGCTGGACGTGCTCAAGGAGCTGACCGATGGGACCGACGGCGCTCCCGCCTGGGTCACCCCGCACGAGGGCAGCACCTGGCTGGCCCTCGGCCTGAACGCCGACGTCTTCGAGATCGTCCACTGCAAGGCCCTGGCGTTCGCCGAATTCGGCCCGGACGACCTGGTGGTGGGGCTGCTGGGCTCGGCGAAGGCCCAGTTCCCCGACCCGGAGAAGAAGATGGGAGAGCCGTACGCCGGCGTCGAACTGGACATCTCCGCGGTCTACCGGCGCTCCGCCGACATGCTCGCCGTCGACGCCCGTCTCGCCCCGGACAGCTTCCTGCTCGACCGGTCCGTGCACCTGACCGGCGGGGCGGCGCTGCGCCTGTGGTTCGGCAACAGCGACCATCCCGGTGACTTCGTCTTCACCATCGGCGGCTACCACCCGCACTACACCCCGCACGCCCACTACCCGCAGGCGGACCCGGTCGGCGTCAACTGGACCTCCGGCTCCGAGCTGACGGTGAAGGGCACCAGCTACTTCGCGCTGACCCCCTCGGCCGCGATGGCCGGGGGCCGGCTGGACCTGCGGTACGACGGCTCGTGGGCCAAGGCCCGGGTCGACGTCGGCTTCGACGCCCTGGTCGAGTGGGCGCCGTTCCACTACGAGATGGACGTGTGGGCGGAGATCACCGCTCAGGTGTGGCTGCTGTTCGGCTGGAGCGGCGAGGCGTCGCTGGGTGCCCGGCTGTCGGTGTGGGGACCGCCGTTCGGCGGCACCGCGCACGTCAAGGTGCTCGGCATCTCCATCCCGATCGACTTCGGCGAGCCCAGGACCGGTCCCGCGCCCATCGGCTGGGAACAGTTCCGCACGCTGCTGCCGCGGCACCCGCTGACGCTCGCCCCCGTCGACGGCCTCCACCCCGACCACGCCGAGCAGGCGCCGTCGGACGGTCCGGAGAACGGTCCGGAGACCTGGACCGCCGCCGCCGACGGCTTCGCCTTCACCGTCGGCACCGCGTTCCCCGCCTCCGCGCTGACGGTCAACGGGGTGAACGAGACGGCCAACGGCGTGGACGGGACGGGCGACGGCCCCGCCAAGGTCGGCATCCGTCCGATGGCCAAGACCGGCCTCGACGTCACGCTCTCGGTCACGGTCGAGGAAGAGACCGCCGACGGCGGCTGGCGACAGCTGCCCGCCGACCGCTGGCAGGACTGGACGGTCACCACGCAGCGCACCCCGCAGCCGGCCGCGCTGTGGGGCGCCGGGAAGGCCGACGACGCGCTCACCGCGGACCCCTTCGTCCGCGGCCTGGTCAGCGGCGCGCGCATCGCCGTACCGGCCCCGCGCCTGCCCGAGGCCGCCGCGTCCAGCCGCAGCGGCCGCCTCGACCACGCCCCGCTGTCCGAAGGGACCCTGCCGCTCGACCCGGACGCGACCCCCGCCGGGATCCGCGCGGAACGCGAGGAGACCGACGGCACCGGCGCGCTGCGGGTCGACACGCCCGAGCAGACCGCGGCGCGGCGGGCCGCGCTCGCCGCCCTGTCCGCCGCCGGCTATCCGCTCGACGCCGGCGCGGCGCTCGACCGCTACGCCCGCGAAGCGGTCTTCTCCTCCCCGCCCCTGCGTCTCGCCCACTCGTGAGGACCTCATGACCACGCACCCGACCGAGCAGTCCGCACCGGCGGACGACACCCCCGTCACCTTCCACGACCACCTGCTGCCCGGCATCGAGGCCGGCCGCTACCGGATCACCGTCGAACAGCGGCTCCCCGCCGAGCACCTGCCGGGTGCCCACCTCGACCCGGTGGCACAGATCGTCGACGTACGGGCCGCGCAGTTCCGCATCGACCCCTCCTGGGTGCACGCCGTGTACCCGGCCGCGCACAGCCAGGGCCCCTTCCACGGCCTGCTCCCGCACATCACCCTCGGCCCCGCGGCCCTGCCGTGGGAGCGCGAGCCCTTCACCGGCGGCGTCCAGAACCCCGCCCGGGCCCCCTGGACGGCGCTGCTGCTCTTCGGCGAGGGCGAACTGCCCGGCGACCCCAACGCCCTGGGCGCCACCACCTCGGTGACCGTCCGCGCGCTCCTCGACGGCGACATCGCGGTCTCCGGGCCCGCCCTGGACAAGGACGCCGTCGACCCCGCCCTGCTCGACACCACCTGCCGGGTCGTCGACGTACCGCGGGCACTGCTGGCACAGCTCCTCCCCGAGCCGTCCGGCCTCGCCCTCCTCGCCCACGTCCGCTCGGGCGGCGAGGACGCCGCGCCCGCCGACGGCCGGGGCGGCCGGCCGGACCGGGAAGCGCACGCGGTCATCACCGCCGCCCGCTTCCCCGACGCGGACCGGAGCCGGTACGTGGCCCACCTGGTCTCGCTGGAGGGCCACACGCCGCCGGGGTCGCAGGCCGACGGCAAGCCCGTGCGCCTGGTGTCCCTGCACAGCTGGACGTTCACCTCCTGCGCCGTGTCCGGCGACGGCTTCGGCCGACTGGCCGGACGCTTCGCCCCGGGGCACGGCGAACACAGCGCCGCCCCGCTGCGCCCGGCCGCCGCCACGGACGCGGGGCTGCCGGACGAGCTGGGCGCCCTGCTGGAGCAGGGCATGGTCCCGATGACCCACATCACCGACTCCGGCGAGCGCGCCCTCGCGTGGTACAGCGGCCCGTTCCTCCCCCGCGTCGCACCCGAGCTGCCCCGGCCGGCGGACGGCCACTTCCCCGACGCCGACGGGCTGCTGCTCCACGAACCGCACACCGGCACCTTCGCCACCGGCTACGCCTGCGCCTGGAACGTGGGCCGCGCCCTGGCCCTGGCCGACCCCGGCTTCGCCACGACCCTGGTCCGCCTGCGCCACCAGGGCCGGCTGCGCCGGGCGACCGACCGCCAGTACGCGACGTACCGCCGGCAGCTCTTCCACGGCGCGTCCGCCGCACCGGCCGGACCGGCCCCGCGCACAGCCGCCCGCGCGGCCGCCCCCGTGCCCGCCCCGACGCCGCGCGAGCAGTTCGAGGAACTGCTGCGCGGCGGCGCCCTCGACGCGCTGGCCGCGTCCTTCGCCGCCCCCGGCGAGGCCACCGCCGCCGACGATGCCGGGGCCCCCGACGATGCCCGGCCGCAGCCCCGCACCGTACGCGCCGCTCCCACCGCGTACCGCCTCGACGCACCGCGGCGCTCCTCCACCCCGCCGTCACCGTCATCGTCGCCGGACGCGCGGGAGGCGGCGGCATGGCTGGCCACGCTGCGCGCGCTCGGCGGAGTGCCGTTCGACTGCCTCGTCCCGGACCAGCGGATGCTCCCGCCCGAGAGCCTGCGTCTGTTCCACGTCGACCGCGGCTGGCTCCACGCCCTGCTCGACGGCGCGCGCAGCCTGGACCGGCACCCCGGCGCCGACGCCACGACCGACGCCGAACTGGACGCCCTGCTCGACGGCCAGGGGCCCGTGCCCGCCGCCGGTCTGCTGCTGCGTTCGGCCCTCGTCCCGGGCTGGCCGACGCTGCGCGTCGAGGCCCGGGCCGCGTCCGGGACCGTCCCGGTCGAGGTGATCCGCCGCGAGGCCCTGGGCGGCGACGTCCTGCTGATGCTCTTCGACCGGATGCCCGACCGGCTGACGATCAGCGAACCCCACCAGGGGCTGCACTTCGGCGTCGACGAGCGGGGGAACGTGGCCCTGCGCAGCCTGGCCCCCGACGAGGTCGGCCGGCCGCTGGGGCGCTCGGTACCCGTCGGCACGGACCCGGCCCTGACCGTCATCACTCCCGCCGGGGCGCGAGTGCTGGACGTCGGCAGGCTCGCGGCCCGCCTCGCCGAGGACGTCAAGCCCGGATCCCCGCTCTCCCCCGCCGAGTTCGCCGTGCAGCTGGTGCGCGCCCCCGAGCAGCTGACCCTCACCTTCGAAGGAACCACCCGATGAACACCGACCTCCTGGTCCCCGTAAGGCTCCGGGCCCTGGTCGTCAACGACCAGGTGCGCAGGAAGGACTCCTTCCTCCGGTGGATACCCAACTACCACCTGCTCGGGGTCCACCGCTCCCCGGAGCCGTCGCCCTACGCGAGCACGGACACGGAGTTCTCCCGGGAGGCGGGCCACGACGGCGTCCACCTGCACTGGGAGCTCCCGGCGGCACTGCGCCGGGCGGCCACGCCCGGTGGCGAGGTCACGCTCCCGCCCGCGCCGAACCGCTGGCTGGTCGTCCGGCACGCCTACACGGCCGCGGGCGAGTACGCCACCGCCGCGTGGGTCGTCGAGAGCGACTTCCTCGACAAGCGCACGGGCACCGTGCCCTACCTGCGCCCCGGCCGGGGCCATGTCACCCCGACCCGGATCGGTCGCCACACCGAGGCCGCGCGGTGGGCGGAATCCGCGGCGGACCGGCCCACCTTCCTGACCGCGACCGGCCCGGGGACCCTGTCCTTCGCCGCGTTCCAGCCGCACTGCCAGGACGTCTTCTCCTTCCACGACCCCCTGGCGCGACTGCCCCATGAGTTCGACCGCCTGGGCTACCAGGTCATCGGCTGGCACGCGACGGGTTCCGACGACCCGCTCGCCGACCCGAAGGTACGCGAGGCGCTGGAGGGCTCCCTGGGCTGGCAGGCGGACCGCACCCCGCCGCCGGGTGCCCGTACCGTCTACACCGGCCGCGTCCACAGCGTGCTGCCCCATTACGACCCCTCCGGCGAGCAGCGGCCCGACCCGACCGTGGCCGTCGCCGACAGCGCCCGTTCCGCGTTCACCGCCCTGACCGAGAACAAGGCCGCCGCCACCCCGGCCCTCGCCCTGGCGCCCGCCCTGTTCGATCAGCTCCAGTCCAACACCCTCACCCGGGTGAACGACCCGGACAACGCGCACCGCCTCGCCGACAGCCTGCTCGGCGCCGGCTTCGGCGAGGGCACGGTCTCGTACGCCTGGCACGCGGTGCCGCCCGGCACCTCGGACGAGCCCGCCTCCCCCGAGGACGAGCGCCGGGCCCGGTCCGTCGAGGCCGCCCTGAACGCCGCGCAGCACGCCCACGACCGGGCGGACCGCGAGCTGGCCGGGCTGCGCCGGAGGCTGTACGGCATATGGCGCCTCCAGGGCCTGCCCGTACTGCCGCGCGGCTACCACCACCAGCAGCTGACGCAGGAGCTCGACCCGGCGCGCGAGGGCAGCCTCGCCGCGCGCGTCCGCGCCGGCCGGGAGGAGGCCGACCGCCTCCGCGCCGTCCTCCCCGACGGGGACACGCCCGCGCGACTGGCCGAATCGGTTCGTCAGTACGCCCAGGCACACGGCCTGCCCACCGGCTGGGACCTCAAGCGCGTGGCCCCCGCCCCCTTCCAGCGGGCCCTGGACCCCGCCGTCGTCCTGCAGGGCGCCGGCTCCCTGCCCGTCTCGGACGACGCGACGCTGCGCTGCCGGTTCGGCGACCAGACCGTGACGGCCGTACAACTCACCAGCAGTTCCGTCGAGTTCACCGCCGACCGGGCCGAACTCGCGTGCAACACACTCGACCTCGGCACCGGCGAGCACACGGCCATGCCGGACTCCACCCGCGCCCTGCTGCGCGAGGCGTTCCTGCTCGACCCGAACAGCCGGGCGGACGCGGGCGCGGTGGCGATTCCGCGCTCCGGCACCACCCCGGCCTTCGGCAATGACCCGTGGGAACAGCCGTGGCACCCCCTCCACCTGCTCTGGGAGGTCGAGTACCACCCCCTCCCCCACGACCAGTGGGAGTTCGACGGCAATCGCTACTCCTGCCTGCGGCCCCGCCCCGAGGCCGCGCGCACCTACACCGGCCGGACGCTGCTCAGCGACCACCTGCCGCGAAGCCTTGCCGACCAGCTCCGGCAGTACGCGCCCGACGACCCCGACCTCGCCCCGCACTGCGAGGCGCTGGCCGACCGAGTGGTCCGCGGGGACGTGCTGTCCAGCTCGCTGGCGGGGCTGCGCGACATGCTCATCGGCCAGGACCCCGGCCAGGGCGTCCCGCCGCTGGGCGCGCCGCCGGAGCTGGCGGAGCTGATCGGTGACGCCTACCGCACCAGCCCCGACCCGGGCCCGCTGCCCGTGCCCTTCGAAGGCTGGCCGGACTCCGGCTTCCAGCAGCTGCGCGCGGGCCAGTTCCGCTTCCTGCGGCTGACCCTGGTGGACTCCTTCGGGCGCGCCCTGGACGTCATCACCCCGGCGGGCACCGGCGGGGCGAGCGGCCTCCGGCACCCGGTGGTCGCCGACGCGCTGCGCCCGCAGCACGTCCCCGAGGCCCTGGGGACGACCCCCGAGCACGTCGTCCAGCTGCCGCCGCGCCTGCCGCAGGCCGCACGCCTGGGGCTGGACCTCATGGACGCCGCCCGCGACACGGACCCGGCCACCCACCTCGACGACGGCAACCCGCTCGCCGGCTGGATCGTCCCCAACCTGGTCGACGGTTCGCTCGCGGTGTACGCACCCGACGGCACCGCCCTCGGCCTGCTGCGCTGGACGTACCGGATCGGCCGGCCGGACAGGGAGGCGGTGTGGACACCGCTGCCCGGTGCCGCTCCCGCCGGCCTCGACGCCCTGCGCACCGCTTTCCCCCACCTGCACACGCTCGTCACCTGGCTCCAGGGCACCGGCACGGACGGCAGCCCGCTGCCCGCCGCCATGGACCTCCTGGAGACCTCGCTGGTGGACATCGTGCCCACCGCGGGTGCCGCCTCGGCCGCCCTCGCCGGGCGCCCGCTGGCCCTCGTGCGCTGCCGCCTCCACCTGGACCTGGACGGACCGCCGCCCACCGACCCGGGCTGGCGGCACATCTTCGACCACGAACCGCCGGAGCCGGAGTTCACCGGTTACTCCTGGCCGGTACGCCTGGGCGAGCGCCGGCGCATCGGCGACGGGCTGGTGGGCTACTTCGCCGACACCGACCCCGGCACGCTGCGCACCGTGGTCGCACCGGGCGACGCGCATCCGCGCATCGCCGCCATCGGCGACGGAACCCACCTGCGCGTCACGGCCGGAGCGGCCCGGCACCTGACCCTGCTCGTCGACCCGCACGCGCCCGTGCACGCCACCACGAACCTGCTGCCCACCACGGCGCTGGAGATCCCCCACCGCTTCACCGACGGACCGCTGAACCGCATGCGCACGGTCCTGCGCACCGGGCCGCTGCTCACTCCGGCGGCCGCCCTTCAGGAAGGCGCCGTCGCCCTGCCGGTGCGCACCGTCGACGACCGGATGTGGACCTGGGCGGAGCGTACCGCCGACGGCACCTGGGCCGCCTTCCCCACCACGGCCGCGAGCACCACCCCGCGCTGGGACGACCGGGCCCCGGTACTCCGTTCCGGCCTGCTCACCTCCCTCGGCCCGCTCCCGCAGGCCGACGACGCCGACACCGCCGCCGCATCCGAGTAACTCCCGCAAGCACCCAAGGAAACGCCACCATGAGCACCCACCTCGGCGGCACCAGCCGCCTGACCTACAGCCTGGCCACCGTCCCGGCCCCCCTGGCCACCGACCGGCCGGCCCACATCGACGTCGTCGTGTCCAACTCGGGCACCGAGGCCGTCCTGTGCAAGCAGATCCTCCTCGTGCTCCCCACCGGCGACCTCGCCCAGGACCTCGTGCCCGCGGGCCACCGCGTCGTCCCCACCGCCGAACCGGCCGACCAGTGGACCGTCGACGAGATCGAGAGCGGGGTCCTCCTCACCCTGCCCCAGGACGACATCGCGGCCTTCACCGCCGGCGGCACGCCGCTCACCGTCCGCCCCGTCACCGGCGAGTCCGTCTCCCTCACCACCCATGGACTCCTTCTGCGCCTCAAGGACTTCAAGGCCAACGGGGTCGCGGGCACGGCCCTGCTGCGCATCCGGGAGACCGTGAGCGTCGACAACGGCCAGACCTGGGAGACCCACCAGGTCACCCTCCCGCTCGCCAAGTACCCCCCGGCCGAGGCCCTCACAGCCGATGTGGTCGGCGATCTCGTCGTCCGCGAGGCCGACGACAACGGCAACCCCGGCTCCAACCCCGTCACTCAGCTCAAGCCGGGCCGGAAGGCCGTCCTCACCTGGACGGCGCCGTCCGACGCCGTCTGCGACGTCCACTACGGCGACGGCCAGTACTCCGGGCCGCTCAGCGGCCGGGACAAGTGGCAGTTCCCCCTCCCCGGCCTCACCCGCGACACCCACTTCCAGGTCCGGGTGACGCTGAAGCGCTCCGGTGAGACGATCACCCACCACCTCTCGACGGCCGTCGCCGTCGAGGAGCCCGTCTTCCCGCATCTGACGGTCGCCAGGATCACCGCGAACGGCGAGAAGAACTACTGCGGAAACCCGTTCCTCACCATCGACGGAGCCGTGAAGGTGGAGAAGGAGAGCCACCTCTTCGGAGCCCTGCACGGCGAAGCGGGCACGCTCACCGTGAACAATGCCGTGGTCGCGAAGAAGAGCCTCACCGTCGAAGCGGAAGTCACCGTGACGGGCACGCTCACCGCACAGAAGGTCCAGGCACAGGACGACGTCCAGGCCAAGAAGCTCGCCGTGACCGAAAAGGCGCTCGTCGGCTCGACGAACTTCAGTGGCATGGCCGACGGTGACCTCTGGATCAGCGGCAAGTTCTCGGCGGACCGCGCCGACCTCAAGGCCCTCCTCGGTACTCCGGAGAAGCTGACCGGCGCCTTCAACGGCACAGTACGCACGGCCCCGTCCCATGGCCTGCTGCTCCTGTGGATCAAGACCGTCGGGCACCACGCCACCAGGACCGTCTACGTCGACATCAACACCGGCGGCGAGAACTACGAGACCGTGGCCGCCGCGTCGATCGACTACGGAAACGCCCCCGACGTCTGGGGTGCCTCGGCCACCGTCCCCCTGCGCAAGGGGCAGCGGTACAAGATCTGGCAGCAGGGCGAAGGCGGCACCACCGACGCGTACTTCTTCCCCGTCCTCTCCGGATGACACCGGTCACCGGCTGACCACGCCACCGAGTGCCCCCGAAGGAGAACAACTTGAGCCCCCACTCCGGGCCACCGACCGATGGAAACCCCGCCCGTAAGCCGGCCGATATCGTGCTCACGGACACCAAGGACACGACCTGCGCTGTCATCACCTTCCCGGAAGCGGGCGATCAGCGTGCCGGCGCACCGCCGACCGTGATGATCGACTGTGGAAGTTCCCTCGGGACGCAGGAGACCGCCGAGAAGATGCGCGCCACCGTGCGGCGAGCCCTCGCCGGGCGCAAGCGCATCGATCACGTGTTCCTCACGCATCCTGACTCCTCCCATTGCAACGCCTTGCTCCCGGTGACCCAGGGGCTGGAGATCGGGCAGGTCTCCTGCGGCGGAGACCTGCGGCAATACGCCGGTCTCCAGGGAGGAACGGAGCTCCACCGGTGGCTGGTCGGCAATAACGCGCGCACCTTTCCCCCGTCCTTCCGGGGATTGGGCGCGCCGGTCGTCTCCTTCGCCGGAATGCGGCTCTATGTGCTCGCGGCGAACTCCACCGGCCATACGGGATCGTCCGACGCGGACGCGAACGGGTGCGTCCTCCTGCTGGTCCACGGTTCGTTGCGCGTCGCCTTCCTCGGCGACGTGCCGGGCTCCGTCGCGGCCGGCCTTCAGGCGGAGGCGTTCCCGGCCGGTGCCGAGGACGAGCACATGGGCCACCCCCTCTCATCCCAAGGACAGATGCTCGTGCTCGGGCACCCCTCGGCCGACGGCGTCTACGGGTGGCCCTGGGGCCCGGAGGGGAACCACCGGTACACCCTCGTGCGGGAGCACACTCCGTCCGCCTCGGAGGGCGGCCCGGCCACCGGACACTCCAGCGCCGCGGTGCTGTTGTCGGGCCCGTCGGCGGAAACGGCATCCGCCGCCGAGGCGGAGGAGAAGGACCGGTTCACCTTCACCTCCGTCGACTCACGGACCGCCGGTCCTCAGCCGTCGCCGCCGCCGGTTCTCTCCGGCTGACTCCCGGCAAGGCCGGGCGCGCGTTTTTCACTCTCTTCCCGAATCAGGATCACAGATGCCGAACGGCAGTCAGAAGAAGCTGCTCCCCATTTTTCCGTACGTGCTGAAGAGGGTGCCGGACTGGGTGTACCGGATCGACGGCCGGAGCCCGGACGAGATATTCAAGGACGGGTTCACGGGCTGGGACACGTACTACGACATCCCGGGCCACCTCGCGGACTGGAAGACCTACAGCAAGAAGAGCGGATTCGTCAGCGTGGCGCGCGACGCCGACACCGCCATGAAGATGTTCGTCCGCTGGGAACTCGGCCCTCTGCTGAAAGAGATGAGGGAAACGGACCTCAATGCCGGACTGGCCGTCCAGGAGCTCGCGAAGAAGGGGTACGGCAGCGAGGCGGAGCTCTCCAAGCTGCGGAAGATAGCGCGGGAGCTGGCCGACGACCGGGACGGCACCTACTTGAAGAAGTGGCTGTACGTGATCAAGCCGACCAAGTACTTGGTCAGCATGGAAGGCAATGTGCTCGACCCCGGACGGATTCGCCACGCCGGACTCCGGGCCCGGAAACTGGTGAAGGAAGCCACCGAGTGGGACGCGCCGTGGCACATCCCCCCGCAACGGGTCCTGGAGGCGTACCAGGTGGACATCACCCTGCGCTTCACCTACTCCGAACGGCGCGACGGGCTCCTCGCGGTCAAGCAGCACGCGTGGTCCTCGGCAAGGGACTTCATCAAGCACACACCGGATCGACGCAAGGGCTTTCCGGGATTCGACAGGGGCTTCCGGTACAACCCGTTCGAGGACGAAGCGGCGCGCTGGACAGGGCTCGTCGGCTATTGGACGAAACTCGACGAAGCGCCCTGGACCCCTGGCTCCCGGAAGTTCACCGCTCCCCGGGGGTGGAACGGTGAGAAGGAGTTCTGGCCGGATCAGGGCCAGGCGAGCCCCAGCCATCCGTTCGGCACTCCGGCAGAGGTGACTCCGGTCGTCCCCCAGTGGGCGCGTTGACGGCCGCACACGGCTCAGGAACGTATGCAGAAGTGAAAGGCGAAGTGGTGTCCCTGTCGATGGCGCAGGTCCGGACGATCCTCGGAGACGCGAAAGGAGAATTGACGCTCACCCCTCAGCAGTTGGCACATGAGAGCGCGCTGGAACTCTTCGACGACTATCTCTTCACGGACGCCCTGACCGTCCACGACCCTGAGGTGGACCTCGAAGCGCTGACCGTCACCGGCCGGCTGACACTGGCTCGCCACGGCGCCGACCTGCCCTGCACCCTGCGGTTCCTCGGCGATGCCCGGGGAGCGGACGTGAGTGCCGTCGAACTGGACGTGCGGCTGCCGGACTGGCGATGCCGGCTGGGCGACCTCGACCTCGACCTGGGGTTCCTGGGCACCATGTGGGAGGCGGGACGGCTGCACGCCGTCCTCACCCTCGGCCTGTCCGAGGACAGCGGGGCCGTCGTGCCCCGCTGCGTGGTCCGCCTGCCGGGAATCGGCGCGGGCCACCAGCAGTGGGAGTTCGACGTCACCTCTTCCGGGGCGTCGACGGTCACCGCGTCGTCGGCGCTGGGCGAGGGACTGTCCTTGTCCGCCCTCGCCGACCTCGCTCGGTTGCCGTTCGGTTCGGGTGCCGATTTCGCCCTTCCGGAGGAAATACCCGTCGCCACCCCCCGGATACGGCAGATCCAGGTGATCGCCGACACCGGCCGGAAGCGGCTGCGCAGCGTCTGGCTGCGGGTGGGCCTGGCCGATCACGTGGCGGTGATCCCGGGGACGGCGGAGCTCACCGCCGTCGAGGCGGAGTTCACCCTGACCTTCCCCGAGAGCGGCCCGGTGCGGACCCGGGCCGTTCTGCGTGCCGGTATCGGCGTGCACGGCTACACCCTCGGCGGAACCGTCACGGTTCCGGAGCTGGAGGTGACGGCCGAGGCTGCCGGCCCCTTCCCGGACGCCGGCGCAGCGGCCGAGCTCGCCTCCGGGAGCGGCCTGGAGAGCCTTCCGGTCGCCCATGCCACGGTCAGGGCCGATCTGCGGGAGGGAAGTTACGCCCTCGCGCTCGGCTATTCGGCACCCGCGGCACCCGGTGCGGACTTCGCCCTGGAGAACGCCGCCCTCGAAATATCCGGTCACGGGAGCGGGGCGCCGGATGTACGGATCCTCGGCGAGCTGGCCATCGGATCCGCCCGGGTCCGCACCGTCGCCGCCCGTACGACGGACGGCCGCTGGGAACTGGCCGGCTCGCTGCGCCATGTGGACTTCGCCCAGGTCGCCGACTGGCTGTCGGAACGCATGGGAGTGACCGTGCCGGAATTCCTGCGCGGCGTCGTCCTCGACGACCTGTCCGTGGCCCGGAGTGCCGATGGTGCCTTCGAGTTCTCCGCCGACAGCCTGTTCCCTCTCGGCAGCCGCAAGGCAGAGCTCGCCATCAGCGCCGCCAGTGGCACCGGTTCGAGCGCCGGGCACCTGGAAGCCACGCTGTCCATCGATCCGTCGGCGGCCGAACCCATGGTTCTGGAGCTCCAGGCGCAGGCAGGAGGCCGCGTGCGGGCCTCCTGGCAGGGCGACGCCGCGGTATCCGTGGCAGACCTCGTCGAATGGCTCGGAGGGACAGTGGACGATTCCGTACGGAACCTCCTGCCCGAGGTCACCAAGCTCGACCTGATGACGGGGGACGGCGGTGTCGTCGTCGCCGCGGACGCCGGAACCGTGCGTGCCGTATTCGCCACGATGCCGTCCGCAGCGACGCCCGCCCCGCTCGCGGACACCCGCCTCGGCTGACCAACCATTCCTCGTATTCGGATTTCTCGTATTCGGAGCACCCAGTGACTCACCCCTCCACCCCCGGGACACCCCCCGCGCAGCTGCGGATCACGATGGGCAAGTGGGGTTCCTGCCCGGCCGTGGAACTCCGCCCGGGAATCGCCGTCACTTCCGTGAAACGCACAACCATGGAGTCGAACCCGAAAGACCCCCTCGACCAGGCGTTCCTGGACCACGTGAACGATCTGCTGACCCGGCTGGAGGCCGTTCCCTCCGGTAAGCGCCTGGTGGACTTCTTCGGGCAGAACACTCCACTGCCCGGCCGTGGCGGATTCGGCGAGTCCGCGTTCACAGCCCAGTACGAGCCAGGGAATTCCCCGGCGAGCATCTCGGTGGTGATTCTGTCCCGAGGGGGCGGGACCACTGCGGAGACCCGCACCCGTACCGACGAGACACACATCGCCCGCAGCGGCCGCGGCTACTACTCGTACATCGAGTTCAACCCGCGTTTCACCGTTGTGCAGGACCGGGTCGTCCTGGCGCCCGAGGTCGTCCTCGGCCATGAGCTGATCCACGCGGCCCACATCCTCGCAGGGTCGATGGAGACGAACGAGGAGGCGCTGCCCTACGTGGCGGGACTCCTCAACGGCGTTCTGGCGTTCGACACCAGCCCACTCGAAGAGATCGTGACCCACGGCAATCCCATCGCCCTGGAGTGGTTGTTCGGCACCACGACCGACACCGAATCGGGTCGGAAGGTCCTGCGCAACACCCCCGGGCAGCTGCGGAGCATCGAAGCGGTCGACCGCCATCTGCCCGACCCCCTCGGCGCCGCCGAAGCCGCGCGATCGGAGCACATACGCACACAGCGGATGGAGTTGTTCGACATCAGCGAGCGGCGGCTGGTCGAGGAGCTCGGATTCGCCGCGCGCCCCACCTACGGTCCGCTGGCGAAGGAAGACCAGGCTGCGGGCATCTGGAAACAGGGCTGGAAGCGACCCGAAGGGGACAAGATATTCAAAACCCCCATCCCCGGCCTGCCCAAGAAAACGGTCAAGAATTTCCTCACCAGGGAGTACTTCGATCGCTTCTATGCCGAGCCGGACGGTTTTCTCCCGGATCGCGAAAAGGCCGAGCCCCACGTTCAGCAGGAACTCGTCCCCGAGCATGCCAAACAGGCCAGGCGCATCATCGCGGCCCACGACGCCCCTGCCGCCCTGCTGGACTTCGCACGCCCGCACCCACCCGTGGCCGACCCCGGCAACGGCCCCGCCGTCATCGTGATCAGCGAAGAAATCTACGCCTGACCTCACCGTTTCGTCGGGCGGACGGCCGTAAGTGACCACAGAACATCGAGGACGGGATTCGGCAATGCCATTGTCCATTGAGGAAATAGCCGAGAGGGCACGGAACGGGAGTCTGCGGCTCCAGGCCGAGGAGTTCACCGACCCGGCGGTCCGCAGCGTGTTCTCCACGTATCTCGGCTCCCCCGAGCTGAACTTCTCGGACGCGGAATTCACCGCGGAGAGCATGACGGTGCGGGGGCACTGCGTCGTGCCCGCTCTCGGGCCGGAGCCCTGCCCGGCCGTGGCGGAGTTCCTGGCCGACGCGTCGGGCCGGACGGTCGTGGGATTCGTGCTGGTCGTGGACGCCCCGAAGTGGCGGCTGCCCGAGCCCTTCCCCGCGTACGACCTGAGCCCGCTTCAGGCCCTGGGGGCGCAGGCGCCCGTCGTCGTGCTCGACGCCACCCCTACTACGGACGACGCCACCCCTCGTACGGACAGGGACGCGGAGCGGGAGCGGACGCCTGCCGTCACGGGGGCCCGGTGGGAGCTGCCGGGCCTCGACGAGCCGGTGCTGTTCCTCGCCTCCGTGCACGAGGGCACTTTCACGGTGTCCGCCCGCTTCCCCGACGGGCTCACCCTGCCTTCCTTGCGGCACATGGCGGACCTGCCGGGCTGCACGGGCGCGGACGCCGTCACCGAACACTTCCCCACGGAGTGGCAGGGGCTCCTCGCCTCCGCCCTGCCCGCGCTCCGCGAGGTCACCGTCTCGTACACCCCCGGGGACGGGCGGATCGCCGGAGCGCTCGAGGTCGACCTCGCCCACGAATGGCCGCTGCCGGCGGGCATGACGCTCAGCCAGGTCCGGGCGCGGATCACCCTGGACTCCGCCGACCGGCAGGACGGCTGGGGCGGGCTGTCGGTCGAGCTGAGCGGGCACCTGTCCGTGGGCGGACTGGAAAGCGCCGTCACGGTCGAGCTGCCCGCCTTGACGGCGCACGGCGAACTCGCCGACGGCGGCGGCCTCTTCGAGCGGGCCGCACCCGACATCGCCCAGAACGGCATGGGACGGCTCTCCTTCCTGTGCGACCTCCGGGAAGGCGTCTTCGTCGTCGCGGGCGAGCTCCTGAGTCCCCTGGAGATCGCGGGCGTACGGATCGAGGACCAGTCGGTGCTGGTGTCCGGCGGCGGGGACCGCGCGCTCGAGGTCACTCTGGCGGGCACGCTCGTCGTGGGCGGCACCCGGATCGGAGTGCGGGCCGCCAGGACCGCCCGGGGCTGGGGACTGACCGTGGAGGCGGACCGCATCGCCTTGCGGGACATCAGTGCCTGGACCGAGCAGACCCTGGGCAGCGGCCTGCCCGCCTCCCTGGCGGAGCTGACGTTGCGGGAGCTGTGCTTCGAGATCGTCCCCACGCCGTCCGGACGGCTGTTCGCCGCGGCCGGATCCGCCGAGTTCCCGCTGCCCGCAGGGCTGCGGGCCCGCGCCCACCTCACCACGCGGATCAGCACGGGGGACGGCCCGTCCGAGGTCGAGGCCACCGGCTCCCTCCTCCTCGGCGGCCCGGAGTCGTCGCTGATGGAGCTGGACCTCGTGGCGGACAAGGATCCGGACGCGACGAGCTGGTCCGCGACCTGGGCCGCCCAGGAAGGCATCACGCTCGCGGAGGCGCTCGCTCCCCTGCTGCCCGCGACCGGCGCGCCGACGGCGGGACTGCCGAACCTGCTGCCCGCCGTCGAGAAGGTCTCGCTGCGGTACACCGCGCCGACGGCGGCCGGCGCCGCCGCCTCCCTGGTCCTGACCACCGACGCCCGGCAGGCACGGGCCGTCCTGGTCGTCACGGACTGAATCCCCTCGCGGACTCCCCGAAAGGAAACACCCCCTCATGAGTCGCCTCAAAGGGCTCGACCTCGCCCGCCTGATACCACCGCTGCCGGTCCGGGCGGCCAGGGAGTCCCGCATCGACATCGCCTGGCTCGGCGGCGAGCCGCTGCCCCTGACCGTGGTACGGCCCGGCATCGCCGTGTGCACGGACCCGGACGTCCTCGACCTGGACGACTCCCCTGCCGAGCCCGGCCTCGAACTGGACGCCAAGGACTATATGAAGGAGGTCGACTTCCTGCTCCGGCGGATCGAGTCCTCCGAAGCGGGCAAGCGCCTCGTCGAGTTCCTGGGCCACGCCCGGCCGCTGCCCGACCCGGACGGCACCTACGGTGGGCCGGAGGACCGGCACGAGGACATCAGCACCCGGGTCCTGTACCGCCACCACGGCTCCCGGAAGAGCGGTCCGGTGCCGGAGCGACGGGACCTCGCGGGGATCAACGTCATCATCGCGCAGGCCACGGACGGCAACCCCGCCCAGTGGTCACTGAACCACAGGCTCGGGGGACCGCTCTACAACGGCCTGGGCGCGTACTCCGTCGTGTCCTTCCACCCACGGGTGCTGATGCTCTCCGACGACGTGGCCACGGCCCCCGAGATGATCCTCGCGCACGAGCTGATCCACGCTGCCCACGCCCTGGCCGGGACCATGGACGACGCGGGTCACGACAACGACGAACGCGCCAAGGTGCGGCAGGCCGCGTTGGCCGAGACCGAGCGGCTGTTCCGCGAGCGGTACGGCATCGGCTACGAGGTCAGCAAGAGGAACCCGGGCCCGGTGGAGGCACGCGACACCGGGAAGTCCGAGACGCTCCAGGAGCGTGAGGCGTTCTACCGGGCGACAGGCAGCGAGCTGTCCCTGCGGTACCTCTACCCGCTCCCGGTCGCGGAGACGGATCAAGGACTTGTCGTACTGCGCGGTGTCAACTGGGAGGAGATCCGCACCCACGGCAGCGACGTGGCCCTGGAGTGGATCGACGGCGTGGTGGAGCGGCGCAAGGGCCGGCGGATCTCGTCCTCCCGGGCCGAAGTACGGGCCGAGCGGGTGGCCTTCGACCACCACGCGCGTGCGGTCGTACGCGCGGGCCGCCGGGACGCCGACAGCCGCGCCGCCCTGCGCGATGCCGCGGCCACCTGGCAGCAGCGCAAGCGCGTGCGCGGGGTCACCGAGGTCGCCATCGCCCGCGACCTGGGCCTCCGGCACCGCATCGCCTACGTCGCGCTGACGAGGGTGGAGCGCGTTCTCCATCTGGCAGTGCCCCGCAAGCGCGTCCCTCACCGTCTTTTCGCCGGCGCGAGCAGCTTCGTCTACAAGGGCGACACCTCTTTCCTCAAAGCCCTGGAGACGTTCCTGAGCACCGTCGACCAGGCCGCGGCGGCCGGCGTGCGGGACCACCGGGGCAAGATCGGCGCCCCGCTCCTGGACCGGGGCTACCTGGTCGAGCAGCGCGCGTGCCATCGCAGCCCGGGCAAGCCCGCCGAGACCTCCCGGCCCCGGCGGCTGAGCCCCGACAGCCTTCCCGAGGAACAGCGCAAGCAGGCAGGGGTGATCGTCAACCGGAACCGGGCCGGGACCTCGGCCACCGGTAAAGCGTCCTCGGGGCCGATCACCGATATCAACCCGGGGCAGGCGGTCGGCCGCCCCGAACCCCGCAAGGGGGAGGTGGGCTTCGTCGCCATGGTCCCGGCCAAGGTCGACGACCACAAGAAGCTCCTCGAACTGGCACGCCGCTACCGCGACGAGGCCACCAGGACCCGGCAGGGGTGTGCGCTCGTCATCGGGCTCAACGAGGGCTATCCCTACGCCGAGAGCGCCGCCGACCGCGAGAAGCGCGTCAGCCGGCAGAAGCGGATCATCAAGGAATTCGCCGACGCATGGCAGCGCGAGAAACCCGGTTTCCCGGTCGCGGTCCTTTCCTTCCTCTGGCGCGCGCCGAGCAACAGCAAAAACCTCGGCGATCAGAAGACCATCCCCTACGGCGCCATCCGGCAGGCCATCGCCGGAAGCGACCGGGCGCGGGAGTTCGCGGAGGCGCTGTACGCCGACGGTGACGGATCCAAGCCGATCTACTTCCACACCGGCGACGCCGATGTGAAGTCGCTCAGGGCTCCCGATGAAAAAGAACTGTTCGACAAGGTGGCGGACCGGCTGCGGGAGATGGACTGGCCCGACCTCTTCAGCGGGGGCTACCGCCTCCTCGCGAACGACGATCCGCGGGTGAACATCGCCGCCGCCATGGACCGGGACGTCCGCGTCGCGATGGCCGGCATCGACCCCAGGACCGTCTACCTCCCGGAGCCCAACACCTTCATCAAGCTCCTGGACGGCCTCACCGGCCTGGAGGACGGCGTCTCCTTCGGTACGGGCGACCAGGAAGGAGAGGCCCTGGCGAAGTCCCTCGGGAAGGCCCGCGGCGAGGACAAGAGGGTGTTCGACCCCGACTGCTCCGTCGTCACCGACGGCGACAGGCTCGTCAAGGCCATCCTGAAACTGGACACGCCCAAGACGGACCCCGTCAGCAAGCGCCTCGCCGCACTCCGCCAGACCTACACCCAGAGCCATGCCCGCCGTGAGGAGTGGGACAAGCGCGTCCTCAATCCCGGCCCCGGCTCCTACCACGTGCCGCGTGACAAGGCAAAAGACCTGCTGGATCTCCTCTTCCGCATTCCGGACGACACCAGACTGGCGGAACTCGCGGGAGACGCCAAGGCGTTCGACGAATACTTCGCCGAGGGCAGGAAGAAGGAGCTCGTGAAAGAACTCAACGAGAAGGGGCTCATAAAACTTCTCGGCGCCTATCCCCCGCTCGCCAAAATCATCAACGGCACCCACGAGGCCCTGCTGCGCAACTACGTCGACGCGTACCGCCGGCTCCCGCACTGAGCACGAAGCGACCGGGGCCTGAATCCGGTGGAGGAATCAGGCCCCGGCAAGGGCGTGGCCGAGGGGTCGGGAACTCACTCGGCCAGCTGGTCGAGCTGGCGGGCCAGCAGCTCCACGGTTTCCGTCGCCGCGGCCCGGTCCCCGTCGATACCCAGCTGCAACAGCACGCCGTCCAGGGCGGCGGACGCGAGACGGGCGGCGCCCGGGGCGACGGCGGGAGGCATACCGGCGCCGACGAGCCACTGCTCCGCGGTGCGGAGGTAGGACGACGTGGCCGGCACCAACCGTTCGCGCCACAGCTCGTCCGCGTCGGCCAGTGCGGCCGCTTCCAGATACAGCCGCATGGCCACGCGGGCGTTCGGTTCCGCGAGGGCCTGCCACAGTGCGCGCACCAGATCGGACGGCTTGGCGACCCGCTGCCCCTGCCACATGACGGCCAAGTCCGCGAACGCCCGGTCCAGCAGTGCCATCACCAGCCCCTCGCGACTGCCGAAGTGGTACACGAGCATCCGGTCGCTGGTGCCCAGCGCGGCGGCGAGGGGCCGCAGGGTGAGCGTTGCGAGGCCGTGCTCCCCCACGTAACGCACTGCCGCGTTCAGCAACTCCTCGCGACGGGACATGTGCTTCTCCTCAGGTGCCGTGTAGCGTATGTAGCGATCGCTACATACTAGGTGAACGGCGGTGCGGCTCGATGGGGAAACGACGGCTGGTGCACGTGTGGCCCGAGACCGTGGGGGCTTTCGTGATCTGGGTGGCCGCCTCGGCCGGTGTCACGGCCCTGGCCCCCACCCTCGCGGACGCTCCGACCACGCCGGCCGCGGCGGCGGTCGCGACCGTCTTCACGGGCATCGGCGTCCTGGCCGGCCGGCTGCTCCCGGCCGGACGCGGGATCCGTCTCGGCATCGCCGTCGTGGTCGTCGGACAACTCCTCGACGTCGCCCTCGTCCTGGCCGCCGACGGACTCTACCCACGGACCGACGAGGGCGGCAGCGGGCGCGTCCTGCTGCTCCTGCTCGCCGGATACGCCGGGTTCCTGCTGGGCGCACTCGCGGGCGACCGCTCCTTCAAGGCGGACACGGCGGCATCGCCACCCGGAGGAACCGCCTCCTACTGAGGTTTTCGTTAGTTCTGTGGTTGTTGGGGGTGGATGGTCAGTCCGGTGTGGGTGAGGAAGGACCAGGGGAGTTGTTCGTCGGAGCAGA